>JANMHS010000113.1:0-101932 GCA_031375385.1 Synechococcales cyanobacterium OTE_70_metabat_200 | reverse complement strand
TTATAAATCCTCTGAAGCAAGCGAGTTGTTTCTGGGCTAATTTCTTGAATAAACCGCATCTAAATATAGCTGAAATCGATACTCTCCAGTATACTATCGAACCACCTAGAAGTATGTAAATATTTGTGCATGACTACTTATGCCTGCGGAGCAGGCGATCGGTTTTCCTCGACCGGCGAGTGATGTGTATGCGGTGGGGGCGATCGGGATTCAATGCCTAACGGGGCAACACCCCAATACGCTGTTTGATGAGGATCTGCTGGCTTTGCGCTGGCAGCACCTGTGTAAGGTTGGTCAGGATGTAGCGAAGTTGCTGGAGCGGATGGTGGCTCAGCAGGCTAGCGATCGGTTTGGCAATGCACTGGAGGTGCAGGGGGCGATCGAGCAAATATTGGCGGCTCGGCAACCTAAACCTGCTCCGCAGCCGGTACAGCAGCCAGTCAGTCAGCAAGTTGTCAGTCCACAATCCCAGCCACCAGCAGCTCAGCCTGTTCAGCGGTCCCAGGGGCGATCGCAGTCAAGGCCAGCCGCAAAAACACCGCCAGTTTCTCCAGCAGCGTCTCGGGCCAAGGTTAATGGGGGTTGGGCTTCACGGCGATCGTTCCTCAAGTGGCTGGGGTTTGGCGGAGCGGGGGCAGTATCGGTATTTGCATTAAGCCAGTTGTTCAAGGAGAGTAAAACAACGACTACACCGGCTGAGTCAATAGAACCCTCAACTAGCAAATCGCCTAGCGCTAGCAAGGGCAATCAAACTGGCTCGGCCCTACAGCTAACCACGGTTCAATATACTTCGGTAAAGTTAGACAGCTCTGGAAAGGTGGTAGCACGGCCTACAGGCAAAGCCGAAGTGTTCACTGAGGTGCTGAGTAACGGAGTGACGCTAACCATGGTAAAAATCCCGGCAGGGAGCTTGATGATGGGTTCTCCAGCGAGTGAGAAGGATCGCTCTGATGGTGAAGGGCCACAGCGACGGGTAACGGTGCCAGAGTTTTATATGGGTCAGACTGAGGTAACTCAGGCCCAATGGCAAGCAATCATGGGCAATAATCCTGCTTATTTTAAGGGAGATAACAAACTGCCGGTGGAGGAAGTGTCTTGGCTGGATGCCATGGATTTTTGTGCCAAACTGAGCCAGAAAGAGGGACGTACCTATCGGTTACCTAGCGAGGCAGAGTGGGAATATGCCTGTCGAGCAGGGACAACGACTCCCTTTGCCTTTGGCGAAACGATCACTCCGCAGATAGTGAACTATGATGGCAATTATCCCTATAGGTCAACGGTCAAGGGAGAATATCGACAAAAAACAACGCCCGTGGGTAGCTTTCCGGCCAATGGTTTTGGTTTGTACGATATGCATGGCAATGTGTGGGAATGGTGCTTAGATGAATATTTTGATACCTATAATGATGCGCCCGTAGATGGCAGTCCTAGAGGCGATATCAAGTCTCGCAATGCTGATAAGCAGCGCCTGTTGCGCGGCGGTTCTTGGTCAGACAATGCTTATCACTGCCGCTCGGCCTACCGTCGCCATGTTGCTGCGTCGATTCGCGACTACGGCTACATGGGTTTTCGGGTGGTGGCTGTTGCGCCCAGCACTCCTAGCCGTCAGAATTCCTAAATTCAAGGATTTAGGGAGCGTACACTTGGGAGTCCAGACCTCGTTCCTGTGATGGGGACAACCCCATCCAAAAATAAAACCGGGTCAGATCGCTTGGTAAGTTCGCCGAAGAGTGCTCTGACCCACAAAAAAATGTTGGTTAATCGACCTCAATCCCCAGCTCCCGCAACTTCGCGGCTAACAGGGCAGCTTTTTGTTCTGCTCGTTGGCGTAGCCTCCGCTATGCGGAATCGGCCCTTTGCCGCTCATACTCCTCCGGTGTAGGAATCCAGTTACCAGAGCGATCCCGTAGGACGGGTACTCCCGTATCGAACCAGCGCAAACATAAGCGTTCCATGCCCTAAAAAGCACGCCACTGTAGGGGATTGTCTTGGAGTGCTCGATCGTGGTAGAAATCCAGCACTTCAGCTAGATGCTAGTCATCAGCAATTCTACGTTTGAGGAAATTGACCAGCAGATCCCCAATTTGTGGATAGAAATGTTCTTGAGGATAGTGACCAGCAGTATCGATCGCCCTAAATTCTCCCTGGGGAATCGATTTCGTCGCTTGTGTAGCCACCTCCATATCCAACCAAGGATCTTTTTCTCCCCAAATTACTTGCACGGGGAAAGGGGCTTGGCTGAGTCCCGCGCTAATTTCTTGGCTGACTTTGGCGATTGCGCATAATCTCCAGTAGAGCAAAGCCGGGATCAGAGCTTTTCACAAAAGGTCGTCGATATTCCTGCAAAAATTCTTCTAAAATCACGAACTTGCAGCCTTTTTCGAGAATTCTTTCGCTGCTCAAGGGATCTTGGCAGAGCATTTCACCGGCTAGCGGCAGACTGAGTTTGCGCAGGGGCCAAGGCAGGGAATTGACCGGAAAAATAGGAGAGCTGATGATGGTGAGCCGATCGACTTTTTCTGGATATTGGAGAGCGTACTGAATGCCCACGCTGCCTAAAAATCCCTGGGCGACGATCGCCATTTTCTGGATCGCCATTCGATCGATAACAGCATCGATAAAAGCACTAAGAGCCTCTAAATAGGCCACTGGGGTGTAAAGAAAATCTTGTTTCTGCGGTTTACTCGATCCACCCAGCCCAATCCAATCGGGAGCCACAGAGCGCCATCCGGCTGAGGCAATCTGGGGCATGATTCCTGTCCAGCTGAGGCTAGTAGTGGGTACGCCATGGAGCAATAGAGCTACTGGAGGTGCCGTTACCCCCTGGGGCACTTGCTGTCGATAGTGCCAGGTGAGGTTGCCAATTGTCAGATCAGCTTGGGCGATCGTATCTACCATGGAGAATCTAGAAGAAAGGGTCTCTCCAGATTTTACTCCTTGTCGTTATTCTTCTAACCAACCAAAAAGTTGGCCTAGGGTGAGTTGCAATCCATTAGCAAAGGTTGGCACCAGCAGTAAGTCGTTGGCTGCTTCAAAAATAGCAATGGTTCTGTCAGCTAGATAGATAAAAACTATTTCTTCTTCAGGGTCAATCAACCAGCCCATTTGGGTGCCGTGAGCGATGCAATGCATAATATTGCGGACAACTTTGGACTGGCTTTGTCCCGGTGATAGGATTTCAATAGTCCAATCGGGAGCAGCTTCAAAACTATTGGCCACTTTGCCATCGGGGGTGCGAGGAATGCGCTGCCAAGTAAAGACCGATATATCGGGTAC
Source organism: Synechococcales cyanobacterium OTE_70_metabat_200 (assembly GCA_031375385.1). GTDB lineage: Bacteria > Cyanobacteriota > Cyanobacteriia > Cyanobacteriales > Chamaesiphonaceae > JAAFHZ01. Next base: position 98,656 of record JANMHS010000113.1, on the reverse strand, counting down.
AGTCGATCTCCCCCCATAGGTACAGCGCAGTTCTGGATAGGCGCGGCCAATACGATCTAGCTTGAGGACTGTATTAATGGCCTGCACCAGATCGCCTTGAATGGTGCTGTGTTTTCCTTGGGGCATTGGTTTTTGGATAGTGACACCATCGATGAATTCGCTGGCTGGCTTGGTTTCGGGAAGTTGAGCAAAGGCTTCGAGGGTGATGGGCTGGAGGGGAGTTTGAACCATGGCCAATCAAGAAAGGAATGTATTTCAAAATTATACGCTCCATGGATCCACAAGTCATTGTTGCCAATATACTTTAATAAGTTGGTACAGTTTGAGGGAAAATGCCGGAATCACAACAGTGGCAGTTTTGGATCGATCGAGGGGGCACCTTCACCGATATTGTAGCCCAGCGGCCTGATCGAACCATCGTTACCCACAAGCTGCTCTCGGAGCATCCAGCACGCTATGCAGATGCTGCGATTCAGGGGATTCGCGATCTTTTGGGGGTAGCCGATGGTCAGCCTTTGCCAATCGAGCAGATTGCCTGTGTGAAAATGGGCACAACGGTGGCGACCAATGCCTTACTGGAACGCAAGGGAGAACCCACCGTCTTACTGATTACCAAAGGCTTCCGGGATGCCCTGCGGATTGGTTACCAAAACCGGCCTGATATTTTTGCGCGGCAGATTCTGTTGCCGGAAATGCTCTATGAGCGAGTGATTGAAATTGAGGAGCGCTATAGCGCCCAAGGCGAAGAGCTGCAAGCATTGGTATGCGATGAAGATCTGCGCAGATCCTTGCAATCTGCTTATTCCGACGGAATCCGGGCCTGTGCGATCGTTTTGCTCCATAGTTATCGCTTCCCTGGGCATGAACTGCAGTTAGGAGAACTAGTTCGATCGGTCGGCTTCAACCAAATTTCCCTATCCCACCAAGTCAGTCCCACGATCAAGCTAGTGGGTCGCGGCGATACCACCGTTGTGGATGCTTATCTTTCACCGGTCTTACAGCGCTATGTGGAACAGGTTCGATACGGGAGTACCCGTCCTACGGGATCGCAGCTCGGCGATACACCTTTATTATTTATGCAGTCCAATGGTGGATTGACTGCTGCCCAAGGGTTTCAGGGTAAAGATAGTATTCTCTCTGGCCCTGCGGGTGGCCTGGTGGGGGCAGTGCGGACTAGTGAGAGCGCCGGATTTCATAAAATTATTGGTTTCGATATGGGTGGTACTTCTACGGATGTATCACACTTTGCGGGGGAATATGAGCGCACCTTGGAAACTACGGTGGCTGGTGTCCGGCTGCGAGTTCCCCAACTAGCGATTCATACGGTGGCAGCGGGCGGTGGTTCGATCTTGTGCTTTGATGGCGAGAGCTATCGGGTCGGCCCAGAATCGGCTGGAGCCAATCCAGGGCCAGCTTGCTATGGTGGGGGCGGCCCTTTGACCGTAACGGATTGCAATGTGATGTTAGGCAAAGTGCGATCGGAGTTTTTCCCAGCGCTGTTTGGGGCCAGTGGCGATCGACCCCTAGACGATCTGGTGGTGCGCCAAAAGTTTCAGGCTTTGGCCCAGACGGTTCCAGATGCGCCCACTCCCGAGGCGGTGGCTGCGGGTTTCCTGGCAGTGGCAATCAACAAGATGGCTGCTGCTATTAAGAAAATCTCCACCCAGCGGGGCTATGACTTGGCTGAATATGCTCTCTGTTGCTTTGGCGGGGCCGGTGGCCAACATGCTTGCCTGATTGCTGAGGCTTTGGGTATGACCGAGATTTTGATTCATCCCTATGCTGGGGTGTTATCGGCCTATGGTATGGGGTTGGCAGAGGTCTGTGCGATTCGTCAGGTATCGGTGGAGTTGCCCTTGGCGGAAAAATCCGTCCAGCTGGAACTCTGTGAACGGTTGCAGAAGTTGGAAGCTGAAACCCGTGCGGAAGCCATTGCGCGTGGAGCCGATCCCGATCAACTGCAAGTTCGCGCCCAAGTATATCTGCGCTATAGCGGTACCGATTCCTCCTTGGCAGTGGATTATGGAGATGTGGAGGCCATGGCTGCGGCTTTTGCTGAGAGTTATCGGCAGCGTTATGGGTTTGTGATGACCAATCAGGAGTTGACCATCGAGGCTTTGGCAGTGGAGGTGCGAAAGGATGGTGATGTACCTGCGCCGCCATCGATCGCTTTACGCGCTGGGCCTTTGCAATCTATTGATACCGTAGCAATGTATGGTCGAGATGGTTGGCAGGATGCGGCGGTGTATCAGCGATCTGTTTTGCAGCCAGGGGATGTGATTGTGGGGCCAGCCCTGATTTTGGAGTCCACTGGTACCACGGTGTTGGAGTCAGGGTGGACGGCGACGATCGGTGATTATCTCCATTTGATTTTGCACCAGTCTCAAGTTCTGGAATCCAAGGTTTCTCTGGATTCCAAGGCCGATCCGGTGCAGTTGGAAATATTTCATAATTTATTTCGATCAATTGCGGAGGAAATGGGTATTGCGCTGCAAAATACCAGCTATTCTGTCAATATCAAGGAGCGGTTGGATTTTAGCTGTGCTGTTTTCGATCAATATGGTCAGCTGGTGGCCAATGCGCCCCATATTCCTGTCCATCTGGGATCTATGGGGGCCAGTGTCATGGCGTTAATTGAGAGTCATGGAGATCGATTTCGATCGGGCAATGTCTATATCTCTAATAATCCCTATCATGGCGGCACCCATTTACCGGATATCACGGCTATTACTCCGGTTTTTAGTGAGGGGTCTAGGCAGCCGGTCTTTTATCTAGCCGCTCGTGGTCATCACGCGGATATTGGTGGGATGACTCCTGGCTCGATGCCGCCCGAGAGTACTTCGATCGAGCAAGAGGGGATCCTATTCGATAATTGGCTATTGGTGGATGGTGGTCAATTCCGAGCAGGGGAACTCCGGGATTACCTAGCCCAAGGCGGTGCGCGCAATCCTGACCAGAATTTGGGTGATCTCCAGGCTCAAGTTGCTGCCAACGAACGGGGCAAACGGGAGTTATTGCGGGTGATCGATCGCTATGGCTTGGATTATGTGCAAGCCTATATGCAACATATTCAGGATCTAGGGGAGTTAGCGGTTCGCCGGGCGATCAATCAGCTCCAGGATGGCGATTTCATTTATCAAACCGATGAAGGCAGTCAGATTCAGGTAAGGATTACGATTCTGCCACGCAGACACTTCGTGAACGATGGGGTGAATAGATCGGCTCGGATCGATTTTACGGGTACTTCTCCCCAACAGCCCAATAATTTCAATGCGCCTTTAGCGATCTGCCAAGCGGCGGTTCTCTATGTTTTTCGGACTTTGGTGACCGATGATATTCCGTTGAATGCTGGTTGTCTAAAACCACTGGAAATCATTGTCCCGGAGGGTTGTATGTTAAACCCGGTCTATCCGGCGGCGGTGGTAGCGGGGAATGTGGAGACTTCTCAGGCGATCGTCAATGCTCTCTACGGAGCTTTGGGGAATATGGCGGCGGCCCAGGGGACGATGAATAATTTGATTTTTGGTAATGATCGGTATCAATATTATGAGACGATCGCTGGTGGTGCCGGGGCTGGTCCTGGTTTTTCGGGAGCCGATGGGGTGCAAACTCACATGACTAATTCGCGTTTGACCGATCCGGAGGTGCTGGAGCTGCGTTTTCCGGTGCTGGTGGAGGAGTTCGCGATTCGGGCAAACAGCGGTGGCCAAGGTCAATATCGCGGTGGCCATGGCACTATTCGGAGATTACAGTTCCTGGAGCCCATGACGGCCGGGATTCTCTCTAGCAGTCGGCTGGTGCCGCCCTTTGGGATGGCCGGGGGGAAAGATGGAGCTGTGGGGCGGAATATTTTGCTGCGTCGAGATGGGACGGCGGAGAGCTTGGGTAGCAGAGCGAGGGTGGAAATGGCAGTGGGCGATCGACTGGTCATTGAAACGCCTGGTGGCGGTGGTTGGGGCTCTCTGTGACAATGACATTACCTTGAAGGTAACTGGCTTGAAATCAAGCTTTATCTACCATGGCTTGATCTAAATCTGAGCTAGTTCTATTGGCACAGAACTTTCACGCGACTAAAGCTCTGATCTCTTCGTGAAGACTTGGTTCGACCTTGCGCAAACTACTGGCAATATTGAAGCTCATATTAGTCTTGGCGATTTCCAATAATCCCTCATCAATAGAGTAGGTTTTATCTTCCTTCAGCCAAGTTAGAATCTCTGCTAAATGCCAAATAGAAGGGGTGCCTTCATACACTGGCAATGGAGATCTAGGCTCATCTTTGACAATTAGATTCCTGATGTTTTGGCGAGTGCATCCAATAATTTTAGCAGCATCAGTTAAACCCACAAAGTCTGGAGATGCCTCGACTAGAACCCCGTTGGGCAGGACTTCTTTGACATCAGTTATAGCGCTGGAAACTGCTTGGAAAGCCGATGGGGCTTCACGGACAAAATCCAGTGCAATACAGCCCTGCTTGCCAATTCCAATCAAAGCATCATCACATCCAGCCTCATATAGCTTCTCAATATAGGCATTGAGATCGGCTTGAGAGCCATGGAAGTCAAACTTCACAGTGAAATTATATTCTTTCATGTTTATTCCTCTTCTTCACAGGGATCATCTAATTTATTGTTGGCTGTACAGTTGTCTACCACTCGTCTAATCTGTCTCCCATGATTTTCTGGATTTTTGGGAGTGCTCCAAACGCTAGAAATACAAAAAAACCCACATCTGCATTCTTATAATCATTGTAAGGGCAGTAGATTCTACCCCAGCAATGTCCTCCACCAACATCAACTCGCCAACCATTGTCCTCGGCATGTTTTAAAGCTGCTTCGATTTGTGGGTGGGGGTGCGATCGTCTGGACATAGCAGCTTTTAACTGGCTGTGGTATTTTGATTGTCAGGTGACAACCTTGACTGTAGCTTTAAACCAAAGCAATTGTCAAGTGACAACTCGGTACTTGCAATGTCATTCTCAGTGGCAAGATCACAACAGCAACAACCAAGGCTGGTTCTGTGCCACTAAGGATTAAGTGTCCAATAAAAGTTAAGGAAACCCAATAATTGGATGCATTGCTTCCTACCATTGGGTTTTCATGAATCTAATCCATCCACAAAGCCTGGGGTTTATTGAATCCTCATTGCTGAGAAATTGATCAGAGATCGCAACCTTTGATTCGTGAATTAATAAATTTCATAGCTCAAATTAAAGTCCTGGGCTGTGATTACAGTATTAGCAGCAAGTTGCGCAAAGCTACCACCGCCACCCAAACCAGCTTCGGCCCCATTGGCGTTATAAAACAAGGTACCAGTGGTTTGATTGTAAACCAGTTGTCCATTGCTGGTGGCTACATCATTATCAGTAGTAATAATTGCCAAGACCGAATCGGGAAGAACACCAGCTTCTAACTGGGGTAATCGATCGAAGACTCGGCCATGGAGCAGAATCTTATCGGTACCCGAAACAAAATCAGTGATGGTGGCCTTGCCCAACTGGTCGAACCCCAGATAATTTAGGCCTATGAAAAAGGAATCAATGCCCGCGCCACCAGTCATCGTATCATTGCCTTCCAAGTGGACGATCGTGTCATTGGCAGCACCACCTAGCAACAGATTGTTGCCCTGGTTGCCAAAAATGCGATCGTCTCCCTCGCCACCGCTCACTGTGTCGTTACCATCTTCGCCCCAGAGCTTGTCATCACCTTCACCGCCGAAGATACTATCATTACCCAATCCACCGCCAATAATATCCTCGGCGGCACCGCCATCGATCGAATCTTCATTATCGCCACCATAGAGGAAATCGGTTCCGGCACCACCATTGATCGCATCATTACCTTGTTCGCCATGAATAGTATCATTATCCAAGCCCCCATCGAGCAGATCGTCACCAGCGCCGCCAGCAATATAATCTTCGCCAGTGCCGCCATCCACCGTATCTTGATCGTTACCACTGAGTAAGAGATCATTGTTATCGCCGCCACTAATCAGATCCCGACCGTTTTCGCCAAAAATCGTATCGAAGCCTGCGTTACCAGTAATGGTATCGTTGCCATCAGCGCCAGCTAGATAGTCATTGCCAGCACCTGTGGCGATCGAGTCATCACCTTTGCCACTGTTAATAATCCGGTCAGTGCGGTCTGCTGCATCGACAGTTAGCCGATCGTCACCACTGCCCGTCTTGAGTTCGGCCACACCTTCCATGTTGGTGATCGAGCTGATGCCCGCAATGGTCAGACCCGTAAAGTCAAAGTTATTCAGATCTGCTACCACCGGACTGTTATTGGCAGAAACATCCACCTCCGTGGCCAGAACATCTATACCCGCACCACCATCGATCTGGTTATTACCAGTTGCAGAAACGAAGAAAATATCGTTTCCAGACCCGCCTGCGAGGCTGTTATTACCAAAGCGATCGGTGATGATATCGTTACCCGTACCACCTACTACGGTGTCGTCACCGTCCCCACTATTAATAGTCGTATCTCCCGATATCACCGTTACTTGATCATTGCCAGCCCCGGTATCAATAAATCTTTTGGCCGAGAAGCCATAGATAGCCAGATCGATGGCTCCTAAAACCGTATCATTACCGCTGCCCGCCGTGAACTTAGCGACACTTTCTACCCCGATCAAGGAGTTCAGATTACTCAAATCGAAATTACTGCCCCCATTGGTTTTGCTTAAATCCCAAGTATCCAGCACATCAAAACCTTCTCCACCCTCTAGGCGATCTTTTCTATCCCCAACGATCACATCGGAATCAGCCCTGAAAAAGTCATTGCCAGCACCACCTTGCACAGTACTGTTATTAGAGACGTATAATAGGTCGTTACCATCGCCTCCATTGATCAAATCCTGGCCACCGGAGCCTTGAATCGTATCATTGTCAGCTCCACCATTGAGCGTATCATTGAATCTAGAACCAGTGATTTTGTCATTACCTTCACCTCCATCCACCACATCCCCAATGGTTACTGCCGGAGTACCGGTGTAGGCAACTAAATAAATCTCATCGTTGCCAGCACCACCATTAACAGTGGTCGATCGGAATGGGCCGTTACCATAGCCATCACGAGCCAAAAAATTATCGAAAACAGAAAAGAAGTGGACTATAGAATCGTCTCCATCACCGCCATTGACGATCGAACCGCCCAGCCCCACCACGAATTGGTCGTTACCTGCTCCGCCAGTGAGCGTATCTTGACCGATGAGGTCGTATATTCGATCATTACCTGCCCCACCAACAATTAGGTCGTTGCCAGAATTGCCATAGAGTTGGTGTGCGACAGTATTATCGCCAGTTCCCGTTGCTCTGATCGTATCGTTGCCACTGCCGCCATAAAAATCTTGAATGCCTTCTACATTCTGGATGTTGACGGAGGAGCTGCCTGGAATAATTAACTGCGAGAAATCCACGTTATCTACATCAATATTATATGGTATTTGGGATCGCCAAGTGCTGTTATCCGATAACGCCAGTACGTCGAATCCACTTCCCCCATCGATGAAATTGCCAGTCAGCTCATTGCTGCTTAACCGGAAAACATCTTTGCCAGCTCCTCCATTGAGTCGTACTCCAGTTTTGCCGGAAACTTGCAGCAGATCGTTGCCATCATCTCCATTGAGGGTGTCATTATTAGCTGCCGCTGTAATATCATCATTCCCAGCTAATCCATTGACTGTGTTGTTGGGTTGATTGGCATAGTCTCTTATTGTGTCGTCGCCGTTGGTGCCATTGATAATTGCCATAAAAGTAAATATATAATTTTGATTTCTTTACAAGAATCCCCTTGTATTAAGAAGTATTAACACAAGGGGATCTATGATTGCACGATTAAGACTAGCATTTTGAATATTTTTTATCAGCAGAATCAAATTAAATCAGCTATTTAGCTGAACTACTGAATAGTTATTAGGGTGCTAATCGATCGATCTGCCAGCCACCATCGGCTTGTAATTGGTAGCGCAATCGATCGTGCAATCTACTAGGTCGCCCTTGCCAAAACTCGAATTCGGTAGGAACTACCCGGAAGCCGCCCCAATGGTCAGGCCGAGGCACATCTTGGCCTTGATATTGAATTTCTAGCTCGGCCATGCGCTGTTCTAAGAATTCGCGGCTAGGAATGACTTCGCTTTGGGTGGAGGCCCATGCTCCCAGTTTGCTGCCCAGAGGCCGACTTTGATAGTAAGCATCGGTTTCTGCCGCCGTAGCTTTTTCCACAGAGCCCCGCACCCTCACTTGGCGTTCCAGGTCACCCCAGAGAAAAACTAGAGCGGCTTGGGGATGGGCGGCTAGTTCTTGGCCTTTTTGGCTGCGGAAGTTGGTATAGAAAACTAGGCCGCGATCGTCGAAGCCTTTCAACAACACGATGCGGGCATCGGGTAGGCCGTCAGAAGTGATAGTGGCCAGAGTCATCGCATTTGGTTCTAAGAGCTGGGCCGCAAGGGCTTGCTCGAACCACTGCTCGAATTGACGGAATGGACTGGGGTGGCCGGTAGCTAAGCCCTCTCTGGTATAGTCTTTGCGGAGATCGGCGATTGATGGGATAGTCATTAATCTGTTGATGAAACTCTTAATCCTAAAATTTATTCAGCCAATTTAAAATTGCTGGATTCACAACTTCGGGGTATTCGTCATGAGGGCAATGACCGCCCTGGGGAATCGTGAATAGTTCCACTGGCTTACCTTGCTGTTGGAGCGATCGAAAAGTCTCGATGCCCTTCACTGGTGTCCAAGGATCCTTCTCGCCCCAGATCACTAATAGGGGACAGTCCAAGGATTGCAGCAAATCCCGAGGCTTAGTACCAGGTGAAGCACTGATAATCGCCGCGAAGACTTTTTGGGCACCGGGGTCGCAGGAAGGCTGATAGAGCATTTCCACCAGTTCCTCCGTGATCGCTTCCTGGCGGAAATAAACCTGCTTGAGGCTTTTGCGGATATTGCCTTTGCTGCGAATGCGATCGAAAATCAACGGGCCGAAGGCCGGCGAGCGCACCACATTCATGAAAATGGTCATTACCTGGCTCATCAACCAATTGAAATCCGTGGATTGATGGGTCAAACCACCAGCACAGTTGATCAAGATCGCTCCGGCACAAAGTTCTGGGCGGTTCGCCAAAGTGGTCAGGGCAATCAGGCCGCCGATCGAGTTGCCCACCAAGAAGGCTGGCTCCTGAATATGTGCATCGCTAAAATCGGCGATTAGCTCGGCCCAGAGCTGCATATTATATTCGATCGGAGCCTTGGTCGAAGCGCCAAAACCCAGCAGGTCTAGGACATAGACGCGGTAACCACCATCCACTAGGGCATCAATATTCTTCCGCCAATGGCCGATCGAAGCACCGAAACCATGGATGAGCAGCACTGGCCGGCCGGTGCCTTTGATGCTGTAGACAATTTGGTAGTCTCGCCAAATCCAAATCTGTCGATCGATGCGATCGATCGCGGTCAGAGCGTCAAGAATAGCTGGCATTTGTAAAGTTTTGCTAAGTAATTTTCCCTCATGCTAATCGAAAGGTCCCTCAAAAGGAAGGGTGGACTACTTTACGTACTTGCCAATCAGCAAGCTCAGTTTTTCCTTGGCAGCTGGGTTGGCGTGCTCCATCTGGGTGATGATCGCATATTGCAAAGCACTGTGAGCAGCGGATTTGAAGGGATTTTCAGAAATTCGTTGGACCGCTTCTTGGATCACGCGCTGAGCATTGACGGCATTCTTGCCCAGGTTGGCGATCACCATTTCCACGGTGACGCTGTCATGGTCCGGATGCCAACAGTCGTAGTCCGTGGAGAGGGCGAGGGTGGCATAGGCCATTTCTGCCTCCCTGGCTAACTTAGCTTCCGGTAAATTGGTCATACCGATAATCGTGCCGCCCAGCTGGCGGTACATGTTGGATTCAGCCTTAGTCGAGAAGGCTGGGCCTTCCATGCAGATGTAGGTGCCACCTTTGTGACAAGTGATATCTGGGAGCTTCAGGGAGTCGATCGAGTCGGCTAATACCTGCTGGAGCTGGGGACAAATCGGTTCGCCAAAGGCGATGTGGGCTACGATGCCTTCACCAAAAAATGTAGAGGCGCGGTTTTTGGTGCGATCGATGAATTGGTCTGGCAAGACTAGATCCAGGGGCTTTACTTCTGCTTGCAGGGACCCGACCGCCGAGGCCGAAATTAGGTACTCCACACCCATTTGCTTCATGGCGTGGATGTTAGCCCGATAGGGAACTTCGCTGGGGGTGAGGTGGTGATGGCGACCATGGCGGGCAATGAAGGCTACTTTGTTGCCATCCAAATCACCGACGATGAGTGCATCGGAAGGATCGCCAAAAGGCGTATTTAGGCGCACTTCTTCTACGTTTTTCAGGGCTTCCATCTTGTAGAGGCCGCTGCCGCCAATAATACCAATTCTTACGTCTGCCATGGGTTTGAGGTGATACCTAGTCGATCGACCCAAAGATTATAGCCCATGGGGGTTCGGTGCATGAGTCCGCGCTGCTGAGATTTTTGCCCGACTCTCTGTCGGCGGCAGCGGTTGTCCGCCAAATGACCGAGGACGATCAAAAAAATCCCGGATACATTGAGAGAACAGCAGTAAAAAAGTAGTAACGTTAAAGCAGCAGAGTTTATCAACTATGGTACATACTACAACTAGTCCTTCTCCGCAAACAAATAAGATGCTGGAATTGGCAACGAGTATCAATGTTGACAACATCGCCTTGCATGATGCATTAACCAGTGCTTTGCAATCACGGTTTCTCAGCTCTTTCGAGCTATTGGAATTGGCTACCAGCCTCAAGTTGGAAGATGTCTCCAGCCTGAATTTGTCTCTGGCAAACCAGAACTAAAATATTATTTGTCCGCAAAAAAGAGAGTAGCATAGAATATTGCACTCTCTTTTTTTGTGGATTTCTGCAGACCGGCTGGTGGATGCTAGACCAAGTTTCGATCGGTGAAAATCTCGTAACCATCTTTGGTCACTAGCACCGTATGTTCGAATTGGGCGGAGAGAGATTTATCGGTGGTCACCGCCGTCCATTTGTCCCCGAGAATTTTGACGTCCTTAGAACCCTGATTGACAATCGGCTCGATCGCCAGCACCATGCCTTCTCTAAGTTTCACATTGGGCAGTTCGCGGGTGCGGAAGTTGAATACCGAAGGTTCTTCGTGTAGGTTACGCCCCACACCATGTCCAGTAAAGTCTTCCACGATCTTGCAGCCGTTGGCTTCCACGTAGTCTTGCACGGCTCCAGCTAAGTCCATTAGGTAGGCCCCAGCTTTGACTTGCTCGATGCCTTTGTATAGAGCGCCTTCGGCTACTTTGATCAGGTGGGCAGCTTTTTCCGATACTTCACCCACGGCGATCGTGATGCAGGAGTCGCCATGGAAGCCATTGTAGAAAGCTCCCGTATCCACTTTCAGCACATCGCCGATCTTGATTACCTTCTTGCGGCTGGGAATACCATGCACCACTTCATTGTTAATGCTAGAGCAAATCGAAGCTGGAAAGCCATGGTAGCCCTTGAAACTAGGCGTAGCTCCCATCTCCCGAATTCGCTTCTCCGCATGGGCATCCAAGTCCGCCGTGGTCATCCCCGGTTCTACCATGGCCTGAATCTCTTTCAGTACGGTGGCCACAATTTTGCCGGACTGCCGCATGATCTCCAGTTCCCGCTCGGACTTGATCTCGATGCCGCGCTTCTGTTTTGGCTCGGCCTTGGCAGTCTTGGATTTAGGGGTAGCCAGTAGCAGATCGGCGAAAATGTTCATGGGGTCAGAACCGTAGAGAAGAAGGTGAATTGAAGGAACCCGTATTATATAGCAATCCCAGAAGGTTTGGCGGGAACAGAAATTGCCAAGGATCGCCCCATCTGCTTCCCTGTAGTAGAATGAAGCCTTGCTATTCGAGGAAGTCATCATGTTCTGGGCCGATAAAATTGCCGCCGAAGCCGAAGGTACACAGGTAGTCAACGATTCTAAAACCCCCTCCGGGCGAGTCCATGTGGGTTCCCTGCGGGGTGTGCTCATCCATGACGTGATCTATCGGGCCTTAAAGCAAGCAGGCAAGCCAGTCAAATTCCTCTACGGCGTGGACGACTACGATGCGCTAGATACAGTCCCGCACTATCTAGACCAGGCAACTTTTGGCCAGTATCTCGGCGAGCCGCTCTGTAACGTACCTGCTCCCGGTGAGGGAGCCAGTGACTATGCCAAGTACTTCATGAACGAGTTTCTGGAAGTGTTTGACTATCTGGGGGTCAAGCCAGAGATTTACTATCTGCGCGATCTCTATCGATCGGGCCAGATGAACGAACATATCGATCGCTTCCTCACCGATGCTCACCTAGTGCGCGAAGCTTATCTCCAAATCAGCAAAGCCAGTCGGCCTGATAACTGGCGACCCTTCAATGTGATCTGCGAAAAGTGTCGCAAGATTGCCACGACGGTGGTGACCGACTACAACGGCAAGGAGGTCTTCTACACCTGTCAGCCCCAGGCCATGGAATACGTCAAGGGCTGTGGCCATTCTGGCTGGATCTCGCCTTTCGATGGCAACGGTAAGCTGCCTTGGAAGGTGGAATGGGTGGCCAAGTGGCAAGTGGTGGGCGTGACGATCGAGATGGCTGGCAAAGACCACTCCCAAAAAGGCGGCTCCCGGGATGTGGCCAACGCCATCTGCCGCAAGGTGCTGAACCAGCAACCACCGATGCACTCGGCCTATGAATTCATTCTGATCAATGGCACCAAGATGAGTTCTTCTAAGGGTGTGGGAGCCAGTGCTAAGGAAGTAGCGGCGCTGCTCCCACCGGAACTGTTGCGCTTTTTGATGCTGCGCACCCAACCGCGCACGGCGATCAATTTCTCGCCGAACTATGAAACCATTACGCGCCTGTTCCGGGACTATGATCATCTAATCGATAAGTATCGAGCTCATCCGGAGCTAAACGAAGATTTGATGTCATTGCTTTATTCCCAGCCCGATGAATTAATTAAACCCTTCCAACCCTTTGATTTCAGCACTTTGATATCACTGCTGCAACTGCCGCACCTAGATATTCAGCAGGAAATCACCCAGCGCAGTCCGACAGATTTCAGCGATTTTGATCGACAACAAGTCAATCAGCGTATCGGAGTGGGGCGTAAATGGCTCGAAGACTATGCCGATCCCGAAGAGAAATTGGAACTCTATGTAGATGCGATGCCGCCTACGGCCAGTCAGCTCGATCCAGTACAGGTAAGTTATTTACAAAAATTGATGCCGCTGCTCAATGACCTCACGGTTTGGGATGGCGATACTTTACAAACTGCCCTATTCACCGTCAGCAAAGATGAATCGATCGGGATCACCCAACCGATCGCTTTTCAGGCTATCTATCGCTGCTTTATGGGCAAAGACCGGGGTCCCAAAGCTGGGGCTTTATTGTCCTATCTCGATCGATCCATGGTGATCCAACGTTTACAAAATTCCATTGAGGCCAGTGCCAATGTCCGATCGACCTAAAATCATTGTTCTCGATGACGACCCCACTGGTTCCCAGACCGTTCATAGCTGCCTATTATTAACTCAGTGGGATGTACCAACTTTGGTCACGGCCCTCCTAGATCAGGTAGATATCTTCTTTGTCTTGACTAATACTCGGGCTTTGACGGCGATCGAAGCGGCAGCGCGGACTAGGTCAGTCTGTGAAAATCTACAGCTAGCTATTGCCCAAGCAGGGGTCACTAATTTTCTTTTGGTGAGTCGATCTGATTCCACCCTGCGCGGCCATTATCCGATCGAGACCGATGCGATCGCGGCTACCCTCGGGGATTTTGATGCTCATTTCTTGCTGCCTGCTTTCTTTGAAGGCGGTCGTTTCACCAAAGATAGCATTCACTACTTAATAGTCGAGGGTGTCCCAACGCCCGTCCACGAAACGGAGTTTGCGAAGGACTCGGTATTTGCCTATAGTCATAGCTTTTTGCCGGACTATGTGGAGGAAAAAACTCAAGGGAGAATCGGAGCATCCCTAGTGGAGCGATTTACCTTAGCCGATGTGCGATCGGGCAGTCTCGATCGATTATTGACCCTCACGGGTAACCGCTGCGGCGTAGTGGATGGCGAAAATCAACAGGATTTCGATACATTCGCTGTGGATCTGATGGCAGCGGCCAAACAGGGTAAGCGCTTTCTGTTGCGCAGTGCCGCCAGCATCCTTACTTCCCTAGCAAATCTCGGCCCTCAGCCCATCACAGATATGCATGGGATGGTGCGGAATCAAAAGCCCGGAGTGGTAATTGTCGGTTCCCATGTCCGGAAAACCACAGCACAGCTCCAGGAGCTATTGCAGGTTGATGGCGTGGTGGGGGTTGAGGTGATGGTCGATCGATTGCTCACGGAACCACCGGCAGCCTTGATAGCGGAGGCTGTAGCTCAGGTCAATACCATCTTTGCCGCTGGCCAAACAGCGGTAGTCTATACCAGTCGCCAGGAACTCCAGTTTCCCGATGCTCAAACCCGCCTGGATTTTGGGGTAAAGGTTTCCGGAACGCTGATGTCGATCGTCCAGCAACTCCCTCCAGATATCGGCTTCCTCATTAGCAAAGGTGGCATCACCTCCAACGACGTACTCAGCGAGGGTCTACAGCTACCCATGGTGCGCCTCCTCGGCCAGATCTTGGCCGGCTGCTCCGTCGTCCAAACCGCCGCCGATCATCCGCGCTTCCCACTCCTGCCCGTCGTGCTGTTTCCCGGCAATGTCGGCGATGACTCGGCCCTAGCCACCGTTTACCAAAAGCTAGCCCATGGAACCACTCCCTAGTCCGCAGGATACTTGGCAAGAATGGCTGATGGTCGGTGGCTATCTGGCTTTTTTGCTAGTGGCTATCTAGGGCGTTTTTCGGTCGAGATAATCACTAGCTATCCCGGAGCGGAGCAACGAGAATGCCCAGGATTTTGTCTAGTTCGTTGATATAGTATTCTCGATCGTCTATTTCCACCTGGCTACCTAGGAGCCTCATGAACAGCCAACTAGAGCCGGTAGTCACCACTCCATGAATCACTGAAATCGATTTACCTTCCCGTTGATTGAAAATTTGAGCGCCGACCATTTCTGCAATACATTGACCGATGCCGCTCTTGATATTGTCGTTCTTAGCCTCAGCGATCGTAATGACCGGAGCAGTGATTTCCAACTGTTCCGCTGACTGGCTCAAAATAAAATCGCAAAACCCCTGGAGTCCTTTTTCCGGATCGATGTTAAACTCTGTGCCCGAGAAAAGACTTACTTGATCGTCCAACTGAGCAACGATCTCAGCGAGGATCGGGGCAATCAAGAACTCGGATTTAGCCTTCTCGGTGCCAATGAGTCTGGCCAGACGACCAGAGCGATCGAGCATCCCTTTCAACAGCTCCGAGGCAATCAAGGGAGGTACTTGATCGAACAGACCGGAGACTTCGGTAGTATCGATACCCAGATCCTTCCGCACTCGACTGATGGTAAAATCGCTATAGGCCATTACTGTATGCTTGGTAAACCGAAGGCTTCTTTATTCTACTGGGACTTGTCTGGAATAGATCGCAGCACTTCCACTGGTACGGTTAACACATAATTCCAGCGTGGAACCTACCACTGAGATGCTAGTCTTTTACAGAGGATGATTACAAGAATTACAAAAAGCCACAGCCGCTACCATGCCACCCAAAATATCGCTGGTTTCCGATTCCTATCCAGAGCGGCTTAGCCAAGGCCAGCAGCCCCTTAAGAAAAGGTCTTTGCTGCCCGTATCTCTGACCTGGATGCTCACCGTCCCCTTTATTTTGCAGGTAGTAGTCGTAGTTGGCTTGGTTGGCTATCTCTCTCATCGTAACGGTCAACGCTCCGTCGAGAACCTGACGAACCAACTGATGAGCGAAGTAGGCCAGCGGGTAGACCAAAAGCTCACTAGCTACTTGGCAGCCCCCCAAATTGCTAACAAAATGGTTAGGGATGCGGTGCTGCGCGGCGATCTAAGTATGGATTTCTCCTCTACCAGTACCCGCCGAGAACAGTATCTATGGCAGCAGATGCAACTGTTTGAGAACCTAGCTTGGATCTCTTTGGGATCGGAGCAAGGAGATAGCCTAGGGATTACCAGACCGGAAGAAACTAAGGAACTGCAAATTTCCAGTTCCAATCGATCGACCGAATATTTTGGCAACTACTACGAAGTTAACAGCAAAGGCCAGCGCTCGACCCTGCTCAGAGTAGAGCGACCAGTGTTCGACCCCCGCACTCGCCCTTGGTACAAAGCGGCGATCGAAGCTCAGAAACCGGTTTGGACAAAGGTATATTCTGGTTTCACCAATGGCCGGATCTTTATTGCTGCTAGCGAACCTCTATACGATCGCACCGGTAAACTCTTGGGGGTCAGCGGTATTGACGTATCTCTCTTAGCTCTCCAAAAATTCCTAGCAGAAACCCATGTCAGTGCTAACAGCGAGGTTTTTTTGATGGAGAAATCTGGGATGTTAGTGGCTAGCTCCAGCCAAGAACGACCCTTCGTCACTAATGGTAGTAGCCAACCCCAGCGGTTGGCAGCCAAGGATAGCAAAACGCCTTCAATCGGTTTCACTACGAATTTTTTACAGGAAAAGTTTGGAGATTTGCATAATATTCGTCAACACCAATTCTTGAGTTTTCAGATTAAAGGTCAGAAGCAATTTGTTCAAGTGCAGCCCTTTTCCCAAGGACAGGGACTAGATTGGGTAATTGCGATCGTAGTGCCCGAAGCGGATGTAATGGCCCAGATTCGGGCGGGGACTACGACCACCGTTGGATTATGTCTGTTAGCACTATTGGCCGTGATTCTTTTGAACTTCCTGATTAGCCGGTGGCTGGCCCGCCCGATTTTGTCGCTACACCAAGCTAGCCAAAAAATCACTCGTGGTGATTTTAGCCAACAACCAATACCTCGGGGCGTAAAGGAGCTGGCAGCTTTATCAGATTCTTTTGGGCTGATGAGCCAAGAAATTCAGCAGTCTCGCCAAGAATTAGAGGAATATTCTCGTTCCCTAGAACAAAAAGTCAGCGATCGCACCGAGGAACTCCAAGCCGAAGTGAAAAAGCGGGCCGTAGCAGAAGCCTCCCTCCGGAAAGCCAATCAAGAACTGTCTGACTTGGCCTATATAGATGGCTTAACCCAGATTGCTAATCGCCGACAGTTTGACGATCGACTGCGCCAAGAATGGTATCGACTCCAACGGGAGCAAACATCGCTCTCGATCATCCTGTGCGATGTGGATTACTTTAAGCAATATAATGATACTTACGGACACCAAGTGGGCGACCAATGTTTACGCTTATTGGCCGTGGCTATCTCGGCTGCCGCCCGCCGCGCTGCCGATCTACCGGCGCGCTATGGCGGCGAAGAATTTGTAGTAATCTTGCCCAATACACCCCTAATCGGGGCCGTACAGGTTGCCAAAATGATCCAAGAACGAGTCGCTAATTTGATCCTCTCTCATAAATCTTCACCGGTTAGTAAACAAGTGACTCTCAGTCTGGGTGTGGTGACTTTGATACCCAATGATGAACATGATATAGAATCATTGTTGGCTGAGGTCGATCGGCTTCTTTACCAAGCAAAAACTACCGGTCGCAACCGAATTGTCAGTAAAGATTTATCTCCAGCAGCAACGCTGTGATTGCGCTCTAATTATTTGGAAATTTTCGTGAATATTCAGAAAAGTGAAACCGCTAACTTTGTATATCAACCACCTGCCAATGCTTATGGAGCCAGACGCATTCTACTCAAGCCCAATCTTGGCTATCCCAAGGCTGCCCCGGTAACGGTGGGACTGCCGATCTTGAAAACAGTTTTGCAAGGACTGCGGCAGGCTAGTCCCCAAGCGGAAATATTGATCGTAGAAGGAGTCTGTTCGCCAGTGAGTCTGCCAGATATTGCCAGTCGCTTGGGCATCTATGAATTACTAGATGAGGGGATGCAGCTGCTGGATGCCGATGAATTGCCGGCGATCGAATACCCGAACCTATCTCCCCAGCCAGTGCGCTTTGCTACCATGTGGGCACCGGCCCTGTTGCAAGCAGTGGATTGTCGGATCAGCCTAGGTACTCTGAAGCGCACCATCCTCAAGGACGAAACATTGATATCGGCCTCTCTTAAGAACCTCTATGGCCTGTTTCCCCGCAATAGGTACAAGGCCCGTAGCAGTAATTCGCGGGGCCAACTCCATCGCCCGAGCGTGCCCTTAGTTTTGCAGGATGTCTATTTTTCGATCGGGCACCTCTTTGATGGCGGCGTAATTGATGCGGATTTGCGGCTGCTGAGTAAGGATTGGCAGCCCGATCGGGGCCAGACCGTCAAGCTGGGCCAGGTCTTTTGGGGGGAGGATTTGGTGGCACTCGATCGATTTGCCTGTTTGGCAGCGGGGGAAGCGGTGCCTAGCTATGTGGAGGCGATTTCCTTACAGAAACGCTCCGCGAACGCCAAAATGGCAGAGATGGATTTGTTTGGCTAAGGGCCAAGAGCTGCAAAAAATTAAGGAAAAATAAGATTGACCCCGAACGAACCTATTTAGCCAGCGAGAAAATCCTCCCATGGGCAATAATGTGGTTTAGCGTTCTCATTCTTATGGCCATGTCAGATACAACCATCGAATCTATTCTTCAGGAACAGCGCCTCTTCACGCCTTCTACCGCATTTTCCCAGGCCGCGCAATTCTCTAGTCCAGCGGATTACGATCGCATCTATAGTTCAGCGGCTGCGGATCCGGCGGCCTTTTGGGCCAAGCTGGCCCAGCAGGAACTACATTGGTTCAAGCCCTGGAATACAGTGCTGGATTGGAGCAATCCGCCCTTCGCCAAATGGTTCGATGGCGGCAAGATCAATATTTCTTACAACTGTCTTGATCGCCACCTCACCACCGATCGGCGAGACAAACCGGCGCTGATCTGGGAAGGCGAACCGGGTGACTCCCGCGTGCTGACCTACGCCGAACTCCACCAAGAAGTCTGTCAAATGGCCAACGTGCTTAAGCAGCTGGGCGTAACCAAAGGCGATCGGGTGGGTATTTACATGCCGATGGTACCGGAAGCGGCCATGGCCATGCTGGCCTGTGCCCGGATTGGGGCCGTCCATACGGTCGTTTTTGGGGGCTTTAGTGCCGAAGCGCTGCGCGATCGGTTGATAGCTGGTGAAGTGAAGCTGGTGATTACCGCCGATGGCGGCTGGCGCAAGGATACCGCCGTCCCCCTGAAGCAGCAGGTGGATGAGGCGATCGCCAATCATGCTTGTCCGACAGTCCGCAAAGTTCTGGTTGTGCAACGGACTAAGCAAGCAGTGACCATGGTGGCCGATCGAGACCATTGGTGGCATCTGGAGCAGCCCACGGTGGCCAAAGATTGTCCCCCGGAGGAAATGGACGCGGAGGACATGCTATTCATTCTCTATACCTCGGGTAGTACGGGCCAACCAAAAGGTGTTGTCCATACCACTGGTGGCTATAACCTTTATGCTCACATGACTGCCCAGTGGGTCTTCGACCTGAAGGATTCGGATATCTACTGGTGTACTGCGGATGTGGGCTGGATTACGGGCCACAGCTACATCGTCTATGGGCCGCTTTCCAATGGGGCCACTACGGTAATGTACGAAGGTGCACCCCGCCCCAGCAATCCGGGCTGCTTCTGGGACGTGATTGAAAAATACAAGGTGACCATTTTCTACACTGCTCCCACGGCAATTCGGGCCTTTATTAAAATGGGCGAAGAAATTCCTAATGCGCGAGATATGTCTTCCCTGCGCCTGTTGGGCACCGTTGGGGAACCAATTAACCCAGAAGCTTGGATGTGGTACCACCGGGTGATTGGCGGCGAGCGCTGTCCGATCGTGGATACTTGGTGGCAGACAGAAACCGGCGGGATTATGATTGCGCCGCTGCCGGGAGCGGTACCGACCAAGCCCGGATCGGCTACTAGACCATTGCCGGGTATTCTGGCCTCGATCGTGGATGCCGATGGCACACCGGTCCCGGCCAACACTGGTGGCTACTTAGTGATCAACCATCCCTGGCCGGGCATGATGCGCACCGTATATGGCGACGACGATCGATTCCGCAAGACCTATTGGGAACACATTCCACCTCAGGATGGCAAGTATGTCTATTTTGCTGGCGATGGTGCCCGTCAGGATACAGATGGCTATTTCTGGGTGATGGGTCGGGTGGATGATGTGATCAACGTTTCCGGGCACCGCCTAGGTACCATGGAAGTGGAATCGGCTTTGGTTTCCCATCCGGCGGTAGCCGAAGCGGCGGTGGTGGGCAAACCAGATCCTTTAAAGGGTGAAGAAATTGTAGCTTTTGTGACCTTAGAGAATTCCTTTACGGCCAGCGAGGCGCTCATGAAAGAGCTGAAGCTCCATGTGGGCAAGGAAATTGGGGCGATCGCTAGACCGGGCGAAATTCGGTTTACGGATGCTTTACCAAAAACTCGATCGGGCAAAATCATGCGTCGACATCTGCGTTCCGTAGCGGCTGGCGAGGAAATCACTGGCGATACTTCGACTTTGGAAGATCGCTCGGTGCTCGATCGACTGCGCCAAGATTCTTAGGAATGAGAATTAAATAAGATCGATTATTTGACTGAAATTTGATGCATCCATTGGAAGCCCTCACCCCCAACCCCTCTCCCCACTTGGGAGAGGGGAGCCGGCACGGAAGCGAAGTCTCTTGTCTTGAAAAAGTCCTCCACTTGCGGAGTTGATGCGGTCGGGTTTCCCGACCATGCAATCAACCCAAGCAGGGGAAACCCCAAGACCGGATTTTTCGCTGCTCCCTCTCCCTCGATGGGAGAGGGCTGGGGTGAGGGTGAGCGATGGAGTTATTAAATCCTTGTTCCTTAGTGCAGTAATTTTTCTCGGAGAGGCTTCTCCAAAATTTACCGGAAAGCAGCCGTAAAGCCCATCCAATGGAAATCCCAGATTGAGTTCAACGCACGTCAAAATTAACGTGCGTTGAACTTGACGCGCGTTACTAGCCTCTGCTATGATGAGGGAAATGCTCGTCACTCATGATGGTTTTTTTATGAAAGCGAATCCCGGCGGACAGATCGACTCGGCAGATATCATTGGTAGAGATGCGGTGATCGCGGAATTGTGGGAACGCTTGGCGCAGCAGAGCATTGTGCTGACAGCAGAGCGGCGGATGGGCAAAACGACGATTATTAAGCAGATGGTGAAAGACGGTGGTGCAAATGTATTTCCCATCTATCGAGATTTAGAAAAGGTAGTATCGCCAGCCGAGTTTGTCTCGAATATATTGACAGATATTAGCGCATATCAGCCTGGAATTAAATTGTTTGAAGAATTACTCGGGAAATTCACTAAAAATTTTGCAGGTTGGCAAATCGGCAACATCATCAAAATTCCTGAAACATCAACAGATCGATGGAAAGAGATTTTGGAAAATGTGATCGAGTATGCTATGAGCCATCCCTTGTCAGTCGATGATTGGGATGATGGGCAAAAAGCAAAACAGATCATCTTCTTTTGGGATGAGTTGCCAATAATGCTAGATAACTTTCTCAAACGCGAGAATGGGGCATTGGTCGCTATGGAAGTGCTCGATACATTACGGGCTCTACGGCAAACATATCCACAGTTAAGGATGGTGTATACCGGATCGATCGGGTTGCACCATGTGGTCAGTAAGTTAAAGGATGCTGGCTATAATAATGCACCTACTAACGATATGTACACCTGGGATCTTCAGCCGCTAGATGCTGGGGATGCGATTGATTTAGCCGAGCGATTGTTAGAAGGTGAAAATGTATCTATGACTGTTGGCGGAGCCTCTCTGAAAGAGAGTCGATCTGCCGTCGCCAGGGAGATTTCGCAGCAAGTCGATCGGATTCCCTTTTATATTCATCACTCGATCTTAAAACTCAAGAGTTTGCGCCAGTCGATATCACCAAATGTAGTCAAGGAGCAAATCGATCTAGCTTTGTGCGATCCGAAGCCTTGGGATATGGATCATTATCAGGAGCGGATTAAAACTTACTATCGAGATGGCTCGAAGGAAATTGCGCTGTCAATCCTCGATACGCTTGCCATGGAAGCAAGCGGATTGAGTTTAGAGCAGATTCGGGATCGCAATTCAGCCATTCAAGATCTAGAGGAATTTCGCACGGTATTAAAGTTACTGCGGCAAGATGGTTATCTCGTGATGAATATCGATAAAACCTATTGTTTTCGCTATGGATTAATCCAGCGATATTGGCAGTACCAAAGGGGGGTAACTAAATGACTGGCTATCTATCTACCGAAAAAGTGCAGAAACAAGCCCTCTTGTCCAACTTTACACCGAGCATCATGGCCCCCCAGGTGTTGGAGGATATTTTGGTGCAGCGTCATGAGCTAGTCGCTGATTTAGTCGAACGCATTGTCATTAGTATCACTACCGAGAATAAACATTTTCCGTTACTGATTGGGGCGCGGGGGATGGGTAAAACTCATTTGGTTTCGATCATCTACAACCGGATTCAACAGCGCGAAGATTTGCGGGAACGGGTAATTATTGGTTGGTTGCGCGAAGAGGAATGGGGAATTAGTTCGTGGTTGGATTTAGTGGTCAGGATTTTTCGATCAATTGGTGAAGAATATCCTGATGCGAAAATTGGCTCGTTCGCGGAGCGTTCCCTTGGGGAAATCGCCATTAACAATATTTCTACTTTGCAAAGTCATTCGCCGCAGGAGGCGGAAGTATTAGCCGAGAGCTTATTGGCTGATTTGGTAGGCAAGAAAACATTGTTTTTAATTATCGAAAATCTTGATGATGTCTTTGCTGGCATGGGTGCAAATGGACAACAGCGGTTGCGATCGTTCCTCCAGGAATACAAATGCTGTACGATTCTCGCAACTACTCCAGTTTTATTTAATGGTATTACCAGTAGAGATCAGGCTTTTTATGGTTGGTTCACACCGTTTCATCTACAACCATTCACTCATGAAAATGCGATCAAGCTATTAACTAATATTGCCGAGCAATCAGGGGATCAAGAGTTAGCAAGCTTCCTGCATACTCCCGCTGGTTCGGCTAGAGTTCGGGCGGTACACCGATTAGCTGGGGGGAATCCTCGTGTTTACACCATGTTTGCCCAGTTAATCACTAAGCAAGATCTCGATAGTCTCGTCGGCGCATTCATGAAGATGCTCGATGATTTGATGCCTTATTATCAATCGCGGATGGCGATGCTATCACCGCAACAGCGCAAGATCGTGGCGTATCTAGTGGATCACACTGAAGCAGTAATTGTCAAGGATATTGCGACTTGGAGTTTTGCTACGCCCCAGACGATTTCTAGTCAATTAAAAGATCTTAAAGGTAAAGGATATGTCAAATCGGAATCCCATGGCAAGGAGTCTTACTATGAGCTAACTGAAGTATTGATGCGGCTTTGCCTGGAGGTAAAGAAGTATCGGGGGAGGGAGGTAGAGTCTCTCGTCGAAATGATTCGGATTTGGTATCGTCCTGATGAAATCAAAGCGCAATTTGATCGATTATCATCATCGGGTAATTCAGAACATGCTCGATATTATCAATTAGCTCTCGAAGATTCACGCCCGCATCCGATGTTTCTGGCTTGCGAATATGATTTTCAGAAATCCCTCGAACGTGGTGATGCGAAATCGGCTTTGCAAGTGTGGCAAGAATTAGCTCACGTTCAAAATATTAGTCTCGATCAATCTCAACCAATCTCAGATCTGATTGTTGCCGAAAGATTTGATCAGGCAAGAGGGGCAATTCGATCGCTATTTGATGCCGAACAGAAATCAGTAAATTCGACTCAGACTGAAAGCGTTGAAGAATTATATCTACAAGGATTACTTTTGTATGAAGCAGAAGATTGGGAGGCTGCTTTGGAAATATTCAATCGCTGCTTGCAACCGAATCCACAAGACGATTCTCCTGGGTCGAGGTTGCGCGAACGAGTCTTATTCATGCATGGTAATACACTAGATGAACTAGGCAGACTCGATGATGCCGTCACTAGTTACGATAAAGCGATCGAGTTTAAACCTGACTATCATGGAGCCTGGTACAACCGAGGTGTTGCTTTGGGTAAACTAGGCAGACTCGATGATGCCGTCACTAGTTACGATAAAGCGATCGAGTTTAAACCTGACGATCATGAAGCCTGGTACAACCGAGGTACTGCTCTGGGTAACCTAGGCAGACTCGATAATGCCGTCGCTAGTTACGATAAAGCGGTCGAGTTTAAACCTGACGATCATGAAGCCTGGAACAACCGAGGTACTGCTCTGTATAAACTAGGCAGATTCGATGATGCCGTCGCTAGTTACGATAAAGCGATCGAGTTTAAACCTGACGATCATGAAGCCTGGTGCAACCGAGGTAATGCTCTAGGTAGCTTAGGTAGACTCGATGATGCTGTTGCTAGTTACGATAAAGCGATCGAGTTTAAAACTGACAAATATGAAGCCTGGCATATTAAGGGATTTGCTTTCTGTAAATGGGGCAAATATCAAAATGCTTTAGATGCTTATAAGCAAGCTATTGACATCAAGCCAAATGCATACGATTCTTGGCATGATCGAGGTTTGGTTTTCTTGCAGCTTGGTAACTATGCTGAAGCTATTGATGCTTGGCGAACTGCATTTAAGATTATTCGTGATCTACAACCCAGCAATACTAGTAACCTTATTCAAGAACTACTCGACGAGCAACTATTGGCAAAATTCCCACAACCTCCCGTGCGTGACTTGATGCCGCAATTGCTAGAGATTTATACAGAGGCTGAAGTATTGCCAGAATTGGGAGTGGCCCTGACTCGCAACCTCAAAGCATTGATATCGCCGACGATTAGCGACCATACTGCCAATGAGTGGCTAAAGCTGTGGCAAGAATTAAGTAAACCCCATCCAGAGTTGGGATTGGCTCTGAAGATGGTAGCAGCAGGGGTTAAATACAAGCAAAATCCTCAAGATCAGCGCATCTTCCTGGCTCTGCCCCAGGAACTGCGCCCCTTGTTGCGGGAGGCATTGGGATTAAAAGAGTAGTGAAATTACCTAGTATTTTATGCTTGTCGATCTTGGGGAAGAAAGTATCTATACAAAAGATAACACTCTAGCTTGTCAATACCACCGCTTTCATTGTTATCTTCTTGGATATAGGATTCGTGCCTAGACCAAGTCTCCTTGAGGAGTGGATATAGCTCATGAGAAGTGGGGTTGTTAGGGTTAACAACTGGTTTATTCGCATCGCGATAGAGCAGAAAAACCTCCATGTCATATTTTTCACCATCCTCGCCCACAACTTCATGGAAAGAAGTTTTCTGGCCATCCCAATCGCCCATGGGCTGCGGATACACTGCTGGCTGGGCCGGTGGTGGGGTGGGAGCTTGTAAATTCAGGAAACTCCGCACTTGTGAGGCAACTTGTTGGTTTTTCTGCTGGTTGAATAGGGGCAAAATCTTGTCATTGAGGGTTACATTTCCCTCCTGCCTCTGGAGCGTAATGTTTTGACCCGTTGGCTTAGAGCTATTGAGCACCTCCACGCCCTCGATCGAATTCAGGGGATAATCTTGAGCCTGATTCCGCAACAGCTGGCGCTGCTCCACCGTACAAAGTTGGCGTTCTCGATCGAAAGTCACTAACCTCGTGCCCCCGCGCCAGAAAAACCAGAAGATGCCCGTCGCACCGGTTAGCCCCAAAAACCGCGTGATCCAAACATTGCTGTCGCTCAGCTCAAAGTATTGATCCTGAGAACTGTTCAAAAACCAGGATAGCTTGGAGGCGATCTCGTCCATGGTTTCAAAACTCGCCGAGTTGCCCACATTTACCTTCGAGCCATCCTTACCCAACAGCACTAGCTGTGCAAAGGAAGTAGTATCCGCATCATCGACTGCCACTAGATCGATTTTCTCGATGTTATCGATGCTAATTGTTTTGACTTCCTTGGCTCCGACAGTCTGACTTTCTAGCTGACATTTGCCCTCGGATTTGCGGCAGGTGAATTTGGATTCCTGAGCCGCAAAAGTCATCAACAGCAGTAACAGAACTGTCGGCCACAGCAGTAACTGCCAATACCAGGGGAGCCATTTGCTTTGCTTGAGCTGTAGGAGCCGATCGGTTTGGAAGTTTACCTTCATGGTCTAAGAATTTTGAAGTATTTCATCTATTCTGACACCATGAGCCTCCTTCAGGAGTGGAATTCCTTTTAAAAATTGTTGAATTTCCGTAACCAGGACGGCTGTATCCTCACCCCCACTAAAGTCCGGCGCAAATTTAGCCATCAGGGGAATTTGACTACCATCATTCAACCAGATACTAATGCGGTAGACAAAGTGATCACCAAGATCCAACTCGGCTGGTAGACTGTAATCCTCCTTGGCGATCGGCTGCGGGCTACTAGGCCGCTTAATGGCTTGCTCTAACCGCACTTCGGCAATATCCCGGAGCTGACAAGTATAGGTGCGATCCTTCAACAGATTAGGCCAGACAATTTTGACCAAGCCACTGGGGCGATCGAAAGAAACATAGGAACTCCGACCGGCAGTTATCAGTAATCCACCCAAGGCAATACAGAAAGCACTGAAAAAGTAGATGCCGGAATGGGATTTTTGGTCGATCGAGAGAGTGCCGATGTGGGGGTTGTGGATGAATTCATTAATCTGCCGGACAACTCGTTCTTGCTCTGGTTGATGGAGTGGGGCAAGATTACTGAAAACAAAATTTTCCTGTTTAGTATGGAGTACCACCGCATAGGCATCGTTAGCTCCATTCCCTTTGGCTCGCTGGCGGGCCTGCTGGGTAGTGGCGGGTACCTCCAACTGAGCTTTCTCTAGATTTTCAATGGCTATTGTGCCCTGTTGCTGCTGGCCGAGGCTGGAGATGGAGATCTGACAGTTATTCTGGGTGCGGATGCAGGTGAGTTGGGTGGTTGGTTTGGGGATTGCCAGTAACGATAGGCCAACGACCGCAAACAAAGCACCCCCCAGCCACAATATCCAAGGACAGCTTTTCAGGGTAAGGCGGTGGGAAGTGCGTTCGATCGATTGCATGGCAGCAGGGAAGTCTACAACAGAAGTTACTCTTAGACTTCCCCACAACCCTCGGCGACAATCATCTCCGCTTGGGATTGATGCAGCTCCACCTGGAAATTCACCGGCAGTCCGAGGCTCAGACAGTGAATCGCCTCCAGTAGACCTTTGGCCTTATTCAGGGTTTCTTCGTACTCCTTAACCGGATCGGAATCGGCCACCAGACCTGCTCCAGCTTGCACCGACACCTCATGGCCATCGCCTTTCGGTCGTACGATCATGGTCCGCAGTGTAATCGCCGTATTTAACTGACCCTCAAAATCGTAGTAGCCGTAGACCCCCGAATAGGGATTGCGGCGACAGCCTTCCAGCTCGTGGACTATTTCTAGCGCCCGAATTTTGGGAGCACCACTCACGGTGCCAGCGGGGAAAGCGGCTTGGAGTAGATCCCAGGCAGTTTTGTCCGCCGCGAGTTCCCCCACCACATTGCTGACAATGTGCATGACGTGAGAATAACGCTCGATCAACATCAGCTCATCCACTACTACGGTACCGCTACGGCAGACTCGACCCATATCGTTGCGGCCCAGATCCACCAACATGATGTGTTCGGCTACTTCCTTGGGGTCATCGAGCAATTCCTGGGCTAACTCGTCATCTAACTTAGGTGTAGCACCCCGCGGGCGAGTCCCGGCGATCGGGCGGAGGGTGGCCTGCAATTCTGACGATTCCCCTAGCCGCTCGGCCTTAACCATGACTTCTGGGCTAGAGCCAACAATTTGCCAGTTCTGGAAATTGAAAAAAGCCATGTAGGGCGAAGGATTAACTAGGCGCAGCGATCGATACAGGTCGAAGGGCCGACCGTCAAAGTCCGTGCTCAACCGTTGGGAAATCACCACCTGGAAAATATCCCCGGCCCGAATGTACTCCTTCGCTTTCTCCACGCTGGCGCAGTATTTTTCCTTGGTGGTGTTGCTGCGATAGGCCGCCGGCAACTCGGTGGTTTTGGTCGCTGGAGCCGGCGGCCGCCAGTTCAGGAACTGGGGATGGTGGGGTTGCTGAAGCCGATCGATCGTCGATTGGACTTGGGCCTCGGCCCGTTGGTAAGCTAGTTCTAAGTTTCCATCAGCACCATCGATATCGGCATAGGCGATCGCAAAAATCTTGCGCTTGACCTGATCGAAGATCATCAGCTGGTCTACTTGCATCCAGCAACCATCGGGCAGATCCTCCGGGCTGGGTGGATAGATCGGTACGCTGGGTTCGATCCATTGAATTAGCTCGTAACCCCAGAAACCAAACAGTCCGCCAATGCCGCTGGGGAGCTGGGGCAGTTTCACTGGTCGGTATGGGGTCAGGCGCTCCGAAAGGATTTCAAAGGGATTGCCAGTAAACTGCTCGATGCGACCATCACGGTGAGTTTGGATGGAGCGATCGCCACGAGATTCCAGCACCCAGAGGGGATCACAGCCCAAAAAGCTATAGCGGCCGACCTTTTCACCACCCTCTACGGATTCCAACAAAAAGCTATAGGGCGCAGCACTACAAACCTTCAGCCAAGCGGAAACTGGCGTATCCAGATCGGCTACCCACTCTTGGTAGACCGGAATAAAGTTGCCTTGGGCGGCGAGTTCCTTAAATTTGGAGAATTCCGGGACGATCATGTTGAGGGATGCTGGTTGAACTTGGCTACCAGCGCCTCGCAGAAGTGAGCTGGCCAATTGCTAGAATATCATGGTGGGATGTGTAGCAGTAATTCTAGGCGGGCAACATGGTACGTCAGTTTTTGTTTTCTTTAGCAATGCCAATAGTGTTAGCTGGTGGCTCCTCAGCTGGGGCTGAGACTAATTTTACCAAGGAGCTATTGCCTTCTTATATTCCCCTCCCAAGCTACAGCGAAACACTGCCAGAGATGGATGTGCTGATGGATCCCACCAAGCCCAGCCGCAGCCCGCTGGCCGTTCCAGCAAATAATATTTCCGATCGGTCTCTCTCCAGACCCAGCCTGTGGTGGATTCGTGACCAGCTTCCCCACAAATTTGCCAACAAACTCGTGCTCAACTGGGTGGCCTATCCAGAAAGTAAATACGTGGACATTCTGGTCAATCCTCAATTCTGGAATTTGTTGGAATATGGAGAGCGCTATGCCCTGGTCAATAGGTATGGAACAGCAGCCAGGAAAGAAGGCTACAACGTGCGAATTTTCAACTCAAATTTCAGCAAAGAAAAGCCGATCGCCGCTTACACTTGCATCGCAAACCCCGCTGAGAGAAGGTGTCGAATTCAATTCCAAGAAAAAAATCAAAGATTTACAAACATCAATACATTTGGTCGATAAAAGATCGATTGATCGAATTCTTGGTATTTTCCCAACATTTTTTTAGACGATCTTTGACTCCTCAGCGATCGAAGCCGGATCGATTGTTGAAGCAAGACAATTGTTATGTAAAACACGGTTTATAATCATTAATAGCGCTACTATTGAGTCAGGACAGATGCTTCAAGCTTTTGTTTTCGGTTTCCACTGTCTTAGTTTAGACCTTAAAAAGTTCCCCAAAGTTGAATTATTAAGTTCTTGTTAAGATATGGCCTAGAACCTCAGTAAGCATTTAAACTTATCTCATTCAGCTATTTCCCCTTGTAAATCCTTTTGGATTGCTAAAAGTGCTTGAAACAGCATCTTTACTGTTTTCACTTTGTTCGGGGAAGCGTCGGTTTTTCGTTGGAGGTCTAAATGGACTTCAGAAAGCCCGATTTAGATGACGAAACACGGGCGGCTCCCATTGGTTTGGTCGCGTTCTAGCCTGTTTTTTGGAAGTTAGCAAGGTTCCTTGCTGATGAACCGAAATGGTTCTATCGCACCGTTCTAGATGGATGGAACCTGACAATTTGCAGTAAAAGTTTTTAGAGGTAAAGTGATGAGAATTGCCCAAATTGCTCCCCTGTGGGAATGCGTTCCGCCACCAGCCTATGGTGGGATTGAGTTAGTTGTCAGTCTTTTGACTGAAGAACTAGTAGACAGAGGTCACGAAGTTACTTTGTTCGCTTCCGGTGATTCAACCACCGATGCCAACCTAGAATCAGTCCACGCTCGTGCTCTACGACTGGATCCAGAAATCAAGGAATACGGCATTTACGAGATGTTGAATCTCGTGAAGGTCTACGAGCAGGCCGACAAGTTCGATGTCATTCACTCCCATATGGGCTGTTCAGCATTGCCTTTCGCCAAGCTCTGCAAGACTCCTACCGTACATACCCTCCATGGGATTTTCACCAGAGACAACGCTAAGATGTATTCCTACGCGAAGGAACAGCCTTACATCAGCATCTCTAATTCCCAGCGGGAACCGGAGCTAGAGCTGAACTGTGTTTCCACTGTATACAACAGCATTCGGGTCTCTGACCACAAATTCTTCGCCCAGCCCGATCAGCCTCGTTACCTGGCCTTCTTGGGCCGGATGTCCCCAGAAAAGGGACCGCACCATGCGATCGAAATTGCTAAGCGCGTGGGAATTCCCTTGATCATGGCTGGCAAAGTCGATCCCGTAGACGAAGAGTTCTTCCGGGAGCAGGTACTGCCCCATGTGGATGGAGAATTCATCAAATTCCAAGGCGAAGCCAATCATGTGCAGAAGAACAATCTAATGGGTCGGGCCGTTGCCACCTTATTCCCAATCACTTGGCGTGAGCCTTTCGGCTTGGTGATGATTGAATCCATGGCTGCTGGTACACCGGTCATCGGCATGGCGATGGGTTCGGTGCCGGAAGTAATTGCCAACGATATTAGTGGCTTTGTCTGCAACAACGTGGATGAGTGTGTAGCTGCAGTAGCTAAGGTAACTGAGATCGATCGGCAAGGTTGCCGAGACTATGTGTCTCACAAATTCGGCGTGCAGGCCATGACCGATGGCTATGAGGCCGTTTATCGGAAGGTGTCTGAATCTCGTTGGTCAAGAAACGGACATCGCAAGATGTTATCGCTCGTTTCCTAGCAGCAAATTGAGCGGGCGAACAGCCTGATTCATTTCTCTAACATTTTTTATTTAGCCAGGTCATATAGAAAATCAATATCCCGATTTTCTATATGACCTGTGTTTTTGCTCAGGCAAAAACATGAAAAAAGCGGTGCCAGCAGTCCGCTAACTTTGGTGAATTCCCAAATTCACCAGCCCTCAACCATCAAAAAAATTACTGAAACCCGCCCCAGCCACCCGTATTTTTGCCGACCAAGCAAATGCTACATTGGGAAAAACAGCTTTAGCCGCCCCATGAACGCCTCTGCCCCATTCCTGCGCGACATTTGGTACTATGCCCTACCAGCCTCCCAATTAGCCCCCGGATGCACCCTAGCCAAAATCCTCCTGGGCGAACCGATCATCTTTGGCCGCACCACCGCCGGAAAAGCCTTCGCCCTCCGGGATATCTGTCCCCACCGCGCCGTTCCCCTCAGTTGTGGGCGCTTCGATGGCACTGAAATAGAATGTTGTTACCATGGCTGGCGCTTCAATGAAAACGGCCACTGCACCGCTATTCCGGCCTTACCCTTAGATGACAAAATAGACCTCGATCGATATGGAGTCCGCTCCTACGCTGTCCATGAGCTCCAGGGAAATATCTGGATCTACATGGCCGATAGTACTCGGGCCGATCGATTGCCCACTACCACACCACCTGCGGTGCCAGGATTTGGTGATGTGAGCTACCAAGCCCTCCAGATGCTGCCCTTTGATTGCAACATCGACCATGCGATCGTCGGCCTGATGGATCCGGCCCACGTCCCTTTCGTTCACCGGGCTTGGTGGTGGCGATCGAACAATATCCTCGCCGACGAAATCAAGGTCTTCGACCCCTCACCCTACGGCTTCACCATGCGCCGCCACAAACTAGCGCGATCGACCTTTTTCTACAACCTCCTCGGTGGCAACCCAGAAGTTGAGATTTCTTTTCAGCTCCCCGGCGTGCGCTTCGAGCAAATTACTACGGATAAACATCAGGTCTGCAACCTGACCGTCATTACTCCGCTCTCCGCACAGCAGACCGAAGTAACCACCATGTTTTATAGCACGTTGCCTTGGGTCTCAATTCTCCAGCCGATCCTGCTCCCCTTCGTCCGTACTTTCTTAGATCAAGATCGACAGATGGTACTCAAGCAGCAGATCGGCCTCCAATACGATCCGCCCCTGATGCTGATCAAGGACGCTGATGCCCAGGCTCGTTGGTACTATCAAATTAAGGCTGAGTATGCTAGAGCGATCGCCGAAGACCGCCCGTTCCAAAACCCCGTCAAGGAAAAGGTGCTGCATTGGCGGAGCTAGCTAGTTATCGACAGCTCTACTGTAGGTAGCAAGGGGCAACGGGATGCTAGGCTGATGACAGAGGCCTCGATTTTCATCATCTATGAGCACCCCCAGACCGATCGGCGCGAAAATCCTGAGCATTACCATCTCCTTGGGTGTGGCCATGTGTGTGGTGGCCATCTACTTTTTTCTGACCAGCTGTAGCTCTATCGCTCAAGAAAGAGTGTTTTTAAACACTTCGATCGAGTTTTTGGGAGAGTACAAGTTACCCAAGGATCTGAAATTCGACCAAGTGCCCGTGGGCGGTTTGTCGGGACTGACCTATGATCGGCAGCAGAACCAATTCTATGCAGTCTCTGACGATCGCAGTATTCAAGGCCCAGCCCGCTTTTACACCCTAAAAGTAACCACCGATGACAAATCTCGTCTGCAAAAGGTAGATATCCTCAAAGCAACGGTACTCAAAGATGCCAGCGGTCAGCCCTACAAAGCGGGCACCATCGATCCGGAAGCCATTGCCCTGACGCCCCAAGGTACGGTCATAATTAGCAGCGAAGGCGTTGGCGCTAGCCTGGGCGACAGCCCGCATCGCGCCAATGGTCTCCCGCCCACAATCGGTACATACGATCTGGCTAGCGGTCAACTAAAAAATCTGGTTAAACTGCCCGATCGCTACCTGCCGGACAAAGAAAATAAGCGGGGCATTCAGAATAACCTGGCCTTTGAGTCCCTGACCCTCGCTCCTTATGGCTCCGCTGGTGAACCGCTGCATATGTTTATGGCCACCGAAGCGCCCTTGCTCCAAGATAAGCCAGCAGCAGAGGCCAAGGCTGAGGAGCGGATCTCGAAAAACCGTTGGCTGCATTATCTGCTAGGAGCACAGAGCGGCCCACTAGCTGACTATGCTTATCCCTTAGAAGCACCGCCCTTGGGCGCGATCGAGCATGGCCTCTCGGAAATTCAGGCCCTAGATGGCCTGGGCCACTTTTTATCCTTAGAACGCTCCCTGAGCCTACTGGGCTTTAAGATTAAAATCTTCCAAGCCACCACTGGCGGTGCTACGGATGTCAGTCGGGTACCTAGCTTGGCCAAAACCAACAGTTCTAGCTGGATGCCTAAAAAACTGGTGTACGATCTGACTGAACTGAAGATTCCTTTGGATAATATAGAGGCCATGGCGATCGGTCCTCGCCTACCCGATGGCAGCAATCTGTTGCTGCTGGCCAGCGATAATAACTTCAACCGGTTGCAGATCAACCAAATACTATTGTTTAAGCTGCGCGTCAGCTAATTTTCTTTGTAGGTAAACCGTTTGACAGCTCCCCAGCCACCTTCCCCAGCACCGCTTGTTTTAGTCGAGACCGCCTTTCTGGCCAGTGCCGCCAGTTTACTGTGGTTACTCAGTTCCTACTTTCCCGGTGGCCAAACCCTCAAGCCCATGCTCTGCATGCCCTTGATCTTGGTCTATCTGCGGTGGGGCCGTCGAGCAGGGTTGATGTCGGTAGTGGTCTCTAGCTTGCTGCTACTGGTGCTGATGGGACCCACCCGCAGTATTTTGTTTACCATTCCCTACGGTCTGGTGGGCCTGCAACTAGGCGCTTTTTGGCGGCGAGGAATTGGCTGGGGGCCATCGCTGTTGGCTGGTACTTTGCTGGATTGCCTGGGATTTTTTCTGCGGTTTGGCTTGACTTCTTTGCTGCTAGGCGAAGACCTGTGGTCGTTGTTCCTGGCCAGAGCCTCGGATATTGTGGGCTGGTTCTTCGATCGCCTTGGGATTCTAGCGGAGCCTAATCTCTGGTCCGTGCAAGGGGTGGCGATCGGCCTGCTCCTGGCCAATAGCTTTTTATCGATTCTGATTACCCACCTGCTGGGGTTGCTGTTATTCGAACGGTTTGGTGGCCCGATTCCGCGTCCGCCAGCCTGGCTAGAAGATATACTGGAGATATAGTTATATTGTATCGGTTGCCAGATCCTCATAATCATATGATCGCCATCCATACGGAACCAGAACTCGCCAGTGCTTGGCTCGATCGATACCGAGGACAACGTCCCTACTTCGCCTGTGTGCTGGGCTTTACGGATACGGCTTTGATCCCCGGCATTTCGGCGGCGGGATTGACTCCAGCCGATCGCCAAAAAACAGCCTTGGCCGATGGTGAATTTTTGGCCAAGGGGGTCTGTCCCCACTATCAATATCCTTTGCCCCCGCTGATCGCTGGGGCTTCGCCAGCCATGATTACTAGGGCGATCGTCTCTGCCCTCGATATTCCGGTCGTGATCCTCGATGCGGGTCTGCTGGAGTTACCCAGTTTTCCCTGTGAGCATTTAGGTGGACAGGCCGCCGCCTGTCTGTCTACCGGCCAAGCTCTCCCTCTCCCGATCGTCAAACACCTCTGGGCCCAAGGCTGGGCTTGGGGAGAGCAGCTGATTGGCCAAGCTGCCTATATCGCGATCGGCGAATGCGTGGTAGGGGGTACTACTACGGCCCAGGCAGTCCTGACTGCTTTGGGCTACAGCGTAGAGGGCCAGGTGAATAGCAGCCATCCCCAATGTAATCATGACCAAAAGCGACAACTAGTAGCGCAGGGTCTAGCCGGTTTGCAGGGAGCCAATGATCCCTGGTCGATTGCGGCGGCCCTCGGCGATCCCATGCAGATTGTAGTAGCGGCAATGGCGATCTCGGCTAGTCGGCGCGGGGGTGTATTGCTGGCCGGTGGCACCCAGATGCTGGCGGTCTATGCTTTGGCTCGGGCGATCGCTCTCCAGGAACATATCGATTACTCCCCAGCAGAGATTGTAATTGGCACTACTGGCTGGGTGACTGGGGATCCCAGCGGCGACACGATCGGTCTAGCCCGTTCTATTCCCCAAGCCTGTTTGTTGTCGGCGCAGCTAAGCTTTGGTCAGTCCACGCTACCCCAGCTCCAGGTCTATGATCGAGGATATGTAAAAGAGGGGGTCGGCGCAGGAGCCAGCGCGATCTTTGCCAACCTCTATGGTGGTTGGCAAAATCCAGAAATACTAAGGGCTACGGAGATCTTACTTCAGCAGTATCTCCGTAGCCGCGATTGTTTGGGCATCTAGCACGAGACTAGGTGTTATTCAGTTGCCGGGATAATAGCTGCTCTTCTAGAGCGGCAATCCGGCTATAGGCAACTGTTAGCTGTGCCGTAAGCCGCTGGATTTGGGATTGCGGCGAGAGAATATTATCGGAGCGATGATAGCTGGTCACTGGTTGTTCGTTGTCTATCAATACATCCTGGTGGATCAGCCATGCAGCGGATTCCGGTACTTCTACAGTAGGATATGTTTTTTCTACTACCGGTAGCTCCCGAGGAGTTTCTACTTGCAACACTATTTGCTGATGCAGGCGATCGAGGATCTGATAAATGCCATCTACCTTAGTGGCCAGTACTTCTATTTGTTTTTCTATGGGTTGCATGATCTGACTCTGAATTTGTGAAGGAACAGGGGATATGCAAAAAAAGGAGACACCACGAACCGCAAACTGGCGATCTAACTCATGGATATTACCGTTTACACCAGCAACTGTGATAGCGTTAGGAAGTGCGGTGGCAAGGAACCATTCGCCGACCAGTCACAGGGGCTTGAGGGATAAGAATGTTGAGTATTGAGGATTTTTTTGCTACTTGTGTAGGACGCTGGCAGACCGACAGAATATACCATTACCCTCTTCGAGGAGAAGTGGAGCGATCCTATACAGAATTTAATGCGGAATCCTTGACATTTGACGAAAAACACCAAATTTCTTCAGCTTTCATTCCTAGAGAGTTTTTTCTGAGCGATGGTGGCATCGATGCCGCCTATGGCTTTTCCATCGCGTTTGACACCAAGTCGGAGACCGGTGAAGAGGTATCCATGCGGCTGCAGGCCCTGTTCGTACCCGATCAGATTCTCACCTATCCCGATCGCTTGCCCCGAGATCCTGCAGCTCCGGCGACCCCAGCCACAGCCAATCTGCCAGACACCGCTGAATCCATCCGAGGATTCTATCTCCGCGACGAAGGCTATTCGGAATCTGGAGCGATCAGTGGTCGTTTTACCTACTTACCCAGCCGCCAGTCTTTGGAAATGACTACCTACTACAGTCGATCGGTGGCGGTGGACCAAATGCGGATTGTTTCACCCCTGTTGCGGATGCGCACGATCGTGACCTATCAAAGGCCACAGCCCGGTGAGGTGCCTACGGTAATCAATTTGGTGGGTTTCGGCCTAGAGCGTCGGGAGGAATAGACATGCAGCGCCGTCATGTTCTCCAAGCGTTGGGACTGTTGGCCCTAGAGCCACTACTGTTTAGTTGTAACAGCCAGTCCGCCGATCGATTAAGGATCCAAATGTTACGGGGTTCCTTGCCGCTGATCTTAACCAAGGAGTTCCGGCAATTAGTTGCCAATACGGAATTCAAAACCTTCGAACAGTTGGCCGATATGGCCAGTCAGCTTCAGGATTGGCAAAATCCGAAAGCTCAAAAATCATCAACTTGGCGATTCCCTTGGCAGGCAGCTCCCGATCTGACTCCGCCCGATTTGGTCACCTTGGGTAACGGTTGGCTCCACGCCGCGATCGGCCAAAAATCCATCCGACCTTTGGAGATCGGTAAAACGACCAGTTGGCAGCAGTTGAATCCCAAGTGGCAGCAATTGGTCACTGTCAACAACCAAATTTGGGCAGCTCCCTACCGTTGGGGCAGCACAGTAATAATATATAGACGCGATCGGTTTCTCCAGAATGGTCTTGTGGAACCCCAGGACTGGAAAGATTTATGGCAACCGGCTCTCCAGAGCAAGGTAGTATTACTCGACCAACCCCAAGAAATCATCGGTCTCACGCTGAAAAAGCTCGGGCATTCTTACCAAACCGATCCACGGCAGGTACCAGAACTATTACCTCAACTACAACAACTTCATCGCCAAGCACTGTTCTATAGCTCCGATAACTATCTACCACCCCTGCTGACCGGTGATGCCTGGGTGGCTGTTGGTTGGTCTAGCGACCTAGGGGGAGTATTGAAGCGGAGTCTGGATTTGGCTGTAGCAGTGCCTAGCTCGGGCACTTCTCTCTGGGCCGATCTATGGGTAAGGCCAGTCAAGGCAAAGCCAGCGCAGATGGCCTTGGCTGATCGCTGGATCAATTTCTGTTGGCAGTCGCTAGCTACCACGAAACTTTCAGACTTGACTGGCAGTTTGCCACCGCTGGCGGAGAAATCGGCGGAGCGTCCGGACAAGCTGAGGAAGGGAGTCTTCGATCGGGGTGAGTTCTTGCCTCAGTTAGATAAAGAGTGGCAAAGTCAGTACGATGCTCTGTGGCTGGCCAAGGGTGACAAACCCGGCAGTTAACTGGCGATAGTTTATTGCTCTTGGCAAAAACCACCCAGTCCTAGAATCAAGAGTTTGATGATATCCAAATAACCCAATGGTTAGGGGCGCGATCGTTGTGCCTCTAGCTAATCAAACCCGCACGCAAGGCTCTGACTGCTGCTTCTGTTCGATCATCGGCACATAGCTTCGCCAGAATGTTACGGACGTGAGTTTTAACAGTTCCAGCGGTTATAAACAATTTCTCAGCAATAACCACATTGGTACAGCCTGCAACCACTAATTCCAAAACTTCTAGTTCACGTTCGGTCAGAGGATAAGTATCTAGTATTTCCTGATATTCTGATTCGACTGCTTTAATTTCGATTGTGCGGCTTCCTTCGCTCTTCGCTGATGGCATTCCCTGACGCATTTGCCGAAGAACAATATTAGCAATTATCGGGTCGATCCATGGATTACCTTCGTGGGTTGTTAGTACTGCCTCTGCCAGTCGATCCATACTTGTATCTTTCATACAGTAAGAATCTGCACCAGCAGAAAAGGCTGCTAGTACAGATTCTTCAGTACCATGCATGGTCAGAATAATCATCTTAGTAGCAACTTGCTCATGCTCTACCTGAAAGGCTCGAAACTGTTTGGTCAGATCGATCCCATCCATTCCTGGCAACCCAATATCGATAATTGCAATATCAGGCAAAGTGTTCTTCAAGAGCTTTAGTCCTTGAACTCCATTCGTTGCTTCGCCGACCACCTCAATACCTTGATGGCTTTGCAATACAGCACGCAGCCCGATCCGCACAACATCATGGTCTTCTATTAATACAACAGTAATATTACTCATTTGCTTACGACACATTGAAAAGTGGGCTAGGAGCAGTATTATATCAAACTAAGGAATCCGTGGACTACATGATTTATCGGCATCTGCTTGCCTGTCTTCTAATTGATGTTAGTAACATAGCTGATAATCCAGAGGCCATCCTAATGCTCCGTAGCTGGATTGACTGTACTCCGGAGCATTAGGAATTGAATGCCTCCGCGCACTTTCTACTTCCAAAAATGAAGCAAAGTGGCTTAGAAAGCATTTTTAGGGTTTACCAGTAGAATTACTTGCCGAAAAACCCCTTGACAGCATCGACCGCATTATCGCTGCTCTCTTCAGCCTTGGCTCCAACCTGCTTGGCCTTGCTTTCCACCTTATTCATGCCCTTACGCATTTCATACTTGGCGTCATCGGCTGCGGACTGAACTTTTCCTAAACCTTCTCTGGCCTTCCCTTTCAGCTCTTTGCTGTTACCACGAACTTCAGCGGCTACCTTACCCATCGATTTTTCGGCACTACCCATAGCTTTTTCCGCTTTTCCTTCAACTTGCTTGACAAGGCTGGAAGCACTGGCGGCCAGGACGATCGAATTGTTCATGGTAGCGGCTTCAGCAACACCGAAGGAGCCGATTTGGAATGCTAGAGTAAATGTTAGAAATGCAGCAGTTAGTACAGTCAAATAGTGTTTGATGATGCGGGCAAAATTGAGTTTCATTATGGTCTTCCCTGTTCGAGGTGTCTACAATTGTGATTATGCCTCCGAACAGATGAATTCCAAATCATCCGATAGAAGTAAATTAGCGATTTAGAGTTATCACCAAATATCTATCGATCTACAGACACAACAGTCTACCAATCGGGGGATTGTAAAACAACTTGTTTCGAGAATTCGTCAAAACTATTTCTGGAAACCACCTGGTACAACCACTATCAATGTTAACGACTCGATCGTCAGCGCTGACAGTGTTTATGAATATTGCTAGGCTGTTCTCAGGAATGATCCGAACAAGTGGGTAGGCTATTGGTGTGTAGCGGCAAATGGATTGTAAACAGGCTTCCGTTCCCGACTTCCGAGCTTACCTGAATAGTACCCTGATGAACCGTAACGATTCGTTGTACTAAATGCAATCCCAGACCACTACCAGATTGCTTATGATTCCCTTTCCGATAGCGTTGGAAAATAGTTCCTTGCTGCTCTGAACACATCCCGATTCCTGTATCCTGGACACTGAGCGTTACCCAACCTGTAATAGTAGAGGGATCCTCTGCTCTAGGTGGGGTAAGTTGGAGGCACAGCTCCACGGAGCCCTCGACGGTGAACTTTAGAGAGTTGCCAACCAGGTTGGTGATCATGCGATGAATTTCCTGACAATCGCCCATTACCAATAGTTGATCGTCTGGCTTCAAGGTATTACCGATAACTGTGAGTTTGAGTTCCAAACCCTTATCTTGGGCGATCGGATCGAGTTCTTGAATGACTTCTTGGGAAATTTGCCACATATTACAAACGGTTGGCGTCAGTATTTTTTTGCCAGCTTCGTAGCAGCTAACTTCCAGCAGCACATTCACCATGTCTAAGAGATTTCGGTTACTACGGATCATCGCGTCGAGAGGTTCGGCCATTTCTGCTGGCAGTGCACCAAATGCTTCTTCCTGGAAGAGCTTAAGCATCATGTTAGCAGCGACTAGAGGTGTCCGCAGATCGTGCGTGAGGTGCGTAATGAAGTCTGCTCGTTGCATGACTATTTCAGCTTCGGCACGGTGAACACGCACAACGTTACGCAGAATTTGGGAAAGGGATTCTGGAGAGATCCGGGATTTGGTAAGATAGTCCGTAGAACCAGCTTTCATTAAGTCCACAGCAATTTGTTCGTCCCCACGCCCCGTGAGCGCGACAATCGGTGATTCGATCTTCAGTTCTCGAATATGTTGAATTAAAGTCAGACCATCCTGAATACCACCAGGGCAGCCTTCTCCGATCGGCAACTTATAGTCTACAAAAATACAATCGAAGGACTCATTCGCTAGAATTTGGAGCGCTTCAGCACAATCTTTCGCTTCGGAAAACAGTACATTTATTCCTGCATTTTTCAGAGAGCGCTGCACCAACATTCGATCAACCAGATCGTCGTCAATAACTAGTACCTTCAAATTGTCTTCCATGTAACTTCAACCTAATATGCTTTTTAAGTTAAGTATAGTCACGCAACTTACATCTCTCCCTCCTCAAGGCATCTCACATAAGGCCCAATATTGGTTCAAGGTAGTCATTGTTTCAACAAAGGTGGCAAAGGTTACGGGCTTGAGGAGATAACCAGCAACATTGAGATTGTAAGCGTTGAGCCTGTCCCGGTCCTCATTAGAAGTAGTCAGGACTACCACGGGTATTTGCTTCAGGTTGGGATCGGCACGTAATTCAGTAAGAAACTCGATCCCATTCATTTTCGGCATGTTCAGATCGAGCAAGACCAAGCGGCGTTCGCTAGGAAACATTGCCGGGTGCTCGTCGTTGCGCAGTATTTCCAAAGCTTCAATGCCATTGCCAGCAACGTATAGAGGGTTGGAGATATGGCCTTTCTTGAATGCGCGGCGTACATTCATTACGTCAACTTCATCATCTTCCACCAGCAAAATATTAATCATTGGGAGTTCCATACGGCCTTCGGAAATTTGCGACTTTGTACAAATGTTAGATCGCAATCGCTGTTAATACTCGGATCTTACCGTCTAACTGGATCGATCTGCTTCTGTCAATAGGTAGATTTCCATACTGATCGCAGGTCTGTTTATACGGTACTGGGTGTAACGGAGTCGAGAGGATGTTTGAGCCAAGTGAAGCTAAAAGCTGCACCTTGACCTAGAGATGACTCCAGACGGATTATGCCACCTTCTGTGGCCACAATTTTTTTGACGATCGCTAAACCAATTCCTGTACTTTCGTGAGTATCCCGAGCTTGAAGAGTCTGGAAAATAGTATAGATTCGTTCGTGGTAACGAGATTCAATGCCCTGTCCATCGTCAGCAACCACAAATTCATATCGATCGCCACAGTCCGTAAACGAGATCTTCACTGAGCCGTGAGGGTTAGGATGATGCTCAATAGCATTGTCGATCAGACAGAGAAACACTCGCTGTAATAGCAACCGACGAGTGGTCATAATGGGCAAAGCAGGAGCAATTTCAATGTGAAAAGTGTTTGGAGGGTGAAGCAAATTAATTACGTCTTGGACTAGCTCACCAACATCAGTCAATTGAATTGGAACTAATTTCCGACCAATTCGCGAGTACTCTAGCAAACCATCTAAAAGTGCTTCCATGCGACTTACTCGTCCACACAATAACCTGAGTTGATTATGGTTTTCTGGAGGCAATTCCTCCGCTAAATCTTCGGCAATCCAGCTGGAGAGATTGTTGATCGCCCGTAAGGGTGCTTTAAGGTCGTGAGATGTTACGTATGCAAACTGATCGAGTTCCTGATTGCGTTCTGCTAATCTATTGTTAGTATGCAGGAGAACAATATTTAGTCGGGACAACTCGGCCGCCCGCGATTGCAGTTTAGCTTCTGCTTGTTGACGAAAGGTGATGTCTCGAATAATTACAATTTGT
Organism: Synechococcales cyanobacterium OTE_70_metabat_200; assembly: GCA_031375385.1. Classification (GTDB taxonomy): domain Bacteria; phylum Cyanobacteriota; class Cyanobacteriia; order Cyanobacteriales; family Chamaesiphonaceae; genus JAAFHZ01. Next base: position 56,558 of record JANMHS010000113.1, on the reverse strand, counting down.
CGTTCATCTTGTAGTAGCTTATCCGAATCATCTGGCGTAATTCTACTAATGGAAATTTCGATCGGGAAGTAATCGCCATTTTTCCGTTGGCCCATTGTTTGCCACAGATGGCCCATATCAGACTCCTCAACTTTGCCAGGAACCGGTAGTGGAATAAGATCTTGGCTTTCGTCTCCGAACAGTGTCGTCCAGTCTTGACCAATGAGTATAGACTGGTCGTAGTCAAACATGACTACAGTCGCTTGGTTACAGCTTTCAATTTGTCCGTGAGCATCGATCATAATAACTGCATCGATGACATTACTAAAAATGGCATGAATCAGGTTATTTGTTTCTTGGATTGTCGATTTTCCTAACTTTAGTTCTCGATCGAGACTTTTGAATAATTCGGCAGTAATACCTGCCCCGACTCCACTAATTATGACACTGAACAAAATCAATAGCGTATTGAGGTCACGGAACTGCTCAAGCCTGAGCTTGCTAGCTGTCAGAGCTAGTCCCTCTTCAGCCTCAAACTCTGCTAAGATAACTCGAAACTGATCCATTACATTCTTGCCTTCAACCAATCGAGTAACTGATTTTTCAACAAGTGCCGGTGCGGAATTTTCGATCTCTATCTGGCCGACTCTTTCCTTGAGAATAGCTAACTTCTTTTCTGACACTTGATCGAGAGTTACTAGCCTCTGAACTTGTCGGGGCTTATCTTTAACTAGTATTTTAATTCGACTGAATGTTTTGGGAAGACTGGTAATACCCTGAGAAAAAGGCTCCAGAAATTCTGACCGACGACTGATGTAATAGCCACGCACCCCTGTTTCTGCATTCAGCATATCCAGTAGCAATGTGCGACTTTCCTTGAGTACATTTGAAATGTGTTCTACTTCTTTTTCCGATTGCACTGTAGCTTGACGCAAAAATATGTGTGCCCCGAGAGAGAGAAATAAGCAAGATAGGGGGATGCCAATCGCTAGGGCTCCCCGCTCAGTGATTGACAACTTGCGGAGTCGTACTCTTAATTGGCATGGTAAACGAATGAATTTTAGCATCAAAGCAATTGGTTAAAATCTGTTATCCGCATCATCCATATTTTCTATCGAAAGTGTTTCTGAATGGTTGTAAAACACTTTCGGAGTCCGGACCCATCTTAGCATAATAGGTCTGGAGAAGAAGACGACCTATCTCAATTTCAAGTCGGGCCAAAGGGACTACTGGCTGCTCACCGGAACGAAGCATGACTCTTAGCGTCTGTTTATTAGGGTGATGGTAGCTTGATGTCCGACAAAGTAGTATGATCACCATCATGGCTGCCTCTAAAGTGCAGTGAGCAACGGATGTCAATGTAATCTAACCACCTCCAAATCCAGCATCAATGAAATTAGTTTCCGATCCACCGATTGATCTCAAAATTGCCAAAATGCGGGAGCGAACGCGGTGGAACCATCCATTGCTTGAGCAGCTGAGTATTGATCGTACCCAACTAGAACTAAGTGACGGGATCGACCCTGAACAAGGGTTTACCTTTTGTGTGCTGGGTGATAGCGGTAACGGCGTTCATCAGCATGATAGTCCACAGCGGCGCGTCGCCGAACTAATGCTACAAACAGCTCCCACCGCAAAATTTATCCTGCACACTGGTGATGTCGTCTATCTCGTTGGGTCGAGTGAACAATATCCAGAAAACTTTATCCGACCCTACCGCGAATTATTAGTAGGTGGAGAAACGATCAACCAAATTCGTTATGATAGGATGGTATTCAATCGTCCATTCCTTCCGGTACCCGGCAATCATGATTACTACGATTTACCGATTGTCTATGGGATACTCTCACAACTTTTACGACCACTGAGAGCGGCTTTTCGTTATTACATTGACTTGGATGTGGGCTGGCATGGTTCGGATTGCGGTGATGCTTATGCTAGAGCCTTTTTGGATTATCTCAAAGACATTCCTGAATCAGCACTTCAGCAGCATTTAGAGCAGCACTATACTGCCCAGACCACTACTGGAAAAGGGTTGTATTATCAACCTGGAAAATTCACTCGGCTTCCCAATCGATATTATCGGTTTCGCTACGGAGGCATTGACTTTTTTGCTTTAGATTCTAATACTTTCAATGCCCCATTGCCGATCGAATCGAACCAGAAAGGAGCGGCTCGCCGTCAGCAATTGCTGGCGGATCTTGATCGACTGCAAACAGAGCGTGACAAATATTTAGTAGCGATCCCTGGCCTGGATCTAGATAGTTCTGCTCAGCAGCCGCTGGGAGCAGGCGAATTTCTTGACGAGTTACTAGGAAAAGTGGAACAAATTGAAGAATCAATTCGAGATTTGGAAAAACAACTAGATCCTAATGTTGCCAGTCAAAAGATCGATGTAGAGCAATTGGAGTGGCTGGAACAAGGATTAGTTGCATCTTGGCAAGATCCAACAGTTCGGGGCAGAATAATTTATTTCCATCATCCGCCCTATGTTACTGAAGCTACTAAATGGAACCAAGGGCAAACCCTGGCAGTACGGCATTATTTACGCGCCGTATTCGATCGAGTCGAACTTCAAGCAAAACAGCTAATTAAGCATCGTCCGTTGGTCGATTTAGTACTATGTGGCCATGCTCATTGCTTTGAATACCTAAAAACCCTAGAAACTAGTCATGCCGATCGGCAAATTCAATGGGTAATTTGTGGTGGCAGCGGCTTTAGTCTACGTCGTCAACGCTCAGAGGGGGCAATTCTTCAGGAACAGATCAACGGACAGTTGCAAGATGTCGCAGTCTCTCATCAGTTTATTGGTAAAACCGGACGTGGCACAGAAAAACGCCGCGCCTACTCATTTTTAGAAGTTGATATCGCCCCCGGCCGAGAATTAAAATTCAGGCTCAAACCTCATGTCGCTGAATACTATCAGCGAGAATGGAAGTATTACACTAGATAAGCTCTAGGTAGGTAATCTTACCGGTATTGCATCTTTGTGTTTGGGAGCCGGTTTAACTGAATAGATTCAATAGTGCAGTTATGCTAAATGATTAATGATTAGTCGTTTGAAGCTAGTTTTTCATTTCGATGTTTAGATTAGGCAATCCTTTTAGCTTTTCTACTGGTTGTACTTCCTTAGTTTGAGGTACAAATATAGATAAACTGCTAGGTACGCACTCAACATCGATCGGAGTCATGCCAATGATCTCACCGTCTAGTACCACTTTCTGGGGCGGTGTAGTGGTGATTTTCAAGCGGTTTGCTCTCAAGAAACCGACTTCTTCCCGCTGGGATGCTACCCCTCGAAGGGTCGAACCAAGTAAGTCGAAAGCAGTAGCAATCGCAGTTAATGGTGTAGCTGGGGCAACGATTGTTAAATCGAGCATTCCGTCATCAAATACAATTCCTGCTGACCCTTGTGCCAAAATTGAGGTAGCCGGGGCAGCATTGGCGACCGTAATAGCAGCAGCAGAAACCTCGATGATTTTGTCGTCCAGCTCAATTACGACTTCAAATTGGTTAATGTTGCCCACTTGCTTGATTCCAGCAAAAATGTAAGCGAGCATCCCCAATCGGTCTTTAGCTTCTCGATCCGCGAGGTCTACGGTTTCGGCTTCGAAGCCAATTCCAGCAAGTAGCAGCATTGGTAGACCATTGCATAGTGCCATATCTACTACTTGGGTATTGGCTGCAATGATCGAGGCACAAGCTTCGGGGATGGTTGTGGGTAGATTTAAGGCATTGGCAAAAGCATTGGCAGTGCCCCGTGAGACTATGCCTAGAGGAATATCTTTGCCCATTAGGGCAGCGGCAACCGCTGATAAAGTACCATCACCGCCAGAAGCAATAATTGATTTAGCACCACGCTCGATCGCACTCGTTGCTAGTTGTCCGGGTTCGCAATCAGCCGTAGTTATAACTACTTCTAAATCAATGTCGGAATTAAGCAGATCCTGGATCTGGGCAAGATCCTCCTCGGCATTGCCCTGTCCAGCAACGGGGTTGAAAATCAGGCAAGCTTTAGGTTTCATTTATTTTGTCTCAATCGGTTTAGCTGGCTTGGGAAGTTGTTGGTTGCTGGATCACTTCAAGAACCGCTTGAGAATTTACCATTTGTTTCATTGCTTCAGCTTCTAGATCCGCATGATTTATGACATTTGGTAAATCAATTCCCAGTTCCCCTACCGACAATACCACCTTGGCGATCTTTATGATCAGTAATTAGATTAAAAATGGCTGCAAGACCATTTTTCAGGAGCATCATGGAATAATTTGTGCAACCTTTAATCCAGTCTGTTTTGACCATCAGGATTATTAAGGCTGAACTGCACAGCTCGTTTCCACAAGGCTCCCTGGTCAACATTTTAAGGTAGATATCTAGGAATTTACGCGATTGATCAAGTTCCAAACGAAGATAGTCACAATGGAGCCCACTACCGCCACGAATAGTCCGGGGATGCTAAGCCCAGCACCGGCCGATGTCATTTGTAGAGTTCCAGTGCTAAGAAGTGTGAAGAGCGTCCCACCAGCAAAGGCACCAATAATGCCCAAAATGGTAGTGCCAACGATGCCACCTCCCTGGGAGCCGGGGTAAATAGCCTTAGCTACTAAACCTGATATTAGACCGAGAACGACCCATGATAGTAAGTTCATGATTATATCCTGAATTGTAAATTTCAACTTAGCCAACAAACATTTCTGACTTTATGTTCCCGGCAACTTAAGTTACCAGATGCTCCCTATGAAAAGGCTCTACCCAATGGTGCAATGTTCCAGTTGGCAGGCTCTGTCGATCCACATAGACCGGAGATGAGACTGAGGGTTCAAAGTCTCACATCCAGAGCAACATTCCAACCTAGAATTAGTTATTTCCATCGCTTGGGGTAGTCGGCAATGGCGTATCGAGCGATGAAGAGTTCTGGCCCTTTGGAGTGAGTGGAGTACTAGAGGGGGACAAACTAGCTTTGGGAGTAGCTGAGCTTTGGCTCTTACCAGAAGCCGTAGAGTTGGATCGGGGTGATTCGGTCGCTCTGGATTCACTAGGCACTGGGTAAGGTTTGGGAACCTCGATCGTCTTGGTCTCACCGGGAACCAGAATTGGCTTGGGAACTTCGATCGTCTTGGTTTCGCCAGGAACCAGAATTGGCTTGGGAACTTCTACAACTTTAGTAGAAGGCGCAGGGGAAGCCGGTTTCTCGATCGTGCGCTCGATAATCTTGGTGGTAGTGGTAGGCTCTGGCTGCGCTGTTGTGGAAGCTGAAGGGCTGGCTGGCATTGTGATAATAGTCGGATTCGGCGTGGGCTTTGTCCAGAAATAAATGGCTGCTGCACCTAGTGCAATCACTGAAACTAGACTGCCAATAAAGACCCCTTGGGCAGCACCAGTATTTTCGGCAGCCTTCTCCCGTTGATACTGGGACTCCACATATTCCGACCGATCTCGGTTTGAGCTGGGGGGGTGGGCTTCAGAACTGTCGGAATTTTTTGGATTGTTGTTGTCTGTCATCTAAGTTTCCTCGCATTTGCTATCTCACGCCCCCACCGTAGAGCAAATTTAGCATCTACCGAAACGTCCAATCGGAGTATTCTAGACGCATGGAGCAAAATCGCAGATCTATCAATTGATTGATGACAAACTACTTAATGACCAAAAATTAAAGTTTCTCTACTTATTGGTCGATGTCTAGGCCGATTTTAGTGGTTTCCATCATTCGATCGATAGAGGCATGAATCAATCATTTAGCAGACCACTCAATTTGTTTTTTTCGGTACAGTTATTTCATGACAGGAAAACCTAACTAAAACACAACAGGGTATTATGAGTATTGAAAAACAAGCTAAGAATGTCGAAGGCAAAGTCCAGGCAGCTGTTGGCGAAGTGACCGGAAACGCAGAGGACAAGGTTGCTGGTAACGCCAAGCAAGCACAATCCCAAACTGGTCAAGTTGTAGAAGACATCAAAGAAAAAGCCGGAGATGTAGCAGATGCCGTCAAGGATAAAGCTGGCGATCTTAAGGAAAAAGTCGGGGATGCTCTCGGCAACCTTAAGGACAACATCGCAGGTACCATCAAAGACATAAAAGACGAAGCCAAAAAATAAGACAGCATAGTTATCGAAGGGTAAAGCAGTCTCACTGACTATTCACCCTTCGCATCTCCAAAAAATCACACTACTAATACAAATGCCAAGATATAGCCACACCTCGCTAATCTTGGCATTTTTCTGGCGATTCACAACTAATATGACAAATTCTAGTCCGCATCGAATTTTGCCATAAAATTTGAGATACCCTAGTCCAGGATCAAAAATCACTGGGTTGGGTAGCTCAAAAGCAGGAGTAATTTGAGTTTTAGTTATGGCGTTAGACTACGTCGGCAACATCAGCATCCCCCGGAACCTCATAGTACATTTCTGGTTCGATGCCATAGTTATTAACTAGACCCTCGGAGTCAACGGTATAGCCTGCTGTGGTGTCAATGCTATCTGGATCATGTTCATCAGACTTGGGCGTCCGCTTATAATTCTCCCCTTCTCGTTCGCGGCGAGCAGCGGTTTCAGCTGGAATAATGTTTGCATCATAGGCATCGTTTTCAACATTATGGGGAGTCTGTTGTTGGTCGTTCATAGATTTTCTCGGTTAGTTGTAAATGGGTGAGTTTTTGATTGACATTGGTGGATTCTCGTCGATGATAATCCACCAATGCCAATGATTAGCGATCTAAGATCAGCGGTTGAGCTGCGGTTGGCTCTGGAGCGCGCAATTCCTCCAAAGAAAGGTGAGGATTTTCGGTGTAAACCGAGTCTAGTAAAGAATCTAAAACACCTGCCTGACGAGCAGCTGCAATAGCTTGATGAGTAATTAAGTCACCAACATTGAGAATCACCTGATCGTTGGTACCCAAAATCACTCTAACGACTGGTCGACCGAGGGCACCCTTAATCCGCTTGTCTTCTATTGCTTGGCCACTGCGCTCTTGCAAGTCAGTGGCAGTTTCTTTGACCTGTTCCCATAACCCTTTTGCGCCATCACGGATTTGCTCACCAGCGTCAAGAGCATTTTCCTTAATCTGTTGGCCAGTAGTAGTTACGGTTCCCTGTAGGGCATCACCCGTAGATAGGCCAACTGCTGCTAATAAGGCTTGCTCTCGATCGTAGGTTTTTGCCCTCTCAATGACTTGAGGGGTTACGATTTGCCCAGTGGCTGCTACGATGAACCCACTCGGGGTATAAACAGTCATATTAGCCCGCCGCCCTTGCGCCTGATCAACGGTCAGACCGGCGGCTGTATTACTGATCTGATCGCCAATTTTATCGACGACACTACCACCAGCAGAACGATATAGCTGATCCATTAGTTCCTGGCTTGTAGCGTCATCGATCGCCGCTTGGGTAATTTCTTGCCCTGCCAGAACAATTCGCCTACCATCTTGAGTTTCTACGGTTGTTGTAGCGGTTTTACCCAGGGCAAAAGCTTTCTGCTCTTCGATATCGACGATTTTGTTGGTTACGGTTCTTGTGGCAGCTTGTCCAGCAGCTTGAAGCTGAACACTCGTAGCGTCGGCGGTTTCTCGGAGCTTTTCTCCGGCAACCTGCCCAGCGGCTTGGAGCTGAACACTTGTGGCATCAGCAGTTTCTCGGAGCTTTTCGCCAGCAGTATGCATTGCTGCTTTGATGCCGCCAACTTGTTCTTGCATCATTTCGGCTGTTTGCACTGGAACAAAAGCCACGTCTTTACCGATTTTCAGGGTTTCAGGCGCGGGAACAAAGGAACGCCCAGAATAAGCATCTGCAAACACACCGCCAGATACTTCGTACCCTTCGATGTCCCCCGTCAGTTCGTCAAAGTAAAGGTCGATCATCGTACCTAAGTCTCGACCGTCTATGCTCATAATCTTAGTCCCTTTCATAATATTGTTATATTCAAGGACTTGATCGATAGGCTGAATATCGCTGGCCGGGACTTCTGCACTTTTGGATGGAACGATGACCGCATCTTGGCCGATCGCCTGGACACTTGTTAGAGGAATTACTTTGCAAGTGCTAAACCAGCCTGCCTCGTCCACTAAAAATCCGAGCAACTTATTGCTGTCCTGGTCGAAGACCAAATCCAAAACTGTTTCAAATCTTTCGCCCGTGTCATAAGCAACTACGGCTTTGCCGATTAAATCTGTACCTTTTCGCATTTTGATATCTCTCTTTGTAGTTAAATGTTTCCAGAAGCCAAGTTGAAAAACTGGTGGCTTTTTGAGATCAGCTTAGTCATTCTCGAAGCAGGTGGTGCGGTTATTACGGTGTGACTGGCTGAGTGGTAGGCTCTTTTCCGGTATCAAGACTGGAACTTTTGCCAAAGCCAGGCACAACGTCAGTAAATCCAAGATACTCAACTGTTGTTGCCACTCCCGCAATTACTAGGAGCACTCCTATCACTGTGTACGTGGGGGTACGCAGATCCTTCCCCATAAGTCTTGGCATGATTTTCACTCAGTTATTACAAGTATTCATTGAGAAGTAATTTCAAAACCCTCTTCACCTCCTAATAATAACAAGCTGACTCTCTGCTCTTCATCACCCGATCGCCGTAACCATTAAAAGTGCTTCATCCCTCTAACAGGAGACTTAATAAATTCCCCAGTCCCTGGCTAGCTGTATCTCTACCAATTGGGCGAGAATACCTGCCGAAAGAGAGAGAGAATATCAGGGTATTTCTGATATCGTGACTATCTTGCTGGGAACAATTGTCTGGTTCCAGTAGCCCGTTGATGCCTCTTGGCTAATTGGCACATTAGTAGGAGCTAGTATTCTCTCAACGGGTATTTCACGAATTGGGATATCTCTGCATTCAACAGTCTAGAATACCACAATTCCCATGTTTCGATGGGCTACTCTTACGGAATAAGCCCACATTTGTAAATCAAAAAAACTTATTTAATAGATTTGGAGAGAAAAATGATTGCTACTAACCACAAAAGATCTGTAGGTGTCTTTGCCAGTTATCATGCAGCAGAAGATGCTTTGAATGCATTGTGCGAGGATGGTTTTGCCATGAGCCAAGTATCTATTATCGCTCGAAATATCGAGCGAATGGAACAGAGTAGCCGGATTGGTGACACTCAAGTTCAGGACATGACTAACAAAAATCACGGAGAGGAAGGCGCGACGACGGGCGCGACGACTGGTGGAGCACTCGGTGGACTAACGGGGCTGCTGGTTGGGCTTGGTACTCTAGCGATTCCTGGTATAGGTCCCGTCATGCTAGCTGGAGCAACGGCTACAGCGATCGCCACCACCATCGCTGGCGGAGCAATTGGCGCAGCTGCTGGCAGCCTTGTTGGTGGCCTGATTGGCATGGGGATTCCCGAAGAACAGGCCCAGGTCTATCACGACTATCTGCTTCAGGGGAACTACCTAGTCATTGTGGATGGTACAGGTACCGACATCCTCAAGGCTGAAGCCGTCCTCAAACGCCGGGGAATTACCCAATGGCAAGTCTATGAAGCCCCAACTGTTGGTTAATTAACTCCCTGCTTACCAATATTGATGTCCATAACATAGTAAGGATTCGAATCATGAAAAATATAGTTACATTAGTTCTCAGCGGTATTCTTTTAGTTAGTACTGTTGCTTGTGATGCTAAAACAAGTTCCGATGCACCCAATTCTACGGAGAAAGCCCCAGAAGTGCCAACGGCTAAAACAACCGAGTCCAATCAAAATGATGCTACTAGCCAAGTACGTAAAGATCAGCTGAACTCAGATATTCGGGCTAGGGAACAGCGAAATAACACAACCGGCGGGGGTACTGTTCGATCGAACAGTGACTTATCGAGTGAGGTCCGCTCTAAGCTAGAGGCTAACATTCCCAATGGGAGCCTGACAGTGACGGCTAAGGACGGAGCGGTCGTTGTGGCCGGAACCGTGCAGGTGCAAGATCAACTCGATAAAATTGAGCCTTTGGCGAAACAAATCAAGGGAGTCAATAGCGTTAGTGTCATCGCAAAAGTCGCCCTAGCTATCCCTAAGTAAGTAAGAAGTGGCCGGACTATGGCCGAACAGTAGAGCCGAAATTCATTTTAGGAAAATGAGTTTCGGCCTTTGTCTAATAGGCTTATACGTTGTCCTGGCCACTATTTATAATCCAGGTGAATTTAAAGGTTGTCCCCATCCCGATTTCGGATTCGAGGGTAATTTCCCCACCCTGGCTTTCAACGATCTTTTTAACGATCGATAGACCGATTCCCGTATTTTCTTGCGTGTTATCGTCAGCTAGGGTTTGAAAGATATCAAACACCCGTCCTTGGTTCTCTGGCGCAATTCCTGGCCCATCATCCACCACTGTAAATACCCAGGTATCCCCCTGCAGCTTGGCTGTGACCAAAATTTGCCCATCGGATCTGTTGTGGTGCTTACAGGCGTTACTGAGCAAATTGGCAAAGACTTGACTCAAAAGTAAATAATCAGTATTGATAGCTGGCAAATTTGTGGGGAGCTTTATGATAAAACCAGTCGGTAAGCCGAGGGAGTCAATAATCTCTGCTAATAGGTCTTCAATGGCGAAGGTGCTCCAACTTGCCTGAGTACTTCCGGCTCGTGCGTAATCAAGTAACCCATTGATTAAGCCTTCCATCCGATACACTCGTGACCTCATCAAATTCAGCTGTTCGCGTGTTTCCGGGCTGATTCCCTCCTCTAGATCCTCTTCAATCCAAGTTGAAAGATTGGCGATCGCCCGCAAAGGCGCTTTGAGGTCGTGTGAAACAATGTGTGCAAACTGATCAAGGTCTTGATTTCTGCGTTCGACTAAGGTTGCGGTTCTAGCGAGTTTGATCGCTTGTTCTTTAAGCGCAAATTCTACCCGCTTACGGTCGTCAATTTTTTCGACTACAGAAATAAAATGAATCGGTGCATTTAAAACATCCCGCCGCGTTGAAACTGTCAAATTGACCCAAACAATTTGGCCTGATTTATGAATGTAGCGTTTTTCCATTTCATAAGTCTGGATATTCCCTGCTAAAAGCTGATGAACGTACTCTAGATCGGCTGATATGTCTTCAGGGTGGGTAATATCCTGAAAAGTGCTATTGAGTAATTCGGCCTCCGTATAGCCGATGATAGCGCAGAATTTTTGATTGACTCGCAGCCACTGACCTGTGAGAGAAACATGAGCAATGCCAACGGCTGCTTGTTCAAAGGTAGCCCGAAACTGTTCTTCACTCTCTCTGCTATTGGATTCTGCCTGAATTCGCTCTGTAATATCATTGATAATGCCAGCCATTCTAACTGCTTGACTATCATTATCATAGTAAAACCGCCCGAACTCTTCGATCCAGTGGCTGCTGCCATCGTCCCACACTATGCGGTACTCTTCGGCATAGTCGGTCTGAGTATCTCTGGCCAATTCTAGTGCTGCCTTAACTCTTGGTAATTCTTCAGGCGCAACGTGGCGTTCCCAAGCTTGATGGGAGTCTGCTGCTGCCGTTTCTGATGAATAGCCCAGCAACGTTGCATAGTAGTCATTCCAGGTGATTTTCTGGGTGACTAAGTTCCAATCGTAAGTTCCTATTCGAGCAGCATCGGTCGCTAGCGCCATCCGTTCGGCCAAATCTCGAGCTTGTAGCATTGACGCTGCTAACTCTTGAGTTCGATTATTTACAAGGATTTCCAGCTCTTTGTTGAGTTGTTGGGTTTGTGATTCTGCTAATTCACGATTATGAATCTGTTGCTGAAATGCTTGGTTCGATGTTTTTAGTTGCGCCGGACTTGGTAGTGTTAAGGCTTGGGGCATTAATGTTACTAACACCACTGCTGTGCATGCTGAGACGGCTGCTGTGATCGCTTCAGTAATACCTGAGAGCCAGTAGTCAGAATGCCATAGCATCCAAATTCCCAGAAGGTGAGTGGTACCACACAGGATCGTGAAAGCTGTGAATAACTGAAACATCCAGTTGAGCGATGAGTTTACTTGCTTCTGGGCAAAATGAAATAAAGCTATCGACATTGAGAAATAGGATATAGCGATCATCAGATCCGATGCTAGATGTAATCCTACTAACTCAGTTTGCCATGGGTAGTAATGTCCATGAGAAGTATCCAAACTAGTCATCGGTATGTTACTCAAGGATTTCATTACTGGATTCTCTTTTACAAGCTTTGGCACAAACTACTTTGCGATCATATCACCTATTGGCAGATCGATAGGCTACAGATAGGAATGTTGTGTATCTGTAGCCTATTGCTAGGAGCCTTGCAATTAAATTACTTCTGAGGAATCCATACGGAGACAGATTCAGCATTGCAGCGGAAATCGGCCCAGCCATCGTCGTTGGTAGTAATCGTTTCACTGATGTGCTCAGTGATGTCGATGTAAGTGGTGTTTTGATGGCCAACTTCCATCCACTTTGTTCCATCGCCACCATTGCTCAGAACTACGGCCATCCCACCAGGGTTTTTTTCGGTGCCCAGACGAGTCCAGCCGATGACGTTAGGATGATCGAAATAGTCGTATTGGTCGCCATAGCCATAGGTTTGGCGAGCTTCTAGAAACTTGTCGATCAAGAATTGGTGAGAGGGCATCCAGATTTCATGCTTTTCGCCATCGGGCCCCTGATCTATATAGTGCGCTCCGTAGTAATCGCCGTAGAAAATACAAGGGTATCCTGCCCGTCTCAGTAAGATCAAAGCATAAGCGAGAGGTTTAAACCAAGCTTCAACTAAGGATTCTAAAGACTGGAGCGGTTGAGAATCGTGGTTCTCTACCAGAGTTACTGCTAAGGCGGGTTGTTGCTGAACAAGGGTATTATCAAAAATTTGACGCATATCATATTCCTGACCTTCAGTACTTGCAACATGGAAGTTGTAGTGAAGGGGGGCATCGAAGAGGGTAACACGCCCATTGGTAGTTTCGAGGAAGGAATGCAGAGCCTCAACATCATAAGACCAATATTCACCCACAGCGAAGACATCTTTCTGAGCATAATCACTAACATGATTTAGCCAATCACGGAAAAATTCCGCCTTAACATGTTTGACTGCATCAAACCGGAAACCGTCTACCCCAGTAGTATCTAGATACCATTCCCCCCAGTGGTTTAGCTCACCTATTACTTCTGGGTGATCCATATCCAAGTCGCAGCCCATCAAGTAGTCAAAGTTACCATTCTCCAGGTCTACATTATTGTCGAATTCTTTACCTTGGAGTAGATAAACAGCATCCTCTCCCTCATTATAGGCGTTATGATCGATTGCATCAAAGTGCCACCAGTGCCATTCCATCTTAGAGTATTTACCCTGTCTTCCAGGGAAAGTGAAATGTGTCCAAGCTTTGATTTTTTGATACTCAGCAACTTGTTCGTTACGGTTGCCGGGGTTAAGTGGAGTAGCTTCTACTTCTTCATCGGCATCGGCTCCCATTTTATGATTGAATACTGCATCGGCATAAATCCTGATCCCAGCTTTTTGGGCAGCCTTGACCGCTGTGATGTATTCATTTTTGGTACCATATTTAGTCCGGACAGAACCTTTTTGGTCGAATTCCCCTAAATCGAAGATGTCATAAACACCATATCCAACATCATAACCACCCCCCAGACCTTTGTAGGCAGGAGGGAGCCAGAGAGAAGTAACACCCATAGTAGCGAGTTTTTCGGCTTCTTTAGCCACTTGGTTCCACAGTTGGCCATCCGGCTTATTATACCAATGGAAGTATTGCATCATTACGCCGTTAAGTTCAGCCATATTAGTTCCCCAAACAAACTCGTTTTTATTGATCGACTAGAGTTACTTGACTGACTGAAGAAAGCATCTTATTAGATGCAACATCAGCGTCTCGTAAACTGTCTTGCCCATTAGTATGGCCGCCTTTCGGTTCTAAGTCTTCTGTCTTTAGGTAGTTGTGGGGGAAGGTTGGATGTATGTCTTTATGCATAGCAATGGATGACAGATTCTTAACCCAGCAGGCATAGAGATCACTATATAATTGGAGTGACAATAGTTCGGACAGATTTAGAAAGACAGAGAACCATGCTGAAGGAGTTTTTCATAGTTAGGAATGAGAATTAAATAAATTGCATCCCAGAACTTATGATTAACTATAGATAACCTCGATCTCGATACCAAGAAATAGTATCTTTCAGTGTTTCCCCCAGCGGTCTGAAAGTAGCTCCCAGCTCCCGCTCGGCCTTGGCCGCACTCAAAGTGGTTTTTTCTAATAATGTTTGAATGCCACTGACTGGCATCGGATTCGCTCCGCCTGTTAACCCAGACCAAGCTTGTAAGCAACGGGCCATCGAGAGGGCCAACCAAGGCGGCAGCTGCAGGCTGGGCACCTTGACATTGGCAATGGCTCCTACGGATCGGGCAATATCGCTCATGGTAGCCATTGGCCCGGTGACGATATATCGTTCGCCGCGCACGCCTTTGTCTGCAGCGGTCACCATGGCTGCCGCCACATCCCGCGCATCGGCCAAGCAAGCCCCTCCCTCGATCGTGCCCGGCAGCTTCTCTGCCAATAAATCCAAAACCAGCTGTCCCCCGGAAGTCGGGGCCGCATCCCCTGGACCCATCATCCACCCCGGTAGAATCATCAATACGTCCATGGTACTGGTTTCTAGAAATTTATAGATTTCTCGTTCAGCCAAGACCTTGGTTTTGAAGTAGAGGTTTTTTTCGGCAAATTTGTTGTCGGCAGCCGATTCATCAACGGCTTGGTTTGGCTGGCCTTGAATCACGCCGCTGGAAGAGGTGAAGATCGCTCGTTTGATGCCCTGGGTTTCGGCCGATCGCAATAGTTCCATGGTGGCATCTACGTTAATGCGGTTCATTTTTTGCCAATGTTCGCCCGGTTGGTAGTATTCACGAAAGAAGGCAGCAGTATGAAATACCACATCTACGCCAGCCAATGCGGGGACAAAGGCTGAGACATTTTCCATGTCTCCTTGGACAAATTCGATGCCGCTGTCGCTGAGGCAGCGTTGGGCTTTGTCGATCGATCGCACCAATCCCTTGACTTGCCATCCTTCGGCTACTAGTGCTCGGCAGAGGTTGCTGCCCAGTAGACCCGTTGCTCCGGTCACGAACGCTGTTTTTCCATTCATGTTCTGTTGTCCTGTTGGTACTAATAACTTGTCGGCTCGGTTCAAATCTTGGTAATGTGAGCAATTAATCACATCAATTTTCAAATCTTATGAGCAAAAGCTCACATCGTCAACCCCCAGGATCGAAAAAAATTTCCGTACCCATAGTTCAGCCGGAACCTGTCGGTACTCCGGCAAATCGGCGCAGTCCGGCGGGGGCAAGGGGGCGACAGCGTCGGGAGCTGATTCTGGATACTGCTGCCGATTTGTTGGCGGAGGGAGGAGAAACGACGATTAATACTAATGCTTTGGCTGATCGAGCGGGGATCTCGGTGGGTTCGGTGTACCAGTATTTTTCTAATAAGGAGGCGATCTTGAGTGCGCTGGGGGAAAGGTACATGGAGCAGTTGGGCGGCAATACTTTGGCAGCTTTGCAACAGGATGTGTCTGGTCTGAATTTTTTGCAGCTGGTCGATCAGGTCATTGATCCGATGATTGCTTTCGAGCGTCAACATCCGGCTTTTAAGCATTTCCAGGAGGGCCAAGAAGGGGCGGAGGCTTTGGCAGCGGGGGTCGATACGGGAGTACCCATCCTGCGGGATCGGCTTGATCGAGAGATCTTAGCTACCATTTACGATTTACTTTTGCGGGTTTGCCCAGATCTGCTGCCGACTCAAGGTTGGCAGGTGGCGAGGGTGACTAAGGCTCTTTATAAGGGCATGAGCTATTTAGTTCAGCAGGAACGGGAGATTGCGAAGGCTGGTGGCAATGTGGACGGCTTGATTGCCGATATGAAGGGGATGATGGCCAGGTATTTAGAGGAACAATTAGGTCGATCAACTGATAATTCATCATTTGGAGGTGAGAGGTCAGGGAAAAAGTTAGCAAAATGAACCCAACTAAACCAACGAATTTCTACTGGTTCGATCAGAACATGCTGTTCATGCAATCATGCCGGCGGCTAATGTTGTTTTTGCTCCTATAATGTAATGCCAGAGGGATAGTTGCACATCTAGATTCATTGCTATGCAAATCGATTTTCATCATGGAGTCACATATTGTCTAGCCCGTCTGGCCGGTTTCGATCGACAGCGGGCCGAAATCGTGGCCCATGCCGCCCAATATGTGGACGACGCGATCGAAGAAGGCCCAGTACAATTCGATAACGGTCAGGTCTACGAGCGGATCAGCTCCGCCCATAAAACCTTGGACTACCGCAACTTCGAGCAACTGTCTAACCAGCAAGTCTGGATTCCCTTTCATTTTCTGCCCGGAAACGACGGAATGCCCGCTGGTCAGCACACCAGCTTCAACGTCATCGATCGCACGATCTGTTGCCCCAATAGCTATGTGGCTCAAGACATGGTGCGCGAATGTATTCACCAGCGCCAAGCAGCCCACGGCTTGCACCGGCTAGGAATATCCATGCATGTGTTTGCAGATACTTGGGCGCACCAGGGTTTTACGGGAGTCAGCCACAAGATCAACCGAGCCAGCGAGTTACTGGACGAGCAAGGTCAACCCGATCCGCAAAAGCGACAGCGGATTCGGGATTTTTTTTCAAAGGGAAGGGGCGAACAACTACTCGATCGAGTCACGGGATTCTTTGTCAGTGAAGTTCTGCCCCTAGGCCATGGAGCAGTACTGAGTTATCCGGATAAACCATTTCTGAAATGGGGCTACACCAACGGTCTCGGCCAAGTGGTACAGCGGGACAACCCCCAGGATTTCCTAGAGGCCGCCCAAGAGATGTGTATGTGGATGCAGCGCTATATTAAAGGCGATCCCCAGGCCAGAGTGCCGGGATTGACCGGGCGCGATCGGGAGGTGATTGCCGAGATGATCGGCGGCAATACCGAATGGGAGAGTAATCTGCGCCACGATCGTTGGCTAGCAGCAGTTAGTCAAGGTGATTTTAGCTTCGGTGCCGAGGAAGTTCGCTATGTGGCCGCAGGTGCTGGTTCTTGGGCAGAGGCTGCCTTCGGTACGGCCCAGCCCAATTTTGCCGATCCGCGCCATCAACACCCCTTTAATTCCAATTTCGTCCATAGTAACTGGAAGCTTTTCCACGATGCGCTGATCGCTCACCAATCTTTCGTGATGGGCGAACTATTGCCTCGCTACGATCTTCAGTTAATCTAAACCTATTGACCTGCCTCCGGCCCAGCCCTTGTCTAAGAAAATCATCTCCTATTGGCTCGATAGCTTAGTGATGGCCGACCAGTTGCAGGATAGCAGCCGCTTTACTGGCAGCAGCGCCCTGCCGATCGCTCGCTCCAGTCTGGCCGCTGGCCAATTGGATGACCTAGACCACAGTCAAATTCGCCAAATCTTAGCGGACAAAGCGCCAGTCGATGCCCAAGGCAAGTCCAAGAAGCCCAGCAATCGGGTGCTAACTTTTCCTTTTATTCTGAAGCGCCATCCGACGGATAAGCAGCCCCTGATTCCCCTGTGGATTCCGGCCTTGATTATTAACGATCAAGGCATGCTCGCCCCCGATCCAGAGCATCAGCCTTGGATGCCCCGGCAGTTATTAAACCCCGCCGCTAGTAATGCCATTGGCGATCTAGAGCGGTTCGATCGATTTTTTTTGGAAAACGACTGTCCCACCGATTGGCCAAACTACTGGAAATTCTGCGGGCAGCTGCTGGAAAAAGTCACCGGTCAAACCTGGAGCAAATTTCAGATTCAGGATTATCAAACCCTCGATCGGGGCTTGATTCTACCGAATACAGCGATCACTGGAGCATCCATGCATATCCAGGCTCTTTATCGGCAAATTCTAGACCTTTCGACCTTGCCACCCTTACTGAAGCGCTATGCTAGTTTGCGCGATCGCAATTTGGCAGATATCCTCACCCCTACGGCCCAGCGACCCTATGAGGCCCAACATTTGGGGCAAATGGGCGATCGATATCCCCTGTCACCCTCCCAGCGAGAAGCCCTGCACCATTTCTTCAGTCTTAATCGGGGTGAGATCTTAGCCATTAATGGGCCGCCCGGTACTGGCAAGACCACTTTATTACAGAGCGTAATTGCCAGTTTGTGGATTCGCCAAGCCCTACAACAGGCGTTGCCACCAATTATTGTGGCTAGTTCTACGAATAATCAGGCCGTTACTAATATCATCACTAGCTTTCAGCAGCATGAAAGCGATCTACCTTTCGAGCAACGCTGGTTGCCCAAAATTACTAGCCATGGACTGTATTTATCCTCCAGCAGCAAGACCGAAGCGGCGATGAAAGCTGGACTACAGGCCGTGGCTCCGGGCCGCAAGGGGTTGATCGTGACGATCGAAGATCTGGAATATCGAAAGCAAGCTCATCAATATTTTCTCACTCAATTCAATAACCATACAGATCAAATTGTTACTAAAGTCAGCTCAGCCCTACGCTGGCTGCATCAACAGCTCCAGCAAATCGTGGCTGAAATTCAAGTATTAGCCAAGCCAGCAGCAGAGCTAGATCTGCTGCGCTATCAGGCATTCTGGTTAGCCACCCACTACTGGGAAGCGCGGTGGCTCTTAGATATGGCTAATTGCAAACCCTCTAAATATATTAGCTATAATTATACGGTACGGGATTGGCAGCGCTTGGCGATGCTAGCACCATGCTTTGTGGCTACCTTTCATATGGCACCCCGATTTTTCCAGTTTAATCGAGAAGCTCGTTGGGAATTTATCGATCTATTGATTGTCGATGAGGCCGGTCAAGTATCGCCAGAGATTGCTGGGGCTACCTTTGCTTTGGCCCAGCAGGCCTTGGTTGTAGGTGATATTCAGCAAATTGAGCCCGTATGGGTGGTGACAGATAATGTGAATATGGTTAATTTACAGCATCACAAGGTAGTCCAGAAACCAGCGGAACGCGATTCCCCTACAGGAACGCTCCACGAACGCTTTGAGGCCATGGGCTTGAGTGCAGCCAGTGGTTCGGTGATGCGGATTGCCCAGCGATCGAGCTGCTATCAAAAGTATCCAGAGCAGCGTGGACTATTGTTGACAGAGCATCGCCGCTGTTTACCAGAAATCATTAGCTATTGTAATGACCTTTGCTACGGGGGCTATCTGGAGCCAAAGCGAGATCCGATGGCTGCCGATCGGATGCCCAAGCTGCGCGATGGTTTTCCCTTACCGCCCCTCGGTTATCTCTTTATTCCCGGCCAGAGCGAACAGTCCAATGGCAGTCGCCGCAATCCTCCAGAGGCCCAGCGAATCGCCCAATGGTTGCTGGAGCAAAGTGAAGTGCTGATTAATTACTATCAAAAACCGTTCTCAGAAATTGTCGCCATCCTGAGTCCCTTTGCCGCCCAGAAACAATTACTAGAAAAAGCCCTGCACACCTTGGGCATCCATGGCCTGACCGTGGGTACCGTCCATGCTTTGCAAGGGGCCGAAAGACCGATTGTGATCTTCTCGCCGGTCTACGATCGCCATGCCGGCCAAACGTTTTTCTTGGATCGCAAACCCAATATGTTGAATGTAGCTGTATCAAGAGCTAAAGATAGCTTCCTAGTCTTTGGCGATCTACGGGTTTTCGATCCCAGTCACCAGACTCCTTCTGGTTTGTTGGGTAAGCATTTGTTCGATCGGCCAGAAAATGCCCTGCCTCAGTATTGATGTCATACAATACAAGGCGTGATTAGTGAAATAGCTCCATGAAAAAAATGGCTCTCGTTCCAAGAAAGCAGCCCAGTGCTTGGCTCCGCAGTATCGGCATCGCAGCCTCCCTGCTAGTTCTATTTTTTGTCTATATTTTCCATATTGAGCCAAACTGGTGGCAGGTGAACAATGTCACCGTTACCCTAC
Source organism: Synechococcales cyanobacterium OTE_70_metabat_200 (assembly GCA_031375385.1). Lineage (GTDB taxonomy): Bacteria > Cyanobacteriota > Cyanobacteriia > Cyanobacteriales > Chamaesiphonaceae > JAAFHZ01. Next base: position 36,710 of record JANMHS010000113.1, on the reverse strand, counting down.
CGCATCTGAGTAAGGAATTTGATCGCTACCGCATCGTCCAGCTCAGCGACCTGCACATGGATTCTTGGATGACACCTGAGCGGTTGAGCCGCGTGGTGGAGCTAGCTAACCAGCAAAAAGCCGATTTGGCAGTGATTACCGGCGACTACGTCACCATGCACCATGCCACCTACGGGCCACTACTCACCCCCGTACTGGCCAAACTAAAGGCGATCGATGGAGCTATCGGTATCTTGGGCAACCACGATTACTACTGGGATTCAACCGATAACATGGCTCCTTTTATTGAAAAAGCCGGGGTGGTGATGTTACAGAACCAAGTTCATACCATTCGCCGTGGGAGCGCCCAGCTCAACATTGCTGGAGTGAAAGATATCTGGACGCACCAGGCCCAGATCGATCGAATGCTCACAGAAACCCTCGCAGCGCTACCCAATGTCGGTGCCAATATCATGCTAGCCCACGAGCCGGAGTTTGTAGAGAAAGTTGCTCGCACCGAACTCTTCGATCTACAAATTTCCGGCCATTCCCATGGAGGCCAAGTGCGGATTCCCTTTCTGCCCAGCATCTTACCGCCGATGGTAGGCGACTATCCCATGGGACTTTACCAAGTTAGGAACATGCTGCAATTCACCAGTCGCGGCGTAGGGACGGTGCCCCCCCGCGCTCGCTTCAATTGTCGGCCCGAGATCGTGGTGCTAGAGCTGCGCTCCCAGCGCTAAGAATTCCCCAAGAATGTTACATTCCGAACATTGTTAAGACCTTTTTGCTAGAATTGGGCCACATAGAGGATCAGCACATGCCCGCAAGGCTCTTGATTAAACCCGATGACTGCTCGCCGCTGGGGCGACTAATTCTGGCTTATATCGAAGAAACTGGAATTAGTATGAATCGGCTGGCGGAGCTGTCTGGAATCCCCCAGCCGCGCCTGCGTGGAGCTTGCTTTAAGGGCACTTGTCCCACACCAGAAACTTTGCGGAAGCTGTCGCGGGCGATGAATAAACATCATCTGGAGCTGTATACCTTGGCCTATGAAGGCCGGATCGATGATAAGTCGCCCCAAGACAATGTGGATGCCTCCTTGGATTTACTGGTACGTGAAATCTTCGAATTGGTGCGAGCAAAAGGGCTAGTGCCCCCTCGCCAGCAGCCCAGTCGGGAGCAGTTAATAAAAGCTCTAGAAATGTTGGGTTTTGAGACGGCGGAGCGATCTGATCGCCATTTTCCACCGACTCTTGAAACCAAAGAAAGCTGAGAGGGTGTTGGAAAAGTTGTTCAATCAGCGACACTAATTCACAGGGCTGGACATTTAATAAGAACCCCCGTGCCTACTGCTTTGTAGCAGCAAAATATCGGCCGGGGAGTATGTTTTGACTAATTGCTAAACAGCGAAGCTTCTACCATAGATCAATACGAATATTGGGATCGTTGGAGTTGTAAAACTGCACACCTCCAGCAGTGCTCCGCTGGGTAGTGCTCATCCAGAAAGGCACACTGTAAGCACGCCGGCGACGGCTTCTACCACCAGATTCATAAACTTCTACGCCACCTTCCAGCGTAACGGCGCGAGAACCACCACCTTCACCACTTAAGGATTTCAGTGTAGAAACACTAAACGTATTGCCATTGGCATCAAAGCCGGAAGAGTTAGCTCGGATAGAACTTGGTAGTTTCAATCCGTATAAATTGGCCTTAGTAAAAGAAGATTTGCTAATTTGGGAGCCGGATAGATCCATGTCTGCCAAGTTAGCGCCTTGAAAATCTGTATAGACGAGTTTTGACCGTTGCATTTGTACTCGCACCAAATTGGAATACACGAAAGTGGTTTGGTTCAGATTAGTGCTATTGAGATTGGCTCCAGCTAAATTAGCTCCAACGATCGAGGCCTTGGCCAGATCGGCTCCACTCAGATTGGTATTGACTAGGTTGGCTCCGTTGAGATTAGCTCCTACCAGCTGATATCCAGTGAGATCCTGACCGCTGAGATCCGCTTGGGTGAGATCGCAACCGTTACATTGCTTACCATTGGTTAATTTTTCTAGATCTGCTGGTTTGGCTGCTTGGGCCGCACCAATGCTACAGGGGATAGCTAAAACGGCTAGGAAAAGGGCGGATTTTAAATTCATATTGTTGTGATCACTCAGCACGATAGTTAGTTCTAGTTTAAACCGATCAAGTTATTGCCTGTCGGCATAGGTCGCCGGAAATATTGCCAGCGAAGTAAGTAATGCCAGTAGTGAGGCTACTCCGGCCAGAAGCTGGAATCCTTGTGCAACTTATCACCGGCAATGGAGCTGCGCTGGGTAGTCCCGATATAAGCTGGCACCTTAAAGCTCCGAGGACGACGGCGGTAAGAAGGGCCAGCTTCCAGGGTGGAATCAGTGGACTCGATCGTGATCTCCAGCGGAGCTTGGTTTTCACCATTGAGCAGTGGTGTATTGGCATTGGCACCAACAATATTTCTCTGCACCGATCGAGGCAGTGTCACATGATATGTATTAGCTCCGGCAAAAGTGGAATGCCGAACTTGGGATTTGGATAAATCCATTTCTGCTAAGTTAGCCCCCTGAAAATCTGCACCCCGAATTCTGGCACTCTGCATGTTTACTCCAGCCAAGTTGGAATAGACAAAAGTGGTCTCCGTGAGAACCGATCGGCTGAGATTGGCTCCGGCCAAGTTAGCACCTACCACCGAAGCCTGGCTTAGATTGGCACGGCTCAGGTTGGTTTTGACTAAATTGGCTCCATTGAGGTTGGCTCCCACCAGGCTAAAATCACTGAGATCCATGCCGCTGAGATCTGCTTGGCTGAGATCGCACCCGTTGCATTGCTTGCTGCCACCGGCAAGTTTTTCGAGATCTTCTGGCTTAGCAGCTTGGGCCATCCCAGCAAGGGATGGAATGGCGAGCGCTACCAGGAAAAAGGAGAGTTTTAAGTTCATGGGTTAGATACTTAACATCTTTGGATATAACCAATTAGTAGAGTTGGGTGAAAAAATTCTTGGAGGTGAAGAAATATCCTAATCTTCGTATACATGCAAATTTGGGGTTTTTCTTGATTGTTACCAAATTTGTTACTGCCGATACCAGCTCCGCTTAGGCTAGCGCCAACGGTCACGAACTAGCGCCAAGCTGCGGGGATCGTGTTACCACTAGATCTGTCCCGGAGAGATGGGGATGCCTTAAGTTTATAGAAGTTAGCGCCCGTAAAATCGGTGTTAGCGATCTTGGCATCTCTCATCTGAGCTTTGGCAAAGTTAGCCATCCGCATATTGGTCTGCCTAGCCGTTACCCGATTGAGATTCGCATCGGAGAAGTTGGCGGCAGTAAAAACGCCTTGGGACAATGTGGCCCCTTGGAGAGTGGCTGTTGCCCAATGACTATTGGCAGCTTTCACTCCCGTGAGATCGGCTCCATCTAAGTTGGCCGCAAACAGATTGGCTCCGGAGAGGTTTGCCCCCTTGAGCTTCGCTCCCTGTAGTTTTTCTCCAACTAAATCGGCCCCGCTCAGGTCACAGCCTTCGCATTTGTTGGTTTCTAGTAGTTGCTTGAGGTGATCGGGGTTAGCAGCATGGGCTGCGCCAGAACTCAATGGAAAAAGTAGCAAAGCCAATAGAGAAAGAAGTTTCAGACGCATACAAGTGGTTGTTCGGGTAGTAACAAAATACATGAACGGCGGCTCTATTGCACCCATTGGTTGAGTAAAATTTGCCGAAATATTCACCCATGCTTGCGGTTCGCAAAAGACCGAGGTGTTTATTTTAGATTATCGGCTTCGCTGAGGCACAGCCCACCGCCGCCATCTATAAAATAGATGACAATACCGACTATTTTGTTGCCAAAATTGATCGATATTTTAGCTGGCTGGTATGACTAGGAAAAGTGGTATAGCATTTGCGTAGCCAATGGCCCGCCCAGTACTTTGGTGAGATCGGTGAGGGGGGCTTTGTGTCGATCGAGCTGCATCTGCAAGCCCACTAGCGGATCGCCGCCGTTAGTCAGCAAAAATTCCAGGCTGGCTACGGTGGGCCAACAGGCTACTTCTTGGAGAATCTTTTGGATGCCTAGGAAGTAGGGATGTTGCCGATCGGCAAACCAGCCATCGATCGCTTGGAGGGGTTGGTCGAAGCCCAAGTGGACAATGAGCTGGGCCTTACTGAAGATAGCGGTAGCCACCGGTCTAGCTTCTTCTTGAATCAGCAAGTGCTGAGATTGGGCTAGATGCCGCAATTTCTCAAGGCGTTCGTATTTTTCCACTGCATTGCTAGGTTCTGTCTGCCAGTCGATCGCTAAGGTTACCAAATAGGTCTGCAACAGCATGTGCCCCAGTTTTTCGGCCTTAGTGGAAAGATAAAAAGTGTTGTAGTCGTTGACTTCGATCAGCAAGGGAACGCGATCGGCAATCTCAATGCCGTAGCCCCGCAGTCCGGCAATTTTGCGGGGATTGTTGGTGATCAGCCGAATTTTGGTAATACCCAGATCGTTGAGAATCTGAGCACCAACGCCATAGTTGCGAAGGTCCGCAGGGAAGCCTAGCTTCTCGTTGGCTTCTACGGTGTCGAAGCCTAGATCCTGAAGGGAGTAAGCTTTGAGCTTGTTGATCAAGCCAATACCCCGTCCTTCCTGACGCAGGTATACAACCACTCCAGCCCCAACGTTTTCGATCATTTTCAGCGCAGCCTGGAGTTGCATCCGGCAGTCACAGCGCAGGGAGCCCAGGGCGTCGCCGGTCAGGCATTCGGAATGCATCCGCACCATAATTGGTCGATCCTTAAAAGTAGCCGGATCGCCTTTGACAACGGCCACGTGCTCGGAGCCATCTTGAAGGTTGCGATAGGCATAGATTTCAAATTGGCCGAATTGGGTGGGCAGTTTGGTGACAGTTTCCCGTCTGACAAATCGATCATGCTGGAGGCGGTAGCTAATCAGGTCGGCGATACTGATGATTTTCAGCTGATGTTGCTGGGCGTATTCGATCAGTTCTGGCAAGCGGGCCATGGAACCATCGGGGTTTTGGATTTCGCAAATCACCCCGGCAGGATAGAGTCCAGCGAGCTGGGCGAGATCTACAGCGGCTTCGGTATGGCCGGCCCGCTTGAGCACACCACCGGCCCGAGCTCTCAGGGGGAAAATATGGCCGGGACGGCGCAAATCTGTGGGTTGGGTAGTGGGGTTGATGGAGGCTTGGATAGTCCGGGAGCGATCGTCGGCGGAGATGCCGGTGCTGACTCCCAGTTCGGGACTGGCATCAATGCTGACGGTGAAGGCGGTTTGGTTGCTATCCGTATTATTAGTGACCATCAGGGGCAAGTCGAGCTGGTCGAGCCGATCGCCTTCCATGGCCAGACAGATTAATCCCCTAGCATTGACGGCCATGAAGTTGATGGCATCGGCGGTGGCAAATTGGGCGGCGCAGATCAAGTCTCCTTCATTCTCGCGGGATTCATCGTCTACTACCACGATCGTTTTGCCGACTCGGATATCTTGCAGGGCGGAGTCGATCGAGTCGAACTGGAATTTTTCGGTGGCAGGGGAGCTGTTGGTGATCACGCAAACGGAAATATGAGGACTAGTTCCTTCATCTTAACGGTTTTAGGAACGGGGCGCGTTGGCGGAGCCTCTCTTGTGAAGTATCGGAGCCAGTGCAGCCTGCCGTGATGAGTATGACCAAGTCTGATATAGCAACTAGGAAATATTTTGTGTCATTCAATACAGAACTTTTGAGACTGGATCAAGTGATTACTTACTTTTTCTTACTTACATTTAATTACAAACAAGCTACAGTTCGAGCGGAAGTCCACACAGATTGATAGACATTTGTACTACGACTGCTTACTTCCTACTCAATTAAAAATTTAATCATGAAATTCAACCACCGCACTACCACCATAGTTCGCGAGCCCATCCAGATTGGCTTCGATATCCTACATCTTCCCAAAACCCAGCTCATTTATCGGGGCAGTACATACAATTACATCCCACCACGCACAGTAATTAGTAGAGAGGATAGAAGTGGTTGGCCAACCGTAACCCTAATCTATCGGGGCACTGCCTATCAGCGAAAAATTCAACCGCCCAAGCCCTACCGCAAGCCTCGCGCTATTAACTGGCGCTGGCAATTTTCATGATGGCCCAAACAGAGGAATATCTGCTGCCGTGCAGGCTAGCGCCAAGGAGTACAACTGGGATCGTAACGGCAAGAAAGACGAGGAATTCGCCAACGGTGGTAGATTAAACAGAGGTATTTTTCCTTGTTCCCTCCTCCCCGATCTATGTGGCGACCGATCAGCACTAAAAAAATGTTGGTGTGGCTCCTGGTCTTTCTGACCCTTGCAGTCAACATCTGGTTGTTCTCCCAATTCTTTAGGTACTTCGAGCACCTCATCGCAGTAGTAATCGTCTCCGCCATCTTGGCTTTTTTGCTGAACTACCCCGTGCGCCTGCTCGATCGCTATGCTGGAGTCAACCGCGCCCAGGCCGTCGGCGTAGTCTTGATCATCACCCTAGCCCTCCTCACCGTCCTGGCTGTCACCGTTGTGCCCAGCGTTATCGAACAGGTGGCCGGACTCTCCGAACAAGTCCCCAAATGGGTACAGAGCAGTAATAAAAACATCAATGACCTGGAAGCCCTAGCCCAACAGCGCGGCTTGCATCTAGACTTCAATGTGATCCGCAACCAGATCAACTCCAACCTGCAAAAGCAGCTAGAAATCTTTGCCTCCCAAGCCGTCGGCGTAGTGCTAGGCACTGCCTCTAGCTTGCTAGATTCGGTGATTATTCTAGTCCTCAGCGTCTATATGTTAGTGGATGGTGACAAACTCTGGAAGGGCGTTCTGGGAATTTTTCCAGCCCAGTGGGGCCACATCTTGGGTGAATCCCTACGGATCAACTTCCATCGCTTCTTCATCAGTCAGTTTCTGCTGGGCGGCTTCATGGCGATCGCCCTCACGATCATTTTCTTCTTTCTAAATGTCCCCTTCGGTCTCTCCTTTGCACTGCTAATTGGCTTCTCCCAACTAATTCCTTTCATTGGGGCCACCTTGGGCATCGGACTTGTTACCCTACTAGTTTCCCTGAAAAGTTTCAGTCTGGCCCTCTGGGTCTTTGGTGTTTCCTTTGTCTTGCAGCAGATCAAAGACAACTTTTTGGCTCCCAAACTCATGGGCGAATTCATCGGACTCAATCCGGTGATGATTTTATTGGTAGCTTTAATCGGCTTGCAAATTGCTGGAGTGCTAGGCGTACTAGTCTCCGTGCCAATTGCTGGTACGATCAAAAGCACGATCGACCTCCTCCGTCAGTCTAACCGATTCGCCATGGGCGATGCTGTGCAAACAGATCTGGCCGCTCCCGATGCCGGCGGCCTACATTAAAAATCTACTTTTTTAATACAATTCCACCAGGGTTCTCCGCCGCATGGTTCTATTGCCAGACACAGACCGCAATACCACAACCGAATTAAGCCCTCATGCCCTCACGGAACTGGGCATCGAAATGCTGATCGACTTGGCCCAAAGGGGCGATATCGACCCTTGGGATGTGCGGGTAATTGACGTAATTGATAATCACCTAAGTAGGATTCCCCAGCAGGTGGCTGCCTTAGCTACGGACAAACAGGCCAACCTGTCCCTTTCCGGACAGGCTTTTCTCTGGGCCGCCATGCTGGTACTACTCAAAGCTAATAGTCTGGAAAATGAGCCTGCTGCCGAAGAATTTCTGGAAGAAATGGCCGGCGATGGATCTCTGCAGGAACGCGGACTGCCGCCCCACCTGGAAAAACACATTCGCCGCCGCCTCACCGCCGCCCCTATGCGACGGCGACCTGTAACGCTCCAAGACCTAATCGAGCAACTGCGGTCGATCGCCAGCCGGATGAGCGATCGACCAATTAAACAGCGCAAAGTGCGCCACGCCAACCTCTCTGCCAGCAAAGCCGCCAAAGCGATCGCCGAACTGGCTCACGGTGAAAACCTGACGGAAATGGCCGAGCAGTTAGAAGAATTTTTACAGGCAGCCGAACTGGACTGGATCGACTTAGAAGAATTAGTTAGGCTGTGGGTCAAGGCTATGGAAAACGATCGTGGTGAAATTACTACCCACGATCGGGTGGGGATTTTTTGGGCCTTGCTGTTGCTTTCGGCCCAGTCCAAAGTAGAACTGAGCCAAGAAAAGTTCTATTGCACGCTCAAGGTACGCCCTATTTTTGGGGAAGAACTGCCCCCCTTGCCCCTGGGTACAGCATTGGGGATGGCCGCGCCCCCCGCTCTCGACGATAACTGAGGAGGTAGAAGAAAATGTTAGTAATTGGCCTAATGAGCGGTACTTCCGTGGATGGCATTGATGCGGCGCTGGTAGAGATTCAGGGCAGTACTACGGATTTGCAGGTGCGCTTGCTGGCCGGAGATACCTACGCCTATCCACCGGAGCTCCGCCAAAAAATCTTGGACGTTTGTGCTGGCGCAGCCTTGACCATGGCCGAACTGGCCGACCTGGATGAGTCGATCGCCGAATGTTTTGCAGATGCTGCCCTGCGGGTGCAGTCTGGCACCGAACGCGCCGAGTTGATTGGCTCCCACGGCCAGACTGTTTTTCATCGACCGCCACCAGCGGTCGGCCAGAGTGTTGGCGAGAATTCCCATGCCAGGCCCTTGGGCTACAGCCAACAGATCGGTAGAGGCGCAGTCATCGCCCACCGCACCGGCATCAACACCATCGACAACTTTCGATCGGCGGATATTGCTGCTGGCGGACAGGGCGCGCCCCTAGTTCCCAAAACCGATGCCTATCTATTAGGTGACAACAAAGCCCATCTCTGTGTGCAAAACATTGGTGGGATCGGCAACTGTACCTATCTGCCTCCCTTGGCTGCTGGAGATTGGGAAGAAAAAGTACTCGGCTGGGATACTGGCCCCGGCAATAGTTTGATCGACTTAGCAGTCACCGAGCTGAGCGGTGGTCGGCATACCTACGATGCCAATGGTGCTTGGGCTGCGAGGGGTCAGGTTGATCGAGAACTGGTCGATCGCTGGTTACAGCAGGACTATTTCCTGACTCCACCACCCAAGTCCACGGGCAGAGAACTGTTTGGTCGGGCCTATCTCCAGAATTGCCGCCGGGATGGAGCGCATCTGAGTGACACGGATTTCATGGCTACTATTACGGATTTGACTGCTGCTAGTATTGCCGATAGTTACAGACGGTTTTTGCCTCAGTTGCCCGATCGAGTTCTGCTCTGCGGCGGTGGTGCCCAAAATGGATTTTTACGCCAGCGTCTTCAAGAACACCTGCCCAAGGCGGCTATTTTGACTACCGATGAAGTGGGATTGAATGGTAATTTCAAGGAGGCGATTGCCTTTGCAATTTTAGCTTACTGGCGCTGGCAGAGTATTCCAGGGAATTTACCAGCGGTGACCGGCGCTTGTGCCAAGATGCTATTGGGCGATCTTCACCTAGCCTTTGTTTGAAGTCACAGCACTGAGAGTTTCCCTATGGGATCTGGGTACATTGAACTAGTATCCCCATAGTCCTTCGCGTAGTAAATCGCCAATAACACTGTGAAGCACACTTTTTTAATCCAACCCGGTCGATGGAAATCCACTGGTGTTTGGCAAGAAGGTACCAATCCGCCAGTCCAACTCATCGGTAAAACGGTGGTAGCCTGGAGTGCCGATAACTGGTTCACGATGATCACCAAACTGAGCATCGATGACCAGCCCAGTAACGACATCACCTGGCAGTATCGCGGCCACCTGGAACCGGATGAAAGCCGCTATAACTTCATTCTAACCCACAGCCAAATGGGCAAAATTGAGGGTGAAGGCTGGATTGGTAAAGAATCGATCGTTCAGCGCTACTGGCTGCTAGATGATTCCCAAAGACGTACTGGTTTTGAATCCTTTTACCAAATCAATGATGATTCCTACCGACTAGCTCATAGTTTCCTGAGCGGCAGTAGGCTGTCTGGACTCATGGAACTCCAGTTTAGCCGCCAGTCTTAGGGCTGGTCTACCTGTATACTTAACTTACGAATAGAGTTGACTGCTTCATGGTTTGCATCCTACCCCAAAAAATTTACATCAATAGAGATTGCAAGCCGCAACTATTTCAAATTGCGGAGGCAGTTTCCCAATGACTAGAGATAGCAATTTCGGTCGGCTGATCGTTCAACGCTACCAATTGATGGAGATCGCTGGTAAGGGCTCCATGGGCCAAGTCTACTTGGCTAAAGACATGTTGCTAGGCGGTGTTAAGGTAGCAGTCAAGTTTTTATCGAAAGCTAGCATCACCCAGAAGGTGCGCGATCGGTTCATGCAAGAAGCGACGATCAGCGCCCTGTTGGGGGAGAACAGCATCCACATCGTAAAGGTACGGGACTACGGTCTCGATGAAGCGGAAGTACCTTTCTACGTCATGGAATTTTTGCAGGGCGATAGTCTGAAGGATGTCATCCACAAAAAGCCCATGGCCTTGCCGCGCTTTTTTAACATCACTCGCCAGATCTGTTTGGGTCTAGATTGCGCCCACGATGGCATCGAAATTGATGATAATCTCTGCCAGGTAATTCACCGCGACATCAAGCCCAGCAATATTATTGTTACCCAAAATCCCACTCTAGGTGATTTTGTCAAGGTGTTGGATTTTGGCATTGCCCTACTCCAGTCCGACGATTCTCCGGCGGGCTTCATGGGCACTCCAGCTTACTGTTCGCCAGAACAGATGGAAGGCAAGGTTCTGGACAATCGATCGGACATCTACAGCCTGGGGATCATGATGTTCCAGATGCTGACGGGCGAGCTGCCCCTGAGACCGGCAGCCAGCTCCTTTGAAGGTTGGTTCAATGCCCACCACAAAACACCGCCGAAATCCTTCAAAGATGCCTGTCCCAGCGCTGATATTCCGCCAGAAGTAGAAGATCTGGTAATGCGCTGTATGTCTAAGGCCGTTGCCGATCGCCCCCAAAACGTGGAGGAAATTCTCCACGAGATCGAACAGATCGAGCAAAATTACATCTCTTCTACTACTACCGGCAGTCGTCGTCCGTCTAAGACGGTGCCTGTAAAGAGTCTGGACGAACTCTGTCTGCAATCCCAATGGCCTGCCGATAAACCCCGCGCCGAAATTGTTTTTCCACGCCTGATGGAATATGGCGACGAAGTGGGTGCGACCCTCTGGATCATGCTATCTCGGGAAGAAATTAACTACTATAAAAAGAATCCCCCTCACTGCCAGTTTCTGTTTATTTCTACCCCTCACCCCATGTTGCTCTGGATTGCGGCTCTCTACCATAGCCAACAACAACACCGCCTGCTGCCTTCATACTTGGATATGAAAAAACAAACCAGCGAAAAAACTCTGTCGGTTCTAGCTAAAACCCAGAGCTACCGCTTGATGTTCTTCGGTTTGGATGGGGACAATAAATGCATTAGTGTGATCAAAGGCAAAATTCCAGCTACCAAGGTACAGAAGTTGCAGGAATGGCTGCAAGAAAGCTGTACGATGCCCAGCTCTAACCAGCAAAAGGTAAGCCGCAGTTACTTGAAGGAGGAGTTTGAGGCGGTTAAGCCCAAGCTAATCGAAAGTCTTGGGCGCAAGCAGCGCAAGGCTTCTGCTCTGCTCCAGTAATTTCTGGCAGAAAAGCATGGTTCCCGCTGACCCGATGCCTAGGGAGTTGCAGCTCCAAACATTGCTGATTGCGAATCCAGTAGCATAGCGACCTCCGATCGGCTAAACTTTACAAAAACTGTCCGACAGCCTTGTTGAGTAAACCAGGGAGCGCCATTCTCCCCTCACATTTTTAGAGTGCATTATGAATTCCGAAAATCTATCCGCCGGGTCTGCGCCGATCCCGCCGAAGCCCAATAAACCCGTTAAGAAAACACCCTCATCCGAAGCACCGGTAATCCACCGCGAAAAGCCGGTCAAGGTGGTTTATCAACCGCCTTTGCCGATGCTGGAACTGAGTGGCAATATGCCGATTCCCTCGGCTAGTGAGCCATTGCAATACCGGGCGATCGGGTTGGTACGGGGCCGGTATTTGCCAGCAGTAGAAGAATTCACGCGCGGCTCGGTGTTGGCCGATGATGGTACATTGATCGATGCGGTGCTGTTGGGCCGGATCATGAGTTTGGCCAAGAAGCATCTAGATCTGGAACAGTCCCATCTGTGGGTGGTCTATCCGCGCATTCGGAAGGACGATGGTAAGCTCCACACTCAGGTGATGGGAATCTGGGATCCGAAGCTGTTGGTGTCGCCAGAATCCGGGGAGCCGGTGGAAGATGTCGGCCCGATGGAAATTCCGGATAATTATTTCTCGGTGCGCGGTGAAGTGGTTTTTCAAGCTCGGGACAAGAAGGAGATTTTTGTCAAAATCCGCCAGGCTGCACGTAAAAAAAATGAAGAAGACCGACACTTTAAGCTGCGCTTGATCGGCGATTTCCCCCAGAAGATGGTGGGCAATTTTTGGGAGTTCGATGTGCTCCGCCAAGGGGACGACCTGGTGATCCGCACTGGTAACCAAGTGGCTTCTTTGCGGGCTAAACCAGCCAAGGGGGCTAGTGGCCCGCGCAAGTCTTTCAGCAAGATGCCTGTGGCTCCGCGGGAAGAAGGTTTTGTGAAGCCGGTGGTGAAGCCAAAGAAAACTGAGGAATAAACTATCAACCCCTACGAGATCGGCAGGTGATATAATGCCGATCTATGATTCGGTGTATAATCGACTGAGTTTTCCCCTGATTGTATATTTACCATCCCGTCGTTTCAGAGCTGTTTTCTATTTAGGCAGCGATCGCATCAATTAATTGAGCAATCGCTGAATATCCAATTGCACCGCTGGAAAAGCCTGGGGTGCAACAATTCCGGTGGTCAGCACTAGTTCAGTCTGGTAATCACCACCCCGTAGCTGATGGAAAACCACCAAATGTTACCCTTGACATTCTATCGAAGATCTTGGGAAAGTAGGATATCAAGGTCATGATACAGATACTACTGCCTGCGTGGCAGGTTGCGGGAATTCAGGGTGGGGTAGGGGCTATTCCCGATCGTTGGCTGCAACAACTACGAGGCCGGGAAATTGTGCAAGAATTGTTAGCGCTCCTACTTTGAGATTAGTAGCCCCAGATCAGTCAGCACATCGTTCAGCCTTGTCTTGAAAGAATTGGCACTGGGCATGTCGATGCGATCAATATCTATTTCACCATTCTCGATTTTTTCATTGAGCAAGTCTGTGGTTGGTTCTTCACCCAGATATTTTTTGAGCTGAGACTTCAAAGAATTAGGCGATTGATCATTCCCTGATTCATCTTCCAGTCGATGACAATGTTCATATCCATCTCTCAGGGCACATAGCACCCAAGCTTCGGACTTGGGCTTGGGTACCATGGGCACCCCAGTAGAAAACTGTTCCACCTCAAAGCCATTGAGCATTGACTGCATTTTGTTCTGCCATAGTGTTTGCCTAGAGCTTGCTGTCCCATCCCCATCCCGAAACAAAACTGCAATAACGTCTTCTTCTTTGAGATCTCGAGCTAGAGAGGCCAACGCACGAGCATTTTGATAAAATAGCCCGGTTTCGACTGCCTGCTTTTTACCCCTCAATGGTAGTTTTCTAAGCTGTTTGGCCCTCATGCCCAATTCGGCTTCGGAGAAAATCTTTAAGCCTTTCAAGTCTGGGCGTTTAACAATCGAATACCCCAGATGCTTTTCGATCAGGCTATCAATCAACTTAGTCATAGGGCCGATCGCGTCTTGAGTACCAATGTCCGTCTTCCCTTCACCACTTAATACCAAAAATATTACTGGACTCCAAGCCACTCTTGATTGAGCTGAGTTAACATCGTATCTTCATAGACTGCTCCGGGTCCCATAACTTTCAGCTTCTCACGCATGGCGGGAATATCGAACAATCGAATAGCTTGAGTTGCACCTTTATTATTTTTGTATAGGTATATGACTCCCTCACTCGCAATATAATCATGAAGATAGTTTAGAACCATCGGACTATGGGTAGTGACCAATACTTGTGGATTTGCTTCAACTAATTGATCGACAAGTGACTCAATCAATTCTGGATTAATGCCATTTTCGATTTCATCAAGCAATAGAAAGCTCTGGCGTTTTGAGAGCTGGGCGAAAACTGCCAACATTCGCAAAAAGCCATCAGCTACATGTCTAGCCTCTGTCTTGATGTTTACATCTCCAAATTGTTCTTGAACAGCCAGCTCTTTCCATCCGGAACGCAGCGATGAAATATCAATACTTTTGAAGCTTGGATAAACTTTAGCAAGCTGTTTTTGGATAGTGATTCGTTTCTCTTCTCCTAGTTCATGCAAAAATGCCGACAGCTTTTCACCACCTATCCCTAAGCTATTTTCCGCAGCTCTTGTTCTTTGCCTGAGTAACTCAGGGGCCAAAAGGTCTAAGGTATTTATTTGACTGAAAAAGTCTCTGAAGTCACGCAGCTTACGAGGCAACTTAGCTTCACTTATCCTTGAGAGCACAGACCCTTGATACTCAAAAGGAATTTGTCCAGAGAGAACGCTCTCTCGTCTCATTTGATAACTGGTCATGACTTCACCAGGCACTTTATTGGTACTTGATAGCTCTGTTCCTACTGAGTCAAGAGACCAAATATGATAGTTTCCATCTTCAACTTTTAACAAAAGTTGGCTGTCCCATGCTAATCTCTCGCTAGTGCAGCGCAATGTCTGGCGATTAAAACTGGCAGACCATCTAATTTCAATATCACGATCCCAGTCACCAATATGAGAAAGTGAAATTTCAAAATCGATGTTTTGTCTGCGAGTTAACTTGGAATTTAGATCTGTGGCATTCCATTGTCGTCTTTTTAGCCAGCTGCTAAGATCACCCTTGATCTGCTGAGATAAAAAATCGAATAATTGTAGTACCGTTGATTTACCCGAACCATTTAGCCCTACTAAGCAACTGAACTTGGCCAAAGGCATCTCGAAATCCACTAGGGATTTGAAGTTATTGACTTTGATGGATTTGATTCGCATGGTCGCCACTAGTAGGCAGGGATGTCTTTGAATTCTGGGGCAGTGCGCGCCGATTCACCGCAAGTGCGGGGGGTGGGAATGACCTTATCTGGATTGGCCAACTGCTTAGGATTGAAGACCGATCGCACCCCAGCCATACTCTCCAGATCCACCTCATTAAACATCTCAGACATATAGCACATCTTATCGGAGCCAATCCCATGTTCCCCAGAAATGCTACCGCCCACCCGCACACAGAGCTTCAGGATTTCGCCACCCAGCTCTTCCACCCGCTCCAAAGCCCCCTCATCGGCTTGGTTATACAGAATCAGCGGATGCAAGTTGCCATCACCCGCATGAAAAACATTGGCCACATAGTAGCCAAATTCATCACCAAGACGGGCAATTTCCTTCAGCACGAAGGGTAACTGAGTTCTTGGAATCACACCATCTTGGACATAATAGTTAGGACTGATTTTACCCATAGCCGCAAAGGCAGCTTTGCGACCCTTCCACAGCTTCAGCCGCGTTTCCAGATCGGTGGCGCTAGTAACATTGCGAGCACCATTTTTGCGACAGATATCAGTAACCTGCTGTTTGCTATCGGCCACTTCCACCTCTAGACCATCCACTTCCACCAGCAAAATCGCTGCCGCATCGCGGGGATAGCAATCCGTAGCCACCACATCTTCTACAGCATTGATACTAAAGTTGTCCATCATTTCCATCCCACCGGGAATGATCCCAGCACCGATGATATCAGAGACAGCATTGCCCGCTGCTTCCACACTCTCAAAGTCAGCTAATAATACACAGATCGATTCGGGGGTTTTCAGGATTCTGAGGGTGATTTCCGTGGCAATGCCCAAGGTGCCTTCGGAACCAACAAAGAGTCCAGTCAAGTCATACCCCGGCATTTCGCCTACTTCGCCACCGGTTTCCACGATCGAGCCATCGGGCAGCACAATTTTCAGACCCATAATGTGATTGACGGTCACGCCATACTTCAGACAATGCACCCCACCGGAGTTCTCAGCCACGTTGCCGCCCACGGAGCAAATGATTTGGCTAGAAGGATCGGGAGCATAGTAAAATCCGGCACCGCTGACTGCTTGGGTGACCCAGTTATTAATCACACCGGGCTGCACCGTCACCCGCTGGTTTTCCAGGTCGATCTTTAGGATCTGGTTCATGCGGGCGGTGCCGATCAGCAAGCAGCCCGGAGTAGGCAAGGCTCCACCAGAGAGTCCGGTACCCGCCCCCCGCGCAATCCAGGGAATGTTTTGGCGATCGCACACCCGGACAATTGCAGCTACTTCGTCACCATCCTTCGGTAGCACTACCAGCTGGGGCCGTTCGCGGTAGCTGGCCAAGCCATCACATTCATAGACGATCAGTTCTTCCCGCTTTTGAATAACATGGCGGCTCCCGACGATCGCACTGAGTTCGCGAGCGATGGCGGGCCAATCGAGATTGGTGATGGGTCTATCGGTGATTACTGGCATGGGCGAAGCTGGGATAACGGTCTCTTACGATTATAGGATAGTGAAGAGAGCTAGACGGAGGTATCATGAATGCGTTCTACTTCTCCTCTGGGTAAAAAATTTATGGCTCGCTACGACGTATATGGACTTGGTAACGCCCTGCTCGACATTGAATGTGCCGTCGAGCCAACAGTCTTACAAGAACTGCACATCGACAAAGGAGTCATGACCCTCCTGGATGAAGCCAGCCAAGACAAAATCCTGGCCCACTTTGGTGACAACCACAGCAAGCGCACCTGCGGCGGCTCTGGAGCCAACACGATCGTGGCCATCAGTCAATTTGGCGGCAAAGCCTTCTACTCCTGCAAAGTTGCTGACGACGAACCCGGCAGATATTATCTCAACGACCTGACTCAGTGCGGTGTAGATACCAACCTGAAAGTCCATCCCCCCGAAACTGGCATTACGGGCAAGTGTCTGGTATTTGTGACTCCCGATGCTGATCGCACCATGAACACCTTCCTCGGCATCTCCAGCAGTTTCTCCGCCCAAGAGCTAGTACCCGAAGCGATCGCTGCGGCCACCTACACCTATGTGGAAGGCTACCTCGTAACCGGCGATAGCACTAAACAAGCAGCGATTCAGGCTCGTGAAATGGCCCAAGCCGCCGGTCAAAAAGTCGCCCTCACCCTCTCAGATCAAAACATGGCCAAATTCTTCCGAGCTGGACTCTTGGAAATGATTGGCGACGGCGTAGATCTGCTGTTTGCCAACGAGAGCGAAGCCTTGGAGATAGCCGGTACTCAGGATCTCAACGAAGCGATCGGCTATTTTAAGACCCTAGCCAAGACCTTTGCCATCACCCTAGGAGCCAAAGGTTCATTGATGTTCGATGGAGAAAAGTCGATCGAGATCGAACCTTTCCCAGTCCAGGCGATCGACACTGTCGGGGCCGGCGACATGTATGCGGGCGGCGTACTCTACGGACTCACCAACGGTCTAAGTTGGTCACAGGCCGGTCGCCTCGGCTCCATGGCCTCCTCCAAAATCGTGGCGATCCCCGGTGCCCGAATGGCCACCGATGACCTGCGGGCATTACTCGATCGAGTAAGGGCCTAGACAAAAAGAGGATGCTAAAGCAGCCAAAAGACCAGCCCCATGCTGGGCGTGGGGACGATCGGGATGGATTGATTTTTGGCGTTGCTGATTTTAGGTATGGTTTCCCCTATCACCCCAACCCCTCTCCCAAGCTTGGGAGAGGGGTTGGGGGTGAGGGCCAAATCCATGCTTCATACTCTAATTCAGCAATGCCTAATTTCTATTATTAATTTAGAGGAATTCAAATAATCGGGTTATTGATTTTGTCCATCACCCAAGTCACATAGGTACCCACCGGACTCCAGAGTAAATAGGGCAACAGCAAGATACCGCCCCAGAAAGATTGGGGGAAAACAAAGCAAGCCAAAATCGCTCCGCAGCCCAAGCCGATCGCCCCCACCCAAACACCCACTGCCAAACTTCTAAACCAAGCCATCGCCGGGTTATACAGCATAATCAAAACCTCCACTATGCCATAGCCCGCCATCAGCAACCAACTACGCAGGCTGCCTGGTTGGGCTTCCCAGGTTGCATAGGCAGACCAGGCCCCACAGATAAAAATAGTCATCCACACGAAGGGAATCAATCGCTCAAAGGTCAGCCAGGGTGGCCGTTTTTGGCGATTAAACCAGTTAATCCCTTTGGAGGTATTGAGCTTGAGGATCCCCACCGCAATTAGGGTGGCAGCAATGCCGATCGTTAGCCAAGACGGGATCATTAAGATAGCTCCTAGAGAATAGAGGGAATTCTAACAGCGAATCACAGACAAAAGCTGGCCATCAATACAATTTTTCTGACACCTGAGCTTCCCAGATCGCCAAAATATCCTTGTTCTTGGGTGGGCCTAGCTTAGACCGAGCCGTAAAGCCCTGAGCCACAATAAAAGCACAGCGGCCCTTAGATTTTTGGCAACTCTCGATCCAATTTTCGCCCTGGACTACAGAGAATTCCCCGATCACTTGCAACTCTCCATCGGCCAGCATCGCTACGCCCAAGAACATATCTTCACCAGTGACTGGATGTGCCACATCACTGAAGGCGATCGATTCCAGCCCACCGCTAGCCACAATGTGGTTAATCGTCTTGAGCATCTCCTGACGAGTAGACTGCACCATAATCACTGGCATGCCAGATTTCAAGGGTAGATCCATCTGCACCGTGCAACGCGGTACCGTTAATTCAATTTCTTCTAGTAAAGTCCAAGGAATGAGGCCCGTACTAATCGCACAACGATCGGGCAGCAGATCATCCAAGAGATCGTCATCATCGTCATCATCCCATTCCCCATCATCGGTCAGCGCCATCAATTCCTGACTGAAGTAAGGCATAGTGGACACTTGCACCTCCACCGCCCGCTTGGCGACCGCAGTCTGACCGGCATCCAAAGCGATCGGTAAATCCTTCGGCAAAGTTAGCTTGATCTGCCGCTGAATCAGGGGAGCGTCGGGGAGCAGGTTGGCCTTTTCTGCTACAAAAAACTTCTTGATAGCCATCAGAGCCGCATAGGTAGCCAGGGCTTCCTCCGGGTCTAGCAGCGATCGGATTCCCTCCAAGGGATGGATAGAGCCGTAATTGAAATCGTAGTTGCTTTTGCGCCCGGGCAACCGATCTTCCAACAGATCGTAGGAGCAAAAAATGCAGTCCTGGGAGAGAAAAGTCTTTTCCAGGGACTCCATACTCATCTCATCAAAACCTGCCTGGGCGACCGCCGCCGCTCTAAATTGGCGCACCGTATCCATGGTGCGGTAGAGCAGCACCCCAAATTCTTCCCCCATCTTGCCCATCACGCAGGCATAGAACTTCTCCACATCCCAGCGATCGAGCACCACCTCCAATATCTGGAAGTCATGCAGCACTTCCCAAGGGGCCGTCTGCCAAATTTCCTTAGCGGCAGTGTTGAGTAATTGTTCGTAGGCCGGGGGCAGTTCATCGGGGTCACGTTCGCTAATGTGACTAAAGCGCTCGAAAAGTTGCTGGATCGTGGGCAACTCCGGCACATAGCCCACCTCAATATCCAGATCACTCAAAACCCCTCGCAAGTAGAACTGCTCTTCTCGATCGGCCACCAATACTTTCATCGGTCGAACCTGGGGATAAGGCCCTTGGGGATACTCGATCGCCCGGATCAGCGCTCGCACCATGACTTCATTACCAAAGGATTCGTCGGCAGATTCTAGGCTGCGGGCAATTCCTTCGGAGCCATCCATCCACAAAACCATTTTCTGTCCGATCGTCGCCCCATCGCTCACCATCTGTCCTGGTAAGCTAATCTTGGCACCTTCCCACACATGGGGAACCTGAGGTAAGCGCTTTAGACGCCGAATGGTGGCAGGACTCAAACCCATAAGAACACACAGACTTTTTAAACTAACTATCTTGCGGCAGCACCACAGACTTTCAGATTTTACCCGACCTTGGCGCGCTGGGTAGAAAGAAGCAGGGATTCTTTACTTGGGAAACCGATTTGGGCGGTGGTATCTGGGAACCATGAGAATACTAGCCGTTCCCAAACTCTGGGGCATAGCCTTTCTGCATGAAAATCTTTCTCCCGGTTCCAGAGAAGAGTTAACATGGAACTAGTACCCGCCAAATTTTTGTTAGGAGTTTCTCCATGACCCAAGCTCCAGTTGCTAAAAAGCCTGCCATTGAGCTTACCGAAACGGCATTGGCCCATGTGATGGCCTTACGAGACCAACAGGGTAAAGACCTCTGTTTGCGGGTCGGCGTGCGCCAAGGAGGCTGCTCGGGCATGTCTTATCTTATGGAATTTGAGGATATTGCCAATGCTCGCCCCGATGATGAAGTGTTTGACTATGGGGGCTTCAAAATTGTCTGCGATCGCAAGAGTTTGTTGTATATTTATGGGCTGGTACTAGACTACAGCAATGCCATGATCGGTGGCGGATTCCAGTTTACGAATCCCAATGCCAGTCAAAGCTGTGGCTGCGGTAAGTCTTTTGCCGTCTAACTCTATTGATGTGATACTGACCGATGGCTGAAACCCTGAATGAAACCTTCGATGAGGCTTTAGCCCGCTACCAAGCCGGCGAAAGCGCGGAGGCCCTGCTTCCTGTATTTAAGGAAATCTGTGCTAATGCTCCCAAGCTGAGCAGCGCTTGGACTTGCTTGGCTTGGTTGCAACTGCTAGTCAGCGACCCAGCCAATGCCATTAGGTCCGCCGAAAGAGCGATCAAGCTGGACACCTATGATGTTCAAGCCAGGGTTAATTTGGCCATGGCCCTGATCGAAGCCAAACAGAAGGGCGTACGTGGTCATGTGGAAATAGCCCAACAGATCGTGCAGGGTTCCCCAGAAGCTAAAGAGCAGTTGGAATCGAGCTTTGCCGATGGTTTGCAGCGAAAGCCAGACTGGACTAGCCTGAAAAAAGTCCATGGCTGGATTTTTGATGAGGCAGCGGATTAGCTGGCCGACTAGGCTGAGCTGGCAACGGCTAGTTCGGCCAGTTAGAATAAGGGAACTCTTCATTCGGTTGTGTGATGATTCCTACCAAACTTGCTCTCACCGGTCTCCGGGCTGATCGCTTCCGTCATCCCTTCGACTTGGAAGCCACCACTAATCTGAAGCAGATCCCCGGCTTAGACATGCTGGTACGCAGTCTGCTCGGGCCGGTAGCCGAAGAGACCATGTATCTGAACAACATTGCCACCAGCGTTCAGCTCAGCGATCAACAGCTCCCCCATATTTATCAATTACTAGTAGATGCCAGCCAGATCTTAGATCTGGAAGCACCCCAGCTCTACCTCAAACAACATCCCGCGCCCAATGCCTACACCATGGCAATGCGGGGCAAGAAGCCGTTTGTGGTGATACACACCTCCTTGGTGGAAATGCTGACGCTAGAAGAACTACAGGCCGTCTTGGCCCACGAGCTGGGTCATCTGAAGTGCGAGCATGGAGTTTATTTGACTCTGGCAAATTTAATGTTGCTGACGGCGGGCGGACTGATCCCAGGATTGGGTCGAGCGATCCAGAATCAAATGTTGCAGTGGGTGCGCTGTGCGGAATTTTCTTGCGATCGAGCGGCCCTCCTAGTCGCCCAGGATCCCAGAATTGTGGCGTCGGTGCTGATGAAGCTCGCTGGTGGTTCACCCACTTTATCACCGTTGCTGAATCTGGATGCCTTCCTGGAGCAAGCTCGGGCTTACGAAGAGGTGAGCAGTACGGAGCTGGGGAAAGCCCTGCGATCGATGCAGACGGAGCAGCTCACTCATCCCCTGCCGGTGTTACGGGCCAAGGAGATCGATCGCTGGGCTAAAACAAATGAATATTCTTACTTGCTAAAAAACCCCAGTCTAGGCTATGATGACAAAGCTGATAAAAAGGGCGACTGGCGGAATTGGTAGACGCAGTTGACTCAAAATCATCCGCGAAAGCGTGCCGGTTCGAGTCCGGCGTTGCCCATTCAGCAAAAAATCACCCGTTGAAGAAATTCTATGGGGATTTTTTTGTCGTCAGTCCCACCAACTTCGGAGCTGAGGTGAGAAAGTCATGCCATACTGGATTTGACACCTGCGCAGTCTTTCCTCCATTTCTCCGGCCAACCAGAGCTGTTCTTCTCGCTCTAGGAAATGGCCGAATTTTGATGGAAAATAGCTAGATGTGGAAAGAATACCGAGTTGATATAGATGCCTTGACCGAGAATTTCAAACTTACCTATTGGAGCTGGTAACGGTTATCCAAAATCAAGCCAGTGGATTCTTGCGTTTTATCCATTGCCATCCTCTTGAGGGCCTCCAATTCACGGTTTTTCGTTTACCTCAGTCCCCAAGACCATTTTTCCGGAGCGAAAGGATCAGAATGCGTAGACCATTGATGGTAACGAATACTACACAGCTCGCTCCGCCCATGGGTTGAGATCTCAATGGTAACCATTTTTTCCTTTAATGGCTTTGGATTACAACCATGATTGTAACTGGAACCTAGCAGTCTGTCCGATCGTCCACAAATCTATCCAATCACAAAACTTACGCAAAAACACCATGAGAACCCAGACCATTGCCCTTTTCATGTGCAGTATGATTCCCCTGCCATTAGCGATCACCCCTCTACCAGCCCAAAGTGCTTCTCAAAAAACAATTACTGTAGAACAGGTAAACGGTACTTGGAAGAAAAATAATGGTGTTTTTAGAATTTGGGCAGTAGGCAAACAAAAACTCCGCATCGAATTTCAAGGGACTTATGAATTCCAGAGCCAAGCAGGCCCAATGGCTAATACGGGCTATGGCAAAGGAACTGCCGATATTATAGGCAATAGGATAGTTTTCAAGCCCGATGATGCCGAAGCAGCATGCAAGATAAATATGATTTTCAGCAACAAAAAGCTAACTGTGCAACAGGATAGTGATTGCGGATTTGGGATGAATGTATCATCAGCAGGTACCTATACTAGAACCAACAGCCAAAAACCAGAATTTAGCAACCTAGCTTCAGAAACACGTAGATCGGAAGATTCGGGTCTGAAAGCATTAGGAAAAGAGAATCAACCATCAGCCTCTGAAGACACCAGAAAGCAAGAGTGCAACAGCATTATTGAAATTCACAATACTGTTGTAGCCCAGAGCACTAACATCTTCAAGCAAAAACCTCGAAGCACATCGGCTTATAAAGAACAAATGCAACAAGTGGCAGAGATTCATAAGAAAGGAGTCTCAGAAATGGCGTCAGTGCAAACGAAAGATGAGAAACTGAAAGCTTACCGAAATCGCTTCGCATCGCTATATCGAGATTCCGCTGCAATTATCAACCAAATAATCCCAATGATTGGCCAGAAGAATCGCCAACAACAAATAGCTAAGAAGCTGGCTGAGCTTTCCAATTCAACAAGAATTGAAAAAGATCTTGTCAATGACCTTAATAACTACTGCAGCCAACCCTAATGTCTCTTTTTCACCAATTAATCATTCTGAGCATGCTCGAATGTATAGACGTAGAATAGCCCAATCAACCGATGGGTACCATAGCCGATCGCCATCAACCCCAAGGATATCGCCGACCAGCCAAGGAAAGGGGCAGAAATCAATCCAGACTGAGGAGCGAGGGCAATTGCTTGCATATCTAGCAATACCGCCAGGATTAAAGCCATCAGGGCCAATCCACTACTCATCAATCGCAGCAAACGCAGATTGCGGAGGGCCTGCTGACAGTAGCGACAATGCTGGGTATGGGTTTGCCAGACATCAAATAGCACCCGTTTATCCAGCTCCGCACTGGGCAGCGTGGCACAGTCCTCGGCCCAAGGGACTCCGCCCCCAGCCCGGTTCGCCAACCATTGCCGAAAGGTAATGGTCATCTTGTCTTGGGGATTCGGCGTATAGACTTCATCTAGCCAACGGTCGCGATGAGCCAAGGTTTTTTCTTGATAATGCAGAAACACCAAATCTTGATGCAAAAAGACCGAAGCCAAAACATGGCCCAGCCAAACGGGCATCGGTAAAGCAAAGAATCCCAATCCCGGTGGCAGCTTGCCGGCTTTGTTCTTCACCAACACCTGCGCTCCAATATGCCGACACCAGCCCGGACGGGTCGGTGTGGCATAGAGCACCAAGATTAATTGGCCTTCATCCGTGAAGGTGGAGGTGATTTTCATCAGGCATGGTGGCTGAAAATCGTGCTGGGCAGTAGCGATCAAGGATGGCCCATCTTGAGTCACGCCAAAGGCAAAGCCTTCTTGGGTATCGATCTCCCGCAGGCGAGGCATATCGTAATATTTGGCATCGGTATAGCGATTTCCCACCAACCCATGGTGAGATACGGGCACATGGGCTGGATCCGCAACGTTTTCCATGAAGTAATCCCAACCATAGGGCAAGTCGCGAATATTCCAGAAGAGTTTGACGACTCGTTGGTCCAGCCTCTCCAACGGAGAATCGTTGCTACCATCCAGTTCCGGGATCAGGCGCGGCTCTCTAGTGGTACTGTTGGCCAGCCCCGCCGCACCGGATTCGGCCCAGACCCAGAGCAGCCCTTGGGCCTCGCGAGTGGGATAGGCGATCGCGCAAGCTTTGGGATTATCACGGTGCTGTGCTTCTAGCTCCGGTGTTTTGGATTGAGGAATTTTGGTGCAAGCGCCTTGCCGATCGAAGCGCCAACCATGGTAGGCACAGAGCAGGGTGCCATCGGTTTCGATCCGGCCTTCGGAGAGCGGGGCCAGGCGATGGGGACAGGCATCAACGAAGCACTGCCACTGCTGTTGGCCATCTCGCCACAAAACCACATTGAGGCCCAGTAGCTGTAGGGCATGGGGCTTACCAGGGTCGAGGAATTCCACAACGGCCACGGGATACCATTGCTGGTGCCACTGAAAGGATGCGGTGGGAATCTGGCTAACCTTAGCTGCTGCTTGGATCGACATGGTCAGGAGTGAGAAAGGATCAGCCTAAATAGTAACAAAATTATCCATGGCGACCAGCGGCTTCAACCGTAAACGATCATTGCTCGATCGACCGCTCCAGTTGTCGCACCACAGTCCAAGCCGAATAGCTCACCCCCGCCGTACCTTCACCGGGATGAGTGGAATCGCCCACCAGCCATAACCCAGGAATCGGCGTGCGATTGGCCACCCCAAACGGCCCAAAAGTAGCTACTCGCTGGCCCACACCGCCCACATAGCCATTTTTGCGCCCAGTGAATTTCTCAAAAGTCTGGGGCGTGGCCGCCTGACAAACCTCAATTTTCGCTGGAGATAAATCGAAGTAACTGCCTAGCCGATCGAGCGCCACTTGAGTATATTCGGCCTTCAATGCTGCCCCATCGGCAGATGCATCGTACCAGCGACGGGCATCGGTGAAAGTCGAAGCAATAATCGTAGCCTTGCCCGCTGCCGCCCGCCCATCACCTTCTTTACTGACGGAGACAAACAGCGAGTTATTCTCGCCGATCATTTGCGTAGGATCATAGAAAAACTGCAAGTGGGGCGGACAGTCCGGCGGAATTGCCGATCGATCCACGCCTAAATACAACACAAAAGCCGCCGAGGGCTGGGGTAGCTGGGCAGTCCGCTGTCGATAAAACTGCCAACGCCATCGATCGGCAGCGGACCCTTGAACCATCGTCGCCAAATTCTGAATCGGCACATTGGCCACCACATAGTCTGCCGCTTCTGTCCATGCAGAGTTATCGCGGGTGTTGGTGACCAGCACCCCATTAGCACCATTACTATCGCTCTGAATCGCCGTGACCCGATGTCCCATCAACAGCTTGCCACCATCCCGTTCCAGGGAGGCGACTAGGCGATCGCTCAAGGTCTGCATACTGCCTTGCAAATGGTATAGGCCCTGGGGAGACTGAGAAACACCGAGAGCCGTCGCAGCATAGAGCAGCGCCGTCTCCGCCGCCGTCACCTGAGAATAAAGCTTTAATTGCAGATCCAGAAAAGTCCGCAGCCGCACATCATCACCCAAGCCTAACCAATGTAAAGCATCGCCCACTGTGGCCAAAGCAAAAGGCAGAGTCAACAATGTATTGGGCCGCACCGCCGCCAATAACTGACCCAAATCCC
This sequence comes from Synechococcales cyanobacterium OTE_70_metabat_200, assembly GCA_031375385.1. Taxonomy (GTDB): domain Bacteria; phylum Cyanobacteriota; class Cyanobacteriia; order Cyanobacteriales; family Chamaesiphonaceae; genus JAAFHZ01. The sequence goes on along the minus strand of JANMHS010000113.1, from coordinate 10,621 downwards.
AAAAATCCCGAGGAGGTAGCACTGGATCCCGGCTCTGGAACTCCCAACTAATATCGAACAACCTTTCCATTAGTTGCCAAAACCTTTCGCTACCAGGGAATTGACGTTGCCGTTCTTGTCGCCACCGATCGGGATCGCGCCACACATTAATCGGCTCCGCTGCACCGGGCAGAAAAACCGCGCAGGCCGGATCGCACAAGGTAGCCTCCGGCAGGTCGATTTCTAATTCCTGGAAAATCCGGTGGTGAATGCCACCTTCCTCCAATCCAGCCACCTGGGTGGCTCCCACATCAAAGGTGTAGCCCCGCCGCTGAAAAGTAGAAGCACAGCCGCCGGGGACGATCGCCAAGTCGTACACCACCACCTGATGACCGCGCTTGGCCAACAGCGCCGCCGCCGTCAAGCCGCCAATTCCGGCTCCCGCCACCACAATCTTTGCCATGGTCAATCCACTGCTTAACAATCCTTTACAGAATTATAGTGGTTTTTCCCGAGACCACAAACACCCCACCGTTGGCGACAGCCCGTATCGGCTAGCGCTCCTCTAACAAAGGTGTAAATCCCTTGCTCGCCGTCCATTGAATCGCTCCATCACGGCCCGTAATAAAAACCTTGGTGCCCAGCTTTTCCAACTTCTGAATCGTCTCCGGATCGGGATTACTGGTGGAAGCGATCGCAATCTGGGGTTGGATAACTTTAATAAACTGTTCCGTCAACATCCCTCCCGGCCAATAAAGCACCATGATCGGTTGCAACTGCTGGGTGGTAGATAGCTCCCGCTGCCGATCGAGCGGAATATTGTCACTCACTAGCCAGCGTTGATTCTCCACCTCCAATTCCAACACCGCCGCATCCGTAGATAACAGCTTCAGTTTGCTGGCCCCCACCGTTTGCTGCTGCCCGATTGGCAACGGCTCGACCGACACTTGCCCGATCGATTTATCGGCACCGATCGCCATCAATAGTTTATCGATCGCGATCGATTCCCCCAGAGTTTGCCAGCCTTTCCGGCTCGGATATCCTCCATCCAGCGCAAAAGCCCGCTCGATATTATTCACCCCTTCGGAAGTCAAATAGGGCAACACCGCAAACCTAGCCGTATCACTATCTCCCGTATCGATCAGCGTAGTGCGATAGCGATGCTGCACCACCAACACCCGATCGGCCCCCGTGGCCAGGGCCGTAATCTTCAGTTCCTGAAGCTTCCCCACCCAGAGGGGCACCACGATCGACAAAATCGCCACCAACACCACTAATATCCAGCGTTTCTGCAACTTCGGGCGCAACCATACCAAAATAATCGCTCCATACAAACCGAGCAACTGCCAGAGGGCAATCCGGCCCACAGCCATATTGGAGCCGGGTAACTGGGAAAACCACTGCACCAAGCCAATCAACAATTGGGTCGGATAAAATAATAACCAAGCGATCGCACTGCCCACTTGGGGAATGACCGCCCCCAAAGCCGCACTCACCATGCCACCAATACTAATAATCGTCACCAACGGACTGGCCAGCACATTAGCAGGTAATGCATAGATCGGCAAAACCTTAAAAGTCCAAAGCTGCATCGGCAAAGTCCAGATCGTTGCGGCCAAAGGCACCGCGACCAGTTCGGCGATCGTCGGCGGCAACCAATCCAGCCGCTTCTGGATCGGCGTGGCACTCACCACCAAGCCCAAAGTAGCCAAAAAGCTCAGTTGAAACCCCACATCCCAAACCCACAGGGGATCGACCAGCAACAGCAGTACCGCTGCCAGCAAAATCGATTCTAAGGGTCGAATTTGCCGACTGGTGAGCAGCCCGATCGCCACCGCCGTACCCATCACTGCCGCCCGCAGCACCGAAGGCTGCGGGCCAGCCATCAACACAAAAATCCCAATCCCCGCCATGGCCAAACCAAACTGCCAAGCCCGCGACAGCCAGCGCCGGGAGATGGCAATAATCCCACTCACAATCAGCGATACCTGGAACCCAGAAGCTGCTAGGGCATGGGCCAAACCAACCCGCACAAAGGCATCCTTCAAGTCGAAGGGTAAATCTACCACATCGCCCCCCAAGGCCATGGCCGCGACCAATGGGCCCACGGGCACATCGAGCCAGCGCACTTGGGCCGTCACAATCCGCTGGCGAATTTTATCTAGATCCCAAGTTCTAATCTGTTCCTCGTCTGGCAACATCAGCTGAGCTGCGCGCAGACCCGTAAAGCTACCCGATCGAGCCAAATAATCCGCAAAATCCATGCCCCCCGGATTGAGTGACTTTGGTGGTTTGTAGAGATTGCCGGTGACGATCGCCTCCACGCCGGGCTTCAGGCCAGTGGCACTCAGCAGGGGCGCAGTCACATAGAGGCGACCACTGACTTGCCGAATAGTGGAGGGGCCTGGACTATCGCCTTGGATTTGGCTGAGCTGGGTGGCCTGGAGCCAAAACTGAGCGCGATCGTTGCGGGTAATTTTCGGATAGCTATCTACGCTGCCGCGCACGCTGGCAAACTGGGCCGTACCTTTACCTTCGACGGTGTTCACAAAGAGGCTAATGTCGTTGGCCGTCGGCTGGGGGATGCGCCATTGCAGATAGCTGCTGCTAGCGACTAGGATGATTGCGGCAGCCACGCTCCAAGCAATCGGCAAGCGGATTTTGCGCTGGCGGTTCAGGAGAAACATGATCCCAACTATCCCCACGGCCAGCAAACCCACCAGAATCGGATAGGGACTGGCCAAGAGACCCACAATGTAGGCCAGGCACAACAGTCCGATGCGAGCTTCGTTATTCATGAAAACCTAAGCAGATCTGGGGGCGGTAAAAATGCACAAGGTTTACTCTATCTCAAATCCCGCCAGTGCAGCATAGAGACTGGTAGATCAGTAATATGCGGATTCAATGCTCCGATCGAGCTAAAATAGCCTCACCTCGAACCTAACGGTATAGTTTCATGTCTCCAAGCTTTCCCGACAATCCCCTAGATCCCCCCAAAAAACAGCGACTGGTCTCTCTCGATGTTTTTCGGGGCTTGACTGTGGCGGGGATGATCTTTGTTAACTTTGTGAGCTTGGGCGATCTGGGCGACTTAGCAGCAGCCGGTAAGCTCGATGCCAAGAGCTGGCTCGGTCAGATTTACCTATGGATTGACCATGCGCCTTGGCATGGCAGCTGGAATTTGGCGGATTTTGTTTTTCCTTTCTTTCTATACATTGTCGGCGTGGCCATGGCCTATTCCTTGGCCAAGTATCGGGATTCGGATCGACGACCCAACCGGCGCACCTACGGTCATATTCTGAGCCGGGTGGCGTGGATGATGGCGATCGGTCTTTTAATCAACGGCTTAGTCTATAGTTTCTGCAAAATCCCCAAAGATGGTCTGTTCGACTTCGAGCATTTACGGTTGATGGGGGTACTACAGCGAATTGCACTGGCCTATGGGGCGGCGGCGGTAATTGTATTAAACCTGCCGAAGAAAGCCCAATGGGCAACAGCAGGATTGCTGTTGGTCGGCTACTGGATCTTTTTGGCCTTTGTGGCGGCCCCCGATGCCCCAGCTGGCCACTTCGCGAGTGGAGTTGCTTTGTTCGATGACCAGCGATACAACTTTGCTTCCTATCTTGATCGAGCGCTGGTGCCCCTGGATCACTTGCATAAATTAGCTACCAAAAAGGGCTACGACCCGGAAGGAATATTTAGCACTTTGCCCGCGATCGTTTCGGTGCTGCTGGGCTATTTCAATGGGGTATGGTTGAAGGAGCGGCGGATGGTGCGCAGCAACAATAGTACACAAATGGCGATGTTTGGGTTGGCGGCGATCGTGGTGGGTCGAGTTTGGGGGAGCTTTTTTCCGATCAACAAAAATCTCTGGACTAGCTCTTTTGTTTTGTTCATGGCCGGTTGGGCGCTGTTGCTGTTTGCGCTCTGCTACGAACTGGTGGATGTGCGAGGAATTGGCCGAAATCTAGCCAAGCCTTTGGAATGGATGGGTCTCAATGCGCTCTTTGCCTTTGTCGGCTCCGTATTCATGATCAAAATCATCTATTTCAATAACATGGATGGCTGTGGCGAAAAAGTTACTAGTATCTATAAATATTTAGTGGATGCACTCTTCGGCTGGTCTGGCCCCGCCAACAGTGTCATTCTGTTTGCGCTGTTCACGGTCTTCTTCTGGAACCTGCTGTGTTACTGGATGTATCGGATGAAATGGTTTATCAAGCTATGATGCCAAGCCTCTTGAAGATTACAGTTAATTTTGATATTTGAACATGCCTAAGCTTTACAATCACAACTCTTTAATTTCAGCGACACTAGGAATGTCACTAATGCTAGTTTCCAGTCCGGCCCTAGCCCAACGCATTACCTCGCCCGGACTCACCGTCCCCACTACACCTAGTGGGAAACCAGCGTCGCCGACACCTAAACCTGGTACGGCCAGCCCTAAACCAACAGTCCCCAGTGCCAAACCCAGCCCTGCCAATCCATCTAGCCAACAGATAACCAATCGAGGTGGCACGCCTCTCACCGCCACCGAGCGCGAAAAACTGACTAGCTATCTGCAACAACAAGGCATCGGGGTGCCCCCTCAAGTTAGCAACATCAACTCACCCACCTTTATTCTGCATGATACTTCGGTCATCCTCTCCAACACGGCCCTAGAGCGAGAACTCCGTGAAGGCCGAGGGCCATTGGGATTGGGAGTGAATGTCTATGTACCGCGCAGTAGTGGCGCAGTGGTCGCTCGGCCCAATTTTTATGAATCACGCCGACCGACCACCACAGAGTATGAAAAGGGTTCGGACGTTTTATCCCGATCGGAGCGAGAAGGTTTGCTGCGTCGCGTCTGGGCCGTGACTAATAGCAATGGTCGTAGCCAAGGTCTGAATCTGGCCCTAGCTAATCTGCGGCTGACTCCTACGGAACAGAAAAAAGAACAAGCCTCGGCGGCCAGGCAGCTCGGGAGCTCCGGCGATAAAATATATACAACGGCCACTTGGACGATCGAGAAAATCTGTGATCGATATAGTCAAGGCGATCGCTCGATCTCGATTAATGACAGCGCCATGAATGGTGCTTGCGATCGATTATCCGGTTATTTCAGAACTCGCAACGAACGGGTCAGGAACAGTGTAGCCGTAGAAATTCTGCAAGTGGGCGCTCGATCGGAGAAGGGCAACCAAAACACCTGCAATCCCAGAAATAGCAATATTGCCACTCTGCCCAATCCGCCCTATGCGGATACTCAGTACAAAAATGTCTTGAATAACTACCTGCGCGCGGCCTTGATGGCCGGTGTTTATCCAAAAATCACCACCCACTTTGCCCTGGATGCCCGCCTGCCAGAATCCCATTGTGATCCGCGCTGCTTCAATCTAACGAGGTTGTACCATGCAATTTCTACGGTTTCTGGTCATCCCCGTGGTACCAGCTACGGCATTATGCCCAGCTATGGCACCGCCGGTGGCTCCAATAACCTCTGGTGGGATAATGGTACCTGTCACGGTGCGCCCGAAAAGCTATAGGTGACAACTTGGGCTTCTTGTTCAAAGGCTTGGTGTTAGCTGAGCCGCCTGCTCGAAAACTTCGCTTGCGCCAGGGGCGATCACACCATTTAACCGAGCAACTGCTACTGCTTCAGCCAGATCCATGGATTGTTGGTGGAGCATTTGGATTTATCTCATTGAAAGTGTTAGAGGATGCCAAGGCTCAAAACCATCCTAAACCCTGAGCAATACTTTTCACTACTATTGCTCTCCTGATGCAGACCCCATCTAGACCTCCGGAGTACTCCTGCGATAGCACTTGGCGGCGAGGGGGATAGGAGGTGAGCAACGAGTCCCACCCCTGAGTAAATTTACAAGTGTAGCTCTCAAGCGCGAAGGGGTGGGCGAGGAGCGAACAATAGGACTTTATGCGGAGCAAATAGCCCAAGATTGTTGGTAAAATCGAGAAGTGAGCAGAGTAGAGGCTATCGCCAGCGGCGACGCTACGCGAACGCGCCCAGCGGTAATACGCGCTGCAAGCAACCAGCGGCTCGCGCCAGTCGGGTTCCCCGACGCGAAAAGCGAGACAAGGCAGTACCTTGACAACATAATGTATGCGGTTCCCAAGAGGAGTATTGCCTGTAGGCAGTCCCGTTCTTGGAGTAAAACATTGTACGGAATAAGGTGTAAACATTTAGATTACCTAATTGATTTTACAAACGACGGTGAGGACGCATCGTTGCTGCTTGTGGAGGCTTAGAGAATACTCAGCCCGTGAAGCAAGAAATTCTAGCTGTGAGGTTAGAAGCTCCTGCTACACCGTCAGGTTAGCGGTGAGAGCGTCACTGGATTGTACTCCGTGATAATTGCTAAGCCAGCTAATAGTTCCTGGAGTGAGTCTTCTTCCAAAACTCCCAATCGACGAATAAACCGTTGGTTTGACAAACTCCTCACCTGCAAGACATTACCAGCAGATTCTTGGGATAGTCCATTACCAGATGTTGGTGAAATCTTTACCATAAAGAAACGATAAGCAAACTTCTCTTGCCAAGATGTAATCGGGACAATGATCCGCAGGGCGATCGACCCGATTAGATTGGTACTAATGACCGCAACAGGACGAGTTTTTTGCATTTCCTGACCGATCGTGGGGCTAAGATCAACTAGCCAAACTTCACCTCGTTGAGGATTTACCATGGCTTCCTAGTTATCCCAGTCTTCATCGTCTATAACCGAGAATTCAGTTAAAGCAGGATCATTGCGAAAATCTTCGGCCATCGCCGACAAATAAGGAGCGATGATTTCCTCTCGCTCAGCGAGAGAAAGCTTGGCAATGTCTCTAAGCGATCGCGTGACCGGCGGCAGCGGCTCTGTGCCACTGTTCAACGAGAGAGCAAATCTCAGAACAGTTTCCTGCTGGTGCACAGGCAATGATCGCACAGATTGCAAAATTTGTTGTTCGAGATTTCCTTGATTGGTCACCATAGCTATCCTTTGAATTGTCCTCCATTATAGTCAAATGTTGTCTGTTTAGACGACTTTCCCGATCTCACTGCTAACGACATTCAAACCTGCTGGGCTTTCCATTTTATAGCTGATATTTTCTGATCAATGGAATAGCCACCCGATCGACGATCAATTGCAGTATTTCCCATACCTGTTGCCGATACCAAGGTAAATGTCGATCATAAATAGCGCTGTATTCGATCTGTGCTACGCCGCCGCGATTTTGCTTAAAGCTCGCTGCTCCCGAGCTTTCATTGCATTGTAATTGGCGTTGCAGAGCTTCTTGGGCGAGTAGAGCTGATAGCAATCGATACAAACCTAATTTAGGCGACAGCTTTGTGTTGTAACCAAAAATCGGGGCAGTCATTACGCCATCGAGTACATAAAAACCCACCACCCCTTCGATTTCTTCATGGAGCTGGAGGGCTGTAAAAGAGAACTGCGGATTATGGAGGGCGGCCTCCAGAAACTGAGGAGTGAATTGAGGATTGTAGTCGAAGTATTTTTCGAGATAGAGCAGGTTGTACAGCTCGATCAGTCGATCGCGATGGGTGAGCAGAATTTCTCGATCGACAATCACCTCATAGGGATATTGATCCAGGAGGCGCAGATCGCGCCGAATGTGCCAGCGTTGGGATTGCTTCAGTTGATCGAACTTTGTGGAGTCGAACCAATAGATCTGACGGCTACCCAGCAGGCGGTAATGATTTTGTCGATAGCTATCCAGCTGCTGCTCACCGCGAGCGGCATTGAGCGATCGCCACAGAATGGCCCGATCGGGAAAGCAATCGACCAGAAATTCAGTAATTCTGCGGATTTGGTCGGCGGTCAAGTCTCCAGAGAGATTCGTAGACAACAGCCAATTGTTGACATAGACGGCCCGATCTACCTGGCCAGCCTGCAATAACAGTCCGGCCCCGCGAATCAACCCGGCCATCGTGGCCTCTAGAGCGGGATTTTGCAAGGTAGTCAGTTCGGCCAAAGAGTAAGAAATATAGTGATTGTAAATCGAGCAAACATAACTATTATCCAAGTTAAAATCAGTCACCGCGATCGGCAAAAATATGCCATCGATTTCCATGATGTACAAATCGGCTTGGACATTGCGAATTCGATCGCTTAACTGAGCCGCCATCAGCGGCAACCAATGGAATGCCAGCATCCGGCCTAGGTCGGTGTCTGGGAGACTCTGGGCATCGAAGTCTTCGATCGAATAAAGGGTAGCTAGTGTATTCATGGGCACAGGGATTTTGCCATTTGCTAAAATTCGCCGGATTCTTGGAAATCACCAACCTCCAGGGGAAAGATTGAATTCTCGCCGAATACGGCGGAGCTTTTGGTGATGTTGGTGCCGCTCCACATAGGATGTGAAATAAATGCCTGGTAGCTGACAGCCCCGTTGATCGAACAAATCCCGCAACGCCTCTGCCACCAGTTGTTCGATGTTGCCCGCGTCTCCCTGGCCCAATTTCAGAGAGATTTCTACCCGATCGAGAGCCACCTGAGTCACCTGGTATTCTTGGATAATCGCAGATTGCACGATCACCGCTCGCCGAATGAAGTCAGGAAAGATCGACACCAACTCCTGAGTATTTTGACGACGAGGAAAATAGAACATATCATCCTTGCGGCCCTCGATCGTTTCAATCGACATCAGCACCGAGCCACAACTACAGGGTTGCGCCGCCGCCGTTAGAATGTCATCCAATCGATAGCGAATAAAAGGCTGCGTTCGGCGCTGGAAGTCCGTGACAATCGGCATAAACTTCCGGGCAGCTCGATCGATATATTCCTTTTGGATCACCAATAGATCTTCATTGAGATGCAGAGTACCGCGATCGCAAGTATAGCCAAGGAAGCCTTCGGTACATTGATAGATCTGATGAATAGTCTGCTGAAAGACAGACTGAAGATAGGTACGATCCAATGGATCCAAGACCTCCGCTACGGAAATCACCTTGCTAGGCTGAATAGAGATCTGTCCCTTAGCCTGGGCCTCCGCAACTATCCGCAACATCGATGGTGGTGCGACTAAAATACTGGGCTGATAGATTGCCAGACGTGCTAGATGTTGGCTGGGATCTTGGAATAAATCGAAGTACTCGAACTGAATATGCTGCCGCTTGACAGTTTCATAGATACGGCTATTGGCCCGCAGGAAAAAAGCGATTTTTTGGGGATAGATAATCGATCGCGGTAAAGCCTTAGCCAGAATGGTGCCCGCCCATTGCTGCTGCTCCCATTGACTGACCAAAAAGAGTCCACGATGGCCACTGGTACCCGAAGAGAGTCCCACTGTGTGATTGTGAATGGATGTGGTGAAATCTCGGCTACCTTCGGCTTGCAAAGCCACTGCTAGGGCAGTTTCTTGACTGACTCCAATGGTATTCAATCGATCGAAGTTGGCCATAACAATTGACTTATCGATGATCGGCAATTCTTGCCAATTTGCTAGATCATAGCCAGCATAGAATGCTCGATAGAACTCCGAATTCTCCATCACCCAAGCCAGAAACTTAGTCACCCGGCGATGCTGCCAGCTAATTAAGTCCGATCGCTCCCGAAACTGCCGCAGATATTTAGTCCGCCAATAGCTAGCTAAAATTGAGAGAGCAGGTGAGTTCATAAAAATGACCGAAGCGCCCGATCGCAATGGGTTGGAATAATCCGGATATCCGGTTGTTGCTGATGCAACCGATGAATCTTATATAGAGTCTCTCGATATTGACTAGCACTAGCCATAATTAAGTTCGCGAAAGAACTGGGCATCAGCAGTTCCTGATAAGCCCGACTCAACCAACAGGCATCGGCAATCAAAAAGTATGTAATCCCCGCTCCGTCGGTCAAAAACAACCCCAGTTGACCGATTGCATGTCCCGGCAGGTCAACCAACCACATGCTTCCATCTTCCCACAGATCGATACCTCGATCGAAGGGCGCAAAGCGAGTCGGTAAATCCACCTCGGCCATAGTTTCCGTAAACTCCGTGCGGCTCAGAAAGTCTGGTGGCAACAATTCCGGCAAGAATCCAGCCATTACCCTCGCCAAACCGCGCTGGTTGGCGACTGCTTGGTAACCTCGATCGCTGCCAATGAATTTTGCTTGGGGAAAATCCAGCAATCCACCAATATGATCGGCATGTAAATGGGAATAAATAATATAGTTCACTGCCGCTGCAGGGATATCGATCGCCGCCAGTTGGGCCAGGGCCGTTTGGTACGGCTCGATAGTTACGGGAGTCACTAAAGCATAGAGACTTGCCGGAAAATGCTGGGTGGCGCTGAAGAATCGCTGAGTATAGCCCGTATCGAACAGAATATTGCCGACCTGGGAATGCTCGATCAAGGCAAAGATGGCCGGGATCTCGATCGATTGCAGATTACCACCTTGAATCAAAGTGAATTCTGGGTGCCGACAGCTCCCGGCTTGGAAAAAGCGAATAGAAACATTCATAATAATAGGCTCTGATGGGTATCATTTTAAACCAGAAAATTCTGTGGAATCATTGGGAATTTTAAGCCGAGACACATTGAAAGCCCTCACCCCAGCCCTCTCCCAAGCTTGGGAGAGGGGGCAAGAGACTCCGCTTTTGGCTCCGGCTCCCCTTCTCCCAAACTTGGGCGTGCAGGGCGAGCGCCTGAGGTTGCCTC
>JANMHS010000104.1:0-33023 GCA_031375385.1 Synechococcales cyanobacterium OTE_70_metabat_200 | reverse complement strand
ATAAATCCTCTGAAGCAAGCGAGTTGTTTCTGGGCTAATTTCTTGAATAAACCGCATCTAAATATAGCTGAAATCGATACTCTCCAGTATACTATCGAACCACCTAGAAGTATGTAAATATTTGTGCATGACTACTTATGTGTGTCGCTTAATCGATGCAGTCCTGAAATCATGAGTTCTTTGATTTACATGGCGTATTGCAATCACGAATATTTTCCAATTGCTAGAGAGATCGAGGGGTGTCAACGCTCGCAGAAATGGCGAGATAAGATTTATCGAATATTACTCGATCCAATGGCACCAGATTATGCTCGAACCAATCCCGATCTTCAGAAGTTAGGACTGGATGTCCACTTTTCGACGAGGTAAGTCATCTCGCGCATAGCGGAAAAAGCTTAGGGACTCAGACTGAACACTTGTTCTACTATGGACAAAGATCTGCCAAAGAGCTAATTCTGCCAAAGAAGTTTGTGGGGATTTGTAGACAATTGATCGCACATGGCCTAATATTGTAGACCGTGGTCAAAATTTGTGCGGATGACCTTGGTTATCCCCTGCCCGCAGAGTTGTTCCGGGTGGATACTGGCTGTTTAACGCAGACCAAGTCCTACCGTAGCCAGCAAGACTCTGTCAGTACCTTGCAAGATCGTAGAGTTCGACAGTTCACTGCACCATTGCCTATCACAATGGCTTTACCAAGCTTCAGTACAGCAGCATCACTTTAATACCCCACAATGGGCGCGCCAGCCGGTGGAAGCCCATTTAAAACTTAGTGTCTCAATACATAAGGAACACATCGATCGTGTCGCTAGGCATACTTGGCACCAAAGTCGGCATGACCCAAATCTTCGATAAGGAAACCGGGAGAGCAATCCCCGTCACCGTTATCCAAGCAGGGCCATGTACCGTCACTCAAATCAAAACAAAACAGACCGACGGATATGAATCCGTACAACTGGGCTACGATGAAGTGCTTCCCAAGCGCATCACCAAACCAGAACAAGGTCACTTAGCAAAGTCCGGCGGGAAATCCCTGCGGCACCTGCAAGAATTCCGCGTGGATGCAGCGAGCACCTGGGAAGTCGGTCAAGAAATTAAGCCAGACATCTTTGAGGTCGGACAGCTCGTAGACATTGCTGGCAACACGATCGGGCGCGGCTTCGCCGGTTGGCAAAAGCGCCACAACTTTGCCCGTGGCCCCATGACTCACGGTTCTAAGAACCACCGCGAACCAGGTTCGACCGGAGCTGGTACCACCCCCGGTCGCGTATATCCCGGTAAAAAGATGGCCGGTCGTCTGGGTGGCAAGCGCGTCACCATTGGCAAATTAGCAGTAGTGCAAGTAGACGCAGAGCGCAACCTGCTGCTGATTGCCGGTTCCGTTCCTGGCAAACCGGGCACCCTCCTGCGCATTATCCCCGAAGTAAGAGTAGGTAAGTAGGAGTATTTGAACCATGACTAATTGCGTTGTACGCAACTGGCAAGGAGCCGAAGCTGGCTCTGTGCCCCTAGATCTGAGAGTGGCTTCCCCAGAGAATGCCTCCCACATCGTCCACCGCGCCCTGGTGCGCCAAGCCAATAATGAACGTCAGGGTACGGCCTCGGCCAAAACTCGGGCAGAAGTGAAAGGTGGTGGTAAAAAGCCCTGGAAGCAAAAAGGTACGGGTCGTGCCCGTGCCGGTTCCATCCGCTCGCCACTCTGGCGAGGAGGCGGTGTGATTTTTGGGCCGAAGCCTCGGGATTACAGCACCAAGATGAACCGCAAGGAACGCCGGCTCGCATTGCGGACTGCCTTCCAAAGTCGGGCAGAAGAGATGGTAGTAGTAGAAGATTTTGCTACCCAGCTCGCTCAGCCTAAGACTAAAGACATGATCGCCGCCTTGCAGCGTTGGGGTGCTACGCCCACGGACAAGGTGCTGTTGATTGTGGCCGACATGGCCGAATCGGAAAATGTTTTTCTATCCGCTCGGAACGTGGCGCGTTTGAAGTTGATCTCGGCCAATGGCCTGAACATCTACGATATTTTGCACGCCGATCGCATCATCGCGACCAAGAGCGCCATCGCCAAGATCCAGGAGATATACAGTGACGACTAGAAGTCCCGAACCCACCAGAATTGCCGAACGCGATCTGCCAGACATCTTGCATTGCCCGATCATCACTGAAAAGGCCGTCAAACAGATGGAACAGAACAAGTTCGTCTTTGACGTCAGCCCCAAGGCGACCAAGATCGATATTAAAGCCGCCGTCGAAAGCGTCTTTGGTGTGAAGGTATTGCGCGTCGATACGGCGAATCCGCCCCGGCGCAAAAAGCGCGTAGGCCGTTTTGCCGGCTTCAAGCCCAGCTACAAGCGGGCGATCGTTACTCTGCCCGAAGGTCAGACCATTCCGATCTTCCCCGAAGCCTAGCACCCTAGGTTCATTCAATCTGTCAATCCTAACTATTTGAGTTGTACTTATGGGTACTCGTTCTTATCGGCCCTATACGCCCAGTACTCGGGAAACAGTAATTTCGGATTTTGCCGAAATTACTGCGAGTTCGCCGGAAAAATCTCTAACCTTTAATAAGCACCGCGCCAAGGGGCGTAATAATCGCGGTGTGATTACCAGTCGGCGACGGGGGGGCGGACACAAACGCCTCTATCGGCAGATCGATTTCCGTCGGCAGGACAAGGTAAATATTCCAGCGCGGGTGGCGACGATCGAATACGATCCGAACCGCAATGCTCGGATTGCTTTGCTTTACTACCGTGATGGTGAAAAGCGCTACATTCTCCATCCCCTGGGCTTGGAAGTGGGCACTGAAATCATTACTTCTCCCGAAGCACCTTTTGAAATTGGCAATGCTTTGCCTTTGGCTAATATTCCTTTGGGTACCACCATCCACAGCATCGAGCTAGTGGCCGGTCGGGGTTCCCAGTTGGCCCGTTCTGCTGGAGCCGCTGCCCAACTAGTGGCCAAAGATGGCGACTACGTAACCCTGAAGTTACCCTCCGGAGAAGTCCGGCTGGTGCGCAAGGAATGCTATGCCACCATCGGCCAAGTGGGCAATACCGAAGCCCGTAACCTGAGCGCCGGTAAGGCCGGTCGCAATCGCTGGAAAGGTCGGCGGCCTAAGGTGCGTGGTAGTGTCATGAACCCCTGCGATCACCCCCATGGTGGTGGTGAAGGTCGGGCTCCGATCGGTCGCAGTGGCCCAGTTACGCCTTGGGGTAAACCGACTCTGGGTGCGAAAACTCGCAAGAAGAATAAGGCCAGCAGCAAGCTGATCGTGCGGCGGCGGCGGAAGTCTTCCAAGCGCGGTAAGGGCGGTCGTCAGAACTAGCACTTATTGCTTCTTACCAAGTAGTCCTTTATTCCAACAAGTAAAATGGGTCGTTCTCTCAAAAAAGGGCCGTTTGTAGCCGATCATCTGATGAGTAAAATCGAAAAGATGAACGCCAGCGGCAAAAAAGATGTCATCAAAACCTGGTCGCGGGCTTCCACGATCTTTCCCCAGATGGTGGGCCATACCATCGCTGTTCACAACGGTCGTCAGCATGTTCCCGTCTTTGTTTCCGACCAAATGGTTGGCCACAAGCTCGGAGAGTTTGCCCCGACTCGCACCTATCGCTCCCATGCGAAAGGCGACAAAAAAGCAGGTAGATAAGCCGCCCTTAGGAAACCATCATGGCAGTAGCAGATAAAAGTACAGAAGTTAAGGCAATAGCCAAATTTGTCCGGATGTCGCCCCTCAAGGTGCGGCGAGTTCTAGACCAAATTCGGGGTCGTTCCTACCGGGAAGCCCTGATCATTCTAGAATTCATGCCCTACAAGTCTTGCGAGGAAATCGTCAAGGTGCTGCGCTCCGCCGTAGCCAATGCCGAACACAACAATGGCATGGACCCCGCTAAGCTGATAGTTTCTACCGCTTTTGCCGATCAAGGGCCTTGTTTGAAGCGGTTTCGCCCCCGTGCTCAAGGTCGGGCTTTTGCCATCCGCAAGCCCTCCTGCCACATCACCGTGGCTGTGGCCGAAGCAGTCGAACAGTAATTACTAGCAGCAAGAGGAACTATGGGACAGAAAATTCATCCAATTGGTTTTCGCTTAGGCATCACCCAAGAGCACCGTGCTCGCTGGTTTGCTGAAGGCAAGCGCTACCCAGTGCTACTCCAAGAAGATCATAAAATTCGGCAGTTTATTGAAAAGGATAAAACCTTGGAAACTGCCGGGATCTCGAAGGTGCGCATTGAGCGTAAGGCTGACCAGATCGAAGTGGAAATTCACACTGCCCGCCCTGGCGTGGTAGTGGGGCGTGGTGGAGCTGGGATCGATGTCCTGCGCCAAGGTCTGCAAAAGGCTTTGGGTACCAACCGTCAGATTCGGATTAACGTGGTGGAAATCGCCAAGGTAGATGCGGATGCGGCCCTGATCGCCGAATTCATTCGGGATCAGTTGCAGCGGCGGGTTTCCTTCCGGCGGGTTGTACGCCAAGCCATCCAGCGCGCTCAGCGGGCCGAAGTGCAAGGCATTAAGCTCCAGGTCAGCGGTCGCTTGAACGGTGCGGAAATTGCCCGGACAGAATGGACTCGTGAAGGTCGGGTGCCTCTGCATACCCTGCGGGCCGATATCGACTATGCCTACAAGACTGCCTCCACTACCTATGGTATTTTGGGCATCAAGATCTGGGTCTTTAAGGGAGAAATTATTCCCGGCCAAGAGCTGGAATCAGCTCCGAGCAAGGCTCAGCCCCGACGTCAGCAACCCGGTGGCCGCCGTCGTCAGTTTGAAGATCGATCGGAAGAAGGCTAGCCCTCTGTCCGGCATACTTATTTCATTAGACCAATGTTAAGTCCCAGAAGAACGAAATTTCGCAAACAGCAGCGCGGTAGAATGCGCGGCTTGGCGACCCGCGGCTGCAACCTGAACTTTGGCGAATACGGACTCCAGGCGATCGAACCCTCTTGGATTACGTCTCGTCAAATCGAGTCCTGTCGTCGAGCTATCAACCGCTACATGCGGCGGGGTGGCAAAATTTGGATTCGGATTTTCCCCGATAAGCCGGTCACGATGCGGCCCGCTGAAACCCGGATGGGTTCTGGTAAAGGTTCGCCCGAGTTTTGGGTGGCCGTAGTGAAGCCGGGCCGAATTCTGTTTGAAATCGGCGGTGTAACGGAGCCGGTGGCCAAGGAAGCAATGCGTCTTGCCTCCCACAAGCTCCCGATCAAAACCAAGTTTATTGCTAAGCAAATATTTGCTGATGAGGAGGAAGGCTAATGGCTTTATCTAAAGCTAAAGATATTCGGGCATTGAGTGACCAGGAAATTGCGGACGGCATCGTAGCCACTAAGCGCGAACTGTTCGACCTGCGCTTGCAAAAGGCCACTGGCCGCCTGGAAAAAACTCATCAGTTTAAGCATGCCCGCCACAAACTGGCCCAGATGCTGACGGTAGAGCACGAGCGCAAGTCCCAAGCTAAGTAGGAAAAAATATGGCAGTCAAAGAGCTAGTCGGCATTGTCGTTAGCGACAAAATGCAAAAAACCGTAGTAGTGGCCGTGGAAAATCGTTCCGCCCACAGCAAATACGGCAAAGTGGTAGTCCGTACCAAAAAGTACAAGGCCCACGACGAAGAAAACCAGTGCAAACCCGGCGATCGGGTGCGGATCCAAGAGACTCGTCCCTTGAGCCGTACTAAGCGTTGGAATGTGGCTGAAATCTTCACCACCCAAGCCTAATTAATATTGGGTATTCCCCTGTAAATCACTATGATTCAACAAGAAAGCTATTTAAATGTGGCCGACAACACCGGAGCGCGCAAGATCATGTGTATCCGCGTGCTGGGTGCCGGTAACCGCTCTGTGGGCGGCGTAGGCGACGTAATTGTGGCGGTGGTGAAGGATGCCATCCCCAATATGGCCGTCAAGAAATCCGACGTGGTGCGGGCCGTAATTGTGCGGACTCGCCACACCATGCGTCGGGAAAGCGGCATGAGCATTCGTTTCGATGATAATGCTGCTGTATTGGTGAACGCCGATGGCAACCCCCGTGGTTCCCGTGTTTTTGGCCCCGTGGCCAGAGAATTGCGCGAGAAAGCCTTCACTAAGATCGTTTCTTTGGCTCCGGAGGTTCTTTAAGATGCCGAGACAGAAGCCCAAGTTTGCCCACCGGATGCATGTAAAAGTCGGCGACACCGTTCAGGTGATCTCTGGCAAGGAGAAAGGCAAGGTCAGTGAAGTGATCAAGTCGATTCCTGAAAAAAGCCAGGTGATTGTGAAGGATGTGAACATTCGCACCAAGCACATTAAGCCTACCCAAGAGGGTGAATCGGGCCGCATCGACACCAGTGAAGCCCCGATCCACAGCTCCAAGGTGATGCTGTATTCCACTAAGCAAAAGGTGGCCAGCCGCATTGGCTACACCGTTACCGCCGATGGTAAAAAGGTACGGATCTTGAAAAAGACCGGCGAAATCATCGATTAATCATTCCTCTATCTGGTTCTGACCAAGCCCAGAACTTGTCATCATGGCTCAAAACTTCAAGAAAAAATATCAGGAACAACTGGTTCCCAAGCTCCAGGAACAGTTCGGCTATGCCAATATCCACCAGGTACCCAAGGTAACCAAAATTACTCTGAACCGTGGTTTGGGTGAAGCCTCGACCAATGCCAAGGCCTTGGAATCTTCGGTGGCCGAAATTGCCAAGATTACTGGCCAAAAGCCTGTGATCACACGCGCAAAGAGGGCGATCGCCGGTTTTAAGCTGCGGCAAGGGATGCCGGTGGGCGTGATGGTTACCCTGCGGGGCGATCGGATGTATGCCTTCCTGGATCGGTTTATCAACCTGGCCCTGCCCCGGATTCGGGATTTTCGCGGGATCAGCCCCAACAGCTTCGATGGACGTGGTAACTACAGCGTCGGGATTCGCGAGCAGTTGATCTTTCCGGAAATCGAGTACGACCAAATCGACCAGATTCGCGGGATGGATATTTCGATTATCACCTCTGCAAACACCGATGAGGAAGGCCGCGCATTGCTAAAAGCAATGGGTATGCCTTTCCGCGACCAGTAAGTCACTAACCAAATAGAAACTGACACATGGCGGCACACGACACTATTTCAGACATGCTGACTCGGATTCGTAATTCGAGTCTCGTTAAGCATCAAACTACGGAAATTCCGGCAACGAAAATAACGCGCAGTATCGCCAAGGTACTGTCTAGCGAAGGTTTTGTTGGCGAAGTAACCGAAGCGGGCGAAGGTATCAACTGCAAGTTGTCCCTGACGCTCAAGTACAAGGGCAAGAATCGCCAGCCGATCATCACTGCTTTGCAGCGGGTGAGCAAGCCGGGCCTGCGGGTGTATTCCAACCATAAGGATTTGCCTCGGGTATTGGGCGGCATTGGCATCGCAGTGATTTCTACTTCCAGTGGGATCATGACCGATCGAGAAGCCCGCAAACAGGGTCTGGGTGGCGAAGTATTGTGCTACGTCTGGTAGACCCATTCTCCCCTGATTCAAAGTAAACAAGTTGACAAGGAGAAGTTCCTTTTATGTCTCGTATTGGTAAAAGACCGATCGCTCTGCCGCCCAAGGTGGCCGTGACGATTAATGAATTGACGGTTTCGGTGAAAGGCCCCAAGGGCGAACTGAATCGCGTATTCCCCAGCGGCGTGGTTATTGCCCAAGCTGGTGAAGAATTGACGGTCACGCGGGTCAACGAATCCCGTATTGCCCGCCAGCGCCACGGACTCTGCCGGACTTTGTTGTCCAACATGGTCGATGGTGTTTCTCAGGGCTTCGAGAAGAAGCTGGAAATCCAAGGGGTAGGTTATCGCGCCCAATCCCAAGGTCGGAAGTTGATTTTGAATGTAGGCTATAGTAAGCCCGTGGAAATCGATCCGCCCGCTGGTATTGAGGTGGTGGTAGAAGGTAACACCAACCTAACGGTCAAGGGCATTGACAAAGAACTCGTGGGCAATACCGCCGCCCGGATCCGCCAGGTGCGGCCCCCGGAAGTCTACAAAGGCAAGGGTATTCGCTATGCTGGTGAGGTTGTCCGGAAGAAAGCTGGTAAATCAGGTAAGAAATAAACTATGAAAGTATCTCGTAAAATTTCCACCCAAAAGCGGCACTTCCGAGTCCGCAAACGGGTTAGCGGCTCTGCTGCTCGGCCTAGATTGGCAGTTTTCCGTTCTGCCCAACACATCTACGCCCAGGTGATCGATGATGTGCAACAGCATACTCTGGTGGCTGCTTCTACCCTGGATAAGGAACTGAAGAGCTTGACCAAGGGTGGCAACATCGATGCAGCCACTGCCGTTGGCAAGCTGGTCGCCGAACGGGCCAAGGCCCAAGGAATTGAAAAGGTGGTATTCGATCGGGGTGGGAACCTCTATCACGGTCGCGTCCAAGCCCTCGCCGAAGCAGCTCGTGCCGCCGGTCTAGATTTCTAAATAATACCTATTTACCAACTAAAACCCATGGCAAGAGAGCAAGACAGAGACCGGCAAGGTCAGGGCCAAGACCGCGATAAAAAGCGCAAAGGCGGCGGCGATCGCGATCGCAAAAAGAGCGGTGAGAAAAATGATTCGGGCTACCAAGAGCGGATTATCCAAATTCGCCGGGTCAGCAAGGTAGTGAAGGGCGGTAAAAAGCTCAGCTTCCGGGCGATCGTGGTGATTGGTAATGAAAAAGGCCAAGTGGGCGTGGGCGTAGGCAAGGCCAGCGATGTGATCGGGGCCGTGCGCAAGGGCGTAGCCGATGCCAAGAAGCATTTGGTGGATGTACCTTTGACCAAGACCAACACCGTGCCTCACCCTGCTGTGGGTGAAGCCGGTGGAGCCAATGTGCTGCTGCGGCCAGCTGCCCCTGGTACCGGTGTAATTGCCGGTGGTGCGGTACGGACTGTATTGGAACTAGCTGGAGTCAAGAATATCTTGGCCAAGCAGCTCGGTTCGGGCAATCCTTTGAACAACGCTCGGGCCGCCGTCAACGCGCTGAAGACTCTACGGAGCTTCCAGCAAGTGGCGGACGATCGAGGTGTAACTCTCGACAAACTATTCGCTTAAGCCTAGGAGGTTTTTACTATGAGATTAAACGATCCGAAGCCCAAGGCGGGTTCTAAACACCGCAAAAAGCGGATCGGTCGCGGTATTGCGGCAGGTCAAGGAGCCAGTGGTGGTTTCGGGATGCGCGGCCAAAAGTCCCGCTCCGGTAAGCCCACTCGCCCCGGTTTTGAGGGTGGCCAAATGCCCCTGTACCGGCGCTTGCCCAAGCTGAAGCATTTCCCGCTGATCAACCGCAAGGAATATACGATTATCAATGTCAGCAAGCTGGCCGAGTTACCCCCTAAATCTGAGGTGACTTTGGAATCATTGATGGCGGCAGGTATTGTCACCACCAATGATGGCCCCCTGAAGCTCTTGGGTGATGGCGAATTGGCGGTAGCCCTAACCTGTAAGGCTGGAGCCTTCACCGCTGGCGCCCGCACGAAGATCGAAGCTGCCGGTGGCACCTGTGAAGTCGTCTAAAAAACCTTAGATCCAATAAACCTCAATGGGTAAGGGTGCAAATATTGCGCCCTTGCCCGTTGTTTTTGGCTATGACGGTTTAGACTATTCCAATGGGTCGCCAGCGGATTTGTTTTGATTGTTGCCCTCCCCTCAAGGGGAGCGAGAGAGTTACAATGGCTAGGTTAGTTACATAAATTAAAAGTAGCTTCAACAACATAAATTGCTAAAAATCACAGATATTCATTTCGATCGAGGAAATTGCTAGATGAATGCAGCGAGTAGAGAGAAAGCGCCCAGTGCCCAAGAGACCTTCGCCCAAATGGCCCAGACCGCCGGTTTGCGCAGCCGGGTCTTGGTCACCCTGGGGCTACTGATTTTGGCACGCCTGGGTGTGTATTTGCCCCTGCCGGGAATCGATCGGGCTGCCTTTGCCGCTGCCGTAAGTAACAACTCGGCGATCGGTTTCTTGGATATCTTTTCCGGTGGGGGTATCTCCGCCGTGGGTGTTTTTGCCCTGGGTATTCTGCCCTACATTAACGCCTCGATCATCATTCAACTGCTGACCACGGCTCTGCCTGCCCTGGAAAAACTGCAAAAAGAAGAAGGGGAAGCCGGGCGGCGCAAAATTTCTCAGATTACCCGCTATGTAGCCTTGGGTTGGGGAATTGTCCAGAGTATCGGGATTGCCCTGTGGCTGCGGGGCTTCTCGGCGGATCAAGGCCCGATGTTTGTGGCGACTTCTGCGATCGCCCTAGTCGCTGGCTCCATGTTCATCATGTGGATTTCTGAGCTGATTACGGAGCGGGGAATTGGTAACGGTGCTTCCTTGCTGATTTTTATCAACATCGTGGCGGTGTTTCCCAAGTCTCTTGCCGATACCTTCGCCCAAGCCCAGAGCGGTGGTAACCAAGTGTTGATCAAAGCCTTGGTACTGATGGCGGTGTTTTTAGTGACGATCGTCTGCATCGTCTTCATTCAAGAAGGCGCGCGCCAGATCCCGATTATTTCTGCCAAACGTCAAGTGGGCCGTCGGCTCTACCGGGAACGCACCAGCTATTTGCCTTTGCGGTTGATTCAAGGTGGCGTCATGCCGATCATTTTTGCTTCTTCGGTATTGGCTCTGCCCCAGGCATTGGCTTCTTTTACGGATCCGAAGAAGGGCGAAACCGCCAATAGCGTAATGGCTGCTATCAATAAAGGCGTTCATGCGGTTTCCGAAGCGATGAATCCTAACGGCAATACGCCCTGGATCTATCTGACTGTCTACGTGGTGATGATTGTCTTCTTCAGCTACTTCTACTCCACCTTGGTCGTGAACCCCGAGGATATGTCCAAGAACCTGAAGAAAATGGGTGCTAGTATCCCTGGTGTGCGGCCCGGTGTGGCCACCAGCAAGTACATCGAATCGGTGTTGAACAAATTAACGCTGTTGGGTGCACTGTTTTTGGGTGCAGTGGCAGTGATTCCCGGTATTATTGAAAGTGCCCTGGGGATCACCACCTTTCGGGGCTTTGGTGCAACTTCGCTGCTGATCTTGGTGGGGGTAGCGATCGAAACCGCCAAACAAGTTCAAACCTATGTCATCTCCCAGCGCTATGAGGGGATGGTGAAGCAGTAAATTCCGGAGAAGATCCTTTGACCAGACTTATTTTTATTGGCGCTCCCGGTGCGGGTAAGGGCACCCAAGCCCAACTCCTCGCGGAGCGCTACCAGATTCCCCATATCTCTACGGGAGACATCCTCCGGGCCGCAGTCCAGAACCAAACGGAACTAGGGCTGCAAGCCAAGGCTTTTATGGATGCAGGGGACCTGGTGCCCGATGCTTTGATCTTGGATCTGATCCGCGATCGACTGGCCGAGGTTGATGCCAAAAATGGTTGGATTCTAGATGGGTTTCCCCGAAATGTCTCCCAAGCGGAGTTTTTGGACAAACTGTTAGCTGAGATCGGCCAACAGGATTATGTGGCCCTAGAATTATCGGTGCCCGATGACGTCTTGGTGGAGCGATTGCTGCTGCGCGGTAGAGCCGATGACAACGAAACCACCATTCGTCACCGCCTCCAGGTCTACCACCAAAAAACCTCGCCCCTCACCGCCTTCTATCAGCAGCAGCAACGCCTGCGCCAAGTCGATGGTTTCCGGGAGCTGGAAGTGGTATCTAAGGATTTGCAGGCAGCTTTGGCTTAACTTAACTGTATCAGCTGTCATTCTCAGTGGATGGCGGCTGATCTTTGTTATAATGGCGGTGCGAGTTGCGACTATTTTTAAAATTTGAGGTATCTAAAGCTTGTCTAAACAAGACTTGATTGAAATAGAAGGCACCGTGACAGAGTCACTGCCCAATGCTATGTTCCGAGTGGATCTGGATAATGGCTTTAACGTGCTGGCGCACATTTCTGGGAAAATTCGCCGGAACTACATCAAAATTTTGCAGGGTGATCGGGTCAAGGTGGAGCTGACTCCCTATGATCTCAGCAAAGGTCGGATTACCTATCGCCTGCGTAACAAGGGTCGCTAAAGCACCATCTAATAACTGGGTCAGCGGTCTGCAACAGGCCGCTTTTTTGGTGCTAGCTGTTTGGACAACTCTAAAGAAAATATTAAGGTGTGCTTCAGTCTGGCTTTTGTAGTAGTCACACCTAATTTTCTGCGGTAGGATGTATGTAACAGAATTGTTAACTTTTATTAAAATGTTGATTGCACTAATCATTTTAGACGTAGCGTTGGCCGCTTGGGCCCTGCGCCTGATGCAGGCAGCCAGCGATCGACAAGAGTTTTCGCTGTTCCTGGCCGGGATCCTGGTTGCCATGGCTGGAGCAGGCTCGATCGCCGCCTATAGCCTGATGTACAGTTATGTGGGTCTCTTGGATACGATTTCCCAACGGGGTTACTAGGTTTGACAAATTGCCCGGTCGTGTCTTAGGCTATATAGAGTTGGGGTCATAACTCAGTTGGTAGAGTGTCACAATGGCATTGTGAAAGTCAGCGGTTCGAGCCCGCTTGACTCCATGAATCAGAGTTCAGTAGGTCGCCCGATTTCCGTTAGGAAGTCGGGCAACTTGTTCATCATGAGTATCTAGTCCCCCTGGAGAACCGCCGTGAAGATCGTCAGCGCTCGCCCCATTGGGGTGCAACCGGTCTACGACATTGGTCTGACCCAAGACCACAACTTTTTGTTGGCCAATGGCAGCGTCGCCTCCAACTGTTTTAACAAATCCCACTCCACCGCCTACGCCTACGTTACTTATCAGACGGCTTTCCTGAAGGCCAACTATCCAGTGGAGTATATGGCGGCGTTGTTGACGGCCAATAGCGGCGACCAAGACAAGATTACTAAGTATCTGAGCAACTGCGAACAGACCCTCAAGATCAAGGTGGAGCCGCCAGATCTGAATCGTTCCAATATGCATTTCACCCCGGTGCGGGGCCAGAAAAGCATTCTCTTTGGTCTATCGGCGATTAAAAACGTGGGGGAAGGGGCGATCGAGACGATCCTGGCTACTCGTCAAGAGGGCGGTGAATTCAAGTCTCTGGCCGATCTCTGTCAGCGAATTAATCTGCAAGCGGTGAACTCTCGCAACCTGGAATCTCTGATTAAGTGTGGAGCCTTCGATCGGATCGATGCCAACCGGCAACAGATGTTGAAGGATTTGGAGCTGGTGGTGCCTTGGGCCCAGAAGCGGGCTAAGGAAAAGGCTGTGGGGCAAGCGAACCTGTTCGATCTCTTGGGCGGTGGCGGTGATGCTAAGCAAGACAGTAGTTTTGAAGCTGCGCCGAAGGCTCCCTCGACTCCAGATTTCAGTTCCCAAGAGCGCTTACAGTTCGAGCTGGAGCTATTGGGGGTCTACGTTTCGGACCACCCGTTGAAGTCTGCCGAGCGCGCAGTGAGCCGCCAGCGCATTGAGGTGGTGAGTCTGAACGCGATCGAGAATCATCTGCGTAAGCCGATTAAGCTGGTGGTGATGTTCCAGGAAATTAAGATTACCCAGACTAAGAAGGATAACAAGTCCATGGCGATCTTGAAGGTGACGGGCATCGATGGTACCCAAGTACCAGCGGTGGCTTTTGCGGATGCCTACGAAAAGATCAAAGATCGCTTAGCTGTGAATGTGCCAATAATTCTGCAGGGCAAGGCCGGTCGCCGCGACGAGGAACTCCAGATCGTGGTGGAAGATATCGAGACGATCGATATGAGTCTGGCCGGGGAACCAGAGGATGAGGAGGCGATCGCCCTCCTGAAAATTCCGCTGGCGATGCTGGAGAACGAAGCCCAGCTTCAGCAGCTGCAAACCCTGCTGGAAGAGTACGCGGCCACCAGTGAATATGCAGCGCGCACACCGGTCTATGGGATCTTGGAGGCGACTAGTGGCCAGCAGCGGATCGTGAAGTTTGGCAAGAAGTTTGATATCCAGTGCGAGGAAATGGCGATCGAGCAACTCCGCAACCAAGGCTTCGCCGCTCAGCTGCGCCCCAAGCCAGCAGAAATGTAGCTGGAAAAGTTGGATTGATCTAAATCGAAATGAGAGGATTCGAACCTCCGACCCCTGCTTCCCGAAAGTGGGAAGCGCATAATGGTTAAATCTTGCCGAAAAATATGATTTTCCCGAAGGCTAGAAGCACTCCACCCACAATGGTGACAGTCATCCCCACGGCAACGCCCCGGTTGATAAATTCTTTGCCGGTGATTCGCTGGTCTAGGTTTTTAGTCTTCTCTTCAAACTTGGTATCAAGGGTTTTAAGCTCCGATCTCAACTCCCTAATATCACCTTCAACTTTGGCGAAACTTGTTTCTACTTTGGCAAAACCTATCTCTATCCTTTGTTCAAGCTTTGCGAACTGTTGCTGGTTAATAAGAGCAAGATCGGCGATCTGCTTTTGGGTAGTGTTACTACCAGCAGTGATTAAGTCTTTTAATTGCTGAAGA
Source organism: Synechococcales cyanobacterium OTE_70_metabat_200 (assembly GCA_031375385.1). Classification (GTDB taxonomy): domain Bacteria; phylum Cyanobacteriota; class Cyanobacteriia; order Cyanobacteriales; family Chamaesiphonaceae; genus JAAFHZ01. The sequence goes on along the minus strand of JANMHS010000104.1, from coordinate 18,606 downwards.
TCTATGTCTGTGACCGTTGCCATGTGCTAACCTCTGGTTATGAGTTTGTTTACTTTGATCGGTGCTGCGCTAACAGTCCTTCGATCGAGCAGCCCTCGCCTTCACTGGTGGGGGCTACTTTGATTATAGTGCTTCACGTTAGCCTGAAAGGGTTCAGGCTATCTGCTTTTGGGTTGCAGCATTGCCAGCGGTAATTAAATCTTTGACCTGCTGTAGGTCGGTATCGATCGCGCTGCTACTAACAGTTTGATCACTCAAGCAGCCCTCGCCTTCACGCGCCGCTCACGAATCTGAGGCAACCTCAGATTACGCGAAGCACTACTGGTGGGGGCTGTTTCTATCCTTCTAACTTGGCGAATTTAGTATCGAGATTTGCAAACCCTACCTGTGTCTCTTCCCGCAGCACTGCGAACTTAGCATCGATGCTTGCAAAACCTATCTGTGTCTCTTCCCGCAGCACTGCGAACTTAGTATCAACACTGGCAAATCCCACCCGCATATCTAGGGTTAGGTCAGCGATCGCCTTAGTATTGGCTTCGGTCAATCTGGCAATGGATTCGATCGCTTTGGTATTAGCCTCGATCGCTGTTTTAATTTCTCTAATGTCTGTTTCTGCGGCAGTAGTCATGTTAACTATTCCATAGTGCCAAATCGAGATGAGAGGATTCGAACCTCCGACCCCTGCTTCCCGAAAGCAGTGCGCTACCAAGCTGCGCTACATCTCGTCGAGAATCCAGTATACAACAAAAAAAAGCAGGCTAGGCCCCCTTTTTTTGTCGATCCCGTAGGACGGGTACTCCCGTATCGGAAATCTTAGCGCCCGGCAATAGAACTCACCAACCGATTCTCTGCATACTGGTTAGCCAGAGTTCTTTGGACAGGCTTTGCCAATGCCGGAGCCGTGAAATTCTGAGATAGGGCTATGGACGTTTCTGCTCGGGCTGCTACCACCTGCTGCAAATGGGTCGCCACTGCCAGCGTAGTTGCATCATAGGTTTGGGTAGCAATCTTCGGATATATCCCAATCCCCACGATCGGAATTAGCAAACAGACTGTAATGAAAATTTCCCGAGGCTTAGCATCCCAATAGGCTGTTGCTGCTGGTTCATTGTTCTCACCATAGAACACCCGCCGTAGCATTGACAGTAAATAGATCGGTGTCAGCATAATGCCTACCGCCGACAGCAATATGATCACGATTTTGAAGCTATTGCTGTAGGCATCGCTAGTGCTGAGACCCAAGAAGATGGTTATTTCGCCCACAAAGCCGCTCATCCCTGGCAAAGCCAAAGAAGCCATCGAACCAACTGTGAACAGCGCAAAGGTCTTGGGCATCGATCGAGCAATGCCGCCCATTTTTTCCATCGCCAATGTATGGGTTCGTTCGTAGGTCACCCCAGATAAGAAGAACAACGCCGCCGCAATCAGACCATGGGAGATCATTTGGAGTACTGCTCCATTGATCCCGAGAGCCGTGAAAGAAGCAATCCCAATCAACACGAAGCCCATGTGGGAAATTGAAGAATAGGCTAGGCGGCGTTTGAGATTGTCCTGAGAGAAAGCTGCCAGGGCACCGTAGACAATATTCACCACCCCCAGAATAGCCAGAGCGGGAGCGAAATATACATGGGCGATCGGCAGCATTTCCGCATTCAACCGAATCAGCGCGTAACCACCCATTTTTAGCAATACCCCAGCTAAAATCATCGAGCCGGGAGCCGGAGCCTCACCGTGAGCATCGGGCAACCAAGTGTGGAAAGGAAAAATTGGCAGCTTGACACCAAAGGCAATCAGGAAGCCCAAGTAGGTGGCTATTTCCAGCCCCAAGGGATAGTTCTTCATCCCCAGTTCCGTCATATCAAAAGTCAGATGGTCGCCATAGAAGCCTAGAGCCAAGGCTGCCAATAAGATAAAGATCGAAGAGAGCGCGGTGTAGATGATGAATTTTGTTGCGGCATACATCCGCTTTGGGCCACCCCAAATGGCAATCAATAGATAGACCGGTACCAGTTCAATTTCCCACAGGAGGAAAAATAACAGCAAATCTTGGGTTAAAAATACCCCAATTTGGGCGCTGTACATGACCAGCATCAGGGCAAAAAAGAGGCGCGGTTTCTTGCTGGTTTCCCAGCCCGCAAAGATCGCGGCGGTGGTAATGAAGCCCGTCAAAACAACTAAAGGCATAGACAAACCGTCTACGCCCATAGACCAATTCAAGCCCAGTTGCGGAATCCAACTATAACGTTCCACGAGCTGCATACTAGCGTTCTGGAAGTTGTACTGGGTCGCGAATGTGTAAATAATCCCGGCCATTTCGACCAAAGCCGCCGCCAGCGTGTATTGGGGCAAGATTTTACTTTCTTTTGTAGGGAGAAAGGGGATTGGCAATGCCGCAAACAAGGGAAAGACAACGATGGCGGTCAGCCAAGGAAAGTAACTCATTGTAGGATGGCTCCGAAAGTCCGGGGTGAGGAGTACTCTTTAGTAATAAATACTCATTAATCCTCAATATATACTGAGTTAAGCTTTATGACAACTTGTCAAGAAGTTTAAACTTATTCCTCTTAGTAGTTTATCTTATGGTACCCACTAGCTAACCGCAAATCTGCACGGGCATCCAGTTAGTTCTCATTTTCCAGAGATATAGACAGCACAATTTAGCCTCGGATTCCTGCCAACGCCTTTCCAGGATCTCACCAGCAGGGAAAAAAATATTAAATTCAGCTATTTAATTAGGATGCCAAAGACTACAGGCCAGCCGATCAATTCGATCGGCTACTAAATCGACCCAAATACCATGGGCCTGAGATTTTTGTCGACGGCGACAGTCATAAAAAACCGTCGGCTGTACTATGCCATTTACTGTCAACCGTACCCGATATTCCCAATAGTTTTTTGCACTGCGCTGGATGCGATCTACACAGATTGACTGATCGTTCCGCCGATCGCAAACGGTAGCAAATGCAGCTTGCGGATCGAAAAAGCAGGTGACTAGGATAATCAACAAACTAACCATCAACCAACGCGCTAGACATTGACTATTTAGATTCACCTTCTTTGCCGATCGCTTCCAGGTAAATGTGCTTGTAGCCCAGCTTAATTTTGAATTCATCGCCTTGCTTAAGTCCCATCTCCTTCGTGTAGGCAGCACCGATCACAATTTGGCCATTTTGATGCACTGTTACCCGGTAAGTAGCATCGCGGCCTCGGCCATCTTTGGTGGATTCTGGGCCTACTGGTACGCCTTTGGCCAAGAGTACTGCATCGTAGAAGTCAGTCAAATTCACCCGCACTTGTCCACTTTTGGCCACACTGTAATAGCCACATTGCTTAGCCGTTTCACGCCGCGACAGATGGGATAATTCTTTTACTTTCGCTAACAATACTTTACCGACTAGAGCTGTAGGAGCTGTTTCTTTCATTTTGCTCGACTATCCTTTTTGTGCAAAAAACGGATGATTGTTTGAAAACTTAAATCACTACTGTTCAATATATCTCTAATTTTGAGAAATGCCCAAAAACCTTCTTTAAAAGATAAATGGTTGTTACTACACTTTGTCAAAAGTGTAGTAACAACCATTTTCTGCAGCTAAGCCATCGGCAAAAAGTCCTAAAATACTTGCCAAAATGTCAGAGCTGGCTCATCATTTTCTCAATCTTGTGATACTCCGTATGCACCTGTTCCCAGAGTTGTGGATTATGTGGATCGGCTTTTAAGGCTTTTTTTAGATAGATTTTCGCCTTGTCCACCTGACAGCGATCGAGCAGGTGTTGGCCGAAGAAATAGTAGACAATTCCCTGCCATTGGCGCACATCGGTATCTTGGCTCAAGCGGTTAACCAGAGCATCCACTAGAGACACCGCTTTAATCAATTCACGCTGTTGTAAAAGCTCCTGTAATTTTTGGTAGCTGCTCCACTTGAGGTCGGCTTCCTGCTTGGAAAGGGTGACTACCGGCGGCGCAGCTGCCTTGGCTGGGGGCTTTATGGTCACCACTTGTGGTCGCCCATCAGCTACGGATAGCAAAAGTTCGTAGGCTTGATTGAGCGTCACAAACCGATTGTGGGCGCTGGCATCTTCCGGATTGACATCCGGATGCATGACCCTGGCTAGCTTCCGATAGGCTCCCTTGATTTGGGTGGCCGAAGCTCCGGGCTGTAAATTAAAAAGTTGGTAGCACTGTTCCAGATTCATCGGCAGCAAAAAACGGATAGGAGCAAGACACCCTGAGACTATCAATAGTATCAGTATGCCCTGTTCTTCACTGACTGATGCTGGTATCCCAAGAACTTTAGAGATTCTATCGCTCGATGGTCGCCTCAGCGCCGCCGCTGGGATCTATCGGCTTGGGGCTAGCCGGGACGGCTGTTGCGCGTGGGGGGTCATCTTGATCGCGTTCTGGCGGCTGAGGGGCATCGGGCAATTTATCTTCCCAAACATCGATGATGTCATCCTCATCGGGATCCGTAAACTTTGGGCTAGTAGACCGCGGCGGTGGAGCCGGACGACGGTTGGGCCGCCGGGCATCGCGGGAAGTATCGCTCCAATTGCCTTCATCTTCATCGTCTGCGTAGCGCACCACTTCAGCTTTGAGCGGCGCTGGTGGTGGGGCTGGATCGTGCCAATCGTCTTCTTCCCAAGTGCTTTCGGCGAGTCTCCTACGGGGAGACTCCGTCAACGGCTGAGGAATTCTGACCTGTTGGCGGATGGGCGGCGGCGCAGCTACGGGCAGACCAGCGGGCAGTTGGTTTTCGGGCCGGATCACCGTGGGGCGGTAGTCGCCATATTCATCTTCCCAAGGTGCTTTGCCCAGACCGATTCTTTCTAAGAAGCCCACGGAAAGCTGTTCGAGTCGTTCTTCCGTACCTTCGATCACGATCAGCCGATTGGGCCCGCTGCTGACCACCTCGTCGATCGATAGCTCGTAAGTGCTGATCACTTGGTCGGGGATCAAAGGCAAACCCACGGCGGCAATAATAATCGAAGTGAGGCGACCATCTTCGCAGCTAAACTTAAAGCCCCGTACTTTGCCGAGCACGTTACCATCTTCGGTAATTACTTCGCAGTTAACCAGGCTGGTATAGGCTTCTGGGTCGATATCTTCGATCACATCATCCGTATCCACCAAAATGCTGTCGCCCAGTTTCCGAATGCTGCTCAGCAACATATAGCGGGCCAAGTTGCCGGGTACGGCTACGATGTTGTCCCGCAGGCCCAGCGCCACCACCTCTCGGCTATCGATATCCACCAACACTTCTTTGACCACACCCAAAGACTTGGCGGAATCGATCGTAATCACTTGGGTATTGATCAGGTCGGCACGTTGACGAATTAGTTCGGAAGACATTAGCAAAAATAGAGGGAAATTGCTCGCAATTGAGAAAGCTAAACCGTGGACTTGAGGTCGATCCCTAGTACTTGGGTGTATGCTCCACGGGCCTGAGTAACACCAATGGTGCGATCGGCTGATTCAATCATAGGTCGCCGCAGGCTCACTACTAGGAATTGGGCCTGGTCGGCCTGCTTCCTAATCATTCTAGCTAATCGTTCGACATTTGCCCCATCTAGGAACATATCCACCTCGTCGAAGGCATAGAAAGGCGAGGGCCGATAGCGTTGCAGGGCAAAGATAAAGCTAAGAGCCGTCAGGGACTTTTCGCCCCCGGACATGGAAGTCAAGCGCTGCACCGGCTTGCCCTTGGGGTGGGCCACCAGGTTGAGTCCACCATTGAAGGGATCTTGAGGATCATCCAGTTGGAGGTAGCCATCCCCATCAGAGAGTTCTGCAAAGATGTTTTGGAAGTTTTCATTGACCGCATCAAAGGCTTCTTTGAAAGCCTGTAAGCGTAAGGTGGTGAAATTCTCGATGCGCAGTAACAGCTCGTTGCTTTCGGCGGCCAAAGTATCCAACTTGCCCTGCAACTCTTCGAGGCGATTGTTGGCTTCTTCGTAAGCTTCTAGGGCCAGCATGTTCACTGGCTCCATGGCTTCCATGCGTCTTTTGAGGCTACGAATCCGATCTTGTAGTCCGCCCAGTGCTTCCGGATCCACTGGCTCCGGATTCTCGGGTAACTCCAGATCTGGAGGGAACTCGGCCTGTTGGAGGGCGATCGATGTACCCAGTTCGGTCAGGGTCGTGCGGCGCAGGATTTGGTTTTCCTGGAGTTTTTGGAGTTCCCACTGGCTTTCCTGCTGGCGGGTTTGCAGTTGGCGCAGGGCTTTTTCGGCCTCGTCCCGCCGCTGTTTTTCCGCCCCGAGATGGAGTTCTAGCTCGGCTAAGGTGACTTGGATGGTGGCGATTTCTGCTTCGATGGCCGTCAGATCCTGGCCCAAGGTCACCAGTTGGCTGGTGACCCGTTCGGCCCGCTCGGCGGCTTCCTGATTGCGGCGACCCAGTTCGGCAATTTTTTCTTGGGCGAGAATTTGTTGCTGTTGGATTCCGGTCAACTTGCCATTGGCTGCGGCTACAGCCCGCTCTTTTTCCTGGAGTTCGATTTCTCGATCGCGGATTTCTAGCTGTAAGGTCTGCCACTCACTATGGATACCCGCGCTTTCCAGATCGGCCAATTCCTGCCGGAGTTCGGCCAGCTCCGCCTCCGCATCACCACCGCCTAAGCCACTCAGCTCCTGCACCGTGCGCTCCAATTCCTGTTGGGCCTGATCGAGCTGTTGCTGCGTCTGGGTTTGCTGCTGTTGGATCTGGGCAATTTCTTTAGTTAGCTGTTCGCCACCCAGTTGACCGAGGCTTTGGCTCTGCTTAGTGGCGTAAAGCTTTTCGCTGAGCTGGCGCAAGGCGATACTGTCTCGCTCGATCGATTCCTGGCCCAGCCGGAGGATATTGTCGATCGCCTCTAGCCGTTGCTTGATCGCGGCTATTTCTGCCGATTCGGAGGATTCGCCGGTACCGAATTGGAGAGCAGCTTTCTGGTTGATATTACCGCCAGTCATGGCTCCACTGGTTTCCAGCAATTCCCCGGCCAGGGTGACGATCCGTTGCTTACCCAGATAGGCGCGGGCTCGCTCTAGGTCGCTAAACACCACGGTGCTGCCAAATACATAGCGGAAAATCTGACCGTAGGTGTCATCGAATTCCACTAGGTTTACGGCGTAACCAACAAAGCCCGGAGCCTGTTGGAGGCTGGGATTTTCCGAGAGACGAGCGGCGCTGATTTTGTTCAAGGGCAAGAAAGTGGCCCGCCCGCCTCGTTTTTGCTTGAGGATTTCGATCGCGGCCGCGGCCACCCGATCGTCCGTCACCACCAAATTCCCCATGCGGGCACCGGCGGCGATCGACAAGGCCGTTTGATAGCGAGCATCCACCACCCCCAATCCGGCGACTAAGCCATGGACACCTTGCAATTTGGCTTCTTGGATGACCTTGGTGGCCAGGGTGCCTCGCACCTCCTGTTCCGCTTGGAAATGGGCTTCTAGCCGATCGAGTTGGCGTTCCTTGTCCCGTTGCTCCTGTTGTAGGCGATACTGGGTTTCGTTTTGGGTTTGCAGGTTTTTTTCTAGCGCCTTGAGCTGGCTTTCAATTTCCGCCGGATTGCTACTGCTAGTTTGCAACTGCAGTTGGCCCTGTTCCTGCTGCAGAGCCTGGAGGCGGGGAGCCAGTTCGGCCAAGGTCTGGTGGTGGGCCCCTAGGCGATCGGTCAACTGTCTTTGCCGTTCGTGCAGTCCGGCCTGTTGGGTTTGGCGTTGGCCGGAGGTTTCTAGTAGGGCTTCGATCTGCTTGGCGAGCTGGGTTTGTTGCTGTACCCAAGCACTGGAAGAGGCCGCGATCGAGCTGGCCTTTTCTTTGGTGATTTCTAGGCGGTTACGTACCCGATCTCTTTCCTGGCCTAGCTCTTTGAGTTCCTGACTTTCGATCTGCCCCATGGCAGTTTGGATGGCTTGCAACTCCTGTTGTTGCTGGGCTAGCTTGGTGTTGTTCTGCTGCTGCTCTAGCTGGTTGGCCGCTTGGCTGGCGACCAACTCCTGTTGCTGCTGGGTGAGGCGGCGTTTTTCGGCCTGTCGATCGGCTAGTTGAGCCTGGGCGGCTACTAGTTTTTCTTCGCCCATGGCTTTCACCTGGCGATTCAGTTCTTCCAGATTGAGGGCAGCGGACTCAATTTCAGTCTGAATTTGTTGTCCGGCAATGGTCAACTGGGTAGCCTGGAGTTCGCCTTGCTCGATTTCTTGGCGCAGTTCCTGCTGCTTTTGCTGGGCCAGCAGCCATTGCAAGATCGCTGCTGCCTGGGTCGCTTCCTGCATTTCGTTGCGCAGTTTTTGGTATTTTTCGGCTTTCAGGCGGTCTTGGGAAAGTCGTTCCCGCTGAGCCAGCAGCTCGGTCATGACTATTTGACAGCGATCGGTTTTCTCCCGCACTTCCCCGAGGGTGGACTTGGTGCGCTCAATTTTTCGATCGAAAGCAGCGACCCCAGCCATTTCGTCAATGATTTCCCGCCGCTCTCGGGAGTGCATGGAAATGATGCTGGTCACGTCCCCTTGTAGGACGACGTTGTAGCCTTCGGGATAAATGCGCAGGGCATTCAGGCGCTCGTGTAGTTCCGTGAGCGTCGAAGGTTCGCCATTGATCATATAGGTGGAGGTATAGCCACCCTGGGCGTTCACCCGCAGCCGTCGGGTAACGCTCCAATCCACCGACTCGCCACCGGGGGTTTCGTTCAAATCCAGAGTTACGGTGACAATGGCTTCTCTCGTTCCTCTTTGGCCGTTGTTATGGTTGACCAAATCCGGTAAGCGCTCAGCTCGCATTCCCTTGGAGCTAGATAGACCTAAGCAAAATAGCAGCCCATCTAAAATATTGGACTTACCGGAACCATTTGGCCCGGAAACCACCGTGAAGCCCTCTAAGATCGGGACGCTGGTAGTGCCCCCGAAGGACTTAAAATGAGAAAGCTCGACTTGCTTGATATGCACCATTGTTTGATCGCCTATTGTCGCCTGTAGCGAAGTGCTGACCAGAAGTAATTCAGTCCGAACGTCCGACTTCGATCAAATCATTTGCCGAACAGAGTAATTAACTCAGGTTTCAGCTAAATGATGATTTACGGATTCCTTGTAATAGAGAGACAATCTATCACAAACAACACCCAGGTAGTGCTGAAAAACCCATTTGTTTCCAATGACTCAGCACCAGCATCTTCTAAAATCACCACTCTTTACGAAATCTAGTTAGTAACTATGGGACAAATTTTTATTGCGGCAACCTACGGTGGCATCGAAATTGGCGAGCAGGAACCCAACGGGGCCCTAAATGTCCCCACGGAAGCGCCGGAAATGCTCTTGTTGCGGGATTTGATCGTACCTGAACTACGCAGTCGAGGCTTTGGGGCGATCTCCGTGCCGGATTTCGATCGGGTACAGCAGTCGATCGAATGGATCGATCGGCGGGCCAAGCCCGGTGATGTGGCTCTGGGGATTCATGCCGATGCCTATTCCCAAGCCCAAGTCCATGGAGCCAGCGTTTTTTATATCAGCAAGAATGGCGAGCGCAAAAACCACGCCCAAATGCTCCTGGCCTCTCTCTGTAGCCGGATGGCCAATTTGCCGAACTTGGGGATCAAGCCCGACAGTGCTACGGCCCTGGGTAGTTTGGCCTTCTGTCGGCGGATTGCGATTCCCTCATTGATGCTAGAAATCGGTCTGCAACTGAATCCAGAAGACCGCATGGCCCAGCAGCAGGAGCTACGGGAAGTGGCCGCCGGGATTGCCGATGGGTTGGCCTCCTGGAATCGGGATATGGCTGGTAGCGTGAGTGGCAGCGCCGATGCCACCCTGGCTATGGCTTATCTACCAATCGAGCTCAAGGTAGATGAGGAAATCTATGGGGAAAAAGGAATTTTGGTCGATGGCAATGTCTACGTCCCGATCGATCTGGCCGATCGACTGGGCATCAATTTGGCTACCAATCCTCTGGTGAGAAGGATTCGCTATCGCGGCACGGTCTACACGAAGGCGATCGATCTACGAGATTTTCATGTTTCCGTGGGGCCAGGGGTGGGTCGCAGTTTCCATCTGCGCTCCCAACTGCCAGTCACTTTAGACCAGATGGAACGGATTCTGGGCCAGGGCCAGACCACCTCCGACCAACTTTACGATTTTTTGGCGGCTAATAACCAGCATGTACCTGCCCAGTTAGCTGGGTTGTCCCAGATTTATGTGCAGGAATGCGCGATCGAAGGTGTCAGTCATGATCTGGCCTTCATGCAAATGTGTTTGGAGACTAAGTTTCTGCGCTTACAGAGCCAGGTGGACAAGAATAATTTTGCCAATTTGGGCAATGGTGCCGCCGAATGGGCGGAATTTCCCTCCGTTGAACTGGGAGTCAAGGCCCACATCCAACAGCTCAAAGCCTATGCCAGCAGCGATGACATCCAACCACCCTTGGTTGCACCGCGCTTTGGCAGCGTCCGGCGGGGCATCGCTCCCACCATCCGGCAGCTCCAAGGTCGCTGGTCTATGGATAGTCAGTATGCTCCGAAGCTAATGGCTATGTTGCGCCGTCTCTACGAGTTCACTAAGATGTTGTAAGGAAGATTTTCGACATCTTTGCTCCATTCTGGGGTATTTTGCTGACAGGGGAGCCGATCGGTGCTAGAATCGTAAAGCTCAATTTCCCTGTCGAGAATTTTCCAGGTACAAATAAATCAGGAGTAGGAATGACCCAAGTCGTATTAGGTGAGAACGAAGGAATTGACTCTGCGTTACGCCGTTTCAAGCGCCAAGTATCCAAAGCAGGCATCTTGGCTGACGTTAAGAAGAATCGCCATTTTGAGACCCCCCAAGAGAAGCGCAAGCGCAAGGCCGTAGCCGCCCGCCGCAAAAAGCGTTTTCGCTAAGATTATTGATAGCCTCTCGCATCTAAAAGGCTCCGCAGTCAACTGTGGAGCTTTTTAAGTATCCACGCATACCATAGGAATTGCATATCGCCCACCTAGGACACGCTATGTTGACAAACTTCCCCTCGACTATCTTGCTCGTCACCGCAGATAACTCTCTGTCGCCAGTGTTTTTAGTATTGCTAGAAATTCTGCTGGTGATCGGCGTTTCTCGGCTAACGGGCTTGGGTTTCCGAGCCATCAAACAACCTTTGGTGATTGGCGAGATTATGGCGGGCATTCTGCTCGGCCCCTCTTTTCTGGGCGCGATTTGGCCCCAGGCTACGGCTTGGCTCTTTCCAGCTAGTACCGCCACCATTCTGGAGGTTTTAGCCCAGATCGGCCTGATCTTCTTCATGTTTCTGATCGGTCTGGAGATCGATCCCAAATACCTAAAGGGCAAAGTGCGGGTGGCCTTTGTCACTTCTTTGGTGGGCATTGTGTTGCCCTTTGTCTTAGCGATCGGCTTAGCTCTCTGGCTGTACCCATTTTCCAAGGGGGCAGACACTTCCTTGGCAGCCTTCATCCTATTCCTGGGCTCGGCCCTATCGATCACCGCCTTTCCGGTGCTGGCCCGGATTATTAGCGAAAACAATTTACAGAACACTTCCATTGGCACCCTGGCTCTGACCTGTGCGGCAGTGGATGATGTGGTGGCTTGGTGCCTATTGGCGGTGTCGATCGCCGTGGCCCGCACCAACAGTATGGCCGAAGCAATTCCCACGATCTGTTTTGCTCTGCTCTATATTGGCTGGATGCTGACCGGTGGCCGTTGGTTATTAGGGGCCCTATCGGCGCACTACGATCGCTCCGGGAAGGTCTCCCAGTTGCTCCTGGCGGGGATTTATATGGCCGTAGTGGCTTCGGCTCTGATTACGGAGACGATCGGCATCCACTATATCTTTGGTGCTTTTCTGCTGGGTGCGGCGATGCCGAAGAATCCTGGCTTGGTGCGGGAAATCGCCCAAAAAACCGAAGATTTCGTGCTGATCTTTTTGCTGCCGGTCTTTTTTGTTTACAGCGGTCTCAAAACCAAAATTGGTCTGATCGATACGCCCTATCTCTGGCTGGTCTGTGGGGTGATTTTGGCGGTGGCGATCGTCGGTAAATATTTGGGTGTTTATCTGACGGCCCGTTACTACGGGATGAACAAGCGAGATTCCTCCGTACTGGGTTGGCTGATGAATACCAGAGGTCTCACGGAGCTGATTGTCTTGAATATCGGTCTCAAGATGGGGGTGATTAACGATCTGCTCTTTGCCATGTTGGTGATCATGGCTTTGACTACTACTTTTATGACTTCGCCATTGATCGAGTGGATCTATCCCAAGCGGCTGATCCGTCAACATGCGGCCACGCCCAGCCAGCCCGTAATCATGCCAGCGGCCATCTATCGGTTGCTGGTGCCGGTGGCTAACCCCAATACCCAAAAAAGTCTGGTGCAGTTGGCGCTGGAAATTGCTCGGAACCCCGCCGAGGAATCGATCGTCCAACCTTTGAGCCTGATCGAACTAGAAGAGGACTATCTGTACCAAAGTTCGCCAGTGGAGGTTGAAAGACAGATTGCCAAACAGCGCCAGTGCTTGACGGAACTGATTAACTCGATCGAGCCGCCTACCCCCGGCCAGCAGATTCAGCCGATCGTCCAAATTGGTTACGATGTGGCCAAGAAAACTGCTACTCTAGCAGCCTTGAATAGGCCAGACTTGATTCTCCTGGGCTGGCACCGATCGGCTTTTAGCACCAATAAGCTGGGGGGCCGGGTGCGCCAAATTTTAGCCACGGCTCCCGCCGATGTGGCGGTTTTTGTGGATGGGGAAGCGCCCCTGGACAATCGGGAATATGGCCAAATCTTGGTACCCTATACCTCTAATACCAACGACGACTTGGCCCTGGAGCTGGCTTTGCGGATGTTGTTCAATGACGATCGCCGTCAGCTGCACTTACTCCAGCTCAGTTCAATTAGTTCGCCCGTCAGCGAATCTAGCTACGATATGAACCAATTGATTGCCAATTTGCCCGGCGATGTGCGCAGTCGGATCCAAATGGATAATGCTAGCGGTAACCTGATGGAGGCAGTGGTAACGGCTTCGCACCGGGTGGACTTGACGATTGCCGGTACCAGTCGCAACTGGGGCATCCAGCGCCATTCTTTGGGTCGCTATACGGATGAACTGGCTCAGCGCTGCCATTCACCCCTCCTGATCGCCCGCCGCTACAGTCAGCTCACTTCCCATCTGGGCTTTTTGCTGGATACCAATCAGGAACTAGCTAAGGAGTTGCTGGCAGCTCCAATCGCGAGTGTCCCGGAAAATAGCTAGAATTTGATCTATGACAAAATCTCAGACTCTCTCAGTCTTTGTTACGGACTTGGATAATACGCTGGTGGGCGACCCTGGTGCTCTGCGCGAACTGAATAGTTGGCTGGAGGATGTGCGGGTCAGCCAGGGTACCAAAATTGTCTATGCCACTGGGCGCTCTCTGGCCGCTTACGGCAGTCTGGCAATCTCCGAAAACTTGCTGACTCCCGATGCGCTGATTGCCTCGGTGGGCACGGAAATTTATTTGGATGGCGACACCAACACGCCTTGGTCGCTTTGGGAAGATCAGATTGGGGAGGGCTGGCAGCGCTCTAAGATTCAGAAAATCGCCACTCAGTTTGCGGATCTGCAGCCCCAGCCCAGTGCAGAACAGCGTCCCTACAAGGTCAGCTATTATCTGACGGAGGCGGCGGCGATCGAAACTATTCCGCGCCTGCGCCAAGTCCTCCGGCAGCAGTCTTTGGCTGCGGAGATTATCTACAGTGGCCATCGAGACCTGGATATTCTGCCGAAGGCCAGTAATAAGGGGGCGGCGGTGCAGTTTTTGCAGCAGCAGTGGTCGTTGACCAATGGCGTAGCTTGTGGTGATTCGGGTAATGATATTTCGCTGTTTAGCTACGATTTGCCCTATGGTATTTTGGTGGGTAATGCTCAGCCGGAGTTGCTGCTCTGGTACGAGCTAAACGCTACGGAGCGGCACTATTTGGCCCATGCCCACTGTGCGCGCGGCATTATTGAAGGACTTCAGCACTTTGGTTTTATGTGAAGAATGGAGATACCGGTGATTAGAGATTGTGCGAGCGGCGAAGATTCCACTCCCCTCAGTCAAAGCATCCTGGCGGAATGTATGGAAACCTCGGGTATGGAGGAGGGCCGGGCTGCTGGGGAATGGGCTGGGAATATCCTTTCTGGGCAAACCGTTGTTTATAGCTGTGGGGTGATTGGTCGGGCCGGAGAGACGCTGGCACACAACCATTGCCCGATCGAGCTAGAACTATGTCGGCAGCTATCTCAGGCGGCGGCGGAAATCATGAAAGACCAATTCATTGGACTGGGTGATGAGGGTGACCATGAATTATTGCCCTTCTATGTCACGGCTAATGAGGGCATCGAGCCTCCCGTAGAGATTACGGAATCTGTTATCCGATCGGCTTTTGGTGGCACTATCGATCCCCAGGCCGAGCTGGCGATCGAACCCCTAGAAGTTGGGAGAGAATGGTGGCAAGCAGTCGCCACTTGCTGTCAGGACGATGAGCAGGTTTTGGCTGCTTGGCAGCAGCTGGTGCGCTGGTTTGCTGATCCCGCAGGACGGGTATTTCCGTATCGAGCTGACTTGCATCACCCGGTTTTCGTGTCGATTGACAACCGCTGGGAGGTAGTGGCAGCAGAGGATGCTGGCGGCTGTGTACTGCCCCGTTTGGCCGTAGCGCTCACTCCAGCCGGGAGTTTAGTGGGAGTGATTAGTTGCGTCGTGCATACCTAGGCGACCGGAGTTGACATGGGTAAGAAGTGCTGGATCGTTTCGTTCAGTTGCTTGAGTTTGATCGGTTTGCTGATGTAATCACTGGCACCTGCGGTTAAGCATCTTTCTCGATCGCCTTTCATGGCTAAGGCGGTGATGGCAATGATCGGAATACTCCCTAGCTCCGGATTTTGGCGAATTTTTTGGATAGCTTCGATCCCATCCATGCCCGGCATCTGAATATCCATCAGGATGAGGTTTGGCAATGAGGACTGGGCTAGCTCGATCGCTTCATGTCCATTTCTAGCTACCAGCAGCTGATAGCCTTTGCCCCCTAGATAGCTAGAGATTGTCATGATATTGGCTTCGTTATCCTCGGCGATCAAGATCGAAGCAGCGCCTATTCCGGTGGGCTGAGTTGGTTCGTTGGCAAGGGGCAGGAGCGTTAATTTGTTAGCAGACAATGGGGTGGTCGTGCAGGGTAGATCGATCGAGAAGCAACTGCCCACTCCTACTTCGCTCGTGAGATTTACCTGGCCGCCATGGAGTTCGACAATCCGTTTGACCAGTGCTAGACCCAATCCCGTACCATCGTATTTGCGGTTCAGCGCACTGTCGATTTGGATAAAGGGTTGAAAGAGCTTGCCGATGTGCTGAGGATCGATGCCGATGCCATTATCAATGACAGAAATTCGGATGTATTTTTTGGCTGTTGCTCCACCCACATCCGTGTCTATATATTGGTTATGGCCGACTTCTAAGGTGATTTGTCCGCCTTCTGGTGTGAATTTAACTGCATTGCTCAGTAAGTTGATTAACACTTGGCGGATGCGCCGTTCTTCTACTAACAAATTAGGGAGATCGGGCGAGATCTTGGTCTCTAGGCAAATCCGTTTTTGCATGGCTTGTTGTTTGATGAACGCCAAGCTAGAGCTGCATAAATTGTTCACACTAGTTACAGTGCAATCTAGCTGGAGTTGGCCGGATTCGATTTTAGCCACATCCAGAATGTCATTGATTAGCTCTAATAGGTGGGAACCACTGCGTTCGATCGTGGCCAAGGCTTTAATTTGCCGATCATTGACGCTCCCAAATACCTGATCTGCTAGGCCCTCGGTCAGGCCCAGAATAGCATTGAGGGGGGTGCGTAGCTCGTGACTCATGTTGGCCAGGAATTCGTCTTTGAGCCGAGTCGCCCGGGCCAGTTCATCGTTAAAAATCGCTAGTTGTTCGTTGCGCTCCGTCAGTTGATCTTGAGCTTCTTGGCGTTCCGTGAGTTCTTGTTGCAATTTCTCAAACAGATCGGCTTGCTGAATGGCGATCGCCAGTTGGGTAGAAAGTTGTTGGGCAATACTGATATCATTTTGCTCCCAGTGGCGAGTGCCAGAGCATTGATGAATGCAGAGCAGTCCCCACAAAACATCGCCACAAGTCAGGGGCACGATCAAATTTGCCATTACTTCAAATTTGGATAGGATGTTGGTATGGCAAGTGGATAATCCGTTGTTATAAATATCATCGATCGCGTAAACTTTGCCTTGGGCATAGGCCGCTGAAAAATTGTTGCCAAAGCAATGATCCTGAACTCGGATCGAGATTACCGAGGAAAATTCAGTGGGCATAGATTCGGCTACAAAGGATCCTTGCTCGTAGTTTGAGTTGGGATAGAACTTAAAGATCCCCACCCGATCGGCTTGGAGTAATTGTTGAATATCCCGGCAAGCGGTTTCAAAAATAGTTTGGAGTTTTAGGGATTGCCGAATGCGCTGAGTCATTTCGCGCAATAGGGTTTCCCGCTCCGCTTGTTGGCGAATAGTTTGCTCCGCATGTTTGCGATCGGTGATATCCGACAAAATTCCTTGGGCCCCGATCGCCTCACCAGATTCATCAATGGTCGGTCTAGCACTGATCTGTACCCAGCAATAGTGTCCATGTTTGTGCCGAATGCGAAACTCGGGATGACTGGGATTTTTGCCCAACTTGAGGATTTCTTGATAATCCGTAGTCACCAACAGCAGGTCATCGGGATGAATGAGTTCCATGAATGGCTGGCCAATCCATTCACTGGGTTGCCAACTAAATAGTGTCTCGAATTGGGGCGAGAGGTAGGTGAATTCGCCCTGGAGATTGCTCGACCAAACTAGGTCATTTATGCCCTCGACCAAATTGCGGAATTTAGCTTCACTGGCTTGCAGTGCGGCAGTGCGTTCCCACACTTTTTGTTCGAGATTTTGATTGAAACTTTCTAGCTGTTTGGTGGCTTTTTGTCGTTCCAGTTCTGCCGCCGCCCGCGCGGCAAAAACCAGCAGCAAGCTCTCCGCCCGTCTGGGGTCTTGGATGTGCTGATGCCCAAAAACACAGAGTATTCCGATCTTTTGGCCCCGAGAATTAGTCAGGGCTACACCGAGGTAACTGTCTACTCCTGTCTGCACTAAGAGTGGATCTTCCGGAAATTTAGTTTGTACCGATTCGTCGCAATGGTACGAACCATCCTGTATTGCCAGCTCACAAGGACTACCAGCCAATGGATATACGAAATTGGGATAAATGTCGCCATAGGCATGACAAGCTTTCACATGAAGTTGGTCATCTACCAATTCGGAAACAAGTGCCCAGGATACACCTAATGCCTCGGAGATGTGATCCACTACCGCTGGAAAAAAGTTTTCACCGATCGTAGCGGCAGTGCCCTGAATTAAACTTTGGAGCGAACTTTCCGCCTGTTTGCGAGCACTGATATCACTATGGATGCCGATCACTCGGCGGGGTTGACCTGCTGTATTCCATTCAATTACTTTGCCCCGGGCCAGTACCCATAGATACTGACCATTTTTCATGGCCACCCGGTGCTCTACTTGATAAGTGGCAGTTTTTGCATTGAAATGATCCTGCAAAGCGCCATAGCACTGCTCTTTGTCCTCGGGGTGGATCCTGCTCGACCACTCATTAATCGTATCGCTAATTTCCTCGACCGTATAGCCCAGCATTGTTTTCCACTGGGGAGAATAGAAAACCCGATCGGTTTCCATATTCCAGTCCCAGATGCCGTCACCGGCCCCTTCTAGGGCAAATTGCCAGCGGGCTTCACTGTGCTGTAGAGCTTCTGCCATCTGCTGCATGCCAGCAAATTCTGTTTTTAGTGGCCGATGAACAATGGCTGGTTGTAGGGTGTGCTCCGCTTGTGCGGATGTTTGGCGCTCTGTTAAGGTATCGGCTAACTTAGACCAAACAATTCTATGTAAATCTTCATAGGTCACTATTCCTCCCAAGCGATCCTGATCGTCGAGGATCGTCAGATGCAGACCATTGTGCTGGCGCAGTAGCTCGATCGCTACGTATGCATCGGTGAATGCCGATTCTCGCAAGCTGATAATTCCGGGCCGCAGCACTTCGCCGATGCTGGGGGCTGGCTGGGATAAAGCTGTTCTCTGTTGGGCAATCAGTTCGATCGCATCCCCGGTGGTAAAAATTCCCAGCACGCGATCCTGCTTTACTACTAATAGATAGTCCGACTGTCTTTTCCCCATTTGGGCGATCGCCTCGATCGCGTCAGTTGTGGGCACCACCACCAATGGGTCGCGCATAATGACAGACTTGAGTTCTAAGGAAGTGATGGCCGCGAGACTAGAAAACATAAGGACTAACTGCTATGACCGAGGGCTTTGCATCCTAGCTTACCCATCTAGGAACAGTAAATCTCCTCAGCGGGCAAAAATGCCTCAAGCTTGGACAAAAAACAACGGAAACTATTGAAAGCCCTCATCTCCGGCTCCCCTGCTCCCAATCTTGGGAGCAGGGAAGCCGGAGCCAAAAGCGGAGTCTCTTGTCTTGAAAAAGTCCTCCACTTGCGGAGTTGATGCGGTCGGGTTTCCCGACCATGCAATCAACCCAAGCAGGGGAGACCCCAAGACCGGATTTTCCGCTGCTCCCTCTAGTGCTG
>JANMHS010000080.1:0-44851 GCA_031375385.1 Synechococcales cyanobacterium OTE_70_metabat_200 | reverse complement strand
TTGCTGGCTGCTTAGCCCTGCTCCAAAAATTCCTACCACCTCAGCTAGACACTACCACAATGGAAAAGATCGATTTTCTTTACATCCAAGAAGCTAAAAGACTACCCAAGAAAAAGAACTAATATCATTAATTACCTGATAAGTTGCATTCGTAGTCGTAACATTGCAACCCAGTAAACCATTAGCTGGTAGTGAGTTAGTGGAAAACATAGTTACGACCCAGAAGAAACATTGGTCAATGGGAAGGGGCGTAATAATTGCCCCCTCCCATTGGGTTCTAGGATTTATTGAATCTTCATCACTTAACGTTGAGCGCTGCGATTCCAACGCTGGGGCAGTTTTTGTCGTTGCTCTGGAGTCAATACATCGCGCTTCGCTTGCCAAGCAGCTTTGCGGATCGCCTTGATTTGCGATCGCTGTTCGGCAGTCACATTTAGAGCCTGCCACTTAGCCCGAGCATCTGCACGAGCTGTTTGTTGATCAGGAGTATAGACGGCAT
Organism: Synechococcales cyanobacterium OTE_70_metabat_200; assembly: GCA_031375385.1. Taxonomy (GTDB): domain Bacteria; phylum Cyanobacteriota; class Cyanobacteriia; order Cyanobacteriales; family Chamaesiphonaceae; genus JAAFHZ01. Next base: position 44,352 of record JANMHS010000080.1, on the reverse strand, counting down.
TCCGCGCATCCTGATATTTGCTATTCAGCTCCGTTAGTTGGGATGCTTGGGCCGCAGTGAGCACAATGCCTTTGGCTTTGAGGCTTTCCACTGTATAACCACCATAGCGATGTCCGTGGCGGCCGCTGTACTGGCCGCGAGTACCTTGGCTATTTTGACCCTGACGATTCCCTTTTTTCTGAGTAAGCTGCTGTTGTTGGGCAGGAGTCAGCATCCCCTGCAAATCCTTCTTGTAATCAGTTCTGAGCTGCTGGAGCTGTTGCTTTTGCTCCGCAGTCAGCTGCACGGCCTGTTTGTTCTGGCGAGCTGCGGTGCGGTTGGCCCGTTGCTCTGGCGTATAGACTTGATCAATTTTGTCTTTGGCATCGGCTTCGATCGCCCCCATCTGAGCCTTTTGCTCGGCTGTCAGGGTAATCCCGAGTTTTTCATAGCGGTTCGTATGGTTGGCTGAATCATGCATACGTCCGCCACGAGCACTGGCTGGCAATGTATTGATCCAAATCGACAGCGAAGTAGCAGCGGCTAACAGGAAAAGCGGAAATTTCATGGTTTTTAGTAGATTGGGGTGATTCAATGTTTTTAGTATATGCAAGACTCCCAGAGCAAGACTAGAACCTAAAGTAACAAACTAGAGAGGTAGTTTTTTCCCGCCCATCCAGGCCTCTAGTCACGAGAAGAAAGAATGGGCAAAGAGAGCTGCCTGAGTTCGATCGCGCAGTTGCAGGCGACTGAGAATCGTCGTCACATAGTTCTTCACCGTATTCTCCGACAGGAACAAAGCTTCGGCAATCTCCCGGTTATTGGCACCGGAAGACAGTAGCCGCAATACATCTAGCTCCCTGGCCGTCAACTGGGCCAGCTCTGGCGGTGGCTCAACGCTCACCACCGGCACATGACTGGGCAACAGCGCCTTTTCAAATAACCCCGGCCCTAGTTGGGTATGACCTTTGTAAACCGATCGAATCGCTAGAGCCAGTTCCTCCGGATCCGTATCCTTCAGCAGATAGCCCTTGGCCCCGATCCGCATCACTTGAGAAATGTATTCATCATCATCGAAGGTCGTTAGCACCAGCACCTTCACTTCAGGATATTGCTGAAGAATAGCGCTAGTGGCCGCCACCCCATCCATCACCGGCATTCGAATATCCATCAATACTAAGTCTGGATGCAGCAGAGCGATTTGCTCCAAGGCCCGCTGGCCATTCTCGGCCTCCCCCACCACCTGCATATCCTCATTGGATTCCAGCATGCTCTTGAGCCCATGGCGGATAATCGCTTGATCGTCTACTAATAAAATTTGAATCATGGCAAACGCTGGATAACGGGGAGAATAACAGAAATAGCACAACCCTGGCCCGGTTGGCTACGGATCGTCAAGTGGCCGCCGAGAGCCACCGCTCGTTCCTTCATGCCTTGCAGACCAAAGCCAGTGGTGTTTTGGGTAGCATGAAAGCCTTGGCCATTGTCCTCGATCAACAACGAGATCATTTCGCTTTGTTGGAGCTTAATATGTACCTTGGTGGCTTGGGAATGCTTAGAAATATTGGTCAAGGATTCCTGAATAATCCGAAACAGGGTGGTACTCACATCCGTGGGCAGAGCGGAGGTGGCTCCCAGAAAGGCGTTGACTTCTATTTTGGTGGTCTGCTGAAAGTCCGCCAGCAGTTTATTGAGGGCCACTTCCAAGGATTGATCTTGGATCGGATTGCGCAACATGGAAACGGATTTGCGGATTTCTACAAATGCTTCGGAACCAAGTTGCTTCGACTGTTTGAGGAAACCAAGTGCTCGATCCGCATCGGATTGCCAAAACAGCAGGGCATTATTAATTTGAATCATCTGAGCGGCCAGGGTGTGGCCCAGACCATCGTGAATCTCCCGGGCGATGCGGTTCCGCTCTTGCAAAGTGGCCTGGTCTTCGATGCGTACGGCGTACTGGCGTAGTTGCCCATAGGTTTCCGCTAGCTCTTGCAGGGTATTTTCTAGCTGTGCTCGGCTCCGGCGCTCGGCCAGTAGAGCATCAATCAGCAACCAAGCAAAGACGGAAGTCAGCGTGAATAACAGGATATTATTGACTCGCCAGTCGGTGATATTAAAGCGGCCAGTAGCGATCGGTTTCCAGAGAATGGCGGTGCCATAGGTAGAAATTGACAGTCCCAACACTACCAACTGACCAGAATGCCCGAAGAGCAAACAACTGCGCATCACTAGCAGCAAACACAGCAGAAAAATAGATTGGCTGACTGACTTAGTTTGAAAGAACGCTGTCTGGAAAATCCCCAACAGAATTAAGCCAAATCCCGTCGCCGTATACAGCAACTTATCAGCGGGTCTATCGCCGGGTAGCTTCAGACCCAGGTAGCCAAAGAGGCCAATGGTGAAAGCTTTACCAGCGATCGACCAACCGGAGGGTGTGGAGGTCAGCACCTCGATGAGTTCCATAAAAACTGCCGTAGCTATCAATAACCACTCCAGCTTCAGTAACATGCGAAAAGATCGATCGGTGCGGCGAGTCATGGTAAAGTTCCAGCTCCATTGGATTGGTGGGCAAACTAACCACCTTGTGTTTTCTAATTTACAGTTCAGTCATTAGTCAGCCAGCATTCTTGGTATAGCACAATGCGTTTCTAACGACCTAGAGAAATTCCGCCCGATTCGATCGATTTCTACTAGGAAAAAAGTCATGGAATATTCGGGAGGTTTAGACCATGCAGGTTGGTAGTTCTACCCCATGCACCAATCTTGGCAAACTTCTACAATGAACCCTATGTAATGCATAGCTCTTACGACTATCCGAGATAGTTGGGCCATTTCGCTACACAGCAATCGGATGCCAGTTGGCCATCGCAACAGCAGCCTTGGAGGATTTTATGACGAACGAACTTTATCACGATATTTCTTCGGCAGCGGAGGATGCTGAAGCCAAGGACTTGGGGGGACAGCCCACAGACCAGCACCACACCGAGCCAAAAAACGCCGCATCGCCGCCAGAAAAAGGCGGTCAATTAATTCATATTCCACAACCAGCAACCAAAAAAGCCATACCACGCCGCAAGATAGCCCTAGCGGCCCTAGTGATCGCCGGATTAATTGGCATTGGGGCAGCCACGACCTATGGGATACGCTCCGTTCCGGCTAAGCCCGAAAAAGCCGACCGCAAAGGCCGCAACCAAGTCATCCCAGTGGCCGTGGCCAAAGTCAGCACCAAAACCGTGCCCATTCAGGTAAGCTCGATCGGCAAAGTACAGTCCGCAGCCACCGTTTCGGTCACTCCCCAAGCCGGCGGCAAAATTACCAAGGTTTTATTCCAAAAAGGCGATGTAGTACGCAAGGGACAGTTGCTGTTCACCTTGGATAATCGCACCCAAGCCGCCGGGATTCAGCAGGCCCAAGGGGTGGTCAGCAAAGATCAGGCCCAGGTGCAACAAGCCCGCGCCAATCTGGAAAAAGACCAGGGGCAAATCCGTCAAGCCCAGGCCACTTTGGAAAAAGATCAAGGACTGGTGCAGCAGGCCCGCGCCACCTTGGAAAAAGACCAAGGATTGATTCTCCAAGCCCAAGCCACGATCGAAAAAGACCAAGGACTGATTCGGCAAGCCCAAGCTACTTTAGAAAAGGATCGGGGGGTAGTGCGTCAAGCCCAGGCGACCTTGGCGAAAGATACGGCCCAAGCCCAATTCGCCCAGGCCCAAAGCGATCGCTATAACAATTTATATAAACAGGGGGTGATTACCAAAGACCAAGTGCAACAATTTGCGGCCAGCAGTGCCGCCCAGGCGGCCACAGTGCAGGCAGATCGAGAGGCGATCGCCAATGCCCAAGCTCAGGTACGCAGCGATGAAATCGCGATTAACAATGCTCAATCGGTACTGAAAGGGGATATGGCGGCGATCGCCAATGCCCGAATTTCTTTGAAGAGCGATGAAATTGCCATTGCCAACGCGCAGGCGGTGGTGAAAGGGGATACGGCGGCGATCGCCAATGCCCAGGCCGTAGTGAAGGGCGACCAAGCGGCGATCGCCAATGCCCAGGCCGTGGTTGGAGCCGATAGCGGAGCTTTGAACAATGCTCAGGTGCAGGCTTCTTATACGCAGGTGGTGTCACCGGTGGATGGGAAAGCGGGGAATATTTTGGTGCCCGAGGGTAATGTGGTGCAGGCCAATAGTAATACACCTCTGGTGGTCATTCAAAAAATCAATCCGATTCAGGTTGCTTTTGCAGTCCCCGAAACTAATTTAGCCGAAATCCAAAGATCCACCCAAGGCGGCAAGCTAAAAGTGGCGGTGAATTTCACTGGCAGTACTAAGCCAATTCTTGGATTATTATCCTTTGTGAATAACACGGTGGATAATTCGACGGGTACGATTCAATTGATTGGGGATTTTGATAATACGGATGGTCAGTTATTCCCCGGCCAGTTTGTGAATGCGACCCTGACCCTGCGGGAAGAGCCAAATGCCACGGTAGTGCCAGCCCAGGCAGTGCAAAATGGAGCTAACGGTCAGTTTGTATTTGTGGTCAAAGACGATAACACCGTGGAAAACGTACCGGTCACGGCCAGTTTGAGCGTGGATGGCTTCAATGTGATTCAAAAGGGCGGTGTGAAGCCAGGGGATCAGGTGGTGATCGACGGTCAAGCTAACTTGATCTCCGGCAGCAAGATTCGAGTCCAGGATCCCAACGCCCCTAAAGGTAGAGCCGGGGACAGTCGGGATTCTAGTACTGATAGTGGCGATCGAACAGTGGGTAAATCCGGTCGGGCTCGGCGAAATCGCGGCACAGCAGCGCCAACACCCAGCAGCGTTCAGCCATGACGGGTAGGAACTTAATGCGGGACAAAAAACAACGAAAATCATTGAAAGCCCTCATCCCCCAACCCCTTCTCCCAAGTTTGGGAGAAGGGGAGCCGGAGCTAAAAGCGGAGTCTCTTGCTCCCTCTCCCAAGCTTGGGAGAGGGCTGGGGTGAGGGCTTTCAATACGTCCCGGCTTAAAATAGTACCCTTCGTTATTCCATGTTCTGTTGATATCCATGCATCCCTCCGAATTATTTATCCGTCGCCCGATCATGACCACCTTGGTCATGGTAGGTATTATGATTTTTGGTTTAATGAGCTATCGATTATTACCGATTAGCGATTTACCCAACGTAGATTATCCGACGATCCAGGTGACCGCAGCGCGGCCCGGAGCCAGTCCCGAGACCATGGCCGCTTCCGTGGCCAGACCTTTGGAAAAGCAATTCTCCAGCATCGCCGGTCTCGATTCCCTCAATTCCACCAGCGCCCTCGGCAAAACTCAGCTGACATTGCAATTCAATCTCAGTCGAGGGATCGATGATGCGGCCCAGGATGTGGCCGCCGCGATCGCCGCCGCCACTGGTCAAATTCCCAACGATTTACCAAATCCGCCCACCTATAGCAAAGTCAATCCGGCGGATCAGCCGATTTTGTCTTTATATCTGCGATCGCCCACCCTCGAACTCTCTCAGGTCGATAATTTTGCCGAAACCTATCTAGCCCAAAAGCTCTCGACGATCAGTGGGGTCGCCCAAGTCCAGGTCTATGGCTCCCAAAAATATGCTACCCGCATCCAACTCGATCCCCAGCAGTTAGCCACCCGCCAAATCGGTCTAGACCAAATTCAGAGTGCCGTGCAACAGGGCAACGTCAATTTACCCACAGGTACATTATCGGGCAAATACAAGAACTTTTCGGTGCAAACTAACGGTCAACTAGAAAATGCCGCTGCCTATCGTAAATTAATTGTGGCCTATAAGGACGGCGCACCGATTTATTTAGAACAACTAGGTAAAGTGATTGACGGCGTAGAAGATACCCAAGTGGCCAGTTGGTTCGATGATACGAGGGCGATCGTGCTGACCATTCAGCGCCAACCGGGCACCAACACCGTAGAGGTAGTAGATACCATCAAAAAGCTGTTGCCAGCCATCAAGGACCAGATTCCCGGCTCCGTGGAAATTGGCATTCTTTATGATGCTTCCCAGGCCGTGCGCGCATCGGTGGATGATGTGCGGTTTACTTTGATCTTGACCATCGGCCTAGTAGTCCTAGTCATCTTCATCTTTCTGCGTAATATCTCAGCCACGGTGATTCCCAGTTTGGCTTTGCCGATCTCTTTGATTGGGACTTTTGCGGTGATGAATTCGCTGCATTATTCCTTAGATAACCTGTCTCTGATGGCTTTGACCCTATCAGTGGGATTCGTGGTAGATGATGCGATCGTGATGCTAGAGAACATCGTCCGACACCTGGAAATGGGTGAAAAGCCCATGGAAGCGGCTTTGAATGGTTCGCGGGAAATTGGTTTTACGATTCTTTCCATGACTCTATCGCTGGTAGCGGTCTTCATCCCGATGTTGTTTATGCAGGGCTTGTTGGGTCGCCTTTTCCATGAATTTGCCGTGACGATCGCCGTCTCGATCCTAGTCTCCGGCTTCGTTTCCCTCAGCTTGACTCCCATGCTCTGTAGTCGCTTCCTGCGGCCCATCGCTCACGCTCGGCGCAGTCGCCTCTATCGGGCCTCAGAATACATGTTCGATCGGCTCCTAGCGGCCTATGATTGGACGCTGAAGCTGGCCCTGAAAATGCACGCAACCATGATGATTGGTTCCCTGGTGCTGTTGATTGTCACTATTGGTCTCTTTGTGATCGTCCCCAAGGGCTTTATTCCCAGCGAGGATACGGGCCGGATTACGGCCATTACCCAGGCCACCCAAGATGCTTCTTTTGATAACCTCGTCCGGCACCAACAGGCCGTAGTCGCCATAATTCGCCAAGATGCCAATGTCCAGGCAGTGAATTCTAATATCGGCCCTAGTTCCAGTGCGACGGGTGGTGGAGCGGCGGGGGCCAGCAATTCTGGCAGTCTATTAATTACGCTCAAGGATCGCCACGAACGGCAGCTGGGGGCCCCAGAAGTGATGCAAAGTTTGCGATCGAAGCTAGCCAATATTCCCGGTATCCAAGTTTTCCTGCAAATTCCGCCAGCGATTCCGATCGGCACCCAACAAACCACCGGTCTTTATCAACTCAATCTCCAAAGTTCGGCGGTGGCTCTGCTCCAGCAGTATGTACCGCAACTGGTAGATCAGATGAAGAATTTGGCGCTGATTCAGGATGTGAATAGCGATCTGCAAATGACTTCCCAGGTGGAACTCAAGATCGATCGAGACAAAGCCTCGGCGCTCGGCATCACGGCCCAGCAGATCGAAACCACCCTGCGCAACGCCTATGGCACCTATCAAGTTTCTAGAATCTACTCGGCCAGCAATGCCTTCAAAGTCATCCTAGAACTAGACCCTAAATATCAGCAAGATCCTAGCTCCCTGATGCAGCTCTATATCAATACCAGCACCCCCCAGGCCACTCCCGATGCCAATGGTGGCAGTCCAGCTAGCGGCAACCAATCAATTCCCCTCAGCACCTTTGCCACCATTACGCCCAGCATCGCCCCCCTGACCATCAATCACAATGGTCGCTTGAATTCGGCAACGATCTCTTTCAACCTAGCACCCCATATATCTTTGGGTGAAGCCAATGGCGCGATCAACAAATTAGTCGCCACCACCATTCCCCACCCGATTACTACCAGCTTCCAGGGAGCCAGTCAGGTATTCCAAGAATCCTTACCAAATCTCCTGATCCTATTGCTAATTGCGATTCTGGTAATTTATTTGATTCTGGGCATTCTCTATGAAGACTTCATTCACCCAATCACGATCCTCTCCGGCCTCCCTTCGGCGGGCTTTGGGGCATTACTGACTCTGATTATTTTTCAGGTGGAACTGAATGTCTATTCTTTCATTGGCATCATGCTGCTAGTCGGCATCGTCAAGAAAAATGGCATTATGATGGTGGATTTTGCGATCGAGGCCCAGCGCGATCGGCACCAAAAACCGGCGGAAGCCATTTATCAAGCTTGTTTGGTCAGATTTCGACCGATTATGATGACCACCATGGCAGCACTGATGGGGACATTACCGATCGCGATCGGCTTTGGCAGCGGTTCCGAATCCCGCCGCCCTCTGGGCATCGCCGTAGTCGGGGGCTTGGTCTTCTCCCAAATCCTGACCCTATATTTGACTCCAGTCTTCTATATTTACATGGAATCCTGGCGGCGGAATTTGATGGCAGGCAAAAAGGTCGATCACCCTCACCCCTTCGGCTCGCTCAGGGCAACGCCCAGCCCTCTCCCATCAAGGGAGAGGGAGCCGGAGCATTGATATTATCTAATGGTCATTTCTAAATTGAGAGTTAGACTCTAAACTAGCGGAGAATTGCCATGAACCTCTCACACCTATTTATTCGCCGCCCGGTCATGACCACCCTGGTGATGTTGGGAATCGTCATCTTCGGTTTGATGAGCTATTTTTTATTGCCGATCGCCGCCCTTCCCAAAGTCGAATATCCCTTCGTCAGCGTCTCTGCTAGCTTACCCGGTGCCACCCCAGAAACCATGGCCTCCTCCGTCGCGGGGCCGTTGGAGCGACAGTTTACAGAAATCGCCGGTCTCAATTCCTTTAATTCCACCAGCGCCTCCGGCAGCAGCAATATTTCCCTGCAATTCGATTTCAGTCGGCGGGTAGAAGATGCGGTCAAAGACGTGCAAGCCGCCATCTCCGCCGCTGCCGGTCAGTTGCCAACAGGAATGCCCAAGCTGCCCTCCTATCGCAAGGTCAACCCCTCAGCTTCGCCGGTACTCTATCTATATCTCTATTCCAAAACCCTACCGATTTCCACGGTGAACGATGCCGCCGAAGTGACCGTAGCCCAGCCGATTTCGGCAGTGGATGGAGTGGCTCAGGTACAACTCTTCGGCCAGAAGCAATATGCGATTCGGATTCAGCTCGATCCCAATGCTTTGGCCGCCAAGGGCATCGGACTCGACCAAGTGCGCAATGCAATCGCCCAGAGCAATGTGGTATTGCCCACCGGTACCCTATCCGATGCCCACCGTATCTATTTCATTAAAACCAACGGCCAAATGCAAAAGGCCCAGGAATTTCGATCGCTGATTATTCCCTATAAAAATGGAGCAGCAGTACGACTCCAGGATGTGGCTACGGTTTTAGATGATGTACAAAACAACAAGGTTTCCAATCGCTACAGCGACAAAAATGTGACCAATCAACCAGCGGTAGTGCTAGCCATCCAGACCCAGCCCGATGCAAACACCGTACAGGTGGTGGATAAGATCAAGGCTTTGTTGCCCAGTTTGCGCGCCCAGATTCCTCAGTCGATCGAGCTGGGGGTTTTCTATGATCGCTCCCAATCCATCCGCGATTCGGTTGCTGATGTGAAGTTTACATTGATGCTATCGGTTGCTCTCGTCGTCATGGTGATCTTCCTGTTTCTGCGGGATATTACGGCTACCTTGATTCCCAGTTTGGCCTTGCCAGTGGCGGTGATTGGGACTTTTGCAGTCATGTATCTATTGGGCTTCACATTAAATAACTTAACCCTGATGGCCCTGACGCTCTCCGTAGGTTTCGTAGTGGATGATGCGATCGTGGTGCTAGAAAATATTGTCCGTCATCGCGAGCTGGGTGAAAGTGCCATGAAGGCTTCCTTAAAAGGCTCCCAAGAAATTGGGTTCACGATTCTTTCCATGACGCTCTCGCTGGTAGCAGTGTTTATTCCAATTATTTTCATGCAGGGCTTGATCGGCCGTCTGTTTCATGAATTTGCCATCACCATTGCCGTGGCGATCCTAGTCTCCGGCTTTGTTTCCTTGAGCCTGACCCCAATGCTCTGTAGTCGCTTTCTGAAATCCAACCATCACCGCCAACCCAATCGCCTCTATCGAATGACGGAGGCGGGCTTCGACCTGATGCTGAAAGGCTATGAATTGACCCTACAGCCTGCTTTGAAATATCGCTTTGTCACCCTCATTGGCTCCGTGGCGATCTTCGTGCTGACCATTTATTTATTTATGATCGTCCCCAAAGGTTTGATTCCTAACGAAGATACCGGCCAACTCCAGGGTAATACCAAAGGTGCCCAGGATATCTCTTTCGTGGATATGCTAGAGCATCAGCAGCAGGTGGTGGAGATCATTCGTAAAAATCCCAATGTGGCAGCCATCAATTCGATCGTGGGGGCCAGTGGCCCGAATGCCTCAGTGAACTCGGGCCGGATCAATGTCCGGCTCAAAGACCGGCCGGAGCGCCAAGCTACTGCCGATGAAATCATTCAGGAACTGACTCCTCAACTACGCCAATTGGTTGGTATTCAGGCTTTTCTGCGATCGCCCACCGCCATTCCGATCGGCGGTCAGCAAACTAATTCTCAGTATCAATTCACCTTACAGAGTCTGAATTTGGCAGACCTGCGCCAGGTGATTCCACCCCTACTAGAAAAGGTCAAGGCTATTCCCGGCCTGCGGGGCGTTGATGGAGATCTGCAACTCAGTACACCTCAAATTCAGGTCAAGGTAGACCAAGCCAAGGCGGCGATCCTAAAAATTTCGGCGGCTCAGCTGCAGCGAACGCTCAGCGATGCCTATGGCTCCGGCCAGATCTCACTGATCTATACACCGGACAACCAATATACGGTGGTGATGGAAATCAAGCCGGAATATCAACAGGATCCCCAGGCGCTATCTTTACTTTATGTTCGATCGAGCACGGGCCAAACCATTCCCCTGAATGCGATCGCCTCCCTCGTGCAATCCGTGGGCCCGCTAACGGTGAATCACCTGGCGGGACTACCCTCAGCGACAATTTCTTTCGATACGCTACCGGGTACTTCCTTGAGCGATGCCACAACGGCCATTAAGCAAGTGGCTCGGGAGATACTGCCCGCCTCGGTGACCGCTAGTTTCCAAGGCTCGACCCAGGTTTTCCAGCAATCTTTTAACGATCTAGGTTGGTTGCTGTTGCTGTCGATTATTGTGATTTATTTGATTCTGGGCATTCTCTACGAGGACTTTATTCATCCCCTGACGATCCTGTCGGGTCTGCCCTCGGCGGGCTTTGGGGCGTTGCTGACCCTGCTGATTTTTCAGATGGAGCTGAATCTTTATTCCTTCATTGGGATCATTCTATTGATTGGCATCGTGAAAAAGAATGGAATTATGTTGGTAGATTTTGCGATCGAGCAACAGCGCGAACATGGCAAGCTTCCACGAGCGGCGATTTATGAAGCCTGCATTGTCCGTTTTCGGCCCATTATGATGACCACCATGGCAGCGCTGATTGGGACTTTGCCGATCGCCATGGGAACGGGGACTGGCTCGGAGGCCCGGCGACCGCTGGGCGTGGCGATCGTCGGCGGCCTACTGTTCTCCCAGATCCTGACCCTATACCTCACGCCAGTTTTCTATACCTACATGGAAGCCCTCCGTGGTTCCTTTGGCTCCGCCCACCCCAAGCAACAACAGCGGAAATTCCCAAGATTTTGGTCTTCCAAAAAACCCCACGAGTAGGTTTGTGTTGGGTTGGCAATTCTCCCAAGGAGAGGCTACACCAACGACGATGGTGGTTCCAAGTCTTCATGGATATCAGTCACTGCCATAGACAAATCCTATTTCTGATGGCCACTCTTCAGAGATTCACCAAGAGCATTATCCTTAGCAGCCAAAGCATTATAGCGATCGATCAATCGATTGTACTCATCCACTTTTTGACTGTATACACTATCAACCTTGCCACCCCGATTGAAAACACTAAACTGCTGTATTTCAGCTTTCAGCACCTGCAAGCGAGCCTCAATAGTCCCAGCCTCATTGGTGAGTTCGACAAATGGTTGTGCTGATTGCTTGGCATATTTCACTACTGCCGATCGATCCGTAAAATATCGCTGGTAATAGTTTTCCAGAAAGGGAGTCAACACCTCCACCTCTGTGGCCAAAATAGAGTGCAGCTCATTGGGCACCACCTTGGGATCTTGCTGCTGATACAGGGCAATATTATCTTTGACTCGGCGATCGGTCAGTTTGCTAAAAACAATAGCTAGCTCCTCGTCCACTCGTTTCCTTTCAGTATCAGAAAGACGGTGGTAGGCAGCATGCAGCATCTCATGAGCAGCGGTCACCTGCATAACTCCATCCAAGCGGGGATCCTCTACCTCTTGAATAGAAATTTTATCCTTGGCTGGGGAATAGCAACCTAAAATAATTGTTTTTTCGCTTTTGCTGTGGCAAAAATCCCCATTACGGGGAGTCACTTGGGGCTGAGCCAGATAAAAAATGCGCCGTCCCTGGGTAGACATCTGGGTATCATTCGCCAGCAAAATAACACTAGCAGGTGCCGTATAGAAACGTAGTCGCACTTCTTCTTGGAGCTTTGGCCCAACAGCACCAAAGAATCCTCCCGCAAAACCCAGCAACCACAGCCAGTAATTATTATTCTTTGGTTTGGGCTTAGTTACCTTGTTGGATGGGGCGAGCTGGGGTGGTTTTTGCTGTAGCTGCATGGGAATCTTGGCCGGGTAGTAATTTGCCTGCTTTCATAATTCGTCTGGAGCGATCGCTAATCCGAGGAAAAATTTGTTACTTTAATAGGCTGCCAGTAGATTTCCGAGGGGGCCAAGCCTAGAACTGACAACTGGTTCTGGCATGGCCTGCTGCCGAACTTGTCAGTACTACCCTTTGTCGCTAAGATCGGCCTTGAACTACTCTGAAAACACCGCGCCTGCCAACCATGATTGAGAATCTGAGCAACGCCAGCAAAAAGCTTCTGCTGCCTGCCACCTTAGCGGCGGCCACATTACTACTGTCTCCACTGGCGGCCCAAGCCCATACTGGCTTCTATCAAATGACCGGCGGATTGATGGCCGGTGCCGAACATCCTTTAACTGGTGCCGACCATATATTGGCAATGGTAGCGGTCGGTCTCTGGGCCGTTCAACTGGGCGGACAAGCTCTGTGGCTACTGCCCACTGTTTTTATGGCCAGCATGATCGGTGGGGGCATCGCCGGATCCTATGGTTTATCCTTGCCCGGTAGCGAACAACTCATTACTCTCTCCATCTTCCTGTTCGGTGCAGCCATTTTTAGCAAATTCCGCTTAAAACTATGGCCTAGTGCAGTATTAGTCGGCTTGTTTGCCACGGCCCATGGCTTTGCCCATGGAGTAGAAATGCCCCACAGTGCTAATGTGGCCAGCTACGTTTTGGGCTTTACGCTAGTTACTGCTGCGCTGCACGGGGCGGGAGTAATAATGGCCTTAGCTATTGAAAAGTATGCCAGCCAGGACATGCTTAGATACACGGGGATCGCCCTATTGCTTGGTGGTCTAGCGGTAGTCACTAAGGTTATCTAGGAATTGCCCTCACCCCCAACCCCTCTCCCAAGCTTGGGCGTGCAGGGCGAGCGCCTGAGGTTGCCTCTGCGCAGGCAGACGGTTCCCGAACAGGCGAAACCCTCGCAGCACTAGAGGGGGGCCAGAGCCGAAGGATCTGGCGGGGTGAGGGCCAACAATTCAAAAGGCTCCATAAATTACAGGGAGCCTTTTAGCGATCCCTAAAACGAAAGATTGCAAAATGTTTCTTTAGACTAAGATTCAATCAAGTATTCCTCGATCGACCAATTTCCTTGCCTAACATAGAAACCATAAGAAGCAGAAGGATTTTCGTTAATGTCAGATATCGAACAAACCGCTTCGGAACCGTCCTTAGAAAGAGATTGCACCACACTTTCTCGCCATGTGCTGCAACAGCTCAAGCGCTTCGACGGCAACGCCCAGGAATTGAGCGCGATCATGAGTCGGATTGCCCTAGCCGGCAAACTGATTGCCCGTCGGCTCAGCCAGGCTGGCTTGATGGCCGGGGTATTGGGTTTCACCGGTGAAACCAACGTGCAAGGCGAAGAAGTTAAGCAAATGGACACCTACGCCAACGATGTATTCATCACGGTCTTTCGCCAGAGCGGCCTGATCTGCCGAATGGCCTCGGAAGAAATGGCCGAGCCCTATACGATCGAAGAAAACTGCTCCCTCAGCCGCTACACCTTGCTCTTCGACCCGATCGATGGTTCTTCTAACCTAGATGTGAACCTGAACGTGGGTTCGATTTTTGCGATTCGGGTACAGGAAGGCGACGATCCCGCCGATTGGTTGCAGGATGGACACCGCCAGATCGCCGCTGGCTATATTCTTTACGGTCATAGCACCACTTTGGTGTATTCGATCGGCACCGGAGTCCATAGCTTCGTGCTCGATCCCAGCCTCGGCGAATTCATTCTGGCCTCAGAAAATATTAAAATCCCCAGCCAGGGCAGCGTCTACAGCGTCAACGAAGGGAACTACTGGCAATGGCCCGAAGCCTATCGGGACTATATTAAGTACGTCCATCGCCATCCCGGCTACACTGCTCGCTATAGCGGGGCCCTAGTGGGTGACATGCACCGCATCCTCTTGCAAGGCGGCGTTTTCCTCTATCCCGGCACCGTCAAAAAGCCCAATGGCAAACTGCGGCTGCTCTATGAATGCGCTCCCCTAGCCTTCTTGATCGAACAAGCCGGTGGCCGGGCCAGCGATGGAACAAGATCGATCCTCGACCTAGTGCCCACAGAAATCCACAGTCGCACACCATTGATCATCGGCAGCACCGAAAATGTGGATCTGGTAGAATCCTTCATCACCGATCTCACCAGCCGAGATCCGGTGGCCAAGCCACCCATCGCCACCGCTAGCTAAACACCCTGCCATTCCTCACCTTCAAAATCAGGAGTCTCAGCCATGACTACTACCAACCCGATCCTCAGCATCGAACAAGATTTCGGCCAAAGCATTTGGATGGACAATCTCAGCCGCGATCTGATCACCTCCGGCGCCCTCAGCCAGTCGATCGAGGGTGGTGTCTTGGGGATCACTTCCAACCCGGCCATCTTTGAAAAGGCGATCGTTGGCAACGCCATTTACGATCAGGATATCGAAGCCGGTCTGCGGGCTGGCAAGTCTCTGATGGAAATTTACGAATCCTTAGTATTCACCGATATCCAAATGGCCGCTGATACCTTGCGCCCCGTCTACGATCGCACTAACGGCATCGATGGCTATGTCAGTGTGGAAGTCCCACCGACGATCGCCGACGACACCGAAAAAACGATCAGTGAGGCCCTGCGCTACTTCAGGGCGATCGATCGCCCCAACGTCATGATCAAGATCCCCGGCACGCCCGCAGGGCTACCCGCCGTGGAGAAAGTCATTGCTGCTGGTATTCCAGTGAACGTCACCTTGCTGTTCTCAGTAGAAAGTTACATAGCAACGGCCTGGGCCTATATCCGGGGACTGGAAGCCAGAGCCAGTCAAAGACTAGAACTAAAGAACATCGCTTCCGTAGCCAGCTTCTTCTTGAGCCGGATCGATAGCAACATCGATCTGCGCTTGGAAACCATCGCTAAAGCAAGTACCGATGGCGGTCAACAAACTAAACTGCGGGATCTGAAGGGTAAAGTGGCGATCGCCAATGCCAAGATTGCCTATCAGGAATATAAGAAAATCATCGAAACCGATCGTTGGAAAGCTCTGGCAACCAAGGGTGCCCAAGTCCAAAGATTACTTTGGGCCAGTACCGGGACAAAGGATCCGGCCTATAGCGACGTGATGTATGTGGATGGCCTGATTGGCGATCATACGGTCAATACTCTGCCCCCCCAGACGATCGAGGCCTGCGCCGACCACTGCGATCCCGCCAACCGGATCGAAGCCAATGTGGAGGAAGCCCACCAAATCATTGCCAGTCTCCAGGATCCAGATGTGGGCATCAACCTAGATGAGGTGATGGCAGAACTGCTGATCGACGGCATCGAAAAATTCGTCCAGCCCTTCCACAAACTGATGGCTAGCCTGCAGGCTAAAGCCGATGCGTTATTAGCCGCTAAATAGGAACCACTCATCCACATATTACTCATCTACTAAAACCAAATGACAGCACTGTTAATGAACCCCTTGCGGGTGGGTCTGCGCCAAGAAAAGTTACCGGAACCCCAGATTATTACAATTTTCGGGGCTTCCGGCGACCTGACCCAGCGCAAGCTGGTACCGGCCATCTATCAAATGAAGCTAGATCGGCGGATGCCCGATGAAATCACGATCGTCGGGGTGGCCCGTCGGGACTGGAGCCACGAATTCTTTCGCGAACACCTCAAGCAGGGCGTCATTGAATTCGGCAACGGCCTGCAAAACGAAGGAGCTTGGGATGAATTCGCCCAGGGATTGTTCTACTGCCCCGGCGATATCGATAAGCCCGAAAGCTATCAACGGCTCAAGGCTTTCTTGAGCGAACTAGATGAAACTCGCCGCACCAAAGGCAATCGGGTTTTTTATCTCTCCGTAGCCCCCAACTTTTTCCCGGAAGCGATCGAGCAGCTCGGAGCCGTGGGTGCCCTCAGCGATCCCGATAAACATCGCTTGGTCATCGAAAAGCCCTTTGGTCGAGATCTCAACTCCGCCCAAAGCCTGAATCAAGTGGTGGAAAAAGTCTGCAAAGAAAAGCAGGTCTACCGCATCGATCACTACTTAGGCAAAGAAACCGTCCAGAACCTGCTGGTCTTCCGCTTTGCTAACGCCATCTTCGAGCCCCTCTGGAACCGCCATTACGTAGACAACGTCCAGATCACCGTGGCCGAAACCGTGGGCGTGGAAGACCGAGCGGGCTACTACGAATCCGCTGGTGCCCTGCGGGATATGCTCCAGAACCACTTAATGCAGACCTTTTGTTTGACGGCCATGGAGCCGCCCAATTCGCTGGATGCGGATAGCATTCGCACGGAAAAGCTAAAAGTCTTACAATCTACTCACCTGGCCGATCTGAAAAACCTGGATCGCTGTGCGGTGCGCGGCCAATACAGCGCTGGCTGGATGAAGAACAAGGCGATCCCCGGCTACCGTCAAGAAACCGGCGTAGACCCCAACTCCAATACGCCCACCTATGTGGCGATGAAGTTCGCGATCGATAACTGGCGCTGGCAGGGCGTGCCTTTCTATTTGCGCACCGGCAAACGGATGCCCAAGAAGGTCTCGGAGATTGCGATCACCTTCAAGCAGGTACCCTGGCTGATCTTCCAGTCCGCTGCCAAACAGGCCAACCCGAATGTTTTGGTGCTGCAAATTCACCCGGAAGAAGGAATTTCTCTAAAATTCGAGGTTAAGATGCCAGGGCCAGATCTACGGACAAGTACAAAAAAATTAGACTTTGGGTATGATTCCACTTTTGGGGTCAAGAGTTCTGATGCCTACGACCGTCTACTGTTGGACTGCATGTTGGGCGATCAAACTCTATTTACCCTTGCCGATGAAGTGGAAGAAGCTTGGCGAATTGTCACTCCCGCTCTCTCTGCGTGGGAAGCTGACAGCCCTCAAAATATGCCGCTTTATGAGGCGGGTACCTGGGAACCCCTCGAAGCCGAACAGCTCCTCAACCAAGACGGCCGCCGCTGGCGGCGCGACCTAACCTAATCCACCCTGTGAAATTATGAATACAACTATTCAAATGCCACCAATGGCTCGACTGTCGCCTTCTGAAAGTGTAGATGTTCAGGGGATCGATGAGGCTCTTGCTGCTATGTGGCAAAGTAATGACAACAAAGCCATTCGAGCCAACACCTTTAGCTTGATCATCTATGAACCAGCGCCCATTCAGCAGCTTCTGACAGCACTGGGATTTTATGATGGTCCGATCGATGGGATCAATGGCCCACTAACACAGGAAGCTCTATCCAAATCTCAACAAGCCTACGATCTAAAGATTACTGGTAAGGCTAATGAGGTAACTTTTGCAAAGTTACAAGAAGCTTTTCTCGCTGCGAAAAAGCAAAAAATTGCTCCAACCGCAGCGCAACAAAATTATCGAGCTGCTGATTCAATAGCACAAGCTGGTCCTTCTCGAATAGTGACTTTATGTGCTATCGAGAAAGCGGAACTTCAGGCGCAGATTTCTGCTTACTGCCCTATCAAGCGACAGCACCAAAATAAAATGCTCTGCTGCGAATACATAAGCCTCACTGGCGATCCAACAAAACTGGAAGCTATCTGGGATATCATCGAAGACTTGTTAGTACCAGATTTACCCCAGTACCTTTGGTGGAAAGGTACTCCAAGAGTAGAAATGGAGTTGTTTAAGAAGTTAGCCAGCCAAGTACCGCATTTGATCCTGGATTCAGCCACTTTTACGGAATCCAAGGATGATTTTCAAGTTGTAGCAAAGCTTCTAGCTGAACAACACTTGCACATTAGTGATGTCAACTGGCAACGTGTCTCACCTTGGCAAGAGTTGACTGCGTCTACCTTCGATCCGCCTGATCGCCGCACCTCTGTCATGGAGATCGATGCCGTAGAAGTCAACTTCGAGCGGGGTAGCTCCGCCCAGGCTTGGCTTTATTTAGCTTGGCTGGCAGGTAGGCTGGGCTGGGAACCGATCGAGCATAAATATACCGGCGGTGACTACCGACTGCGAGAAATCCATTTCCAAAATTCTGAAGGCAAGCCGGTAAGGGCAGAGTTAGCTAGTATGCCAATAGCCAATGTGGGTGAAGTGGTTGGGGATCTAATGGGGATCAAGCTCTCTTCTAGTAACCCAGCAGCCAAATGCAATACAATTCTCTGCTCGGAAACCGAAGGCTGTATGCGCATGGAGACTGGGGGCAAGGCCCAGACCGGCCTAGTTGAACAAGTTAACTCTTTGGCCGATCAAAATGCTGAGCAACTCGTAACCGCTAGCTTCAACAGATCACACGACTGGCTCTATGAGGAAACCATGTTACTACTCAGCAAGATATTGGCTATGACAAACGATTAAGAGTTCTATTCCGTGAGTTCGGGTTAAGAAAAAAGGCTAAAACAGTTGCACCACAGGTGATCTGGAGTTACAACACAACCATTTTGCCTAAGGTGTCTGATGATCAGTTTAGAAGAACTCTTTTGCGCCAAAAAAGCCAGGGCTTGCTTTGGAAGCTAATTTGCTCCCTTCTGCTTAACCCGTTGGCGCAGCATCTCCGAGAGTAGAAACTGGCATTATTGGTAACAAAAAAGTCCCGAAATCTCGGGGCTTTTTTTGTGGTGATTTACGATCATCTGCAAAAAAAATAGCGATGTTCACTAAACCGTTAACTTCTTGTAAGTTTGCCTCTTAATCACTCAAACTGTTTTGTAGAAAGGCTTGGGCAACAAAGCGACAAACAAATTCGCTAAATGACTTGCGGTTTTTCCCCCAGGATGTTACTGTTCAAGAACAAATATCGGAGATTCAAATGCTTGTCAATCTTGATTTCGATGGCACGATGAAAGATGTTTGGGTGCCGTACATGGATATTCACGAAAAATCTGTTGCAGAAGTAAACAAATATGCCTTATCTCAGGGTGACAGTAGATCTTACGTGCCGCTTTCCCTAGCAGAACTCCAGGAATCTATCAGGGCGCGGCCCAGAGAGCGCGATCGCTTTATTTTTGAGAGAGTAGGAATCGCCCCAGCCCACTTAGAAGTATTTATGAATGCTGTCAAGGTTAATAGTTGTCGGCTTAACGACTCAGATTCTCTTTCTCCGTGTTTTGGCGTAGAAGAAGGCTTGCGCATGATCAAGTCGGCTGGGTATCAAATCTCCATTGTTAGTAATAATGATGAACATACTATCAATGAATTTTTGTTCAAAACTGGCATTAAACCTTTGATAGATAACATTTGCGGAGTTCCCAGAGGCGAAGTTCTCTCTGGAGAGCAGCATCCCGTGAGAAAAGCCAAGCTTCTTGGGGACTCGATCGAAGCCTTTTACGGGAGAAGGCAAGCACCATTATACCAGACGATTATGATTGGTGACTCACCGATTGATGTTCATGCAGGTAAAGCTTACGGAATTTTGACTATTGCTGTGCAAAGCGGTGTTTTCAGCCGCAAACATCTACAAGAAGCTCATCCCAATTTAATCCTTGCCGATATTTTCTCGGCTTGCAAAGTTATCTGTGAATTAGGCAAGGCTAACTGCGCTTAAATCATCAGCTTCAGGAAGAACACACTAATTTCTTTGAATCACGAGGGAAAACAAGATGGACGAACAAAACATACGAGGATGCTATTTAACAGAAGATGCCAAGACTCAAGTTTATTCTGCAATAGATCAACTACCGACAAACGAAGGCTTTAAAAAAAAAGAGAAGTCAAAATTGCGATATAATTATACTCGTTTACACAAGGAATTGGAGACGAGGCACGAAAAAATTTACGGAAATAATTTCATGGGCAGGGAAACCCTCCAGAAAATACTAGAGGGTACTGCAACATGTGATTCTAAATACTGCCAGAGGCTATTTAATTCATTGAATTTAGTATTTAATGCCAAAGAGCACGCGGTTGACAACAATGGTAATGCAGTAATCCCCCCAAACACAGAAGACTCAATAGTACTGGGATTTGATAATGAGTCTCAGTTGTTAGTGCTCAAAGAGAATAGTTTCATTGGTCGGAAGGACGAAATAAAAAGCATACTAAAAATTCTAAATCCAAATGAGCGAAAGTACATAGCAATTATTGGTGGAGAAAGTGGCAGTGGAAGAACAAGTCTGGCGATGGAGGCTATTCTTCAGTCATCAAAAGACACAAAGCATCGTTTCGACAAAATAGTCCAGGTTAACTTTAGATATTCCCCTTTGGATCCTAATCCACTAGAATCAGGGCAGTTACCTGCCCTCAGTAGATTTTATTCTTTGATTTCACAGCAATTGAGTTATGAATCTATTATCAGGGCACATCCTGATGATCAAAAAAAAATTGCGTTGACTGCGTTTAATAAATCAAAGCGGAGAATCCTCATATTCATTGATGACATAGGTGAAACAACGCAAAAAGAACGAAATGAAATCTGGCTTTTCCTGTCTGAGTTACCATCTAACTGCAAGGTGATAGTTACATTGTGCGGAAACAAGCCAGACCTAAAAGATGCTCAATTAGAGAATCTTTCTGATTTCATTTTAACACCAAAACTTTCCCCTGAAGAAATCGAACAATTAACGAATCAAATATCGAGAGAGGAAGGTATTGTTCTGGAACAAAGACATCGCGATTATATCAAGAATTTCAGTCATGGAAAACCACGAATGATTCGAAACTTTATTTTAAATAAAGACATGATTGACGAAAAGTCAATTAGTGAGTATGCGAGTTGCCTTGCGGATTTAGATCGCAATGCTGATGATGGTGCCAGTGATATAAACTGCTGGCTGGCTCAAGTGATTGAGAGCTTGAAGCATAAAGAATCACGGATATCATTGATAGGCGCATCTCTTTTCTATAGTTCATTTAGTCATGAATCATTGGGTGATGTTGTGAATGAAGGGACTGAAGAAACGCTGAAAATAGGAATTGAAGAATTGTTGACAAAACAGCTGTTGACCAAAAAAGGCTCTCGCTTATTAGTCACTCCCAGAGTAAGAAGGTACGTGATAGAAGAAATAGTAGGAACTGAAGAAAACAAGGGACAGCATGAGAACATGAGAGAGAGATGGATAGAATACTATATTGAATTAACCAAAGATCATGGTGGAATTGACAAAGGAGATTGGCATGAGGGATATGACATACTTGAATTGGAATGGAGTAATATACTATCTGTTCTTGAATGGTGCTATGCCAAGAAAGAAGAAAAAAAATACTTCGATTATTTACAATCATTATGGTCTAACGCAAACCGTTTTACAGATCTATATGGGAAGTGGAGCGATCGCCTAAAATGGCTTGAAAAGTTAATTGATCATCTTAAGGAGTTAGGTGAAAAAAGAGACAATACTGATAATTTGAATTTAGTAAGATTCCAAACAAGCATGGGCTGGACGCTCATTATGCTTTGCGAGTACGTTCAGGCCAAGGATACATTAAAGGATGCATCAAAAACACTAGAACTAACAGAGAACGACAAAGAAAAATACAAAGTGCGGCAGCAATTACTGCACAACCAAATTGTTTGTCATACAAGGATGTATCATTACGACAAGGAAAGCATGGATTATAATGATGTAGTTAAATTTCTTGACAAAAAGAAAGATCTAGATCTAGATCCAGATGAATTCCTAAAAGATTGCAGTGACGGAGAATTAAAGGCGAGATTCAAGATAAACACAGATCGAGATGAAGCTAGACTCGAATTCGCAAGAAGCCAGAAACACCCAGAAGAATCTCAAAAGCTTTTGGAGGAATCACGTTCAAAGTTCATTGATTGTATTGCCCTTGCTGAGAAGATTCAGTGGCTGAGAATGGTTAGCTATTTTTACTATATGCTAGCTAAGATTGCACTAATTCAAAGTGAATTCAACCAAGCTCAGAGATATTTGAATTACAGCAATTTCATTGCGGAGAAAAATCATCACCGTCGTCGCCTGGCAGAAATTATTCGACTGCGAGCTTTTCTGGCACGAAAGCTTGGTCATTTAGACGAAGCCAATGCACTAATGCAGGAAGCCAAGGAAGAATTCGACAAACTTGGAATGATATTTGACGAAGAAAAAATCTGATGAGTATTGAAAAAATAATGCCTAAACACTCTAAAATAATTGTCTTGGATGACGATCCAATGGGTTCTCAAACAGTTCATGGTTGTCTCCTGTTGACTAATTGGGATGTCCCAACACTTCTTGTTGGCCTTCAAGATGAAGTTAATATTTTCTTTGTGATCAGCAATACTAGAGCGCTATCTTCTGACGAAGCGTCAAATCGCATCCAGGAAATTTGCCAAAACTTAAGGATAGCTCTTGACCAAGCTGGAATTAATAATTTTTTACTAGTGAGTCGATCGGACTCTACATTGCGCGGACATTATCCCATAGAAACTGATGCGATCATTTCGGTCTTTGGAGCTTTTGATGCTCACTTTTTGATGCCTGCATTTTTCGATGCTGGTCGGTTCACGAAAAACAGTATCCATTATTTATCTCTGAATGGTAGAAGTATTCCTGTCCATGAAACTGAATTTGCAAAGGACTCAGTTTTTTCATATCATCATAGCTTCCTGCCAGATTACATAGAAGAAAAAACCAATGGTCGCATCCTCGCCACGGAGGTAAAACAGTTTACCTTGAATCAAGTTCGGCAGGGAAGCGTCGAACAGTTGATGCGACTAGTGGATCATCAATGCTGTGTTGTTGATGGAGAAGAACAATCGGACTTCAATATCTTTACTGCTGATATAATAACTGCTATAAACCAAGGGAAGCGATTTCTTTTTAGTAGTGCGGCTAGTCTTTTAACCTCTCTAGCAAGCTTAGGCCCACAAACTATTCAGCCAGAAGAAATGTATGTTCTAGCTCAGAACCGCCCTGGAATAATAGTTGTTGGCTCTCATGTTGGCCAGACCACAATACAGTTGGAGGAGCTGCTGAAAACTAACGGTCTTGATGGGGTGGAAGTACCTGTTGAGCGTCTATTACTCGAAGATTCAGATTGCTTAGTAGGAGAAGCAATCGCAAAAGTCAAAGTCATCCTACAGTCAGGAAAAACAGCAGTAGTTTATACTAGTCGCGAAGAACAACACTTCTTGGATGTTGAAATGCGACAGAGATTTGGTCTGAAGGTAGCAAGTACATTGACGGCTATTATTAATCAACTGCCAACAGAGATTGGTTTTTTGATCAGCAAAGGTGGAATTACTTCTAATGCCATCCTAAACGATGTTCTTCAGTTACCTACAGTAAGACTACTCGGCCAGATTTATCCAGGTTGTTCGGTGTTGCAGACTCCTAACGACCATCCTCATTATCCCGGACTACCAATAGTATTATTCCCCGGCAACGTAGGAGTTGGTGATCAGGATGCATTAAAAACCATCTATCAGAGACTAATTTCAAAACCATGACTGAGGTATTGGAATTAACTTGGATTCTTCCCAACTTTTGGTAAAAATGGATGTTCCGGTCAGTCCGCTCAACACAGCTTCAAGCTCTCAAAGATGCCGATCACCAAAAGCTGGGAATAACCTATCTTGATAGTCATCTAATACTTATCCAGACGTACAGATATCTGACTTTGTCCGTAGAGAAAACGAGTTGCTGCCAGAGCATGCGAAAGTCTCCATTCCCTCGCCAATTCTTCGTGCACAATAGCTAGTCATTTCCGATCTAAACACAACTCGTTGCAAGAATTTCAAGATTTAGCAGGAAAAGTTAGGCTCATAACTTACTTCGCATTTACCGACCACCATATTTTTGCGGATAAATAATTAAAATTTTGTTAAGAAAAATCTTTATCCCCAGAAGTTTCCTTATATTAATCATGCAAATTCAGTACCATCATAGATAAAGAAGAACTCAAGAAATTTCAAAGAAAATGTTTAAAGGCAAAAAAAACCTTGTTTCAAGGCTATTATAGGGAACTCTTAAAAGAAGAAGAAGAAAATCGCAAAATACAAAAGAAGCTGTACACTAAGTACAGCAGTTTAATTTTTAGGCAGAGAATTATGAAAAAGCTCTTTAAAATTTGGCTTTTCTTGATCGGCTCGATGACCGGCTTGCTTTTTATCGCAGCTATTTTTTTGTCTTTCGTTAAAGATCCGAGCCCCTCTCAGATTAAAGTGACTACGACAATTCTCGCAACTGCCAGTAAGGGAGCGGAAGCATTTTTTTCTCCCTGGCATCAAGTGGTACCGTTGCTTTCAAAACCTTTGCCGATCGCTCCGAAAGATTATGAAAGCGACAACTCTACTCTCAACAAGTCAATGACAGATCAGTAGAGACCGCAAAGTAGTACAAAATCTTGAATTTGGAATTACTGAGCCACCACGAGAGATTCTGTAAAGCCAAAACTTTCCTTACTCGTGCAGGCAAAGTGGAAGAGGCTTGGCAGATTGTCACTACTACCCTCTCGGCGTGGGAAGCCGAACAGTTCCTCAATCAAGATGGCCGCCGCTGGCGGCACAATTAACTCCAGCCCTCGGTGAAATTCCTATAGCCATACCACACCAGCTCACTAACTTGTCACAGAGGTGTGTGGGGGCTTCGCCCCCAGCCAGGGGTTCCACTCCTGCACCCCGATTTCAAAAACAATGTTTATGACCTGCCAGGGTATAACCGACTGGGAACCCCGTACTTTTACGCCGGGGATGAAAGTCAACAGCAGGCTTTAGCCTACAAGTCAACTCATACAAGGCTGACATGTTTGTGGCAAGCAAAAGTAACAAAACAATAGTTTCCTTTAGTGTATTTGTATTGTAAAATTAGCCAAGGAGGTAAGTCAACATGTTCAGATGTCAACAAGTTTTACTCAGTCCTGAACCAGAGCTGAGAGCAGTGCTGAAATTCATTTGTGAAGAAGCGAACAAACTACACAATTGCTCGGTTTACTATGCTCGCCAGATTTATTTTAAGACAGGGTTGTGCATGGGGCCCTTCGATATCATCAATGAACTAAAAGGTAATCCCCACTACAGTACTTTGTATGCCCAAGCCGCCCAACAAGTCTGTGGAGCAGTTGGAGAAGCTGTAAGTTCGTTCAAAGGACTCATCAAGCTGTTTATAGAAGGGGGGTTGGAGTACCGACCAAAATTCCCTGACTACCGAACGAAGGAAGGATTACAGGTCATTAGTTACCCCAAACAAGCCCTAGGTAAAAAGTTGGTAGATGGTCAAATTGTGATGCCACTGGGTCTCAAAGTGCAAGCATGGTTTGGGCTGAAGAATTTTAGGATTGTGATGCCATCAAACCTAGACTACAGAGAGATTAGAGAGGTTAGAATTCTTCCTCGTAATGGCTGCTTTTATGCAGAGTTTGTGTACCGAGTGAAGTCTGTAGAGATGTCATTAAATCCCCAAAAAGCGCTGGGAATCGATCCAGGATTGGGGAACTGGCTGACTTGTGTTAGCAACATTGGTACATCGATGATTGTTGATGGTCTGCATCTCAAGTCGTTAAATCGTTGGTACAACAAGCAGATTGCTACGATCAGAGAAAATAAGTCCCAAGGATTTTGGTCTAACCGGCTAGCGACAATTACGGAAAAACGCAATCGACAAATGAGGGATGCGGTCAACAAAGCAGCACGAATGGTGATCACACACTGTATAGAGAATGGTCTTGGAACAGTTGTGTTTGGATGGAACAAAGGGATCAAAGACGGTGCTAATCTGGGGAAGAAGACGAATCAGACGTTTGCCCAAATCCCTACAGCAAGACTAAAAACAAGGATTAAGCAGCTCTGTGAACAGTACAGAATAAAGTTTGTAGAGACAGAGGAGAGCTACACTTCAAAAGCGAGTTTTGCAGATGCGGATGAGCTACCTACTTTCGGTGAAAAACCCGAAGGGTGGCGAGCATCCGGGACTCGAACGAGTCGTGGCTTGTATCGAACAGCACAAAACTGGTTTATCAATGCAGATTGTAATGGCGCAGCCAACATTCTGAGAAAAGTAGCGGTGATGCTAGGTCTAGACCTTAGCGGAATCAGTAGGGTGTCTTTGACTGCACCCACTCGGATGAAAATCTGGGTGCCAGCTAGATAGAAAAACTACGTGGTAGGCTGAAGTCGTGCCACGTAGCATCCATTTAGAATCCCCGCGCTTTCACCGGGGAGAAGTCAAGAACACAACTCTTCAAATGCCACCAATGGCTCGTCTGCTGCCTTCTAAACATGTGGATGTGCAGGGGATCGGTGCGGCCCTCGAACAGCTTTGGCAAGACAACGCCAAAAATGCGATTCGGGCCAACACTTTCAGCCTGATTGTCTACGAACCAGCGCCCATTCAGCAGCTGCTCACGGCCCTGGGATTTTACGATGGCCCGATCGATGGGATCAATGGCCCCTTAACTCAGGAGGCTCTGGCCAAATCTCAGCAAGCCTATGACTTGCAGATTACGGGCAAAGCCAACGAAGTGACCTTCGCCAAGCTGCAGGAAGCATTCCTAGCTGCTAGCAAACAGGATATCGCCCCGACCGCGGCGGAGCAAAACTATCGGGCCGCCGATGCGATCGCCCAAGCTGGCCCTTGCCGGATTGTGACCCTCTGTGCGATCGAGAAAGCCGAACTCCAAGCAGAAATCTCGGCCTACTGCCCAATTCAGCGCCAGCAACAAAGCAAAATGCTCTGCTGCGAATATGTGACCCTCAGCGGCGACCCAGCCAAATTGGAAGCCAGCCGGGATATCATCCAAGGTCTACTGGTGCCCAACCTGCCCCAGTATCTTTGGTGGAAAGGTTCGCCCAAGGTGGAGATGGAGCTATTCAGGAGCTTGGCCAGCCAAGTACCCCATGTGATTTTGGATTCCGCAACTTTTACGGAATCCACCGACGATCTGCAATTAGTAGCCAAGCTTCTAAGAGAACAGCATTTACCGATTGGGGATATCAACTGGCAGCGGATTTCTCCCTGGCAAGAACTGACTGCGGCCACCTTCGATCCACCCGATCGCCGCACCTCCGTGATGGAAATCGATGCGGTAGAAGTTAACTTCGAGCGCGGCAGCTCGGCCCAGGCTTGGCTCTATTTAGCTTGGCTAGCAGGCCGGCTGGGTTGGGAACCGATCGGCCACCGCTATACCGGCGGCGACTATCGTCTGCGCGAAATCCAGTTCCGCAATGCCGAAGGTCAGCCGGTAAGGGCCGAACTAGCCAGTATGCCTGTGGCCAATGTGGGCGAGGTAGTGGGAGATCTGATGGGGATCAAACTCTCTTCCAGCAACTTGGCAGCCAACTGTAATACCATCCTCTGCTCGGAAACCGAAGGCTGTATGCGCATGGAAACCGGTGGCAAAGCCCAAACCGGTCTCATCGAACAAGTTAACTCCTTAGCCGACCAGAATGCAGAACAATTAGTAACAGCTAGTTTCAATCGATCGAACCGCGATTGGCTCTACGAAGAAACTATGCTGTTGCTAGGCAAAATATTGGCCCTGACAGCCAACTAAGGAACAAGAATTAAGAGTAGCAATTTAACACGGAACACCTTAGGAAGCCCTCTCCCCAGCCCTCTCCCAAGTGGGGAGTAAGAGACTTCGCTTTGCGCTCCGGCTCCCCTCTCCCTACTTGGGAGAGGGGTTGGGGGTGAGGGTTTTCAGTGAATTTATTGAATTCTCGTTCCTAAGGATCCCCAGGATCCTATTGACATCAAAAAAAAGCCCCGAAATATCGGGGCTTTTTTGGTCAGAACATCCACCCTGTCTACTTCAGAAACGATGGCACCAGCTTAGAATACTTAAAGTTCTTGGGGCCAGTATAGCCAGTCAGCTCCGCCAACTTCTCCAGCCGCTGTACCCCAGGATACTTCTGGCCCTTAATATCCCAAGTCGGAAAACCTGTAATCCCCTCCTTTTGACAGAGTTCCACCTTGGCATTCTTCCCCTCCGCATTACACTCCACATAGGGCAAGCTCGCCTTCACTGCCTCCCGCCCCAAAAGCTGCTTCTGCTCATAGCAGTGACTGCAAAACCAACCGCCATACATCGTAACGCCAGTCTGCTTCAGGTGCTCGGCGAGAGCCAGTTCGCTCGGGCCAGATTTACTAGTCACCGTCCAACCAACTCCATTCACCGGAACGCCCGCCGGCTCCAGCGTAGTAATATCATTGCTCGTAGGATCCGCCGCATCTGCCGTTGGCCCAACCCCAGAGTAAATACCCACGGTCACCAACAGGGTCAGAAAAGCAGCGATCGTCACCGGCATAAAAATTTCACCGATCCCATCCCGCTCCTTACCAAATAGCACCAACCCAAAAATCGCCGTGGAAAAAATCGCCGAAGCAATACAGTAAGGACAAGCAGCATTAATCACGGCTGCCAGTAAATACATCAGGTAACCACTGAACACCATCATGGCCGCACCAGCGATCAGCAACACCGGCCAAGTTAAATCCTGAAGCTGATTGTGCAGCTTCTTATCGGACTTCGGATTGATGAACAAAGGGGCGATCGCCAACAACAACACTGCGACGTAAGCCAACAATCCAAACAGGCTCAAAGGTTGCCCGAACACATTGGCATAGGGACTACTCAAGACGGCATTACAGCCCTCACTGGAGCAAGTTACTCCCTTGCCAGCCAGCTTGACCGAGGTGAGATAGGCCGTATCGGCGATCCCCAAAGCCGCAACAGCAGCAATCAGCGGGCGAGAAAAGCGATGAATCCAAGAAGATTGGCGACGCATAGGTAAAATTTCAGAAGGAACTAGTTATGTTGGGGAACTGGCAGTGGACTGGGATGTCGCTCCGGCAAGCTCTGCTTACTGCGGCGCAAGGCTTCCACAAATTGACTGACCCGTATCGGATCGATCGACAACTCTATTTTACCTTGCCGCTTCAGGGAACTGGAAACGATCGCCCCATCGGCAAACTGGATCAGGCTGGGGATATTCTCCCAATCCGCGCCACTGCCGATCAACAATGGCGTATCCCCCGCCGCCGCCTTCGCCAGCTCCAAATCTTCCAGATCCGGCGGACTCCCAGTCCCCCAGCCCGAGAGAATCACCACATCGGCCAAGCCCCGCTCGATCGCCTCTCGCACCGCCATGGTCAGGTTCGGAGTCCCCAGCGGCCGGGCATGCTTCACCAACACATCTGCAAAAATCTGCACATCGCAGCCCAATTCCCGCCGATAGCGCAGCAGCTCGTAGGCACAGCCCTCGATCATCCCCTGATCCGTAGCCATCACCCCGGTCAAGACATTCACTCGCACGAACTGGGCTCCCGTAGCAGCGGCGATCGCCATCGCACTACGCGCATCGTTCCGCAGCACATTCAGGCCGATCGGCAAGCTCACCAAGCCCATTAATTTCCGGACTACTACGGTCATCGCCGCCACCACCACCGGATCTACCTGGCCCTTAGTAAAAGGAGCATCGAAAAAGTTTTCCACCAAAATGCCATCCACCCCACCGGAGGCCAAAGCCAGAGCTTCTTGCTCCGCCCGCTCCACCACGGCCTTTAGACTGCCCCCCCAGCGGGGAGAAGTAGGCAAAGGCAGTAAATGCACCACCCCAATTACTGGATGCTCGGTTCTAAAAGTTTGCTTAAAATTCACGGAAAACCAATATAGCTAAAACATTGATGGCTGGCCACCAGCCCAGATAACCATGGCCATTTGGCTGGGTTGTCGATGGTAATTCGTAGATTTTATCATTGTGACAGCGTTTCAGCCCGATCGACGATCTGCAAAACCCAGTTCACAATCCGCAACATTGTGTTAAGATGTTTTTTCAGTGGACGAATTAGTTCCCAATCACTGACAGCTTTCCAGAAACTTGCTCCCCCGAGCCATTGAAATTTTCTGCTCTCCCGACCGCCTTGCCCTTCAGGGGCGTGCCAAGTATGGCGCTGGTCGCAGGAAACAGTTGTCATCAGCAATTGCCCCAGCCTACTCGATTTAGTTAGCAGCATTTTTAAGGTCTTGGCTGTCAACTCCAGTAGTTCGCCTGTGATATGGTGTGGTTCAAACGCTGCTTGGAATTTTGCGCGTCCTCAGACCGACTACCTAACCTGATAGTAAATAAACCATTAAATGGGGAATAAACCTTCGATCGCCATTTCTCATCTTGGCTGCGAAAAAAACCGCATAGACAGCGAGCACATGCTCGGACTGCTGGTGCAAGCCGGATACCATGTAGACGCCGATGAAAATACTGCGGACTACGTCATTGTAAATACCTGTAGCTTTGTGGAGAGTGCCCGCGAAGAATCGGTGCGCACCCTAGTAGAACTAGCAGCTGCCGACAAAAAGATTGTGATTACGGGCTGTATGGCCCAACACTTTCAGAGCCAACTGCTGGATGAGATCCCCGAAGCAGTGGCTGTAGTAGGTACCGGTGATTATCACAAGATTGTCAACGTCATCGAGCGCACCGAAACTGGCGAACGGGTGGAGCTGATTTCGGCGGAACCCTCCTACATCGCCGATGAATGGTTGCCCCGCTACCGGACAACCTCCGAAGGCGTGGCCTATCTGCGGATTGCCGAAGGCTGCGACTACGCTTGTAGTTTTTGCATCATTCCCCATCTGCGGGGTAAGCAGAGATCACGAACCATCGAATCGATCGTCAACGAAGCCAAGCAACTGGCCGACGAAGGCGTCCAGGAGCTGGTGCTGATCTCCCAAATCACCACCAACTATGGCCTGGATATCTACGGTCAACCCCGACTAGCGGAGCTGCTGCGCGCCCTCGGGGAAGTAGATATTCCCTGGATTCGGATGCACTATGCCTATCCAACGGGTCTGACCAAGGCCGTGATTGCAGCCATGCAAGAAACACCGAATGTGTTGCCCTACCTGGATCTACCTCTGCAACATTCCCACCCGGACATGCTGCGGGCCATGAATCGGCCTTGGCAGGGCCATGTGAACGATCGAATCATCGAAAACCTGCGCCAAGAGCTGCCAGCAGCGGTAATGCGTACTACCTTCATCGTGGGCTTCCCCGGTGAGACTCCCGAGCACTTTGCTCATCTGGAAGAGTTCGTAGCTCGCCACCGGTTCGATCACATGGGTGTCTTTACCTTCTCGGCGGAGGCCGAAGCCCCGGCTGGTAAGTTGCCCAACCAGGTACCGGCAGAAATCATGCAGGGACGACATGCTGCCATGATGGCCCTACAACAGCCCATCTCCCTGGCCAATAACCAGCGGCAAGTTGGAGAAATAGTCGATGTCTTGGTTGAACTAGAAAACCCCAGCACTGGGGAGCTAGTCGGTCGATCGGCGCGCTTTGCGCCGGAAGTTGATGGCCAAGTATACCTGCGCGGCTCTGCCCGCTTGGGTTCGATCGTCCCGGCTCGCATCCAGCGAGCCGATCATTACGACCTCTTTGGCGAGGTTGTCGCCTTCTAGGGCAACGCTGAGCGCCCTTTGCGCCATGAGTTTGTCCCTTTTCATCATCCACAAATTGTGAATTTATTACCTATGACCACTACTTTTGCTAGCCTTGGTATTTCCGACAAAATTGTCAGTCAGTTGGAAAAACTTGGTATCACCGAACCCACTAATATTCAAGCCCAAGCAATTCCCGAGTTGCTGGCTGGCAGAGATGTGGTCGGTCAATCTCAAACCGGTACGGGCAAAACCGCTGCTTTTGCCTTACCCATCCTGGAGCGCGTTGATTTTCAGAATCCGGCGGTACAGGCGCTAGTTTTGGCTCCCACGCGGGAATTGGCCATGCAGGTTTCCGAAGCGATGAAGACCTTCATCACCAGCGAGCGCCGTTCGCCGATTTTGACTGTCTATGGCGGTCAATCGATCGACCAACAAATCCGTCGCCTAGAAAGTGGCGTGCCGGTGGTCGTCGGGACTCCCGGTCGGGTCATCGACTTGATCAATCGTGGCAAGCTGCGCCTGGATCAGGTGCAATGGTTCGTGCTGGACGAAGCCGATGAAATGCTTAGCATGGGCTTCATCGACGATGTGGAACTAATTATGAGCAAGCTGCCCAAGGAAAAGCAGACTGCGCTATTCTCGGCCACGATGGCTCCCCAGATTCGATCGCTGGTCAATCGCTTTTTGAATTCTCCGACGATCGTGACGGTGCAACAGCCCAAGGCCGCTCCGAACAAGATCGTGCAACAGGTCTACTTCGTACCCCGGGGCTGGAATAAGGCGCAAATGCTCCAGCCGATCATGGAACTAGAGCAGCCAGAATCGGCGATTATCTTTGTCAGAACTCGCCGGGCCGCTGCGGAACTCACTGGACTGCTGCAAAGCGCCGGTCACAGTGCCGATGAGTACCATGGCGACCTCTCCCAGACTCAACGGGAACGTCTATTGCATCGCTTCCGCCAGAGCAAGGTGCGCTGGATTGTAGCTACGGATATCGCGGCCCGCGGTTTGGATGTGGATCACCTGACTCACGTGATTAACTACGACTTGCCCGATAGCTCGGAGAACTATATCCACCGGATTGGTCGCACGGGCCGTGCTGGTAAGGAAGGGGTGGCGATCTCCTTGATTCACCCCATGGATCGCCGCAAACTGCAAGCGATCGAGCGCCGCACTAACCAGGCCATGGTGGTTTGCCAAGTGCCCAGCCGCGCCCAAATCGAAGCTAAGCATTTGCAAAAGGTGCAAAATGATGTGCTGGAAGCTTTGGCTGGCGAACGGGTGGCTTCGTTCTTGCCGATTATTTCTCAGTTGGGCGAGGGCTACGATGTACACACGATCGCGGCGGCGGCTTTGCAGCTGGTCTACGATCGGACTCGGCCTGCTTACCTAGATATGGAAGAGCCCGCTCCCCAAGAGCGCAATTACGATCGGGAAGATCGTGGTGGCCGCGGCGGCTACGAGCGCCGGGGTGGTGCGCGCGGTGGCGGTGGCCGAGACCAACGCAGTTCTGGTTCCAATGGTGTCAAGCCCGTACTTCGCCAGGATGAAGGCGGCGGTCGCCAAAACGATGAGCGGGATTACCAAGAAGCCCGTGGCTCCAGCCGTCGTCGCCGCTAAGTTTTGATAGGTATTTAGCTGAAAGCCTCGATCTATAGGATCGGGGCTTTTTTGTGAATTGCTCTAGCAGCTTCGGCCACTTTGAAAGCTAATGGGAAAAGTAGGCAAGCGGGTTGTAGGCAGCATTGTTATCACACTGATGTTGAGGATAGAGGAACGTGAGTAAGTATGGTACTAAACGCAAGCTGAAATCAATTTTCAAATGGGTAGCTATTGGTAGCGGGACTACGGCATTAGTGCTAATGATCGCGGCTCAACTCCCCCGAAGGCTGGGTACCCAAGTCCAAGCCTGCGAGAATTCTCCCTATGCTATTTATGTGGTGGGCGACTCACTGCATGGAGACTTGGTAGTGCCAGTAGAAAATTCGGCGTTCGATTGGAAAACGGTGCTGAAGCTGCAAGAAATCGGCAAAGAGCGGCGTGGTGATTATCGATATCTGAAATTGGGATGGGGCGATCGAGATTTTTATATCAATACGCCCAGCATCGAGAAAATCGAATTTTCCCGGTTGATGCGAACTTTCTTTGTGCCCGGAAATCCGACGACGATTCACATCCAGGGATATCGAGAAGTACCCATTGGCAATGGATTCACGACTAAATGTGTAGGTCTCAATAAAAATCAATATCTAAAGATAGTCAACTATCTCCGCCAATCGTTTCGTGGTGGCAAGCCAGAGAAGATTCAGGATGGCTTTGATGTATCCGATGGCTTTTATGAAGGCACAGGATTTTATTCGATCGCCAATACTTGTAATAATTGGATGGCGGGAGCATTGGATTTGGCTGATATAACGACCCCTTTGTGGTCTGGGCTACCTGGGCCAGTGATGAGCAAATTGGGGGAATCAGTGCGTTAGCTGGGGGCTGAATCCTACCCACCAAAACGGAAGGCTGATATGCTAGCTCTAACGACCATGAGTAACAACCACATGCGCAGGATCCTCACGACTAAAGCCCACAGCTTCATTGGCATCACGATCGGCCTAGCCCTAGTCGCAACCTCCCTAGTCCCCGCCAGCAGCGCAGCCCCAGCAGTAGAAACCCGGAGCGTCGGCCAACTTAGGCTCCAAAACATTCCCACTACCCCACCAGCAGTCCGCGATCGCCTCACCCAATACAGCAACACCCGCTCCGCAAGCTTTCAGAGCTTCACCCCCCAAGGCGGCATCCTGATCTCTACCCGTTTCGGCGAGACCGCCCAAATCCACGAAGTCCGCCAGCCCCTAAGCGCTCGCAGCCAGCTCACCTTCTATAGCGAACCCGTGGGTGGAGCCCAGGTGCGTCCCGGTAACAGTGGTAACTTCCTATTCGTCAAAGACCAAGGCGGTGACGAGTTCTATCAAGGATATATGTTCAATCGGGCCACGGGCCGCGCCAGCCAACTCACGGAACCGGGCACCCGGAACGAAGGCTTTACCTTCTCTCGCAATGGCCAGCAGCTAGCCTGGACTGTTTCCCGCAAAGGCAGCAACCAACGAGAAATTGTGATCGCCAACCCAGATCAACCAAATAGCCGCAAAGTCATCTTCTCCCGCTCCGGTGCTTGGGGCGTGCTAGATATTTCTCCCGACGGTCAGCAACTACTCCTCGGCGAATATATTTCCGCCACCCAGTCCAAGCGAGCCATCCTGAATATCAACAGCGGTCAATTAACGCCGATCTCCCCCAAACTTCAGGTTTCCTATGATGGTGGAGAGTTTTCAGCCGACGGTCAATCGGTCTACCTGCTAACGGACGAGGGTTCGGAGTTCACCTATGGGATCCGCATCGATCTAGGCACTGACAACCGCATACGCATTACGCCCAAACAAGATTGGGACGTAGAAGGCATCAGCGTTGCGCCCAATGACCGGTCGATCGCCTATCAAGTCAATGAAGATGGTATTTCCAAGCTTTACACCCAATCGATCGGCAGGATATATACGAAACCTGACGGGCGAGCCGCAAGATTAGTTCAGATTGTTTATGGTGAACCCAGGTTGGTTCCTTTACCGATCGGGACAGTCGGGGGCATCACTTGGCATCCTGATTCCACCCAGCTGGGCTTTTCCCTCTCTACGGCCAAAGCCCCCGGTGATGCCTTCACCTTTGATCTGGACGATCGCAAGTTAACCCGTTGGACAGAAAGCGAGATCGGGGGTTTGAATCCGAGGAGCTTTGTGGAACCGACTTTGATTCGCTATCCCACCTTCGATAAACCACGTACCATCCCGGCTTTCCTCTATAAGCCCAAAAAGCGCGGCCCATACCCAGTCATTATCAATATCCATGGTGGGCCAGAGGCCCAGTCCCGGCCTGGCTTCTCTGCTACTACCCAATACTGGGTCAACGAGCTGGGAGCAGCGGTGATTGTGCCCAATGTGCGCGGTTCCAGTGGCTATGGCAAAACCTATTTAGATCTGGATAATGGTTTCAAACGAGAAGATTCGGTCAAAGATATCGGTGCATTGCTGGACTGGATTGCCACCCAGCCAGATCTGGATAAAAATCGGGTAGTGGTCTACGGCGGATCCTATGGCGGCTATATGGTGCTAGCTAGTTTAACTAATTATAGCGATCGCCTAGCTGGGGGCATTGATATTGTCGGTATCTCTAATTTCACCACCTTTTTACAAAACACCCAAAGCTATCGCCGGGATCTGCGCCGGGTGGAATATGGCGACGAGCGAGATCCGGCCATGCAAGCCTACCAGCAAAAGATCTCCCCATTGAACAATGCAGCCAAAATTTCCAAGCCCCTCTTCGTGATCCAAGGAGCCAACGACCCACGGGTGCCCCAGAGCGAAGCAGAACAAATTGTGGCCAAAGTCCGGAGCAATGGCAGCCCAGTGTGGTACATGTTAGCTCTGGATGAGGGTCACGGCTTTGCCAAGAAGAGCAACCGCGATGCCCAACGGGAAGCAGAAACCCTATTTTTCCAAAAGGTCTTTGGCGATCGTTGATCTTCAGAACATCCCTAGTTCTAACTAACTTCAGATCCACTGAAAATGAATTTTTTCATGGTTAGCTTTGAATTTGTGTTGGGTGATCGCAGATAGTCGATCGACCTCAAATTTGGAGCCATTCTGAAGATTATAGCTACGGACAAAGTGGGCGATCCCCCCACCCCCCTTTGAAAAGGGGGAGCCGAAACGGCTGGGTGTTAGTCGTAATAATTGATAGATAGTTGAGAGCGATGCTAGCATCGAAGATATGAGTCAAATAAATACCAAAGACGATCAAAGAACCCTAAACTCAAAGTCCCCCGAAATCCGATCCCCCCTTTATAAGGGGGTTAGGGGGATCCCCAACCCCAAGCGCAGTCTAAAAAATAATCGCATCACCATCAACCATGCCCCTGCTAAAATCCCATTTCCACCTCCCCTACAACCCCAAGTTAGTAGAAAGAGCCAAGCAAATGCGGCACAACCCCACCCCTGCCGAGAAAAAACTCTGGGAAGAATTCTTGAAAACATTTCCCCACCGAGTCCTGCGCCAAAGACCAATTGATCACTTCATCGCAGATTTCTACTGCGCTGCTCTGCACCTAGTGATCGAAGTCGATGGAGACGTGCATTTTTCCGAAGCCGCCCAAGCCCGAGATGCTGAAAGAACAATCGAACTCGAAAAATATGGACTACAAATCATCAGATTCACCAACGATGAGATTATGAATAACTTCGAGCATGTCTGCAAACAGATTGCTGATCAACACCTAAAAAATGATGGGTTTGATTCGTCTCAAGCAATCTTGTAACAACAGTTCTGGGCAAACACCCTTGTAAGTAGCTTTTCTAGCTCTAAAATCAAGCGATCGCATCTGCTCTGTCATAATTACACCAGTCACGGCTTCACCCTCTGGTATCATCACATAGAAGGGATTTTTTCTTTGGGTATTACTAATGGGGCAAACATATGCAAAACCCATTTGTTCATTAAAATCATCGTGGCTAATCACTAGGGCTGGTCGATTACCCATTTGCTCGTGACCAGCTTGCGGATCAAAATCAATCCAAATAAAATCCCCGCGCTTTGGAATATACATTACCAAACCTCTTGCCCCATTGGTTTACCCCATTCCACTTCACCTTCAGGTTCTTCGGTAATGCCCGCTAGCAGTTCAGCTAGGGTGAATTCTGGTAACACTTGGATGCGCTGCATCACCAATTTACCGTCTTCAACGGTGCATTCGATCGCGTCGTTAGGTTTTAGATCCAGTGCTTCAACTGCATATTTGGGAATCCGAAGAGCAAGAGAGTTACCCCACTGACCAATTTGTGACTTCATGATTTTTGGTTTTCCATGCTTGATTTGGATATCTAAAGTATATCACAAGCAATTATTGATCAATATATATTCACAGGCCCAAAGAGCCATGATCCCTAGCAATTCGGGTAAGCTAGAGAAAAATTTGCAAATTAATCCATGGATCCCTTACTGAGCTGGGAACAGATCGAAACCATCGCCGATCGATTGGTCTGGCAACATAGCCATAAGCACCTCAGCGATCGAGAGATGGCCGTGCTGGAGGGATCCTGGCGGGGACTGACCTACGAAGCGATCGCCGTAGAAATGAACCTCTCCGCCGACTACATCCACAAAGATATCGGTAGCGCCCTTTGGCAAAAGCTTTCCGAAGCCCTGGGCGAAAAAGTCAGCAAACAAAACTTCAAACAAGCCCTCCAGCGCCACAGTCGCCACACCCCCAGCAGCAACAGCCCCACCCGCTTTCCCACCGGAGCCGTCGCCGCCGATTCGCCCCTCTACGTCCAGCGCGGCACCATCGAAAGCGACTGCGAACAGGAACTGCTGCGCCCCGGTGCCCTAGTGCGGATCAAGTCCCCCCACATGACCGGCAAAACATCCTTGCTAAATTGGCTGGTCGATCGCCTCGCCACCCATGGTTTCCGGGCGGTGCGGATCAGCCTGCGCCAAGCCGATCGCAAACAATTTCAGGATATCGACCTGCTGCTCCGCTGGCTCTCTGCCAACATCCGCAAGCAACTAGGACTGGAGAGTCCTCTAGAGGAATATTGGGACGAGGCGATCGGGAGCATGGTCAGTTGCACCAGCTATATGCAGGGTGGCGTGCTAGAGCAGATCGATGGCGGATTACTATTGGCGATCGATGATATCGACGTGATTTTTGCCTATCCAGAACTGGCCAGAGACTTCCTCTCACTACTGCGAGAATGGCATGAAGAATCCAACTTTACGGATGTGTGGCAGCAATTGCGCCTAGTAGTCGTCCACACCACCGAAGTCTATATTGCCTTAGACCTAAATCAGTCGCCATTCAACGTGGGGCTGCCCGTGCAGTTGCCCCCCCTAGACCTGCCACAGGCCAACTATTTAGCCCAGCTTTATGGCTGGTCGACTACGGATTCCCTGGAACAATTGCGGACTTTTTTAGGTGGTCACCCCTATTTGCTGCAAATGGCCCTCTATCACCTCAGTCAACAACAGTCTTCCCTAGCGGATTTCTTTCAGACTGCTCCTACCTACAATGGCATCTATGGCAGTCACCTGCGGCGCTATTTGGCGGAGCTACAGGGTCATGAAGACTTGCTGGCCGCCATGAAGCTGGTCGTAGACAGCGATCGGCCAGTCCCCTTAGTTTGGCAGCAGCTCTATCGATTGGATAGCATGGGTCTGATCCGGTTAGTGGACAATGGCAATCGGGTGGAACCGAGCTGTACGCTGTATCGCCAATACTTTCTCAATCATCTGTGACATTTTTCGCGATCGCCGTCCCAATCCGCTAAGGATCGCGTTTCCTACAATATTTATTCACTACACCGGTAGTAACTTCACCGCACCAGATCGTTGTCAAAAACCATTGCTTAGACAATAATCTATCTAAGTAGTAACACTTACTCAAGTTTCGAGCTATTTTTTGGAAATGTATGGAAATTCATTGCACTCGCATTGGCTGTGCCCATCCCGTCAACGACTTTCCAGAACTTGATGACAGTACGCTGCTCAAAACTATTCCCCAACGCCACTGCCAAGAATGCGGGATGCCCCTAATCCTCGACAGTCGTTACGTCCCCATTCAACAACTCCGCAAAGGTGGCTTCGGCAACGTATTTTTGGCCCACGATCGGCGCACGCCCACCTTCAAGCGCTGTATCATCAAGCAGCTCCAGTTCAACCCCCACTTCAACTCCGATCAAATTGCAACAGCTACCACCCTTTTCCATCGCGAGGCAGAAGTCCTAGAGGCTCTCGGCGAGCACCCCCGCATCCCCCGCTTCTATGCTTTTTTAGAGCTGGAATCACCGGTCTCCAGCCAGCCAGATCGCTACGATCCCCACAAATTCTGCTATCTAGTCCAGGAATACATCGAAGGCCAAGATTTACAGCAAGAGCTACATCAAAGAGATCGCCTCACGACCTTAGAAATGACCGAAGTCCTGCGGCAAATTCTCGAGATTCTGGAATTCATCCATCACAAGGGGGTAATTCACCGCGATATCAAACCCTCGAATATCGTCCGCGATCGCCAAGGCCAGCTACATTTAATTGATTTTGGAGCCGTCAAACAAATTATCAGCACTGCTACCACCATCCCCACGCCCAAAATTCATACTGGTATTTGCACTCCCGAATACGCCCCCGTCGAGCAGCGTCAATGCTCGGCAATTTATCCCTCCTCCGATCTCTATGCCCTGGGCGTAACTTGCTTACATCTA
The DNA here is from genome assembly GCA_031375385.1 of Synechococcales cyanobacterium OTE_70_metabat_200. Lineage (GTDB taxonomy): Bacteria > Cyanobacteriota > Cyanobacteriia > Cyanobacteriales > Chamaesiphonaceae > JAAFHZ01. The sequence goes on along the minus strand of JANMHS010000080.1, from coordinate 4,337 downwards.
GTCACAGGTGAACATCCGCCCAATCTTTTCGATTACCATACCCATTCCTGGCAGTGGCAAGAGATCCCGATTCCAGAGCAAACAGTCTTGCGATCGGTGATCGAGCGCATGTTGCAAGAAACCCCGCTCTACCGCTTCCCTTCAGCTACCGCCGCACTGACGGCCCTCAACAAGGCCCAAGTGGATCGGAATCCCACAACTAATATATTTTTGGATACGGTGCCCCAGAAACGTGAGCACAGAGTGCGCTGGTGGCAGTGGCTTGGCGGCGGATTGGGGACATTGGCCCTCGGTGGATTGCTGGCAGTTAATTTCCTGCGGCCCCCGATCGCCAGTAGCAACGGCCAGAAGATCTTGCTCGAAAGCTTAGGCTCTAAAGAATTCCAGCAATTCAACCAGGCTGGAGCAGCAGCAATGGCCCAGCGGAATTATGCAGTAGCCATTCAGCAATTTCGCTCAGCCCTCAAAAAATCTCCCAACTCACCAGAAACTCGGATATATCTGAATAATGCATTGATCGCCAACCAACCCAGCTATACGATCGCCGTAGCAGTACCGATTTCCGAAGACACTAATTACCGTGCCCTGGAAATGTTGCGGGGCTTCGCTCACGCCCAAGAGCAAATCAATAGCGAAAATAAAATTAACATTAAACTAGAGATTTTCAATGATGAGGACAAGCCAGAAAAAGGCGAAGGCATTGCCAAAGAACTGAGTAATCGTCGGGATGTGTTAGCAGTAGTCGGTCATAATAGCAGCATTGTCAGTTTAGCGGCGGCTAAAGTTTACAATAGCCAACAGCTTTCTTTTGTGGCTCCGATCAGTACTACGTCCAGCCTGACCAGCTCCGATCGCCCCTATATTTTTCGCACCACCGTACGGAGCGATTTCGTCAGTCAGCGATTGGCCAGCTATATGTTAGATCGCACCAAAAAGCGCCGGGCTGCAATATTTTATGTATCCGGTGTGCGCTACAGCGAAGACCTGAAAGCCCAATTTTCGAATGAAGTCTCCACCAGGGGCGGAGAGGTAGTAGGAAATTTCGATCTAACCAGCAGCGCTAGTGGCAGTAGCTTACTCCAACAAGCCGCCAACAAAGGGGCTGAAGTGATTGTCCTCTTTCCCACCCGCAAGTACCGAGAAAAAGCCTTTGCGGTCATCCGCCATAAACATCGTAATTATCGCAACCTCCAAGTATTTGGTGATATTGCTACTCTTTATCACTTTGATACCTTAGAAAATGTGGGAGAAGCTTCCCAGGGAATGATCTTAGGCGTTTCTGGGCGGGCAGGCGGCAGCAATACCAGCTTCAGCCAAGCATCCCAGCAGATCTGGCAAGCCCGCACGAACTGGGCCACAGCCACTTCCTATGACGCGGTCAGGGCGATCGGCGATGCCATTGCTGCCACGGAACGACCCACCAGAGAAACAGTCAAAGATCGTCTCAGCAATCTAGAATTTCAGGGAGCCGCTGGCACCTTTCGGTTTTTCGGGGGTGAATCAGAATCCCAAAGCACCATAACCATGATGCAAGTGCAGCGAACTCCGGCCCATCATCCCTACGGCTCTGGCACCGGCCAAGATTTTATCGCAATTCCGACTACAGCTCCGTGACCCCATGGCTGTATTACAATCTCGCAACAGTATTTTGTTTTTTAGCGGACAGTCAATTTCGCTGATTGGCACTTGGATGGCCCAAGCGACCGTACTATGGATGGTTTATGACTACACCCATTCGGCATTTTCCCTAGGACTCATTACTTTTCTCGAACAGGTGCCCAACTTTATTCTGGTACCAATAACCGGAGGCATCATCGATCGGAGCGATCGACGCAAAATCTTACTAACAACCCAGTCCCTATCGCTACTACACGCTCTAGCCCTAGCCTTAATGTTCTTTGGCAACAAGGTCAGCATTGAAATGCTGGTAGTACTAAGCTTAATCAAAGGTTCGATCAATGCCTTCGATATCACCACTCGCCAAGTGTTTATCGCCGAAATTGTGGAGAGCAAGCAAGAATTAAAATCAGCGATTAGCCTAAATGCTCTGATCATCAGCATTGCCCGATTTATTGGGCCGGGCTTGGCCGGTTTGGTGATTGCCCAAACTAATGTGGGAGTCTGTTTTGCGATCGACTCCTGTAGCTATTTGGTAGCCATTGCCGCCTTACTCTTAGTTCGCTATTTACCAATTTCAGGGCGAGCGGTTTCGCCATGGCAAAGGTTTAAAGCCGGATGGCAATATGTGTGGGTCACGCCAACACTGCGATCGATCCTGATTTTACTAGCGGCCATCAGCTTCCTTGGTGGCTCTTACCCCACACTCACCCCCATTTTTGCGCGGGAAACTTTTCTGGGTGGGGCAGCGGTGATGGGCTATTTATTAGCGGCAGCAGGGATTGGTTCCCTGGCGGGCAGTTTGTATCTTACCTTTCGTCCCAGTCACCATCGGTTGGATTCGATATTGCTAATTTCGACGGTGGGTTTAGGTCTGGGCTTGATTGGTTTCGGTCAGTCTCGGTTATTTATGCTATCGCTGCTCATGATGTTTGTAATCGGGCTGTGTTTGGTTTTACAAGCAGCGATTTGCAATATTTTACTCCAGACTTTAACACTCGATCGACATCGGGGAGTAGTGATGAGTCTGTTTACGGTGGCCTATATTGGCATGACTCCCTTTGGTAATTTGTTGGTGGGCAGGGTGGCCATGCTGATTGGAGCCAGTAGTACCCTGACGATCGATGGCCTCCTCTGTCTACTGGGCTTCTCGGTGGTGCGCAGCATTACTCACCAGCTCCGGGGGGTGCCCCAAGGGTGAAAATCCGGCAGCTCGGATTCGCCAAACAGCGGCTGGGGCATCTCCAAAACCATTACTCCTTAAGGATCTACACCAAAAATTTCGCCCGAGTTAGAGAGAGCATATCTTCTAAACAAATCATTTAATTCTACTGAATCTGCATAATGCTTAGGGATTACCTGAACTGCGGCTTCACAAACCGCTATTTCCGTGAGAATGAAATCATTGAGAATCGGGACAGTCGAGATCTCGGTGGATTCATTTGCGGTATATTTCAACATTAATAGTTCACGAATGGCAGCTAGCAAGTTCGATCGATCAGCGATAATAGCCAATAATTTCTCGAATTCCATCGGCGGCACTACCCGGTATTTGATAATCCACATCGCGGCTAGTATCGGACGCAAAGCATAAAAATACTTTTTCAATCGTACTTGAGGCGACCGTAAATGATCTCGTTCACAGCCGATCACCATGTTCAAGTAATGGTAAATTCCAGCCTTACAGGAGTAATAACGATCGGCCAGTCCCAATAACTCCCTAGCTAGATCGGGAGAAGAGTAATAAACGATGGGGGATTGCAGCCATTCATAGACCACCGAATTCGAGCCCTGGAAAAGCTTGAGCACTTTGTATAGATCCCAGCCATTGATGTCTAGTATGGAATTTATGGGTAGCTCGATCGTGTCGCGGCGACGGTCGATCGATAAATACCAATCCAGCGGATGTAAATAGATGAACCGCACATCATAATCGCTATCTGGCGAGGGAAACCCCCAGGCTCGACTGCCCGATTCGCAGGCGTAGAGGATTTTAATTTGCTCTGTGGCTGCAATGCGCTCTAGCTCAGCAATGATTGACTTTTCCATTTTGATCTATGATCGGGAGATACTCCATTCAAGTCGCGGGAGCAACGGATGTCTAAATACCAGCTCATCACCATCCCCATCAGTCATTACTGCGAGAAAGTCCGCTGGGCAATGGATTACCTCGATTCACTCCATAACGGTGGATCCGAACGATCCTACATCGAAAAAGCCCAGATGCCACCATTCCATCATTGGGCAACGGGCAAACATGGCGGCCAAAGCGTTCCTGTGCTGGTCACCGAGACTGTTAGCATCCACGACTCCACAGAAATTTTACATTACCTAGATCGGGAAAGCGGCGGCAAACTCTATCCCGAGCATTCGGAAGTAGCTACGGAACTGGAAACACTATTCAACGATCGCCTAGGCAAGAATTTCCTCTGCCAACACACTCAGGTGGCGGTTAATCGATGGTTTGGGTAGGAACTTAATGCGGGACAAAGAACAATGAAGACCATTGAAAGCCCTCATCCCCCAGCCCCTTCTCCCAAGCTTGGGAGAAGGGGAGCCGGAGCCAACAGCGGAGTCTCTTGTCTTGAAAAAGTCCTCCACTTGGGGAGACCCCAAGACCGGATTTTCCGCTGCTCCCTCTAGTGCTGCGAGGGTTTCGCCTGTTCGGGAACCGTCTGCCTGCGCAGAGGCAACCTCAGGCGCTCGCCCTGCACGCCCAA
>JANMHS010000016.1:0-1742 GCA_031375385.1 Synechococcales cyanobacterium OTE_70_metabat_200 | reverse complement strand
CAGGGAGCCGCAGGTATAGCCGATACTCAAGACGATCGTCGTACCGACGATCGCCCCTAGCAGATGGACGACTTGAATCGGGTGAACGCCACTGAGGGCGGAGATAAAAGCGGCGAGACTGGCAAAAATTGGCAACCGATCGCTAGTGGGCAAGTCCCGCGCTAAAATCTGTTGCGTGAGCAGGAGCTGACCGTAAGTATCGGGATGACTGTAGCGAAATTCGGTCAGCGGATGCTCGAATCGCAGCCAGACTGTCGAACTAGCGATCGAGATCGTCACGATCGCGGTGAGGATGACTAGTGGGATGCTCCATCCCTGCCGACGAGCGGTGGCACTTGCTGGTTTCCCCTTGGGGACTAATTGCTTGGAGCGAGCGTCGAGTCGCGCTTGCATCGCGTGCCACGGTAATAAACACCATCGCCGCAGTTGGGGCGCAGAAATGCCCCGATCGAAAATATCGATCGTCGCGATCGCAATTTGTTGTCCGAGTTGAGCCAATTGCGGTTGCAATTGCCACTGATGGCTGGCGATCCAACCGATGCCCAGCCCGATCGCATAGACCAATACGGCTGTGAGCCAGGTAAATAACCCCAACTTCGTCCAGATGATACTCCCAATGGCGATCGTCATTACCGTCCGCACAAACGCCCCCACCAGCCGACTAGCTAGCGAAGGTAATGATGTCTGTGCAAAAGCCAGCAGCGGCAACACGCCAAATAACATCGTCACTACGACAACTACCCAGCTACAGGCAAGTACATCGATGAATAGTGGATAGTTGATAGTGGATAGTGAATAGTGGATAGTGAATGGTGGATGGTAGATGGTGAATGTCTATTGCTTGGGTGGGAAGGGGGTAGACGGCAACTTTTACAGTGGCAACAGAGTAGACATCACACCGCAAAATTTAGTGCGAGGCGATCGCGCTTTGACATACAATATTACTCCATAGATTAGATCGTTAGGAGCTAAGAATTACGGCTTATACGCGTCCCCTTGCCAATCTAATCGAGCAATTACAGCGATTGCCGGGAGTAGGCCCTAAATCTGCTCAGCGGTTGGCTTTACATATTCTCAAACGGTCTTCAGCCGAGGTCGAACAACTCGCCCAAGCTTTAATCGAGGCCAAACAGCAAGTCGGCTTGTGTCAGGTGTGTTTTCACCTCTCTGCCGAGCCAGTTTGTGATATCTGTCGCAATCCCCAACGCGATCCGCAAACGATCTGTGTTGTTGCGGATTCACGCGATGTCATTGCCCTCGAAAGAACGCGAGAATTTAGTGGCAAATATCATGTCTTAGGTGGCGTGATTTCACCGATGGATGGCATCGGCCCCGAGCAGTTAAATATCTCTTCATTATTGCAGCGGATCGACAAGCAAGATGTCCACGAAGTGATCGTTGCCGTCAGTCCGACGGTCGAAGGTGAAACGACGACTTTATATCTGGGACGACTGATCGCCCCGCTCACCAAAGTCACTCGGATCGCCTTTGGGCTACCCATGGGTGGCGATCTCGAATATGCAGACGAAATAACTCTCGCCCGCGCTCTAGAAGGCAGACGAGAGATAAGTTAAATTAATTGAGAATTGAGAATTGATAATTGATAATTAGGCATTGCTGGATCTGGGTATGATTCCTTAATTTGAGATCGCTATAACCCTTGGGGGGCAACTCATGAATTACCCCTCCCAAGGGTTTTATCCCTCGATTTAGCAACGCCGATAATTACTAGGTTAATCTCT
>JANMHS010000132.1:0-2575 GCA_031375385.1 Synechococcales cyanobacterium OTE_70_metabat_200 | reverse complement strand
TAGTACAATAACTGGCTATGACGACACTGCTGATCTCAGAAGAGCAATTTTAAGCTTTAGAACAGCTTTTCTATACATTGTGGAGGTGATGATGATCGTGACGGGTTTAGTGGGGCCAATATTTTTGGCATTGTCGATGTTTCCGGTGGGAACGAAGCCTTTTATTGCTTGGGGAACTTCGTTCTTATCACTGGGCTTTTGTAAAATATGTTTTAGCTTAGTATCAGGGTTGTCAGCAGTGGCGATGATCTATTCTGGGCCAAATGTGGATATGTTAGTAGTATCCGTAGTGCTGGGATTATTGGCACCAGTGATAGCGTTTAGCATTGCGTCTGGTTCAGGTATTGCTGCATTAACTCAGGTTTCCTATTCTGCTCAGAACTTTGGGATGAACAATGGTATTGCTGTATCTCCGATTCAAGGCACTCCTCCTACTGCTGTGAGTGGAACACAAGCTCACACAACAAATAAAAATGGAGAAACTTCGGGGTGATACAAAGTTCTGTGTTTAAGATTTTTGCAGGTTTTTTCTTTGGAGACGATAATGAATAAAAATAGAACGAACTCAAGAATAGTATTGTCATTTTTCCTGAGTGCAAGTACTGTACTAACAGTTTTGTCTAATGATGCTTTAGCAGGATCAAGGCGTTGTCAAAGCTATCCTGATGATACTTTTGCTTGCGTTGATCAATCATCAGGATTCCGAATCGATTGCAGGAGTTATGAAGGACACACTCGTACAATATGCACAGGAAAAAACAATTACCGTAAGGAATGTTTTATTGGTAGTAAGGGTAGTTCTTGTGAAGATAGTAATGGAGTCAAAATGATTTGTAAACGCTTAAATCCCACTGTTTGTGAAAATAGTTTAGGTTTTCGCTCTGTCTGTAGAAACTATGATGGTGGTGTTACTATTTGCACTGATGTAAGCCGTTGGGGCAAGCCAATCAAAGACTAGTGAAAGACTTTTTGCAATAACTGGCTATGACGACACTGCTGATCTGAGAAGAGCAATTTTAAGCTTTAGAACAGCTTTTCTATACATTGTGGAGGTAATGATGATAGTGACGGCTTTAGTGGGGCCAATATTTTTGGCATTGTCAATGTTTCCGGTGGGAACGAAGCCTTTTATTGCTTGGGGCACTTCGTTTTTGTCACTGGGCTTTTGTAAAATATGTTTTAGCCTGGTATCAGGGTTGTCGGCAGTGGCGATGATCTATTCTGGCCCGAATGTAGATATGTTGGTGGTCTCTGTAGTCTTAGGACTATTGGCTCCAGTGATAGCATTTAGCATTGCGTCTGGTTCAGGTATTGCTGCATTAACTCAGGTTTCCTATTCTGCTCAGAACTTTGGGATGAACAATGGCATCGCCATTTCCCCGATTCAAGGCACTCCGGTAAGTACGGTGGCTAATCAAACGCAGAACAATACAACGCATACAAACAATCGTGCTGGAGGTTAGTTATGAGTTTTAAATTACCGTTGATTTTCTGTGTGACGATCAGTTGCATGTTAGTTATATTGCCTGGGGATGCATTAGCAGGATATAGGCGTTGCCAGAGACATCCTGACAACGCTTCTACTTGCATTGACGAAACAGGTTTCAGATTTGACTGCATAAACTATGGAGGTGGCACTCACATAATATGTACAGGGAAAAATAATTACCGTAAAGAATGTTACAATGATTTTGCTAATAACACTGGTTTTTGCAATGATAGTAATGGGGTTAGAACTACTTGTAAAGACTCAGGCACCACCTCTTTTTGCGAAAACAGTAGGGGTTTTCGTTCTGTTTGCAACTACTATTATGAGGGCACTTATAGTATTTGTAACGATGTTAGTCGCTGGGGCAGGCCAATCAAAAACTAGTGATAGACATTTTGTATAGTAACTGGTTATGAACACACTGCTGATCTCAGAAGAGCAATTTTAAGCTTTAGAACAGCTTTTCTATAAGTTGTGGAGGTGATGATAGTGACAGCTTTAGTGGGCCAATATTTTTGGCTATAGTCAATGTTTCTCGTGGGCGCAAAGTCTTTTGTTGTCTGGGAAGCTTCGTTCATATTACTGGACTCAAGAAATGAAAATCCTTCTCCACCTGCTAAGCCTAGTGGCAGCCATCACTGCTACCGCCACCATCGTCGCCCCCGCCCACGCCGACGGCCCCTTGCCCGACTTTGAAGCACCCGGTTGGCTAGAACCCTACAAAAAGCAACTCTGGAATCCAGGTGGATTGGCCACCCTGGCTTTCCTAGCCGTTACCGGCGGAATCTTACTGAGTGGAGACCGCAAGCCGAAAAAAGGGATCATGGCCAACGCCTACTGGGCAGGCAAAACAGAAAAACTCGCTGCCCACAAAGTAGCCATCAAACAGATCAACGAACGAAAACGGGACGGAATGACGACATGGATTAACACCCCAATCATCACGCCACTTCGGAGGCCGATCGAGAAAAAAGGCAAAGTTGTCAAACGCTACAACATCAATCCCCAAAAACACACCATTTTCATCCCCGATGGCCAGCGGGGCACCGCCGTTTGTGGGGCACCAGGTAGTGGCAAAACCTTCTC
>JANMHS010000118.1:0-37995 GCA_031375385.1 Synechococcales cyanobacterium OTE_70_metabat_200 | reverse complement strand
AGTTTGTTCCGGCTGCGGCGAACGATGCGGAAAGAAAGAGCTTTCTGTTCGAGAGTGGGAATGTCTTTTTTGTGGGGCGACTCACGACAGAGATATCAACGCAGCAATTAATATCAAAGTCGCGGGCGGGCAGTCCGAGACTCTAAATGGACGTGGAGGCCAGCATCAGACTTGTTCGCAAGCAGCAGCCAGTGAAGCGTCAACCCATTGGATAGAGATTCAACAATTATGTCTGAATCTTTAGGTCAGGAATCCCCGTGCGTTTACGCCGGGGAGGATGTCAAAGGCTAGGTTGCAGCGTTTGCCTAGATTGACATGTAGTACATTAATGGCTAGTTTTTTGAGCGGGGTAGCTAGCCTACTCCTAAAGGTCGGGTAGGTGGAACTGTGGGGGTGGCCGATCCCGTAGGACGGGTACTCCCATATCGAAATGTTTTTTTGCATTGCGTAGCATTTGCCGTGGCAGCAAGAGAATCGCTCGCTAGGTTGCTGACAACTAGGATTCCTAGAAGTCCCAGCGCTCAAAGGTTGTTAGCGATTTCTAGATTCTAAGCCAAGATCGGCGTCATGAACGATCGCCCTCCAGACGAAATTCCACAGATTTCTTGCCAAGGTTTACTACCATCTGTTAATATTGGAGACCGTTGTCGGGACGTAGCGCAGCTTGGTAGCGCACTACTTTGGGGTAGTAGGGGTCGTGGGTTCGAATCCCGCCGTTCCGATAAGGCTGAGAAGCTAGGCAGTGTAGGGTTTCCAAGGGTTCATCCCCGCCTTGGAAAACCAACCCTCATTGTCAATAACAGGTTTTTGGAAGTGCTTATAAGTGGTTATTGGTGGGCGAAATTTACACCGCCCCTTACACCTCTTGAAAGATGAAAGTTGGAATCCAGAATAAAGAAGGTCGCCTGATACTGGTTTGGAACGATGGCAAGCGTCGCACGATGGCGATCGGCTTGCCCGACACACCTCCGGCGAGAGCCTTGGCTGAGAAGACCAAGGCCGAGATTGAGTGGGACTGGCATATAAAGCAGTACGACCCCACGCTACTGAAGTACAAGCCCCGCACCACAGGCAGTAATGCCACTGAAATTTCAGCCCCGGAGTTGTTTGATCGCTTCACCAAGTTTCAGGCCAAAGATAGAAAACTGGCGCAGTCCTCGATCGATGCTCGCTACCAGCCACTGAAAAGGATGCTGGAAAAGCACCTGAATATTCCGGCCAATGATGTTGGTAGGCGGCAGGTGGAAAGGCTTGCCGATATCTGCGATGACACTCTGACAGCGGGTACGGCTAAGGCGCGCTTCTGGCTGCTGGCGAGTTGCTGGGACTGGGCAAAGGGCCGCTACCACATTGCAGAGGTGAACCCATTTCGGGGCCATAACCGGCGGTTTCAGTCCACCGAACCAAAGCAGCGACCCAAGCCATTCACGACCGATGAGATAGGAAAGATGCTTGGTGAGTTTCGAGTAAATGATTACTACCGCACTACCACGACTATGTGATGTTCCTGTTGGGCGTGGGTTGTCGGATCGGTGAAGCGACTGGTCTGCGCTGGTATTATGTGGCCGATGACTGTGGAAGCGTGAACATTTGCCGATCGATCACCCGTGGGCATGAAGGCCAAACCAAAACCAAGCGCGATCGCACGGTTAATCTTTCCCCCGCCATGCTGAAGGCTCGAAGGGAAAAGTACCAGCCACAGCCAAGCGATCTAGTATTTTCTACCCCAACCGGTTTGCCCATCAATGACCGGAATTTCCGCCGCCGCGCATGGACTGAGGTTTTGAGAGCGGCTAATGTGCCCTACCGCAAGCCCTACACCTGTCGCAGTACAGCGGCCAGCCATGCCCTAGCAAATCAAGAGGATTACGTCTCGGTGGCTAAAGCCTTGGGGCATTCTCCCAGGGTTTTGCACGACCACTACGCCGATGTGATTGAGAGTCGATCGGTCATCAATACTTTGGAGCAGATTCAGGGCGATGCGAATTAACTGGCTGTGTTGGTATTCTTGAGCAAACAAAAATCCGGCAGTCTTGTCAGATTACGCCGGGAGAAAATTATTCTGAATAATGGTGTTCATTATGGCCGAATTCAAGCAAGAAATAGTCAGAGTTTTTATACTTGAAAAATTTCCTCTGTACAAAGTAGAAAATAAGCTATTCCCCAATGAGGACATACTTATTCGTTTGATAAAACCAAGTGCTGACTTGACTCGTAGCGTTTTGACTCCTGTTTCATGGTCAGTTCTGAATGATAAGGATTTGGGGTCTCAACTGATGCTAGCAGCTCACACGCAATGGTGGATGAATTCCCCTGAGGTTTCATACGCTATCAGCCAAATGCCCATCTATCTTGATGGTCTAGAGATAGAAGCGTTAAGTATCGAAAAAATGATCGGTGCGTATTTAACCACAAAATACATTGATCTTTTGTTTGGAAATCCTCCAAACTGGCGCAGCTACCCAGGGTTTGGAAGAAAGCTTTCTCAGTTGATGTTTAAAGACAAATCCACATGGCGAAAAGGGGCAGAGTGGGCACCAATTGAAGAAGAGTTTGAGAAGGCATTGGACAACAGAGCTGGCAGAAAGAAAGACGGATCCTATCGCGTTAACCTGTTTGCAAGATTTCCAGACTATGCGGGGGCGACAGAAATCCATGATCAGTTTTGGGCATGGGTTAACAAGATTCCAGATTTTAATCACAGAAGTTATCTTTCCGGGCAAAACAAACACTTGGACGACTTGGCTAAAGCTAGGCGGAAAGATGCGCCGACACTGATCTTCCAGTGCCAGCTCTGCGAACTTTGGTTTGAAACTAAGGCGAAGAATGGAAAGAGACCCGAGAAGTGTAAGGGCTGTTTCCAGCACTGGGACAGGGCTAGACGGCGCTCAAGAATTTCGTGATCCAAGAGTGAAGATTTTTTCCCTTACCTCTGGGAAAGTATTGGTAGTCCGCTGTTCGACCACTGTTAACCTTCCAAAAACTTAATTCACCCTACCAAAAAGCCTTGGATTAGTTGCATGATTAAGGGGACTCCATTTCGTCATTGGTTTGGGGTGAAGGCGATCGGGGTTCTTCGCGGGAACCGGTCGCTTTCTTCTGTCTGTACTTACAGTATCAGGACTAAGCATTACAGGTCAATATCAGTAAGTATCAATACTTCTTATGTAAGTACCGATACTTATCTCTTTTGTACTTATATGTCATTACTTGGTCAGTATCGATGCTAGACTGTAAGTAAGTACAAATCAGGAGATGTAATGATGTCCGAAGAAAACAAGATGATGGCATCCTTCAGGGTGGATCGCGAAGACTGGGGAAAATTTGGGGCACTGGCCAAAGGTGAAAGACTGACCGTTACGCAGTTGCTAACTGACTATATCGATTGGTGCTTAGTGGCTGGTAAGAGTATGTATGGTGTAAGGATGGTTCCTGATGGCAATACATACCAAGTAAGTACGGCCCCTACGCCAGACGGGATTCAGGCCGCGATCGATGAAGCCATAGAGAGAGCGATCGCCCCCATCCAGTTAGACCTAGCCGAGCTATTGGGCCAGGTGGATAAATTGCGAGTAAGCATCGATGGGAGACCCCAAGCATCTAAGCCGCAAGCCAGCGAGAAGCCCAAGCTTGCCATCACCAAGCCCGCCGGAGAAGTTGGCAAGGTTGTCGATCGACTTCTTAAGGATGCAGATTTGCTGAAGGCGGTTAGGGCAGAGATAGCGATCGGCGGTACATCTTCTGAAATAGCCGAGCGGCTGCTAGCATCCGGCCATGGCACATCCAATAGTGGCCCTCACTCTCCAGCAGCCATCTCTCGGTTCAGGGCAGCTCTCGCCTATCTGGACAACCCAGAAACAGCAGCCCAAGCCGATTCATAATTACTGGGCTGAAGTACCCTAGAATCAAAATAGCCCCGACCAGTGAAGGCCAGGGCTATTCGATCGACCGGACTGCTATCAACAGCACGATCGAATCCAAAACACTAACCTGAGGATAACATCCCATGACCGATGAAGAACTAAGAACATTGGTAGCCAGCTTGGCCACTGCAACAGCCAGCAATACCGAAGCTATTACCAGACTAGAAGCCCAAGGGCGCAACACCATTGAAGGCTTAGCCAGCTTACAGGCTACCACTGAGATTCAAGCTCGAAATATCGAGACGATGCGGGAAGGGATGAGCTTTAATACTGAGACAATGGCTAGCTCCCTGGAACTGGCAGCAGCAGCCCAAAGAACAGCAGCGGCGGCTATGGAGCTATCGGCTAACACTTCCAGGAATATCGACAGGCTGGAGCGGAATATCAATCGCACTGAAAACAACATCGACAGGTTAGAGCAGATGGTGGAAATCATCATCAAAGATAACCAAGCAGATCGGGCAAGAATCAGCGGATTGGAAGGGCAAAGTTAGGCAAGATTTAACCCTCATTACACCGCCAGCTACACCGGCCACTTAATGAGAACGTTCCAAAGTCTTGCCAGATATGGATTCAAGCCTTATGCGCTACCTACTTTGGGGTAGTAGGGGTCGTGGGTTCGAATCCCGCCGTTCCGATACGGGTGAAAAAGCTGAATACAAGGGCTGCTGAGGGAATTACCCCGTCTCTCAGTGGCCTTTGTAGTGTCAACATTTTTGACACAGGTGGGGAAAAGGGTGGTAAACGGGGGGATTTTAGCCCCCCTCTTAGCCCCCATTCCAAAAGTGAAAGTTTATATTGAGAACCATCGTGGTTTGCTCCGCCTGACCTTATCTCGAACAAATGGACAATTCCCTTAAGTCGGTGAGGGTTGATTGACCCAGTAATTCTCCTCAAATGCAAAAAACCTCTGGCCGTAACCAGAGGTTGCTTTTTTGCCAAGAATCTTGGTTTGGCCTAGGACATGGCCTGAATGATGTAGTCAAAATAGGGAGCAGTGGCTGCCGCGTCATCGGGAGTCAGCAACTTCAGCGCCGCATCCCGTAGACAGACAATCGAATCCACCATGCCCGGTACCGGTACGCCCAAAGAATTGTACATTTCCTTCACGCCTACAATGCCAATGCTCTCGATCGGCCCAATATCCCCAGCCAGTACTCCATAGGTCACCAAGCGCAGATACCAACCATAGTCCCGCAGGCACTGGGCACGCTGTTTCGTTTGGTAAGCATTGCCACCGGGAGCAATGTAGTCGGGGTGAAGTTGCCAGAGCTGCTTGCTGCATTGCTCCACAATCTTCTTTTCATTTTCAGACAGAAGGCTGGCAATCCGCACCCGCTGTTCACCAGTCTTCAAAAATTCCTGGATGTTCTTCAGCTCGCCGCTGCTGAGATAGCGCAACTCATCGTCGGCTTTGAGAATAATCTGGCTAACTACGCTCATAATCTAAGTATATAAATTTGTTTTTCGAGATCTCCCAGTAGTCTACCGCATCCTCAAGACTTGCATCGATGGCCAAGGGAAGTCAGTTAACAGAAGTTAACATTTCCGGCGGTTCGCTGATTGCAGTAGAATCTACATCCACCTTCATCCCCTCCAAAAAACACCATGGCAGATCCCTCCGAAACACCCAGCCCTTGGCAACAGGGAGCCTTACTGACCGTAGAGATCTCCGACATCAATGATGTGGGCGAAGGCGTGGGGCGAGTGGATAACCAAGTCATCTTCATTCCCGATACGGCGATCGGCGACTGGGCCGACGTGCGCCTGGTCAAACTGAAGCGCAACCATGGCTATGGCCAGTTACAGCATCTAGTCATCCATTCACCCGATCGAGTACGCCCCAGCTGTATCGTGGCCGACAAATGCGGCGGCTGCCAGCTCCAGCACATTAGTTACGCCGCCCAAATCCAAGCCAAGCAAAACCAAGTAGTTCAGACCATGGGCCGGATCGGGAAGATTCCCGCCGAGCTAGTCTGGCCGATCATGGCCGCGCCAGAAGCCTTGGGCTACCGCAACAAAGTCACCTATCCCCTGGGCCTCGGGGCCACCGGCAATCTCAAAGCGGGCTATTACCAGAAAGGCAGCCACAAAATAGTCAATATCAACCAATGCCCGATCCAAGACCAACGGCTCAATCCTTTGCTTCATGATCTGAAGCGAGATATCCAAGAGCAGGAATGGCTCATCTACGACCCCGCCAGACTAACTGCCGTGGCCCAACTTCGCCACCTAGCCTTTCGGATCGGGCGGCGCACTGGGGAGATCTTGGTCACCTTGATCGCCACCGATGGCGACCTGCCCAACGGCCTGCTGGAAACAGCTCGGGAGTGGATCGATCGCTACCCTGATGTAGTGGGCGTCTGTCTCAACCGCCAAAATCGTCAAGATAATGTAATTTTTGGGCCAGCCACCCAGACGATCGCCGGACAAGACCACATCCGTGAAATCTTTGCGGATCTGCAATGGCAGCTGGGGGCCGACACCTTTTTCCAGATCTACACCGAACAGGCCGAGCAAATGTTGGCCGTAGTGCTAGAGCGCCTAAACCTCCAAGGCAACGAGTTTCTACTGGATGCCTACTGCGGTATCGGCACCTTCTCTTTGCCCCTCGCCCAAAAAGTCCAACGAGTTTTGGGCCTCGAATCCCACAGTTCCTCCGTCACCCAGGCCCAGATCAATAGTCGCCTGAACCAGATTAACAACGTGGAATTCATGGCTGGAGACTGTGGCGAACTAATGTCTGACCTCACCACCAGACCCGATGTTGTATTGCTAGACCCGCCCCGCCAAGGCTGCGATCGGTTAGTCATCGAAACCCTGATCGGTCGGCCCCCGGCCCAACTGGTCTACATTAGCTGCAAGCCCTCTACCCTGGCTCGGGATCTGAAAATTCTCTTGGATTCCGGACGCTTTGAGTTGCAAGGTATCCAGCCGATCGACTTTTTCCCCCAAACCGCCCATGTGGAATGTGCTGCCTTTCTGAAGAGGATTGATGGCTGATTGGTTGCATTGGTTAGAGACAGTACCCAGCACCAATAGCTGGGCCATGGCCCAAGGGAGCAACCTGGGCCATGGCGATGTGGTCTTTACGCCTCGGCAAACCGCTGGCCGCGGCCAGTTCGATCGAGCTTGGCAATCCCCGCCAGGAGTCCTAACTACCAGCATTATTCTGGATGGCCTCGTCCCGGCCAGACAAGTAGGCTTCAGCCTCGTTGCCGGCCTGAGCCTAATCTACAGCCTCGAAGATTTGCTACCAGCCCTGGCATCTCAACTCCAACTCAAGTGGCCTAACGACCTCTGGTATCAGCAGCGCAAACTGGCGGGAATTCTCTGTGAGGCTAAGGGAGAGCGACTGATTGTAGGCATTGGCTGCAACCTCCAAGCAGATTTCTCGGCTTTCCCCGCCGGTCAAATCGGTAACCCGATCGACCTACATCAGATCGATCCCCAAGGGTTCCTGGCCATTTCTAACCAGCCACAAGACTATCGAATTACACTCCTCGCCAAAATCCGCCGCTACCTCTTGGAGGCTGCGGCCCTAGTACAAGCTAGGGGCATCGAGCCACTGCTGCCAGCATTGCAACAGCGCGATGGACTGCGCGGCAGAAATCTTCAGATCGAACTACCCAGCGGCTCGTTGGCGCAGCCTCTCTGCCGGAGAATCACCGGCCAAGGAGCGGGCATCGATACCCTCGGTCGGCTCCAGATCGTGCTGCCAGAGGCCCCGGATGCGATCTTGGCCGTTGCTACGGGCCGGGTGCTACTTTAAAAACTACTTCTTGCCACCGAACATCCCGAACAGTCCGCCTTTAGCCTCAGCAGTTGATTTGCTAGGACTATCGCTCATCAACTTTTTCAGTTCTTGCTTAGTTGCCTTCACTAGGGGATCGTTGGGGGCAAACTGGATGGCCTTGTTGATGTGCATTTTGGCCATGGTCGCCTGGTTTTGGCGGAAGTAGACTAGGGCAATCTGGGCATGGGCCTTCGGATTATTCACATCTTCCTTGAGGACTTCGCGCAGTTCCAAGCTGGCCTTGGCCCAATTGCGCATCGTAATGTACTCCTCCGCCCGCCGCAAGGAATTCTCCAGACGGGAAGTAGCTTTAGCATTCTCCACGGGTTTTACTGCCTCTGGGGCTGTTTCGGAACCTGGCGGAAGGTCTCCATTCAGGGGCAAGGAGCCACTGACCCTTCCCCCACTCGGCGTTGCCCCGATCGCCTGGTTCTGGCGGCGCAACAAGTAGACCATGTTGAGTTCGCTGATCTGACCCGTAATTTCCATGCTGGCATCGAGCTGTTGGTATTGCCGATCGGCCAATTCTCTGACTAGTCGCTGATAGGTAGCATTGACTGCCCCAGTACTTTCTTTGTAAAGTTGCTTTGCCACGTCACTAATGAGGTCTACCTTAGTGGCTTCAGCCAAAATCCTTTTGCCAAGTAGCTCCAGCATGACTTGCTGTTCTTGGAGCAAGGCGGAGCGTGATAGCTGGCTGTAGGAGTGGGATATCAAGCTGGAGAACATCTTGGTAGCCATATTTTTTTCTTCGTCGCTCTGCCAGCGGGCACTATCCGGATGCATCAGACGAGCTATTTCTTTGTAGCGATCGCGAATACCCGTATGGTCTGCATCTATGGACACGCCCAAAAAGGCATGACTATCATTGAAATCGAATTTGAATAAACCTTGTGTGGGTTTAAGCTTCATGGTGCTCCGGAGAAGTGCAGATATTCCTAGAAATTAGTTTTGCTTGACCTCACCAAATAGCTCAGAGGGGAAAGACCAAGGGATTTTGGCCACTTGAGCCAGACTGGTACTGAGCTGATCATGCAAATGCCCGTTGGTAGCTAGAATCCGGCCAGAATTCAGCTGAAAAGGGCTTTGATCGTAGGCTGTGACTAAGCCACCAGCCTCTTGGACAATTACCGTACCGGCGGCTAAGTCCCAAGGCGAAAGACCTCTTTCCCAATAGCCATCCAGACGACCACAGGCTACATAGACCAGGTCGATCGCTGCTGCCCCGCTTCTCCGCACACCTTGGGTCAGATGGGTGAGATAACAGAATTCCCGATAGTTGTGATCGGTGGTTTCTCGGCGATCGTAGGCAAAGCCAGTCACTAGCAAGCTCTCGGCTAGTTGGGCAGTGGCTGAAACCTGAATCGGCTGGCGATTGCAGGTTGCGCCTAAGCCCCGCGCAGCTCGAAATAATTCGTGGTGCCAGGGATCGTAGACTACCCCCAAGGATGGTACTCCATCGATTAGAAGGCCGATCGAGACGGCGCTAAAGGGGTATTGGTGCGCATAGTTGGTGGTGCCATCGAGAGGATCGATGACCCAGAGATATTTAGCGTCACTATTTCCATACTTCCCAGTCTCTTCGGCCAAAATACTATGGCCGGGCAGATGACGTTGCAAAATTTCCACGATTTGGGCTTCGGCGGCTCGATCAGCTATGGTGACTAGGTCTCCCGGTCGGCCCTTATTTTCGATGTCGCCGAGGCGACCCCGATGGAAATTAATGATTTCACCCGCAGCTAGGGCAGCTTCCGTGGCAATTTCTAGCCAAGTTTGCAATTGGTCAGATGAATTTAGCTGAGACATAATGGTGGTGTATATAATTAGTTTTGTATTTGCTTGCGACCTACCAAACTCTCCCCTATGTTGAAAATATTCCGCAGCCTTTTGCCCATCCAGATTCTAGCCATTATCCTGGTGGGAAGTACGGGTCGAGTAGCCGCCCAGGCCAGCAAAGTTTATAGCCCCCTGTCCTTGACTCCCGGCAGTGAAGTTCAAGATATGCTGACGGATAAGGACATTCCCCTGGGAGATGGTGGCTTTGCCAGAGACTATGCTTTGCAGCTCAACATGGGGGATCAGGTTGCGATCGAGGTCACATCGGACAATTTTGACACGGTGGTGTTGCTCCTGACCAAAGATGGCAAGACGCTGGGCAAGAATGATGATGGGCCGGATGGTACCAGCAATTCCCTGCTCTTTTCGCGGATCAAAAAAACAGGCACTTACACAATTCGGGTACAGGGCTTTAGCGATACCAGTGGCGGCAAGTTCACCCTAAAGGTCAGCAAATTAGCCCCACAACCCTAGCGCTCCTCCCTCTTGGCGTCAGCTTGCCCGTTGGGGCGGCTGGAGAATGCTATTAATTTCCTAGATTTCTAGATGGACACCTCGATCGCATACCCCGGCCACAAACAATTCCAGGTCCAGATCGGGGATGGCTTGTCGGACTTGGGTGGCGATCGCTTCAGCTTGTGCTAAATTCTCGGCCCAAGCGAACACCGTTGGCCCGGAGCCGGACATCAGCACGCCCAAATTTTTGGTTTGCTCGAAAGCTCTCTTCAGGGCGGCTACGGGGGCATAGGCCGGTAACACCACCTTTTCTAGGTCGTTGTAGAGGTGTTGGCCGATCGTCCGCAGGTCTTGGTGGCTGATGGCTTGGACCAAGGGCTGGGCGTGACTGCTACTTCCGGTGAGCGTTGTGGGGTAGCTGGGGCCGAATTGCGATCGATAGGAGCCATAGGCCCAGGGAGTGGAGACTGCGATGCTCCGGTATTTGCCGAGGACTACTGCTCCTTGGCGGAGGCTGGGTAGATTGTCGATGACTTCGCCGCGCCCGGTGGCTAAAGCTGTGCCGCCACTAATGCAAAAGGGCACATCGGAGCCTAGGACTGCCCCAATTTCTTGCAGCTCGGCCTGGGTCAAGCCCAGCTCCCAGAGCAGATCAAGACCTACGAGCACAGCGGCGGCGTTGCCGGAGCCACCGGCCAATCCGGCGGCCATCGGAATCCGTTTGTGCAGGGAGATTTCTACCCCACGGGCGGCGGCAGGATAGCGTTGGGCCATGAGTTCGGCGGCTCGATAGGCCAGATTGGTACGATCGCTCGGCACTTCTGGCCGATCGCATTGCAGCAAGATATCTCGACCGGGGATGTTGCGGACTTCCACCAGATCGGCGAGGTTGATGCTCTGCATAATCATGGCTAGTTCGTGGAAGCCATCGGTGCGCAGCCCGAGAATTTCTAGGTGCAGATTGATTTTGGCCGGAGCCCACAGTCGATATTGGTCCATCTATTCCGCCTCGCCGGAGCCATCATAAACATAAAAACATATTCCCCGATCAGCCGCCTGGATAAACTCCAGCAGTTCCGTGACTAAAGGATGATCGAATTCTGCTTCCAACCTGGCGACCGCCTCGGGAATCAGCAGGCCAGATTTATAGAGCACCTTAAAAGCCCGCTTCAATACCAGCCGATCGGGGCTACTAATGCCCGCCCGGCGCATCCCGATCGAATTCAGACCCATCACCGTATTGGCCGATTGGGGCTGGGTCATACAAAAAGGCGGTACGCCGCGAGAGGTGGCCGAGCCACCGGCCATCATCACAAAGCGACCAATTTTGGCAAACTGATGGACTAGGCAGTTGCCGCTGATAAAGGCTCGATCACCCACCTGGGCATAGCCCGCAATCAAAGCACCGTTGGCAATAATTACCTGGTTGCCAATCTGCACGTTGTGGGCTAAGTGACTGTGGGCCATCAATAGACAGCCATCGCCCACCTGGGTCACCGTGCCCGGCTTCGTGCCGCGATGGATGGTGACACCTTCGCGCAGGTGGCAGTCGTTGCCGATTTTTACGTAGCTCGGTTCGTCCTTAAAGGCGATGTCTTGGGGCAGGTCACCAAGGACCGCATTGCTGTGGATCCGGCAGTTCTGGCCGATCGAAGTATAGGGCAAAACCGTCACATGGTTGGCTAGCCGACAGTTATCGCCGATTTCCACATCATTACAGATATAAGAGAAAGGCCCAATTTCAACGTTCTGGCCGATTTTTGCACCGGGTTCGACGATCGCAGCGGGGTGAATTTTCATAGGGTTTTCCAAGGAGACATGCTAGCTCAAGAGATCTGCCAGGGTTTCAAAGAAGCTGGGATAGGAGACTGCCGCCGCATCGGCCCGCTGGAGATGACTGTCACCACTAGCGCAGAGGGCGGCGATCGCCAAGCTCATAGCAATACGATGGTCGGTACAGCTATCTAGTTCCGCTCCTTGCAGGGTTTGGCCGCCAGGAATCTCCAAGCCATCGGGTAGTTCGGTGATGTTCGCGCCCATTTTGCCCAGTTGGTCGGCCATGACGGCCAGTCGATCGCTTTCTTTCACCCGTAGCTCCGCAGCGTCTTTAATGACGGTGGTGCCTTTGGCAAACAGGGCTGCCACGGCCAGAATCGGGATTTCGTCTACCAAGCGCGGAATCAGCGGCCCGGAAATTTCGCAGGCTTGAAGCTGGCTCGATCGAACTCGAATATCGGCCACCGGCTCCCCAGCAATTTCTCGCTGGTTCAACAATTCCACATCGGCTGCCATCAGGGCCAAGGCATCCAGAATGCCGGTGCGGGTGGGATTGACTCCCACATTTTTCAGCAGCAGCTCCGAATCGGGCATGATCGCTGCCGCCACCAACCAAAAAGCGGCGGAGCTAATATCCCCCGGTACTACTACGGATTGCCCCGTGAGCTGCGGGCCGCCGGTCACCGTGGCGCTACAGGTTTCCGGATCCACCGTCACCACTGCTCCAAACGCCCGCAGCATCCTTTCGCTGTGGTCGCGGGATAGCGCTGGTTCGGTTACTGTGGTCTGGCCATCGGCTAAGAGTCCGGCCAGCAGCACGGCGGATTTTACCTGGGCCGAGGCGATCGGTGAATGGTAGTGGATGGGCTGCAATTTCCGGCCTTGGATGGCTAAGGGTGCGCGGGAGTTGCCTTCCCGCCCCCAGATCTGGGCACCCATCGCCGTTAAGGGTTTGACTACGCGGGACATGGGTCGCGATCGCAAAGAATCATCGCCGGTCACCGTAAAGAATCGATCGGGGTGACCGGCCAACAGTCCGATCATCAGCCGAATAGTGGTGCCGGAGTTGCCCGCATCTAGGACATTCATCGGTTCTTGGAGCGCACCTAAGCCGATCCCGCGCACGGTGACTAACTGGGTATTGAGTTCGCTAATTTCCGCTCCCATGGCCCGGAAACAGGCGGCGGTACTGCGGGGGTCTTCGCCCAGCAGCAGACCTTCGATGGTAGTTTCGCCACTGGCCAAGGCCCCCAGCATCAGCGATCGATGTGAGATAGATTTATCACCGGGCACCATCACTGTGCCACGCAGACTGAGCTGGGCGGGCCGTACCTGTAAGGATTGATGAGCGCCTTGGGGCTGCAGCTCTAAAACGTTGGCCTTAGCCATGGCGGGGGAGTGGTAAAAGGGGCAGTGGTCATTCTACCGTAAGCGGTCGCCGTGGCTGCAAGTTGCGATCAAGTAGTCATTGGTCAGTCAAAAGTCTGAAAAGTTAGACTAGAGAAGACTCTGGCTGGGCAATAGATTAAAATAAAGGCAGATTTATCATTGAAACTAGGGCCATGAGCGACCTATCTAGCGACTTTGTGCCATCGGTACCGGCCAAACTCCGCACTTTCCTGGCCTTAAATGGCACTAAGGTGAAGTTCTCACTAGTGGCGGGGCGGGTGACTCGCTACGAATGCCTGAAGCGCCGCAAAAAGAAAGATGGTAAAAAGGTGGAACGGCTCGAACACTCCATTTGGATGTTGTTGGCCGATGGTCGGGAAGAATGTTTGCGCCTGAAAAAATTCGAGGGTGAGGTGAGTGTTGGTCAGTCGCTGATTTTAGCTTTGGGCAGCAACCGGGAGCGGGTGGAATGCGTTGCTTTACAAAATAGATCGATCGGCAAGATTTTCTATCGCCGGGAAGTTTGGCACAAGTTATTAGAAACTGGCTGTCTGATTCCTATCCTATTTACGCTGTTTGTTTTCCCACTACTGTGGCTGGCTTTTGCGACGTTTTTCTTCCGGGCCAATCTTTCGGCCAAAGCTGTTCTAATATCGCCATTAATGGCACTGGGAGTAAGTGTTGTAGCCTATTTGTTGGTAACATTGCCAGTTAAAATTCTATTCCGCCGTCATATCAATGCTATTTTGCAAAAATAGGTACCTTTAGGACTACAATCTGGTGCTAGACTCTTTAGCGTCAACGTATCCATGGATAGTAGTCTAATTCTTTCTAATATCTTGAATCCGCCAGTAATGTTTTTTTTCCTGGGGGTTTTTGCTGTATTTGTGCAGTCGGATTTGGAGATTCCCAATCCTATTCCCAAGCTTTTTTCTCTGTACTTATTGGTAGCGATCGGTTTCAAAGGCGGACATGAGCTATTCCTGAGCTATTTAGAGGGCCAGCTTTTTACGACCAAGATTATCGGCACCTTGGTGGCTGCAATGGTGATGGCTTCGATCGTGCCAGTCTACGCATTTTTTATATTACGGCTCAAGCTAGACCAATATAATGCGGCGGCGATCGCGGCTACCTATGGCTCGATTAGTGCGGTGACTTTTATTACGGCTAGCTCGCTGCTAGATAAGCAGGGCATTCCCTATGGCGGTCATATGGTAGCGACTTTGGCGTTGATGGAATCTCCGGCGATCGTGGTGGGGCTGATTTTAGTCCGGGTCTTTGGGCCCAAGAAAGTTCCCCTGGAAGAAGGTGACACGGTCACCGAAGAAACATCCTGGGGCGAAATTCTGCGCGAAGCTTTTTTGAATGGCTCCGTCCTGCTGCTAGTGGGCAGTTTGATTATTGGATTATTTACTGGGGGCGGCGGCTGGACGAAGGTTCACCTGTTTGTAGAAAAAGATTTGTTTTATGGGGTCTTGACTTTCTTCTTGCTGGATATGGGTTTGGTGGCAGCGCGGCGGATTCGCGATCTCAAACAAACCGGGGTCTTTTTGATCGGCTTTGCAGTTTTGATGCCAATTGGGAATGCTTTAATTGGGATCCTGTTGGCGAAAGTGATTGGAATGGGCACGGGAAATGCCCTGCTCTTTGCGGTGCTCTGTGCTAGTGCTTCTTATATTGCGGTGCCCGCAGCGATGCGGATGAGCGTTCCAGAAGCCAATCCCAGCCTTTATGTATCGATGGCCCTGGCGATTACGTTTCCTTTCAATATCATCATTGGCATTCCCATCTATCTGCAAGCCATTAATTTATTAGGAGTCTAACGGATGCTGCAAGCTGTCAAGAAAGTCGAAATTATTGTGAGTTCTTTGGAAGTACCGGCGGTGCTGAAGATTCTGAAGAAGAACATGGTGGTGAACTACACGGTCATCGAAAATGTTTCGGGCAGCGGCCAGAATGGTCTCCATGGCGATGATCTATTGACTAACACTTACATCATGATTATCTGTATAGAAGAGGCTCTGGTGGGTCAGTTGGCGATCGGTCTCAAGCCCCTCATGAAAAAGCTCGGCGGTATCTTCATTGTTACCGATGCCCAATGGATTGCCCATTAAACATATGGTATGAAGCATGGATTTTGCCCTCACCCCCAACCCCTCTCCCAAGCTTGGGAGAGGGGGGCCAGAGCCGCAGGATCTGGCGGGGTGAGGGCAAAATCCATAGACTACAAAGAATTCAGCCGATCGCTAGTAATCTGGCCTTGGGCCAAGGCCGTCCGTTCGATGTTTTCGATGTGGGGCCCGGCACCTACCAAGAATTGCAAAGAGGTGGGGGCACCTTCCCAATTGGCAGCACAGGCCCGGAGTTTTTGGTCGGTCAAGGCCGAGAACCAGCCAGCTAGAAAGCCCGATTCCAAACTAAAGGAGCGGTAGGTATCATCGGCTCTGCTGGCTGATCGGGTGCAGATGCCAGAGTTGGCGATCGTCACGATCAGCAGTCCTTTTTCGGCCAAGCGGAAATCCACCGTGGGCCGACCCAAGCCATGAACGGCCCAAGCTTCTTGGGTGTTCACAAAGAATTCGGTGGCAATGGTTTCGGAGATCGGCTGGCGATAGTATTTATCGATATCTTGCAAGATCCGATCGCACAAGCTGCGGCCCCAGCTTTCACCGAAGGTATAGAGCGCTAGATAGGAGGCTTCTCCGGCTTCCTCCAACAGGGTTTGGGTAATACTGCGCATCAGTAGTTCCGGTACGGCAATTAGGCGATCGCCATGTCTGGAAGCCAACAAGCCGGTAGCTGGATCGGATTTGACGTAGCCCTTGGGGCTAAAGCAGTTCGCGGGAATTGGAATAGTAGATTTGAGCATGTATAAACTCAGAAAAGATCGAGGGTGGTCGGGAAAATGTCAGTTGCCAAAGCGGGGCTTAGTTATTATCAGCAGGGTTTTGGTCGCCGCTAATCATGTCGTTGCCTAGCTTGAAGTATGGCTTCAGTAAATCCGCCTGCTCTTCGGTCAGTTCTACGTAGAGAGCTTGCAACACATAGTTTACGCCTTGATATTTATCCAGATCCATGGCTTGCAAGATGTTTTTCTGCCAGTAGATAAACCGCTCCTTGAGCATTTCCTTATCTTGTAGCAACATGCCTAGGGCGTAGTAGCGCAGTGCCAGGGTCATATCCCGGCGACAGCGGGTCATCATGGCATCGTTGGCGGCTTTTTTGGGGAAGCCGGGGCTAGCGCTGACTAGGGCCACGGCCCGATCGATGATTTCTTTTTCTTTGGCTTGGACGGTCAAATAAACTTCTTTGCGTTCGGCCCAAGCAAACATTAAATGCTCTAGCTTGTTCAGGTCTTGGCGCTCGACGTAGGATCCAGCGGCCCGATCGACTAATTCTTCTAGCAGTGTAATCATTGTTGCAACTCCATGGGGTTAAATATGTGGTGATTTAGTTGGACTAATTCAGAGAGTAGTCCTGAGGCCGAATCGGAGCTTCGGTCAGCATTCCTGATACTTGTCCGAGGTCTGGCTGGACGGAGAAGTTCCATTTCACCAGCTCGAAAAGTTCACCGACCGTGACGAATTGGTCTTTGGGCTTGACCTGGGCGATATTCAAGATGCCACCGGATGTGGTGGTTTTGGGGGCAGCGATGTTTTGCTTAACAACCTTCGCTACTTGCTTGACTGGCTCTGGTAACTGCCATTGCACCAACCCAAATATTTCGCTGACCGTGAGATCTGGATCTGTGATCGATCGCCTAGGAACTGGTGGTGGTGAGATGATTTCACCAACGGGTGGTTCGAAGATTGGCACCGAAGGGGTCGGGCGCAGGGGCTTTTTGGCTGTGCCGAAGATGACGCGACCGATCCGAATGATCGCTCGGAGGAAGCGAATCAAGGGATGCTTGCGCAATCGCCGTTGTTGTTGTCTGTTCATCATTTTATTTGACTAAGAGTTTTGGCTCCGGCGCAATTTCTTTTTCCTCGAAGCGCTTGGCGATTTCACCGGCATTAGCGCCGCTGGAGATCCAGAATTCTGCTGCTTGAATTCGATCGGCGGAACCTACCAAGAACCGGCAGAAATCGTTGCCCATGGCATAGCACTGAATTTCAGTGCTGGATAGGTTCTTGGCGAATATCGCACTGTAGAATCCGGCTAGTAATCCAGAATATAGATGGCAGACCGGTTTGCCCATATAGCCGAGGGTTTTGGCGACTGCCGAATCAAATAGGTCTACATAGATAAATCCGCTCTCTAGCATAGTCATATTCGGCGACCAGGTGCCCCAGCCTTGGGCCGTATAAGGCCACCACCAGGTTTCCATGGCGAAGGCTAGGTTAGAGGTTTGGATCGTGAGTCCGTAATATTCCAGATACCAAGATTGGAACAGGGTGGCATCTTGCTTGCCCCAATTATAGCCAATTTGATACATTAGGTAGCCAGCGGCTTCGCCTACTTCATGCTCTAGTCCTTTGAGCAGCGATACGATGAAATCTTCGCCGACCATAATGTTGCGCTGGCGGTTGTAATCCTCAATGCGCCCATGCTCCATATCGAATTTGAAGAATTGAGCGCGGCTGTAGTGACATTTGTCGATCGTCTGATCTAGGGTCAGAGATTT
Organism: Synechococcales cyanobacterium OTE_70_metabat_200; assembly: GCA_031375385.1. Lineage (GTDB taxonomy): Bacteria > Cyanobacteriota > Cyanobacteriia > Cyanobacteriales > Chamaesiphonaceae > JAAFHZ01. Next base: position 20,195 of record JANMHS010000118.1, on the reverse strand, counting down.
TTCCAGAGGGGTAGGGGTCGGAGACTGGGTAGTCATGGCTAGATATGTCCTATATGGTTACTTGATGGATAAGGCGTTGGAGAAATTGCTGGTGGCAGCTTGCATTTTTTCCACTGCTGATCGCAGAATCAGCTTGCCTTGTTCTACTAACACCTCACCGGTCAAGGGATGGATCAGTGTTTCGGTGGCTTTTTTCCCGATCGATGCCTCCAAATCGCTTTCGGATTTAACAAAAGTTCCCTTGGGTAGCTCGATAATCAGTCCATTGCCAATCACCTTACTCTGACAAGCCAAGCGAGCGCCGGGCCGATCCATCTTGGTGTATTGGAGAGTCATGGTTTCTTGGGCCGTGGGCGGTGTGATCACATCGCCGCCAGCTACCACAAAGAAGTGGCAAGAGGCACACATCCCCTGTCCGCCACAGATTTGATTGATCACAATGCCTTGCTCTTTAAAGACGGATATGAGAGTGCTATTGTGGGTAGCTTCCACCTGCCGATTATCGATGCTGAGGGTAACTGAAGTCATTGGTGTTTAGGTTGTAGATTTCGGATGGTAGATTTTCCCCACAACTAAGTTGAGCAAGCTGCCATATTCTTTTATCCAAAGAAAACTGGCGCTGGTAACAGTTGGACTGCTGACGGCGAGAGAGCTGAGTTCTGCAAAATATCGCCAAAATCAACAATGACTCGCTGACATTCGCAAATATAAAGATGCACCCATTGGCGTAAACCCTGCAGATCTTGCTCCGTGAGCTGAGATTGCAGTACGGCTTCGTCGCAGCTGATCATCCCAAAGTAGTTGGCCGACCACTTTGGCAGGGTTGGATATGCATCCAGAAGCTGCACGTGGCTTTTACGCCAATAGTTACCCTGTGCTAATGGCCCAAAGAAGTTGCTGCCAACTTCATTGATCTCGTTCATCGCTGTCAATATAGTTTGCCCAGTACCGACAAAAGAAATCGCTGTACTAACCATGAATGGCTGCAAAATTCTGGCCAATTCCGTAAGATCCGTAGAAATAATATCGGTGGCCCCTTGGGTTGAGGCTGCTCGCCGCATCTCATCGTCAATGACGGTTTGTCTGGAGAGCAAGATGATTGATAAATCTTCATAGTTCTTCCGACACATCCTACAGATCGAGAAGAAATTGAGAGCATCAAAAAATCCGAGGAACAGTAAATCTGGCAGTTCCTCTTTTAGCAGGGGGAGTAGTTCGGGATACCTGTTACAAACCCGAATCGTGGATGGTATTTTCCCGCCTACATAGGCGGCAACTTCTGCAACTTTTGTAGCATCCGAATCGGCCATGACAATTCTTAATGGCTTACCCTTGGGAAGTTTTCTGTCTCGATCGGTGACTGGTAAATACATCTGTTCGGGTAGATGAGAAATCTATACCCTTAAGGTGCCCAAATTTTCCAAAAATCCTCCTAGCTCAGTGTTTCTGTCAATACCAAAGCTGACGGGTTCTCTTGGGTCCATGCCCGTGCCGACCCTCAGTCTGCCGCTAATTAATCTCGCTGAGCTAACTATTTACAGAGAATCGATCGATGCCAATGTCGAGGCCAGCAATCGACCGATCTCAGACTGCCGCAGTGGCCATTGTGCTTGTAAGGCTTGCCAGCTTTCCACGTTGCTCTGGAGGCGGCGGGCAATAATTTGGAGCAGGCGTTGGGCTTCTAGGGGGTCTGGCTCGCTGGGTTCTGCGGATTCCTGATTGAGCAGGCGGCTCAGAGTATGGACTTCGCCGAGGATTGTCGAAAATTCCATGGCGATAGTTTCTACTTGGTTGCTATGGTTCAGCGCGCTACGGAGATTTCCTTCTATTTCAGTGATCGCCGCGATCGTGGTACGCAGTTTGGCTTGTTTTTCTTGCAGCCGGGCCGCTGCCAAAGCTAGGCTGGTTTGATTGGCTAGTTGCTCGAATTTTTCTACTTCCTCCGGCCGCCAAGCCCGAAACTCGAAGCAGTGATGAGCTACCAATAGGCCAATTAGTTGACCGTTGACTAAGATCGGTGCGACCACGTTGGATTTGACTCCAATGTTGCTGAGGGTTTCTACATAGCAAGGGGTCATGCCCGCCTGGTAAATGTTGTCGATGGCCCGGACTCGACCGTTTTGATATTTTTCGATGTAACGATAGTCGAAGCAGGGGTCGTAGATCGTGCGGCCCAGGAGGGGAGCCAAAGAGCTTTGGGTGACTTCGGCGATAATTTTGCCCTGGGAGCTGGCCTGGAGACTGTAGGCCACCACCCGATCACACTGCAACAACTGTTGGGTTTGCTGCACGGCGACCTGAAGCACTTCTAAGCGACTACGGCTGGCCAGCAGTTTTTTCTCGATCTTGGGCAGGATTTGCTGCCAAGCAGCAACTTTTTGGAGCTCGGCGCGCAATTGATCGCATGCTTGCACTTGGGCCAGGTATTCCAGACCGTGGCCGCTATGGGTCGCAATATGAATGGCCAGGTCGATCTCCGACTGGCTCCAACTGTAGGTGGAGCCACATTGGTGCAGCACCAGCAATCCATGCAAGCGGTTGGCGGCACCGAGCAAGGGGACGACGAGGCTGGCCTTGACCCCAATTTTTTCTAGGTTTTCGATGTAGCAGGGGGTCATGCCCGCTTGCTGGATATTGGCGATCGCCCGCACCCGGCCTTTTTGGTACTGGTCGATGTAGCGAGCTTCGAAGCAAGGATCGAAAATCGTGCGGCCTAAGGTTTTGGGATACTCTGCTTGGACAGATTCGGCGACGATCGTGCCGTGGTCTCTGGCTTGCAAGCTGTAAATTACGGCTCGATCGCAACCGGTTCCCTGCCGGGCCCAGCGCACCGCCGTCTCAAAAATCTGGTGTTCGTCGGTGCAAGCCCGCAGCTTGGCCGCAATATCCGTAGAGAGGTTGGCCTGCTCCGCAATGTTCTGGATGATGTCTGGGTAGTCCACAGCTTGTTCAATGATTTCTTTGGTCATGGTGCGGCCACTCCAGCATACAGAAGGCACTTTCTACTTTAACTCGATCCCCGGCAACTGTAATTGGATATTTTGGCTGATCTTAGGGTGGAAGATGGTTTCAGGGCCGCCAAAAAATGCTACATCCAGCACCCTAACTATATTCTTCCGACTAAATAGGCTTTATTACCTACGATGGATTTTCGGGAATGTTGCCGATCGGCCATGAATCCCCTTGTAGCTGTAGCCAATTTAAGAACTGTCCTTGATCGCGGTTACCACAGACTTACATACCGCATCATGGAAACCACCCCTAGTTAGAGAGGCACCCATATTCTCCCCTTCTTAATGGGGATCTAGGGGGATGCCAATTCATCCACCGTTTCAAAATTGAAACCAATCCGCTCCTTTCTTACTTTGCCGCTACAGTTCTGGCAACCACCCCTGGTATTTTTTCATGACCACTCTTGCAGTCCGCACCGAAAATCTGACCCGACAGTTTGAGAAACACATTGCAGTCAATAGCGTCGAGCTGCAAATTCAGGCCGGAGAAGTCTACGGACTCATTGGGCCGAATGGCGCCGGGAAAACCACCTTGATCCGGATGTTGGCGGCGGCGGAAGAACCCAGCAATGGTGAGATCTATATCAATGGCGATCGCTTGCGTCTCGATAAAGTCAATTCCCAAATCAAGCGCCTGATCGGCTATTTACCAGACGACTTTCCGCTCTACGACGATCTGAGCGTCTGGGACTACCTAGATTACTTTGCTAGGCTCTATAAGATCGATCGCACCAAGCGCAGGCAACGTCTCTATGACGTACTAGACTTAGTGGAACTCCAAACCAAAAGAAATGCCAAAATTGCCGGACTCTCACGGGGGATGAAGCAACGGCTAAGTTTGGCCCGCACCATTATCCACGAGCCGCTGCTGCTGTTGCTAGATGAACCGGTTTCTGGGTTGGACCCGATCGCTCGCGTCCAGTTCCGCCAAATCATCAAAGTGCTCCAAGAAGCTGGGATGACCGTGGTGATTTCTTCCCACGTCCTGAGCGACTTGGCCGAACTCTGTTCCTCCGTGGGGATTATGGAACTGGGCTACTTGGTAGAAAGCTGTAGCCTGGATAATCTTTACCAACGCATGGGTCGCCAGCAAATTTTGATTACGACCCTCGGCAGTATGGACGAGCTAGTGCGGGAGCTGAAGGCAAATTCCCTGGTCGAAGAGGTGGAACGGATGCCCAATAGCAACCAAGTCAAGGTGTTTTTCCAAGGGGACGAAAACGAGGCGGCGGATCTGCTCCGTCATCTAATTGCTACTGGTGTGCCGCTGAAAGACTTTTATTGCACCCAAGAGGATCTGGAAACGATCTTCTTGAAGCTGGGACACAAGCAAGCGAATTAACTGGATTTTCTGGAGGAGTGAATTTATGTGGAATTTGCATGGGTTAATCGATCGGGCGGGCGACTGGAATGCCCAATTTTCTCGGGAAATCAAGGGCCGTTGTACGCCGATCAATCTGACTGGGATGTTTGTTGGTTCGTCCTTGATGCAGCTGCTAGTATTTCTGGGAGCTTGGGTGCGTGCGGATAGTGTGAAAGATACGGACAACCACCTAGAGATCCATTGGGACAAGTTATGGGGCTACGTTTTCCAAAATTTAACTTTGCTCCTGCCTTTGGTGTTGGTGACAATCGGGACTTACTTTTTGGCCAGTGATCTGTATCGGGAAAATCGGCGGGGCACCCTGAATTTTATTCGGCTCAGCCCCCAATCCGGTTTGAGTATTATGGGGGGCAAGTTCCTCGGCGTACCCATCTTGATTTATTTCTTTGTGCTGTTAGCGGTACCATTGCAACTTTGGGCCGGCTTCCATAGCAGCATGGGCTTTGTGAATACTTTGTTTTGGGATGGATTTATTCTCTCCATCTGCGGATTATTTCTGCTTTTGACTATTTTTTGGATGACTCTAGTGCCGATTCGCCCGATCGCCATGGCAGCTTTGAATCTGTTGCTGAGTTCGTTCTTTGTCAATATGGCTGGCTATGTGCTGATTGCCTTTTCGGGGAGCTATGGACAATCTCTGGACCCAGGCTATCTCCGCTGGTTCTATCTTCCCCTGAACAATATTCCAGCTTTTTGTACCTTGGGCATCGGCACCGTCCTGATCGCTGGCTACTGGCTGTGGGAGCCAATCGATCGGCGCTATCTGAACCACCACAGTACGCTGCTTTCTAAGCGGTCTAGTTATCAGCTCAATTTCTGCTGCCAGCTCTGGTTGATGGGTTTTGCACTGATGAGTTTTAATCGGCCGCCAGCGGAAATTCAATTTTGTTTGGTAGCTGTTGGTACTTTACAGATTGCCGGAATTTTGTCTTACTTCAGCATTCTGACTCCCTCCCGGCGCATTCTCCAAGACTGGAGTCGCTATCGGCGGGAGCGAATCGATCATAAGTGGCGCTGGGGTTCTCCCAATTTATTCAGGGATTTGCTTTGGGATGATCGCAGTCCGGCCAGCTTGGCGATTGCGGTAAACTTAGGCATCTGTCTCGTCCCTTGGTTGCCCTTCATTTGGCAAGCCACCAACCCACACCAGCTGAATGGCTTTTTATCGGTCCTATTGGGGGCAATCTTGATGTTTAACTACGGTACGCTTTTTCAGATCATGGCTGCTCGGAATGAATACACCATTTTTGGCATCAGCATTTTCAGTATTTTTTGGGCTATGGTCATTGGGATGCTGTTGTCTGCTCTGACTCTGTTGATGATCGCTGGGTATGGACCCTTGGCCATCACCCTACTGGTCTGCCTGACTCCCTTTGCCATTTTCAATGGGACGGTGGTGCCCACTTGGGGATTATTGTTGGCGGCGATCGGCCAGCTGCTATTGGGCCGGCTCTGGCTGGAAGGCTTCCAAAAACAAATCTCGGTCTTGGGTCGATCTCCATCGGCTACGGCGGCTGGCTAAATAATTGTCATTTATCTCTTGGAGCAAAGCAATGATTAAATTCGATCGCATCGGCGATTTTAACCCCCAGCTCTTACGAGAGCTAAAGAGCAGACTCAGTTGGCGCAATGGCCTGCTGGCGATCGCTATTTCCTTGGTATCCCAAGTGATTCTGCTCCTCAGCCAATTTTCCAAACTCCCTAATTCAGCTAACAATCAACCCTGGGAAAGTACTAACTATTGCCTCGCCGTGGTGAAAGATAAATGCACCAGAGATGCCCTGGGTAATATTCTGATCAATTGGCCGAAGTGGTGGGGCGAAATCGCCGTGAGCAATAGCTGGCTGATGGTCTATGGCCTGATCGTGGGTGGGGTATATCTACTAGCCAGCAGCTTTAGTCAAGAAGAAAAGCGCGGCACCTTGAATTTTATTCGGCTGACCCCCCAGAAGGCCAGCACTATTTTTGTTGGCAAGCTCTTAGGTATACCAGCTTTGGTCTATCTGGGAACGGCCTTGGCGTTGCCTTTGCAACTCCATGCCACTCACCAAGGTGACATTTCCCTGCTGAATGTGGTGAGCTGGGATATTTTGATGCTGTCCGTAGCCTTGCTGTTGTATCTAGGAGCCATCCTAGCTACGATGTGGTTCAATGCCCAATCCATTTTGCTGGCTGGTGCATCTGCTTTTGTTACCTATCAAGTGATCTCTTCTAGTCTCTATTGGTACCGGTGGAATAATTACAACCGTGGTTCAGGTACTGCTTGGTATGGCTTGCCGATCGACAATCGCTTTTCCTTCTATCTACTCTTTGCGGTGTTGACTAGTGTTGGGATCTATTGGTTATATTGCGCCCTAGAGCGTCGCTATGCTCAGGCTCAATCCACGGTTTTGAGTAAGGCCCAGAGCTATAGCTGGACTGCGATGCTGCATCTCTTTTTAATGGGATTTTATTTCTACAGTGTCAATATCACCGCAGTCTATCCCAAAGGCCCTATCACCAAAGTCCCCTTGACTTTTCATCCGCCCTTTAACTTTGCCTCGACTAATGCCATGAATAGCTTTGCCGATACAGCTCTGGGCTTGTTTGGTTGGGCGTGGTTGATGTTGCTGATTCCGTTGCTGTTGCCCAACCGTCAATCCTTAATAGAATGGTCGCGTTATCATTCTGCGCGGTTTTTGCGCAGTGCGAATACTTTGTTCTGGGTCGATCGCAGTCCGGCCATCTTGGCCGTAGCTTTGAATGTGGTAATTGCCAGCGTGATTTGGATCCCGATGATTTATATCCATACGCGCGGGGCTGGCTTGGGTAAGCTGCTGCTGGGCGCGGCCATTACGGTGGTGCTGATGATGCTATATAGCTCGATCGCCCATTGGGTGCTGTTCTGGCCGGTGAACAATCGGCCCCTGTGGATTGCTGGCATCATCGGGGGCTTGGTGATGCTACCAGTGGTAGGAGCTAGCCTAATTTCCTTTGGGATCAGTCCCGGTCGCAACCCTCTATTTCTGCTGTCACCTTTTGTTTGGACTTCCATTCGGGGTGTACCAGGTTTTGTCGGCTTACTGATTCTAGGCTTGCTCTGTGCTGTTACCATCTGGGTGAACATGCAGTTGCAAAAATCTCTCCGAAAAGTCGGCAGAAGCGAAAGCTTCCAACATTTAGCCACCTAGTTTAGGAGCCAACTAATGATTACTTTCGATAAAATCGGTGACTTTAATCCCCAACTGTTACGAGAGCTCAAAAGTCGGCTCAGTTGGCGCAATGGTTTGATCAGTATCGGTATTTCTGCCCTAACTCAGCTATTATTGCTGTTGGCCTACTATGCCAAGCTCCCCCAGGATGCTCAACCTGGTTACTCAGCCATGGACTATTGCTTGCAAGCGATCGATGTCAATCGCAAATGTACCTTAGATAGCCTAGGCAATGTCCTGATCAATTGGCCTAAATGGTGGACCGAGGTATCTCATGTGCTGAGCTGGTTCATGGTCTATGGACTGGTGCTGGGCGGAGTATATCTCCTGGCCAGCAGCTTAGCCCAAGAAGAAAAAAGGGGCACGCTGGATTTCATTCGGCTGACGCCCCGGCCAGCCAGCGATATTTTCATGGGCAAACTTTTGGGTGTGCCATTCCTTGTGTATTTGGGTGTAGCTTTAGCTCTCCCTCTGCAATTTTATGGAGCCAAGCAAGCCAAGATTTCCATTGTTCATGTATTGAGCTGGGATCTGTTGATGGCTTGTGTGGCGGTAATGCTGTTCATGGGAGCAATGTTGGCTACCATGTGGTTCAAGGCCCAGTCGATTTTGTTGACTGCTGCTGCTGCCGGTGCTACCTATCCAGTAATTCAGCTCAGTCTGCACTGGGGACCATTAGAGCGAAGCTATAGCTACTATTCAGGGATTTATTGGTATGGTTTGCCCAGTGGTAATCGCCTACTATTCTATGTTGTATTTACGGCCCTGACTGGGGGGGGGATTTATTGGCTATATCAAGCCCTGAAACGGCACTATTTACAACCTAAATCAATTGTCCTCAGTAAGGCCCAGAGCTATTTATGGTCTCTGCTGTTCAATCTATTTTTACTGGGTTTCTACTTTGCAAGACCTAATTATCAGTGGCAGTTTAATGTTCCTTTTCATGGTAACAGTGCCTATGGTGATGCCATTTTGGCCATCTTCGGCTTTGCTTGGCTAATGTTGCTGGTACCAATGCTATTACCCAGTCGTCAATCTTTAGCCGAATGGGCTCGCCACGGTCATGTCCGCACCGGACAAATGCTGCACAGTTTGTTGTGGCAAGATAAAAGTCCGGCGACTTTAGCTGTGGCGGTCAATGTGGGAATCAGCGCACTAGTCTGGCTGATTCCCTGTCTGTTCGCAGTTAGGGGTATGGAATTGCTGAATATATGCCTGGGGATGCTGATGACGATCACCTTGGCTACTATTTATAGCTCGATCGCTCATTGGGTGCTGTTCTGGTCAATCGCCAATCGCCAGGGCTGGACGATGGGAATTATTGCTGGTCTCATCTTTGTGCCATCGATCGCCGCCATTTATATTCCTGGAACTGCTGGGGTACTATACCTCCTCACGCCGTTGCTCTGGAATTCTATTAGATCTGCCCCGATCGGTCTTGTCTTCCTCGCTCTGGCCTTGCAGCTAGCTGCCTTGGCCTGGCTGACCGTCAAGCTCAGGCAATCCCTGAAAAAAGTAGGTCGCAGTGAAAGCTTCCAGCACTTCCAACAACCCAGTGTTTAAACGGCACCTAGAGCTTGTAAACTAGCTATTTGAGATTCATTGATGCCGCTGATATTCTCGATCGACATGCCCTCATAAGGACGTGGTGGTTTCCAAGTATCTAGGGATTTGGCAGCTGCCAAATCCCATACACTGACCAGAGTTTGACCGTGCGATCGAAGCTACCGCTCGCCAGATATTTGCCATCGGGACTTAGGGACTCCCAGACAAAAAATCACCCCAATCTCACCTCCCGTTTATGGAAAATGTTGATGAACCACTTGCCAAGATTCACTTCTTTGCCATCCACTTCTAGTGGTTTCAATCGTTGAACTTGTTTCTCGATTTCAGCCATGCCTGCTGTTGTCAGTTTTACGCCGGTCAGGTATGTTTTAGTAATAAGTTCGACAACTGGATGTCGACCCTTCCAAGTCATGGTTTTAGCAAAATTTAAGACGGTATCTACTGTATCTAAAATGTTCCCGTTCCAGTGGTTCTCCAAGATTCCCCAACTTCGCTCTAAGTGCCACAGCTTCATTGACTTCCGAAAGGTGGTCAAAAATTGCAGCGGTCTAGCAGTTAGGCTGATTGCTCAAATTCAAGGATACTCACTAAAATTTGAATGAGATCAGCGAGATCGGCAGGGACACGATAGAGGTTGAGATCTTGGGTAATTTGCCGTGTTGCCCGATCAAATTGGCCAAATTGCCAGATGTTTCCGGTGGAGATGGCACCTTGGAGGATTGGTTGGTCGGATTCGATCCATTGATCCAGGGCGATCAGTTCGATCGCGAGTTGGACAAAGCCGCGTTCGAGGTCTTCATTTTTGGCTTCAATAACAAGAAAGGTTTGGTCATTCTGGAGCAGGTAATCGAGAGAGCCTTTGAGTTGATGACTGACAGAGACAGGATATTCGACGTTGAGCGTAGCCTGGGTATAGTGCAATACATCGGTCAGGACTGGGGCGATCAGGAATTCGCGGCGGGCCATTTCGCTGGTGAGGCTGAGGCGGGGGAGGCTTTCCTCGATGCGGGCTTTGAGGTCGATGAGTCGATCGAGTTCTCCAGTGTAGCGGGGGAGTTGGAGGGAGCGGCGTTGGAGGGTGACGCCGAAGTAGGCGAGGATGTCTTGGGGGGCGAAGTTGAGTTTGAAGTAGTCAGAGAAGGTGTAGGACTGGTCAGGTTGGATGATGGGGGTTCTGAGCATGGGAAGAGTCCTCGCGGGTTAGGTTGTCGAAGATTTAGGGTGGGATGATTTGGTCGATCTGTGCAGTTTTGGTGTTGAGGTAGTAGACAACACGATCGCAGGACGGCGCTTGATACCACTCACCCCAGGAAAATCAACCGCAACCACATCTCCAGCTTTAAAATTCATTAAATCAACTCCTCATCATCTGGATAAATAGTTGCCACGTATTGCAAAGAGAACTTTGATAAATCAGTTTAATAAAGTCCTGCTGCCTCATCGGTCATGAAATCTTCTTGCATCAGGCTGACCTGGCTACCCCTTAGCCGCAAAGATCTTCTCGATCACTTCCTCCACCACCTTATCCGGCGTAGAAGCCCCAGAAGTAATCCCCACCACGATCGGCCCCTCCGGCAACCAGCGATCGGCAATCATCAAATCCGCGCCCAACGGCTTATGCTCCAAACGGTAGTCCCCCAAAATCCGCTCAGCACTATCAATGTGGTAAGAAGGAATCTGCCGCTCGATCGAAATCTCCTGCAAATGGGTTGTATTGGAAGAATTGAAACCACCAATCACCATCATCAAATCCAGCTGCTGTTCCACCAAATTGAACATCGCATCCTGGCGCTCCTGAGTCGCATCGCAGATCGTATTGAAGCTCAGGAAATGCTCATTTAACTCCGTGGGGCCAAACTTCTTCATCATAGTTAGCTCAAAAAGCTTCCCGATCGTCTCCGTCTCCGTCTTCAGCATCGTCGTTTGGTTAGCGACCCCCACCCGATCAAGATCCAGATCCGGATCAAAGCCAGCAGAGCAAGCCTGAGAGAACTTCGCCAGAAACTCCGCCCGTTGGCGAAGCCTCTCCTCTGGAGAATCGCCGCCCCGCAGAATGTAATCGCACACATACTGGGCCTCCGCCAAATTCAGCACCACTAGGTACTTATTGGCAAAAGAAATAGTTGCTACGGTTTCTTCATGCTTGTACTGGCCGTGGACGATCGAGGTGTGATCATTTTTCTTATGCTTCTCCACCGTATTCCAGACCTTCGAGACCCAAGGACAGGTAGTATCCACGATCGTGCAGCCCTTATCATTCAGCAACTGCATTTCCTGAACACTCGCCCCAAAAGCAGGCAGAATCACCACATCCCGATCGCCCACCACCCCAAAATTCTTCTGGCCAGCTTCCACCTCAATAAAACCCACCTCCATCTCCCGCAGCCGCTGGTTCACCGAAGGATTGTGAATGATTTCGTTAGTAATCCAGAGGCGTTGCTCGGGAAAGTGCTGGCGCGTCTCGTAAGCCATGGCCACCGCCCGTTCCACCCCCCAACAGAACCCGAAGGATTCCGCTAGCTGGATCGTGACATTCCCCTGGGTCAAGGTATAGCCATTGTCCCGAATTTTTTGGATCAGAGCGCTTTGGTACTCCGATTCTAGCGCCACATTGACTTCCGCCTGGTGACCAAAGCCCTTGCGGTGGTAATTTTCCGAATGGTTCAGCGATCGCTTGAACGCTTTGGTATCCATGGTATCCATAAAGTCAGGAAGGGGGAAATCGAGTTTTGTGCTGTTTCTACTTTAACTCCTCCCGCCCCCTTGCAGGAGCTTCACAATCTCATGGGGAGAATTCACCAAAAAGTCCGGTTGCTTAGTGAGAAGTAGCTCCGCCGCATTAAAGCCCCAGGTCACAGCGATCGAGACCACCTTACTCCGACGGGCTGCTTCAATATCCCGCACCTCATCACCCACATATACCGTTTCATGAGCTACTGCATAGTTAGCGCGCATGATCGATCGAATGGCCCGCCCCTTGCCAAATACCGAGCAAGATTTGATAAAGCTAAACAGTTGATCGATCTGATAGTGGCGCAACACCACATCAATATTTTCCACGGAATTGGAGCTAACAATTCCCAGCTTGTAGCCAGAAAACTTTAGCTCGTGCAACATCTGCTCAATCTCTGGAAACAACAATACTCGCGCCGCCCGCTGGTGAAATCTAACCTGATAGCGCCGGAGCAAAAAAGGAATTTGCCAGAGTGAAACGCCAGACATCTTGATAATTTCTTGGGAATTGAGTCCCCGCAGGGCCGCAACTTGTTCTGGGGAGATCGGATCAATGCCAAATTCCGGTGCTAGCTCGTTGGTAATTTGTACCAGTACAGCCAAAGAATCAGCCAGAGTGCCATCAAAATCGAAAATAATTGTCTTACTCATGGCGGCTATTTAGATTCGCACGGGCATTGCGACGAAACATTGGGGGTTTAATCCGCTTCAGGGCAGAGCCCGTAAAACGTAGCTGCCATTCTTCCGGGGTCAAATCTGACAACTCCTCCAGAGAAACACTGGTGCGCCAGCGATCCGTAGCGAACTGTAACACATCGGTGGGCTGGGCGAAGCGATCGTTCCAAGGACAAACATCCTGACAGATATCGCAACCGGCCACCCAGCCCTGCAAATTGGCAGCAATCTCCGCTGGTAATTCTAGGGATCGGTTTTCGATCGTATGGTAGGCAATGCATTTGCGGGCATCCACTACGGAGGGAGCAACGATCGCCGCCGTCGGACAGGCCGTAATACATCGGGTACAAGTTCCACAATGCTGAGAATGGGGGCGATTTGGCTCCAGTTCCAAGTCCGTCAGAATCTCCCCTAAAAACACCCAGGAACCATACTGACGAGTAATCAGGTTACCATTTTTACCGATCCAGCCCAGGCCAGCGGCCTCAGCCCAAACCTTGTCGCCGACCGGGCCCGTATCCGTATAGAACTTAACCTGGGCCTGGGGCTCCACGGATTCGATCCAGCGGGCTAGCTCCTTCAGCTTTTGGGTACAGACCTTGTGATAGTCGCGACCCCAGGCATAGCGAGAAATCTTGGCTGCTCCTGGCTGGCGCTGTTCTGGCTGGTAGTAGTTGAGGGCTAGGGCGATAATCGATCGCACTGCGGGCAGCACAGCTCTGGGATCCCGGCGGCGGGGATTTTCCATCCAGCCCATTTCCCCATGGTAGCCAGCCGCCAACCAAGCCCCTAGGCGCTGGGCGGTGAGTTCGATCGCGCTACTATCCACAGCGGCTACTCCCACTAGGTGGAAGCCGATCGCTTTGGCCTGTTGTTCGATCGCCCTACTATCTAGCGGCATGGATCACTACTATTATTTAACCGGACGCCACGATTTTACTCGCAATGGTTGTCCTACTTGGCAGATCGTCATCACATCCTGGGCTAAAGTCCCTTTGACCTGAACCCGGAAGCCATCACGCTTGGGGAATTTGCCGATTAGCTCGTAGCGCTGGCCATCATCCCCTTGGAGCTGGTAGCAGCCACCTTCCACCCCAGTGGCCTTGATGGTACCGACGATCGTGGTTTGCTCGGCGGCAATCACTGCACTAGCTTGGGCCAAGGCAACGGATGGCACTGGCCACCATAGACAGCTACAAAGCACCAATAGACAGCAAAATTGTTTGATCATGAAACCTCCTATAACCTCATGTCATTCCTTACCTATCCTAGCTGTTAGTCTTCAACGAACAACTCTCAAGACTTATGCGGCAGTTAGTCGCAATCCTGAAACCCTTAAGAAGAATTACTGAGCTGAACTTAAGGGAATTATCTACACTTTTCGAAGTAAGGTCAGATTCAACGTCAGAATAGCATACAGGTTTGCCCCAGGGTTTACTTTCGCTCAAATAAAATAGACATAGCCTTTGCAGACCATGCCTACTTTTGTTGGCATTTTGGCTACTTATGAAAGACCAAAAAGATCTCAATAACAGTTTTCGCCAAAATCAGAAAAAGCACTATGATGGAAGGGTCCATGAGATTCGCCTCTTGGGTAGTGGATCCACCAAAAAAAGAACGTCTGTACTTAGATCACCGGCGTCTTATTTGGTGGTTCTCCTTATTATATTGGTTCTTCCAAAGAATTTGGCGATCCTGGACAAAATAAAATCGCACAAGTTGTACAAATCAAGTTAATATACTACTACGAATTGTATTTTATTGCCGCCATAGTGAAAGCTAATTTTTTAACGCTTTGTACACCCATTCAGTATAAAACTCTCAATACTCCTTCGAAGTAAGTTGTACTGTGGAGTAACTCATTCTTGGACGTTCTGGCACTTCTTTGATTCTTCTCGAAAAGATGATATGAGGGAATCTTCATAAGAATAGTCCGAAAATACTATGAAAATTTGTTTTTTTACTCCTTAAGAAATAGTGCAAATTTATTAATTGACGACAAGCTTACGTCTTAGAGAGTGTTTGAAAAGTCAGCTCAGATCCTTTGTGGGCTTAATCTAGGAGGATTTGATGCTTTTTGGCTAGATCTGTCGCCAGGCAAAGCTTTCCAGGAACTTTTCAAACATGCTCTTACTAGATGTTCAAGCATATGGCGGCTCTGCGAGCCTCTTTCTGGCTTTTCCAAATGAGGTTAAAACCTTGGTTGATGACCTCTTGAACAGCTGAGCCAAAATGCTCATGGACTGACAAAAGTCTCAATCTATTTCCCAGAGTGCATCTGAAGCTTTTCTTGGATTTCTGACTTCAGCGTTCTAGGGCATCAGCCTGAAAGTGCTTACGAAGGCATAGGATCTGAAACTAGTACGCAAGTTTGAGTAGCCTAAAATGCATACTCTCAACTTCCCTCTAAGAGAGGGCTACAGACTTTTGTCAGTCAATCAGGCCAAAATGTCTTTCCAGCACAGACATAAACTAGTTGTACATCTCTGGGCAGAAAAAACAGATGCGATCAAAACAATTTGTTCATCTCAATCAATGTTAAACTAAATCAAGAGTAACAAGTTGTACGAATAATCTGTTCTGGAGAAGTCCACAAATGAGTCAAGATAAAACAAACAAGAATGACACAGCAGACCATCAGAGGGAAAGAACAGTATATAAGTACCTTTTGTCGTTCACCGATTTAGGCTTAGAAGCTGACGATACTGTTAGTAAACTTCTTGCCGTTGCCGCCAAGGAAAAGGAAAAGAATAAGGAAATAGATAAAAACAGATTGCCTAATGAGAGCTTAGTTGCTAGCCAATGGAGTTGTCTAGACAAAAAAAATACGGTGGGGGTTAATCGCATCTATGTGAGACGAGTTTTGCGTTGCGTGTACGGGGACAACCTATATCCAAACAATGAAAGATGGTCTTGGCCAGGCCTTAGCATAGCTAAGCTAGTATTTATTTTGTCTTCACTAGAATCTTATTGGAATACCAAAGCTAGTCAAGAACATAAAAATCACTTATCAAAAGTCACTCATTCCGTCAAAGCCAAAGCAATGCAAATGTTCTCAGAGCTATCATTTGAGGAGCGCAATCTACTTAATATACCTGTGCGTGATGGAGAAGGATTAATCAGGAAAATACATGAGGATATTCTCAATCCATCATACAAGTTCAGGTATGAAGAATTCGTAAGAATTTATGAGCAGTTTCTAGCTAGTAAAACAATGCATCATCCAGACAGTTTTTATCAAGACAAAAAAGAAGGGGAAGGCGAAGTAACTATAGAATCTATAATAGACAAGCATATTTCAGAATTTACGGATGGAGCATTAAACAGCAAGTTATCTAATGAATTAAGAGAGAGAATACTTGGAGAGATCTATAGGATAGAATTTCAATCTGGAGCAGAGCAACTCAATAGCATATCACGCAGGTTTGACAACAGACGGCAAATTGTGTCAATGAGCAGTAAAATGTTTGTCCGGCGTTTGACCAAATGTATTATAGAGAATGAGGGCATGACCAGTGAATTACCTGTCATGATAAAATTCTTCGAGATAGAGAAAATGAGGCCATTGCCATTATCCGTCTATGATGAGAACAAAAATAAAATAGGTTTGATAAATCCTGCTCTTTTGAGCAACAACAAAAATGAAGTGACTGGATTGCAGAGGCAGTACACATACAAGGTATCACTCCATTTCCGCATTCGCGACAAAAAAAATCCAGGTGAAAGGAAAATCGATTTCTTTGAGGAGATAACAGGTATTGGAAGTCCAATTTCTCATGCAATGATTGCAATGGATAGGATTCTGATGTGGGATATTCCTTGTCTTCAAGAATACTTTCCTGTTACTAGGCAGCAATTCTCCAATGATACAATTACTGGAGGAAATCAAAACAGTGCGGTTTCGTCTCATTGCATTGTTCAATTATACAAGAAAGATGACATCAAGGCAGCTGTAGACAATGGCAAGACTTTGGAGGAGATTGGCCAACTACCTGTTTCTCATTATGGGGAGTACTGCGGATTTGATGTTTTCGAGGTGTCCATGAAAGCGGCTTTCATAGCAAGATTAAGAGCGATAAAACATCTCCTGAAAGAAAAGAATATCACATCAAATGAATATCTCGAGCAGCTTTACACTCGTGTAAAAGAATACAATAGCTTATGTGAAGCAAAAAGCCTACTTCAGTACTATCCTTTTTCACTAGGAGTAATGAAGGCGAAAATCAGTTCTGATATCTTCATGACGAGTATTCCAGATGGCAAAGCCGAATACAAATACAGAAACAAGAAGGACGATGGAAGTCAATTATTCATGAATGTTGAGGATGGTAAAAGCTGGAGTTCTGTAGCCTATGATGCACATTTGAAGATTGCTGAAGCTTTGCTAAAAGAAGGGAGGACTGTTGACGTTAAAAAATACTTGAGTATCTTAGATAGTCATGGTCAACACTTGAGCGCTTTGATGCTCGCACGGTTTTGCGTTTGTCATGCTCAGTATCATTTCTTGTCCGATCTGGAAAGTGCTAGTAATGATAATTCAGATCGACAGAAAGCTATCTCTGAATCAGAGAGATATCTAAAACTTGCCGAAGATTCATTGAAAAGAAGACTTAGAGAATGTGAGCTTCTAGGTGAACTTCCCCATAGTAATACTCATCCTTTCTTTGAGATTTACTCAAAGATATCCTTAGTGAAAGCGAGAATTCTCTTGTATTTTCCATCTTATGCAAGCAGTAAAGATAGCGCGATTTGGGCTAAAACAAAAGCACCTCTTGTTGAAGCTGAGAAAGCTCGAATCTATTCAGCCAGGGACGGAAATGCTGGTTTATACTTTTCACAATCATGCTTTGAGGCATGGGTGTATTTAATCATTGGTTTTACTTGGGACTTCAAGCGAGAGCCGCAAGAGAAGGATGGATTCTCAAAAGAGAATTGTATAAGATGGGCAGAAAGATTATTAAAACATGCAATTATTTGCTACGAGAAAACAGGCATAAAGTGCTATTCTGAAATCAAGAGAAATGCTGGCATCAAAGATAAAGATAGATTTGGAAAAAACATAGAAATTGATGGTATCCCTTTCATTCGAGAGATAGACCCAAGTCAAAAGATGGAAAATGATGAGACTGATGATATTTTGGATTTGAATCTAGATTTCTTTAAAACTATTGAGGCAAATTTAGAACCTGATGACATAATCAAGAGGCCAATATTTTTTGGGACAGATTCCAGCAACATAATGTTTACAAATGGTATGATTGAATTGTGTGAATCGAACAATGACAATTCAAGTGTTTTTGAAAACGCTGGTATTTTCAGCAACATACTTAGTGCGATGAGAAAATTTGTTATCGCATGGTCTACTTCTCGCGACGGTGCATTCTGCACAAAGGAAGATAAAGAGGACAAGAAAAGTGAAATTTATGTTATTAAAGAGATTTTCAAAGAAAACGTTAAAGATGAAGATGATCAATCTATTGAGAAAAAAGTTGAGATTGATCTACTAACAAAAATAGATAAAAACAATGATAGATACATCAGGGGCTTTTATCCTCATAGAATTAGCAAGACATCTATCTTTAGTAAATTATTTATAGGTGTTTGTCTTTTGATTGTAAAATGCAAGTCTCAAGATCTTAAGAACACACAATTTGAAGATCCTGAAAATGTTCAACACGAAATATCTTGGGATGAAATATCTTGGGATGAAATACGTGAGTTCGCCAAAGGACTTCATGAAGAAGACATACCGGAAAGACCCAATGAACAAATTAGGTTTAATGGGCATTTATCTGATCATGTAACTCAAATAATTAAGTATTTTGACAGCTTTGAAGCTTGGGCTACATCTTCACAATGTCATTCACTAAGCGTTGTTCAAACCCGTGACAAAGTGGTGGAAGATGTGTTTCGATTAGTGAGGGGGGAGATAATCAAGCCCTGATTTTCATGTGCCTTATGGTGTTGTTGCATGAATAATTTCTCCTTAAGACTTTTACTCAGCAAGACTTAATTCATACAACAACGCCGTATCAGTACAGAAAAACTTCGGTCGAGATGAAACCGCTATATTTATTCCTATGGAGAGCCTCATACTTTCCAGCTACTTGATTTACCTTGAGTTCTCTAAAATCCCTGGATTTTTTACCCATCCAACAGATTGAATAGCCAATGCCAAGACTGGCTCTAGCTTAATTTGATCTATTATCACCTCAAAAGCATTGATCGGCGGCTCATCTTGCCAAGCCAAAGCCTCAAACAAATCAATCTCTTCCCCCGCATCCCTGAAAAGCCTCCAAAATTTCAGCAGTAGTATGAAGATTATCGTAATTCATAGGACTCAGAGGTCACTCAAAATTCAACCTCTCCATCCTAATAGATTCCCTACCTCGCCGCCAGCAGCCTGCAACATCTGCAACAAAAGTTCATATTGTTGCTTACAAACATTCATCAACTTCCTTAACATCAGGCTCCAAATCTAAAGCAAACAATATGGCCTGCTTTATTTTTAGCATCACCTCATCAGGTACTTTCCCTAGCTTGCGCTCTAATCTTACTGTTGGAATAGAGCCAATCCCCTGCACATTAGCCACCGAATCCTGAGTCAGAAACCGCAGCCTTGGTAGCACGACTTCATATAGACTTCCTCGATTCTGACTTGTCAACGGCACATAAATAGCCAAAGCCCTCGGTGGCTCAGCATCATAACGAGACACAATCACAACAGGACGAGTCTTCGCCGCTAGACCAAGATCAGCCAACCAAACTTCACCGGGTTGTAAGTTCATCTAATAAATCTAATACATCTTGTTCAACAATACGTGAGGAAAGAATATCTAGTCCATCTTGGTCTGCCATTTCAATGATTTCCAAAACAGTTTGACGTACTCGATCAGCCAGTTCCGGCTTCCACTCCAGTAGCTTTATACTTAAGTTTTCCACCATAACATCCATGATTCCCTCCATGATGAGTTACACCGTCGAACTAAATTGTACCCCAAACGAAACCTGAGCAGTAGTATGAAGTTCATCGTAATTCATTAGGACTTCAGAGGTCAACCAAAATTCATCCTCTCCATCCTAATAGATCCCCTACCTCACTGCCAGCAGCCTGCAACTTCCGCAACAAAAATTCACAACGATTTTCCAAACAGCCCATTGCCAATGACACAGATTGATCGACTACCATAAGTACACAGAGTAAGTTAGCACCAAGCAAAGACATAATGAATGCGAAACTAGTAGACTCCTTAGCCCAAATCATCCAAACCCTGACAGCAGAAGAACGCCGAGAGCTAGATACCAAACTCTCCAACCACAACCATCCCAACGATTCGTCTATGGCTCACAGTGACACCAAAACCACCAACAGATCAGCTCGATTCCAGCAATGGGATCAAATCTCTGATATTGATGCAGCAGCATTGAAAGCCGAGTTCGCTCAAGAAGATCAAATCTTCGCCGAAACCATTCTGCCAGAATACTCCTCGAATCTTCCTAGTTCTCCTCTAGTTTGAGTGAAACAGATCTACCTGTGAGCCTCCCATTGAGGGATGACGCTATTAGCAAGTTTCTTAGCCAATGATCATGATACTGAAAACCATTAAGAGCCTCAAAGGGTGATCGTGAATATGG
>JANMHS010000101.1:0-4789 GCA_031375385.1 Synechococcales cyanobacterium OTE_70_metabat_200 | reverse complement strand
ATGGCGTTATCCAACGCTTTCTTTCTCCTTTGTCGGATTTGCAACATCGTATTTTGCAGTTACTGGGCCACTCTGATACAGTCTATCTTGCTCTCACCGGGTAATTCTTCAATCTCCTTATATTTTGCGCGAACCATGAGTACTTTAGATATTGTTCGGCAATTGTCAGCCAACTGTTTCAGACCACGCCCTTGTTCTGTACCGTTTCCTCCTGCTAACTTGCTTTGTTCATCATAAAGCGTAGCTAGTTTACCCAATGCTTTTTTAGCGGCTGCGGGGTCTTTGCTCTGAATAGCAGTTGATAACTCAGCTTTGTAAACTTTGGCTTCATCTTTTGCAGACTGAGGCATATTCCGGAAAGCCGTAGACTCGTTCCAAATAGTATTTTGTATTCTATCACCAATGTTATCTACTGTTACGCTGGCCGGTCCTACAGTAAATGTTCCACTATCTGCCATGATGTTCACCTGTTGTGTATGATTCGGAGAAGCATAGGTACTTGCCTGGCACAATCAAAGTAGTGAATTGCACCCAGGAAACCTACGAGATTTACATTTAACATCATATCACTAAAAATATAAAATGGTGCCGAATTGCCAAAATTCATTGTAAATTATTCAACTATCTGCTTATCCTAGATACTCTGTCCAGTAAAGATTGCAGAGACTACATTCTGAACAGATAATATTTTTTGTCTTGTGACAAAGAAATCATGCAGGCTTCAGATGACATCAATCAATTTGGCTCACCGGTTCTTGTTGCTCTTTTCTCCTCATGTTAGCTAGGATTTTTTTTAATTCTATGCTTCTCTTCTGCTCTTTTTGTTCTTCTGAGGGAATAAATTCACCCAGGGCATCGATCCGTCGTTGAATGTCGCTGGCATCCACAGTGGTGATTTCCATCTTGGCCTTCAATTGATCGATCAATAAGCCAAAGTGCTTTTCACCAAAGGCCCGCCGCTGCATTTCACCATCGCCCACATGCACCTTCATTTTCAGGGGAATGCTGGCCTCATCACCGTTGGAGTAGGCCGGGTTGATGAAGAGACAGCTGCCTGGGGGTAGCTTAAGGATCTCTTCGGGGGAAAATATCTTTTTAGTTTTGTCTTGATCCGAAGTACTTCGGCTGCCGCCATCTTTGCTACTCGATCGACTCCTTTGCCGATAATGCACCTCCTCATCCCCTAGGTAATCTGAGAAATACTTGGCCGATTCATATTCGCCGGGATTGAAGATGAACTTGGTGTTGCAGCCGGACATAATGGCTCTGGCTGTTTCTTTATCATAGGCTTTTTCCAACTGAGTCATATTTTGGTAGCCTAATACACCACAGAATCCCGCAGACCTACTCTCGTTCAGCCAGTTCACCAACTTCGGTAAAGAGAGAGTGGGCAGCTCATCTAAAAACACCGCTAGAGGGTCGATGCGCTGCTTGGCGATATTGCGAGTGACGATCATATGGAGCACCGTAGCCAAAATTGGGCCAACAATATCCCGGCGGCTTTGGTCCATCCCAAAAATGATCATTTGTTTGCCTTCCAGATCCAGGGGAATGGTAGATTCACCGCAGAGGCAAGGCAGAATATCAGGCGAGACAAAATTGGTGAACATCAGGGAAGAAATTGCGGCGACGCTGGCGGCGGTTTTCTCCGATTCGCGCATGGACATGAATTGGTCCCAGCTCGTTCTGACCCAGGGGCTGATATTGGAGGCCTTGACTCGATCGATCAATTCCGATGGATCCAGGGCCAGAATCTTTTGGCAGGTGAGCAGGTCTGGGTATTCGCTGAGTTTGGCCAATTGCAGGGTGGCCTTGATCAGTTGGTCGCCGGAGAGTTGGAAGAAGGGATCTTCCGATCCTTTACCGCCATTAAGACTAAAGTTGGCATTCAGAACCTTAGCAATTTGGCCCGCTGTTTCGGCATCGTCTGGGGATTTTAAAAAGTCTAAAATGTTACAGGATTCGCTGCCTTCAAAGCCGGGAGCGAAAATACGCACGTCGTAGCCTTTGTTGCGGGCGTAGGCGGCATGTATTTCGGCTTGGCCGCCGGGGAATTTAAAGTCGTAGAGGCAGATCGGGAAGCCTTGGTCAATGACCGATCGAATCATCGGGTCGATCACCGAGAAGGTTTTGCCACTGCCCGGTGCGCCGCAGACGGCGGTGCCCCGCTGGCCATCGGGGATGAAGACAGTGTGTTTTTGAGGGTTGATGTTGTAGCGTTTGACAACTTTGCCTTTTTTCTCGATCGGTTTACTGAGCGGTGTGATGATCGGGGTATTGATCCAAGTGGTCATCCCATCGCGCTTACGCTCGTTGATCTGTTTGATGGCTACTTTGTGGGCAGCGAGTTTTTCTGTCTTCCCCGCCCAGTGGGCATTGGCCATGATCCCTTTTTTCGGCTTGCGGTCTCCACTGAGCAAAATTCCGCCAGTGATGGCAAGAAATGTGAGGGTAGCCAATCCACCTGGATTCCAGAGTTGCTTTTTGTAGGGTTCTAGCCAACCGGGTGCTTCAAAGTCGGGCAAGGGGCCGTCTGCGCGAGCGGGGGCGACGATGGTGGCGGTGGCAGTGATGGCTGCAACTAGGCTGAGCAAGTAGAGAAGGATTTTCATTTTTTGATCTTTGGCAAAGCCTGTACAAAGCACGTATTGCTGTTTCTGTTGAGGATCTGGGCTTTACTTGATGTACCCACGACAGCAATCTTATTTGTTTATTTTAGTCCCCACATATCCATAGTCTGAGAGAGTTCTACTGGGCTTGCACCCAACACTAATGTAAAAGTATCTTGGACACCTCATTGTGCCCATGGCGGAAATCGCCATAATGTATCCTATTTTACATGAATGGTCGTCTCCCCTGATTTGTATGGTACTATATCCCAGTTTCAACTTTCAAACTTTTAAATTTTTGGAATAGCCCAGGGACACTGAAGACATATCACTACTTTTTTGTTTTGAGTTCACCTGAGTAATCACCGACCACTCCGAGATCGAACCCCGGCTTTGCATGTGCGATCGATGGTTGCCAAAGTATCTCCATCAAATATATCATACTGATGGAAATGCCTAAATTCATTCCTCTTTTTATTAGCTATTTGAACTTGTGCATAACCACCTTCAAAATATCTTGCCGAATAGAATTGAGGCTTAATAATCACTTGGCCATATATCATTCGATAACCAAATTTGACGGGCTACAGGGGGTGCAACTAAAATATCGGGCAGGTTCTACACCCCGATGAATCCAGCAGTGACCTTCAAACCACTAATCTTGTCTTTTTCCACTACTTTGACCAGAACAGTCCACTGAGATTTCACAAATTGGCTGGTCTCAACTCTTCGCTGACAGTACACGATGTTTCCTTCAGTTGCAGTGTTAGAAGCATGGCATTTTGCACCGGACTGTTCCATCGTGCCGCGAAAATCCTCTAAACTGCTCCCTGCTGAAAAAAGCTTATCTAGCTTTGCCTGCACAAGCTCAGGCCGCTTAACGTCATGGGCCTCAAAATCAAACTTCATTTTCTTGGAACTCCCCGTCTCTATAGTTCTAGAATTGGCGCTACTTCCAGAACAGGATACGCTTAGTAGGCCAACAACCAGTGTTGACAAGCAGACCAAAGACGATCGAAGGAGCAGGTTCTTCATAATTAATTCCTTGCTTAGTGTTTATGAACTCACCAAGAAACCTAACCTCATTCAAGGTACAGGATTCTCAGTTTTTTTTGAAATGATTCACCATGCATTTAGTATAGGATCTACTAACCCATCTGTGCTAGTACCCATTAACTATATAGGAAGCATCTCTCCTAACTCAATGGAGCTGATTAGCCGACAGGTCTAGTTCTCACAGAATTAGTTCGGCACCAGCCTCATCAACCGGTGGCTCTTCACACTCCTCCAGCTCATCCGGCACCACCTCGATCGCTTCGCTTGCGCCTTTGACGATCGGTTCCATCACCACCGGCATCTGAATAGGCCGACTGTAGTAATGCACAAACGCCTGCGTTCACCCCTCATCCAACAACTACTTGTCCGTATCAAAAGTCGAAGGCCGGGCGATGTTGGCTGTCTCTCAGGCTCTCAGGCTAGTGCGATCGCCTTCCCCACCCGCGAACTAATCCAAAACTGCAACTGCCGCTTAATCTGATTGATCGCCAACTCCGTATTCGTGTCATTCAACACCTGCAACGGCAGATCCTCCAAACCATGGGCCTCGAAAAACGCCAGAAACGTCACCAAAGTCGGCGTATTTTCCCAGTCCTCCGAACCCCGCACCGCCCGCCGCGCTGCATCGTAACGCCCCAAAATATCCGCCAGCTCAAAAAACCGATCGAGTCCATTCTGGACGGCGAAGCCGAACGCCGGTACCAACACCGACCTGATCGCCTGCTTCAGCATCCGATCCGCCGTCGTCTGAGCCTCCCCAGACCCAAACACCATCATCATCAGCGCCGTCGCCAAAAACTCCTTATAATCCACCAGCCGTTCCTGCCGCTCCCGCTCCCCAAAAGCCGACAGATCCGGAATCTCGAACAAATTATTGGACTCCTTCCCAATATCGAAGTACGCCCCACCCACGTAGTTCGTAAAATCCTTAAAAGTCGAAGCCGCATCCGAAGGCGGAAAGTCCATAATGATCACCGGAATCCCCTGGGCCATCGCTGGCACTAGCATCCCGGAAACCATCACCGATTTACCGGCCCGCGTGGTGGCGAATAAAGCAATGTTGCGGTGCTGTTGATAAAGATCCAAAAACAGCGGCACCCCACCCTCATCACTCACCAACTCCA
>JANMHS010000086.1:0-9851 GCA_031375385.1 Synechococcales cyanobacterium OTE_70_metabat_200 | reverse complement strand
AGCCCTCATCCCCCAACCCCTTCTCCCAAGTTTGGGAGAAGGGGAGCCGGAGCCAAAAGCGGAGTCTCTTGCTCCCTCTCCCAAACTTGGGAGAGGGCTGGGGTGAGGGCTTTCAATGTGTCCCGGCTTAAAATGGTACCCCTATTTTCGATCTTCTCTATTTCTTCCAACAATGACCGAGCCTATCCAGACCGAATCACCAAAAGTTTTCATTAGCTATAGCCATAATGTCGATATTCCAAGCTATAAAGGTCAGATTCGAGCTTTGGCAGATCGATTGATCGGCGATGGGATTCGAACCAAAATAGACCAATACATACTAGTACCTCCCGAAGGATGGCCTCGATGGGTACTC
Organism: Synechococcales cyanobacterium OTE_70_metabat_200; assembly: GCA_031375385.1. Lineage (GTDB taxonomy): Bacteria > Cyanobacteriota > Cyanobacteriia > Cyanobacteriales > Chamaesiphonaceae > JAAFHZ01. Next base: position 9,496 of record JANMHS010000086.1, on the reverse strand, counting down.
AATCAATTAGAGTGGGCTGACTTTGTTTTGGTCGCATGTAGCGAAGAGTATGACCGACGTTTTCGTGGAAATGAAACTTCTGGCCAAGGCAAAGGTAGCACATGGGAAGGTGGTGTTATTATCCAAGAGCTATATGATGCTCAAAATAACAACTCTAAATTTATTCCGATCACTCTAAATTCACGCGACTCTGTATTTATCCCTAGTCCTCTTGGCAGCACCAATTGTTACCAAGTAGATACCGATAGTGGCTATAATTCACTATATTATCATCTTAGAAATCAGCCGGAAGCTTCGGAGCCTCCATTAGGTAAACTCAAAGAACTTTCGCTAGGTAATCACAATTCATCAATTCCATATGAAGCTCCAAGCAATAAATCTACAGAAAGTTCAAACAATTATGAATCCGAACAACCAAAAGAGCTTTGTAATTTGCCCCGCAAAAGCTATGTAGATTTCATTGGAAGACGAGATGAAATCACGAAAATACTAGAACGAATCTCACCTCAATACCGTCAGCACATAACAGTAATCAGCGGTATTGGTGGAGTTGGGAAAACAGCCTTGGCCGTGGAAGTAGCATCTCGATGTTGGAATGCAAAAAAAAATGGGGGTAATAGCAATGGAAGCATCCCTATTTTTCATGCGATTATTTTCACTTCCTCTAAATCAACGGAATTCATAAACAATCGAATCATTGATCGCCCCGAAAAAGAATCGCAATTAACAGACATATTCCGATTGATTGCTGATGTATTGGATGAGCCAACCATCACCCAAGTGCTGCCAACAGAGCAGCACCAAAAGGTAAGAGATGTGCTATCAAAGCAATCAACGTTGTTGATCGTGGATAACATGGAGACTCTTTCGGACGACGAACAAAATAAAATTTTATTGTTTTTAAATAATGTCCCAGACACAACTCAAGTTCTTATAACTACTCGTGACTCTCAATATCCGAGCTTTGAAAATGTTCTGATTGACAACCTAACACGAGCGGAAAGCAGCGCTTTTCTTAATGCCCAAATCAAAAGCAAGGGGATCAAGCCCTCTCGTTATATAGTCAACTATAAAAAATGGCGAGGACAGGTATATGACCGCTTCCAAGGAATCCCAATTGCCTTGATTTACGTAGTTGGTCAATTAGCGGATGGTTATGACCCTGATGACATCGTAGACCCAACGATAACGCCATCCATCGAAGAACTAGGGAGGTTCTGTTTTGAAACCTCTATAGAGGGTGTTAGAAATACTCCAGCCTATCAATTACTACTGGCAATGGCATTTTTCGATAAGCTTTCATACAAACAAGCTTTGATTAGAGTTGCTGGCCTACAGAATGGAAAATCCGCTGCGGAGGGAATAGTAAAGCTCAAGCGACTTTCTTTGATCACAGAACAGCAAGATGAATTTGGTTACAAATATGATATATTACCAATCACACTTGAGTTTGTAATACACGAATTAGATGCCAATGAACAATTCAAGTCATCAGCAAGAGAACGCTGGTATGAATGGTATTTAGAATTTGTGAAACAATATGGTGGATTAGATTGGGAAGGATGGAGAGCTAAATATGATCATTTAGATCCTGAATGGGAAAATATTGAATCAGTTCTACATTGGTGTGTGGAAAAGGCCAGATGGCCAGAGCTGCTTGATATGTGGCAAAATATTGATAACTATGCGGACTTGAGTGGATATTGGCAAGACCGTCGTTACTGGTGGGCAATTTTAGGCAAGAACTATGGCAGTGCGGAAGTAAAAATCAAAGCTCTATCGGAAAAAGGCTTTACTTTAACCTTGATGGGGACAGAGCACTATCAAGATGCAGAAGAGTATCTGGAGAAGGCTTACGGGTTTTGTAATATTGAAGTCGATAAATTTGTTTTTGCGACGGTAGCTAACCACAGAGCAGTGTTAGCCCAAGTAAAAAAAGATTTTGAAACAGCACATCGTTATCTTGATGAGGAAAGAGATTTGCTACGGCATTGTTTACCAGGTAAAGAACGAGAACAGAAACGTTATCAAATCCGCAACCTCTATTATCGAGGCGAAGTTCTTTACTTAGACAACAAACTAGATTTAGCAAAGGATGCATTTTATCAGGCACTTACAATCAGTAGGGAATTCGGCTGGCAAAGATTCCGGAACTATGCCAAGAACATGTTGGCAGAGATATTCATTAAAGAAGGAAATTTGGAAGAGGCAGAGATATTGCTAACGGCTGGCTTTGACTCGGCCACTCAGGCGAGAGAAAGTCGTAGAATAGCTCTTTATCAGGCTAGTTATGGACGATTCTTTTACGAGAAGTATCAGCAGGAAAAAGAACACAATTTATTAAATGAACAACTACTTCAGTATATATCTGATGCACGAGATCATGCAAAGAAAGCATCGGAAGTTTTCGATAAAGAATTTATGCTGGTAGAGCAAGAAGAGCTCCAAGAGTTGGTGAGAAATTTAGAAATTGCAGAAATCGAGCGAAAGGAACTCAGTCTTGTGAGCGAGCAAGAATAAAATATTTAGATTGCCAGTGGCTATAGGAAAAGTGTCTTACAGTTGCCGAGATCTGTCAGAGTTGCTACATTAAGAAGGTAGTTTTTTTCAACTCCCTCTGCGCCCATGCCCTGCGCCGTGATCTTAACCGCATTACCCGTCGAGTACCTCGCCGTTCGTGCCCACCTCACCCACCTGCAAGAAGAGATCCATGCCAATGGCACCATCTACGAACGGGGACAGTTCGCAGTTGCTAGCCATACTTGGGACATTGGCATCGTTGAAATTGGGGCAGGAAATTCAGGGGCAGCCCTAGAGGCAGAACGAGCGATCGCCCATTTTAGCCCCAGCGTTATCCTGTTCGTCGGCGTCGCAGGTGGCATTAAAGATGTTATCCTCGGCGATGTCGTCGCTTCCACCAAAGTCTACGGTTACGAATCGGGCAAAGCAGAAATAGCCTTCAAACCCAGACCAGAAATTGGCCTAGCCGCCTATGGCTTGGAACAGCGAGCCAAAGCTGAAGCCAGAAAAGGTGACTGGCTCCACCGGATCTCGGCAACCGAACCTATCCCCCGTGCATTTGTCGCACCGATCGCCGCAGGGGAAAAAGTGGTCGCCTCCACCCAGTCCGATGTATGCAAATTCATTCGATCGAACCACAGCGACGCAGTAGCCGTAGAAATGGAGGGATTTGGCTTCTTGGAAGCAGCCAGAGCCAACCAACAAGTGTCAGCAATGGTCATTCGTGGAATTTCGGATTTGATCGATCGAAAAACCAAAGCAGATAAAGCAGGCTCCCAAGAAATTGCCGCTCGGAATGCCAGCGCTTTTGCCTTTGAAATTCTCGCTAAATTAAAGCCATCAGCAGAATCCACTGTCTTACCCCAAGTTACTGAGCAGATTGCTGGCGACTATATAGCTGGTGATAAGGTCATAGGTAATAAAATTGAGGGTGAAGCGGTTCAGCATAATACTGACCATGCCAAGGGTTGGCAGACAGTGGTACAAGGGGGGACAGCATATGTCGGAGAAATTCATATCCACAACTCTCCCCCCGATCAATCTTCACCGCCAGCTCCGTTCTTCGATTTACCTAGAACGACTCAGGATGTAAATCTGGAGTCACATCCTCCAAACGTTTTCATCAGCTACAGCCATAATGTTGATATCCTAGGCTATAAAAATCAGATTCTGGCTTTAGCTAATCGCTTAATTGAGGATGGGATCAATTGTGAGATTGACCAGTATGAGGAATCGCCACCGGCGGGATGGCCACGATGGATGTTAGATCAGGTAGAAAAAGCTGACTTTGTTTTGGTCGCCTGTACGAAAGAGTACGATCGCCGCTTTCGTGGTAATGAAGCCTATGGCAAGGGTAAAGGTGCTACTTGGGAAGGCGGGGTAATCATTCAGGAACTCTACGATGCTCAAGGAGACAACTCGAAATTCATTCCAATCACTTTAAATCCAGAAGATATCAATTTCATTCCCAGTCCTCTGCGCGGCACTACTAATTACAGATTACATAGCAAAGATGGTTATGAATCTCTATATCGTCGCTTAACAAATCAACCGCGTAATCGCAAACCCGAGTTGGGAAAGCTCCGGACTTTACCACCACGTGAGCAAAGGCAGCATTTTCCGGAGACTTCGCCATCCAAACCATCTGAAATCACCAAAGAAGCTCAAGAGCTACTAATGGCAGCTTTCGAAAGCAGTGACAAAGTTATACTTGTTTTGGAAACTAATATGCACACGCACATCATTGCTGACGACCTTAACTTTGTTGATCAGCCAGAGTTGTTGACTACTTATCAATATGCAATTACACAGCTTTTGGAGAAAAAGTTCGTTGCTAAAATGAAACCTGCAGATTGTAATCGCTATGAACTTACAGCTAAGGGGTACGAATTCTGTATCGCATCTTCTAAATCCAAATCTTTGCAAACGAAAGGATTAGAATTGCAATCGGCTGTCAACCAACAGGTGGAAACAGAGATCGCTGAACTCAAAGCGATCGGGCAACCTATTTATTACTCAAAGAATGGTAAGTTAATCCGAGAGAATGCTGACGGACGAAGATATGAATATCGTCCACTACCCAATGGAGACGAAGAACTGATTGCTGAGGTCACTGACTAGCTATGCCAGAGATTCATGTTATTGCTGGAGCCAACGGTTCAGGAAAATCCACTATCAGTAAAAACCTCAATATTCCAATTATTGATCCTGATGCGATCGCCCGTGAAATCAATCCAAATGATCCCACCCAAGCCGCTCTGCAAGCCGGAAAAATTGCAATCATTCGCGCCCAGAAATACATCGACGAATCACTCAGCTTTGGCGTAGAAACAACTCTCTCTGGTCATACCTATTTGAAATTGATGAAATCCCTCAAGGAAAAGGAATGGATAGTAAATCTGATTTACATTGGGATCGATAATCCCGAAACCAACATTCGGCGGGTAAGGGAACGAGTCCAGAGAGGCGGACACAACGTGCCCATTGATGATATTCGTCGTCGCTATGATCGCAGCCTGAACAACTTAGCTAAAGCAATTTCTCTCGCTGACCTAGTCATCATTTATGACAATTCCGATCAACAGTTTACTTTGATTGAAACAATTGAAAATGGGTTTTTCTCCAAACAGACTGAAGACTACCCTGTTTGGTATAAAAAAATCAAATTTGAATAGCGAGAAGTATTTTACCTTGCTTGTGGTGTAAGTTATGTTGTGGGCCATTAGCAAATATAGATCGAACTCAGCCCATCCATGATCTCAAAGCCCATGCGTTTTTTCATAGTTGTTATTTCATTCAACATGATTGTAAAATTCCAGTAAATTGCCCAAGACGGACACTGGGTGTACGGACGACTCTGATATAGGCGTCCCGTAGGGAACTGCGTCAGCTCCTATCCCAACATCCTGTTGAGAACTGCCCCGGCCATACACAAAACTTCATCAACTAACTAGCGATTGATCGAAAGTGTTCAGCAAGAAGGCCGAACCCTGTTTGGCCGGAAAACAATATGGTGGTTTATCCGGAATTAGAGCTGGCGAATTGTATCCAAGCCGACGGGGTACGTGCTGAGGATACAATCTCTAGCACAGGTAAACCGTCCATTCCTACGTACATAGGTATATTTATGAAAAATAAATCTTTCCGCTCCTTGGCGATCGCCACCGGCGTTAGTTTGGGAGCCATGTTGGCCCTAGACCTAGCCTTGCTCGCGCCAGCTGCCGAAGCAGGCTGTCGCCCCACCGGTCGCTATGCCGGTGGTCTGCCCATCTTGAGCTGCTCTGGCCGCACACGTTGCCGCCCCAGTGGCCGCTACAAGCGGGTTGGTGGTCGTCGCTACCCAATCTTGATCTGTCCTAGATAGATCAAGCAAGTGGGAGAGACACGCAGTGATTCTCTCCCAGACAGAGCACAGATTCGGTACACTAAGGTGTTGCCCAGAGGGCATTAGCTACTCCTTAGCATTTTTGCCATGACTATCGCTCCGCTCAGTTGGCCAGAACTCGCCGCTCTCACCAGTTTTCAGATCGATCCGATCAATGGCCCCACCAATGCCCAATCCCGGCTGCGCCTCTTTGACCAGAGCGCCGATGCCGTCCGCGTCACCCTCTACCGAGACCATCACGCCTGGTGCCCCTACTGTCAAAAAATCTGGCTGTGGTTAGAAGAAAAGCAGATTCCCTATCGCATCGAAAAAGTCACGATGTTTTGTTACGGCGAGAAAGAGGCTTGGTATAAGCGCAAAGTGCCCTCGGGCATGCTGCCCGCGATCGAGCTAGATGGCAAGATTATTACGGAAAGCGACGATATTTTACTGGCCCTAGAGCAAACTTTTGGCAGTTTGGGATTGGGCATGACCGACCCCCAGGTGCTGCCCATGCGCCAATTGGAACGATTGCTATTTCGGGCTTGGTGCAGTTGGCTTTGTTATCCCGCCCAATCGGAGCAGCAAGATACGCAGAATCGTCAGCAGTTTGAAAAGATCGTGGTGATCGTGGAAGAAGCCCTGGCGGGGACTCCAGGACCGTATTTTTTGGCAGATTTCAGCACAGCAGACGTCATCTTTACACCCTATGTAGAGCGGATGAATGCCAGCCTGTACTATTACAAGGGCTATTCCCTGCGTGGCGAAAATCCCGGCATGTCCGCTTGGTTCAATGCCATGGAAACGCGCAGCACCTACCGGGGTACCCAAAGCGATTTTCATACCCATGCCCACGATCTACCGCCCCAGATGGGCGGCTGCTATTTCAACGGTCAAGCCCAGACCCAGGTGAATCGATCGCAGATCGATAATGGCCCGTGGGATGGACTGCCGGATGTGGGCTACCCAGCGCCAGATAATGCTCGCCAGGAAGCTTTGCAAAGGGTAATTAAGCATCGGGCTAATATCGTACGAGTGAATCCCCTGGCCGACCATGCGATCGATGAGGCCCTGCGCTGTGCTCTGACGGCGATGATGACCGAGAAAGCTTCTTTACCGCCAGCGGGTGCCGATGTGGGCTTGCGGTATTTGCGTGATCGGATCAGTGTGCCCCGCGATATGTCGATCCATGCGGCCCAGCAACTGCGATCGGTACTGGAATCTACGGCTGCTTTGGTGGGCGACCAACCCGGCCCAGCAATTTCCATGCAGCATCGCCGAGATCAAGATCCAGCTAATTTTGCGGGGGCTTCTGGCTAGCCAGCCAAGCCGTGATCGGCTCGGGTAAGTCTACACGACGGCGCTGGGCCACATCGATCGCTACATGTGCGGTCTGGGCTTTGGCCAATAGCTGAGCGCTGTCGTTATAGATTTCGTAGTTAATGATGAATTCGCTCTCGGTTTGCCGCTGGGTGAGGAGGGTGATGGTGAGGCGATCGCCGCAGTAGATCGGCCGCCGGAATTCGGCGCTGGTGTGGGTGATCGGTAGGGCAATGGCTGGATTGGTGACGAAGGTGCGCAGGTCAATCCCCCAGGCCGCTAAGGAAGCTTCATAGGCGCCATGACAAATGGCCAGCAGGTTAGCAAAATACAAGACTCCGGCTGCGTCGGTGTCTCTCAGTTGAACTTGGTAGGGCCAGCGTTCACGTTTGTGCAGCGTCTCGTAGAGAAGTGTTGCGTCAGGCAAATCGAGCATGGGTTCTATTTTAGGGCGATCGTAAACTGTGTAGTTGGGGGCGAGTACCGAGTCATAGGTTAAGCAACTGCAAATTCGGTCAGGGGGCGTTTACTGGGATGCTGAAAGCCGAGAACGATGTCTTCGGGAGTCACTCCGGCCTCCAGGAGGTCGTTGGCGATGCCTTGTTTTGTCCAATCTTCTTCGATCCAAATTTTGCCATTTTCTATCCGCAGATAGACCATCACCCCAAAATCTCGTTGTTTGCCATCCCAGCCAACGCTAAACAAGAAGTAATGATCGCGTTCTTCATCAAAAGCAATACATTCCTGTACGCCAATTTGGTTTGAGCCTGCTGCCCAATCTCGATATTCGGTCAGAATTTTTTGAATAATTTGGCGATACTGAGTTAGCTTAGCCATTGTACAATCTCCTGTTCATCAATGTTACACAATGAGATTCTAGAAGTTAGGCGGTGGCATAGTCTGAATGTTCACGCAGCAAAGGATGATGAAAACCAACCACGATTTCTTTTTTGGAGATACCCATTTCTTCCAAGTCTTTGTCAATCTCAATGTCGGTATTATTTTCTTGAATCCAGATTTTTCCATCCTTAATATCAAATTGAAATACAGCATGATTGATGCGCTTTTCGCCATCCCAGCCAACTCTCATGAGCAGATAGTGATCTCGCTCCAAGTCCATGATTAGTTGGGTTTCGATGCCTTCTTCCTGCCAAGCATTGATGTATTTGCTGAGAAACTTGCTGATGCTTTGGCGGTAGTGATTTAGTCTATCCATGATTGAATCTCCTTATTTAAGAGGTTGTAGACAAGCAGTTTTACCGGGTAAGCCTGAAGGACTTTCTGAATTAGGGTTTCCGTAAAGAAAAAGTCATAAACGAAGTCGGGAACGGCTAAGTAGAGAGTGCGATCGGGGTGTTTTTCTTCTAGAGCTACTTTGTAACAAAGGTATTGCCCGAGGGCAGCATAGAAGTCTGTGATTTGAGAGACCTTGCTGAAACTTTTGATCTCCACCGCTATTTTTTCGATCCCTTTCTCTGCCGCAATTAAACTCTCTAGACCCAGATCAATCTGGACGCTAATTTTCCCGATCGAGATAGACAGGGGATCGTGGGAAATTACCCAGCCTGCGTTAATCAGTGTTTCTTTCACCCAGTCATGGTAACGATCTCTGGCTGCCATTGTACTATACCTCCACTTCTATATTGATCAAGGTATCACAGCCGACTTTGAGGCTGCGGTCTTTGCGGGTACCACACCAACCCAGTCCCGCGACAACGGATGAGGATTGTGTGAGCCGTAGAGCGTTTGCTGGGTCATGGAGCAATAGGGGATTGCGATGGACTGCCCTAAATTATAACAACCGTCAGGAGAATTCACCCTGACTGAAACAAGTGGGCTATTGGGTGGTGAAGGGGATTTTGGGGGCGAACAGGGGTTCCACCGCTACTGGCAAACTTTCAGGCGATCGCCACAATCTTGCCATGATTACCTTCTTAGACTTGAGGACGCACCTCAGATTCATCAATCTCATCATCAAGATGGGTAAACTCTTCTTTGCTGAGTAACTCAGTTACCCATGCCCGTACTTGAATTTTCTCCTGCTCTGACCAACTATGCACTTTAGGAGACTGAATTGTCAAGATTACAAGCTGACGACGTATTTCTTCAAGCCTCTCGTCAAAGTAGTGGTTAATTACCAAATCCTGCCACTGTAAGTGTCTATTTTCGTGTATAATTAGTTCCAGATCAGATAGTAGCAACTGCATATGAGTAGGCTCTTGACTATAGACCATGAAGCTGAATTACTAAAGCGCGACCAGCAAATAGCTGAGCTATTGGAACGTCTCAAGG
>JANMHS010000017.1:0-20708 GCA_031375385.1 Synechococcales cyanobacterium OTE_70_metabat_200 | reverse complement strand
TTGATGGCAATGATTGTGCTACCAATGATTTAGCCACTGTAGGTTCAAAATCCAAGTCGAATTTACCTGCCAAAAGCTGGCCAGTCTTAAACAACATTTGACGGGCAAAGTACACCCCACTGTTGTATAACTTGCCAGATTGTTCACATAAATATTGCAAAACGGCTTTGGTTTCTGCATCGGGTTGCAGCAACATTTGCTGTACACCCATTTGTTTTTTTATTTTTGACATTTCATCCCTCCTAATACTAAGATACCATTCAAGTGCCGAAAACTCAACTGCTTCTTGTACTAGTGACACAGGGACTAAAGTCCCTCGTGTCGCTTTCCTCTCAGGTTTTAAAACCTGAGCTTCCCGCATTCCGTACTATTCTGTGAACCCTAGGATGTGTAAGTATGCCAATCAGCGCCCCCACCACTGCCCAGCAATGTCGTGAACTGGCCGACCTGATCGGATCGTCACACCAACAGCGATGGCATTCATCTCACTGCCATCAGCGGGCTCGAATTTGGCCGCTCCTCAACAGTGGCTACTTTCCTCTGCCGGGTCAATGAACCAATGTTGGCGATCGTCGTTCAGGGCAAAAAGGAGGCCCTGCTCGGGAAAGAAACCCATCGCTATCATGCAGGCCAATATTTGGTAATCTCCGTCGATTTGCCCCTGAGTGGATTTGTGACCCAGGCTACTCCCGATCGACCCTATTTGGGTTTTCGGCTGAATCTCGACCCTGGTCAACTCGGCGACATGATTACCCAGACCCCCGATAGTCTACCGCCGACCGCAGGCCATCGCCAAGAGGCTTCAGTTCGAGGTCTATTTGTGAACAACGCCGATGAGCCGCTGCTGGACTGTGCAGTCCGACTAACTCGGCTGTTGGATACGCCCCAAGATTTGCCCATGCTGGCCCCTATGGTGATTCGTGAAATCTACTATCGCTTGCTCACGGGTGAACAGGGCGAAGCGGTGCGCCAGATTGCCACATCCGGCAGCAATATGCAGCGGATTGCCCAGGTGATTCAGTACATAAAAGCCGATTTTGCTAAACCTCTGCGGATTGAAGATCTGGCCGATCGGGCCAAAATGTCGCTTTCCTCGTTCCACGCCCATTTCAAAGCCGTCACTACAATGAGTCCGCTGCAATACCAAAAGCAATTGCGACTCTTGGAAGCACGGCGGCTGATGCTGACAGAGCCAGTGAATGCCGTCATGGCTGCCAATCAGGTGGGCTACGAAAGCCCCTCCCAGTTCAATCGCGAATACACCAGAATGTTTGGTGCGCCACCGATTCGGGATATCGCAAGCCTGCGCGTCAATTAAATCGCCACCTTGTTTAGCCGGATTTAATGGAATACTTTTGCCTAAGCCATGGCTCGCTCGACTAGAATCATTCTAGTAAACTGATTGTAACACCACCACCTTCTATTGCTTGAATTCGCAAATCATAGCCCCGCAACAACTGCATCCCGATCAGAGGAATAGTTTCCGACTCATTGATGTCGATTGTACGGTACTGCCCGTCCCAAATCACATCTGCAATATACACCTCAAAAATACAGGAAGTACCATCTCCCAAAGTCGCAGCATCACGACCCTTCCAGACTAGCTCTAAAGCTGTGATGGTGGTAGAGGGTAGCGACAGAAAACCAGAAAAGCCTGTATCAATCACTGCGTCAATCAGTTGTGTTTTGGTGTCATTCTTCACAACAACCGGAAGAATCGCCTCACAACTTTGATTCACTATTCCATGCATCATATGGATTTTCTCAGACTCCGTGCACCAAAATGGTAGACTGCCTGGTGCCCAATGCGGATAAACCAAGTTTGGGCATCTGGCACTCTGGTGAGAAGATGTTCTGATGCGGTGACAATATCGTCTGCGACTTCAAAGGCTCCGGTTTCGATGTCGATCGCCACGATCTTGCCATGGTTACCTACTTCGACTTGCGATCGAATCTGCGACTCATAGAGCGCGTCGCCTCTTTGAGCAAATTCTTCTTTGCTATAGCGGGGTTTTCGTACTGTCATGGGGGTTACCTTACTGCGATTCAACTATTCTATTTTAGCTCAGGTAAAATGATTTCAGAGACTTGGGTGCATCGTGCTGGCTGGAGTGAACAAACCAAGCACTGAAATGATTTCCTTGAATGCACCTTGCGACCTATTTCATTGAGTGCAACCCAAACATGTTGCCTTCAGAATCGATCGCCAGAGCAATAAAGCCAAATTCGCCTATAGACATTTTAGGCTTTTGGACTCGACCACCTGCTGCTGCGACTTTGGATTCTTCCACGACACAATCATCACATGAAAAATAAAGCAAAGTACTGTTTCCACCAGCTCTAAAGCCCTCCATTTTGACCAGAGCACCGCTAGCACCATACTTCTCCATATTTGACGGAAATGACAACATTTCGATACTGGTATCATTGGGATCACCCAATACATCCAATTTCACTCCAAGGACAGATTCGTAGAACTGCCTAGCCCTAGCTAAGTCATCCACGTAGATTTCAAACCAGTTTATAGGATTACTTGCCATGGGATTTCTCCTAAATTATTTTAGTTTGCCTAAAGTTGGTAAAGCTGACAGTAGGGAGAGCCTGCTAAAGCAATGCAAAGAGCATCTATAACATGACGATCCACTCACAAAACAAGAGTACTACAAAGTCAAGAATCTGTCTATCCAATCTGCTGTAAAGATTTGCAACGGAGGGGCGCAAGCACAAGTTCATAGAAACGATAGCTGTTATCGAGATCGCTGACAGGAAGATTGCAATGGTCGATCGTCGGTTTCAGGGAGACGTCTAACGTTCGCAAGCAATGATTTCAAATGAATCTAGCTACCAACGATGGGACTTCAAAGTTCCTGTACATTGTGCTTGTTATGTGTCTGTCGGGACATTATCCCACTCATCCTCACCAGCATAACCAATCAACCAATTGAGAGCGTGATGCCTCTCCAAAACCACACTACAATCTAACCATTCAGGGATAACTCTGCCATTAACTCGCGCATCAACACAAGCCCAATCATATCGATAGATTAAATCGGCTGCGTCTAAAATCTCGCTCTTGCTCCGTAGCTGAGCATCTCTAATGAATTCTTCAGGATTTCTATCTACCATCAAACTTACTGCTCGTGGGACATCACAAATATTGTCTGGCCTACTAAGTTCATCAACATAGCTTAAAGCCCAGAGCAACACCCAATATGATTCATATCGCCAGACAAATTGAACACAGTCATGCTGAGAAGGCACTTCGTCAAAAATGAATACTCGCTCTTTTGGCGTAAATGTATCTGCCAATTCATACTGCTCTATAATCTCCAAAATACGCTCCTGCTCAAGCCCTTCTGCTTTAACAGCTACAACACATAAAGCCATTGCTCTCCAAGCAATCGATTCCAATGAGAAAATCCGAGTTGTTGCTTCGTCTTTAATAACAGGCAAGTGCGAAATAAATGGCACACCTTCCTTTTGCAAAATCGCTTCAGATCTATGCTTCCTTCCAATTGAGCCATCAGAAATCATGTTTTACAAACCCCAACATCACGTCCTAAAAAAACATATAACTACTGGTTAGACTGAATTCATTCAGCCTAAACGCTGCTACGATCAATCAGTATAACCTTTAACATCATGTTACACAATTCACCACTAATCCCAGAACCATATCAGCGGCACCTGCTAGTTAGGGCGAAGCTAAGGTGTACCAGGTATTCGACCTTTACCCAATTTCTGCTGCAAAAGCTTTGGTATTTTTTCTTCTGTCATAGGAAAAGTTTTATCTCCCAGCCAGACATTCCCAGATAGCATTGATGTGCTAACTTTTGGCCCTGCGCTTGCCAAAATGAGCCACTTCTCTCCAACAGGGCGAAATCCGCCCACGGCAAAACTGCATGAATCCGTGCCACTAAGCACCACGATCGTCTTACCAACGTTGCCCTTCCATGACCGCTCAACCTCAAAAGTAATTTCGACGGTGTTTTGTCCCAGCTCTGGCGGAGCAATCTTTTTGATGGATACAATGCGCCCGATAAAAACCGTTTTGGCCCTCGCAAGACTGTCTGAATCCTGTCTGCCCTCATGAATTTTATGATTCAACGAACTACCACCCGCTCAGCCAGAAGCGAGTAGCAATTCACTCGGAATTAATTCATAGCTGCCGTCGAGGCCAGAACCGGCAAACCATCGAGAGGAGGTTCCGCCGATTCTGCTTCGCAGACACTGTGTGAACGGAACACCTCTAGACCATCAGGAACCGGGTTGCGGGCATTAAGGAATTAGTCGCAAAAGCAAAGAACAAGACGGGTCTAAAGGTATTTGCCACGATTTTAGATGGGGTTTATGAAACGGGCCGTCAGGCCACAGAAGAATTCAAGGAGAGCATGAAAATTGTGTTAAATGAATATTTTCTGAAATGGAACCATGCGGCGGTAACAGAATCATTGTAATTCTGGGCCTTATTAAATCCTTAGTTGCTTGTCAGGAACTAGATAGTACATGTTTGCAGAAGACGTGAAATGACCTCACCATCAGACTTTGACCGGTTTCGCGCGCATTTAAATGCGCGCGCACGTTTCTTAAAGTAAGTCGCGTGTTTAACCGCGCGATTACGAGACGGTATAGTAGGTTCCCCTAGACTGTCCATGAGCAGTGAGCTTTTCCTCTGCAAGCATGTGTTGTAGTAAACGTCCGGCCTGATCGCGGCTGAGTCGGCATAAAGCCATAACATCCTGGCGCTTGATTCGACCATGTTTCTGAATGTACTGGATGACCATTTGTTCTTGCTGGATACGATCGAACCCAACTTGACGAATATAGTCGGCGCTCTGTCCTAACTGACGATAGATACTAGCACTGAGGGTGTAGGTGCGTCCTTTTTTGATCCCTTGGGGTTCGACTAATCCAGCTTCGACTAATCGTTCCAGGATCGAGCGAGCGACAGATTCATTCTTTTGGATCGCTTGGGCCGCTGTGGCAATGTCAATGCGACGTTCGGTGCGGAGGTGGGAAAGGACAATCAGCGCATCAAGGGAAATTGATCGGCCCGTTTGGGCTTCTTCTTCGACAATCATCTTGAAGAAGGGGATGTCAGCTTGGGTGGAACTGATGATGACTTGGACAGTGGTCGCATTACTGCTGGAGTAGTCGGGTTCGGGTCTGCCATAGCGAAGGACACCTTGAAAGATCAAATCAACACCACGTCCGGTGCGTTCGGCAATACCAATCCGTTTGATAGCATCGGCGAGGGTGGGATTGCGGGGTTTGGGTTCGACGACAAGGAGGTTTTCGAGGGTGACACCTTCCACAAAACCGCCAGGATTGCTGATGGAAAGGGTGTCATTTTGCAGGCGCACAAATACGGTGCCGAGCTGGGAGTAGTCGCGGTGAACCAGGGAATTGACGAGGGCTTCCCGAAAAGCGCGCCGATCGTATGTGGGAATGGGAACGCGGAAAAGGCCCCATTGCAGTTCTTCTTCTTCGACCCGTACTTCAAACTGCTCCATCAGGCGTTCAAAGGTGCGGAGCAGGGGAGTGCGATAGAAGTCGTTGGTGCGGACTTGGGTATTTTCGAGGACTTGGAAGGCGACCTCATGGGTGGGGAGATGGTTGCGGATGGCGCTTTCTTTGCCAATCATCAGTAATCCAGTCAGGGTAGGGGTTTTGATGCCGTTGATCGTGCGGACAAGTCCGAGTGCGCCATCGAGTTCATCATCGTCCAGGCTGAGGAGTGAGGGGTCACCCTTGTATGACTCAATCATGCGTCGCAGACGTTCACGCTCGATCGGGTCAAGGTCAGTAGGGGTTGCTTCAGGGATGGGGCTGGCGGAGTAGTCAAGTAAGCCGAGGTCGGATTGGCGGCTGGGGAATTCGTGGGGGTAAAAGGGGACGCACTGAGGAGTGCCATCGGCTTGGAGACGGCGGCGCTGGAGGAGTCCGTCGGAAGTGGCGACGAGGCGAGAGGACTTGGGGACTTCGATCGCGGCAACGTTGTGGCCTTCTTCTTGGATGATGGTGGCACGCACGCTGACCGGAGGATGCGTCCGATTGGCGATGAAGGCAGAAAGCTGGGCGATGCTTTGGTGTTTGGTATGTAAACCAGTAATTACGGCATTATCTTCGACCCCTAAGTAAAGGGTGCCACCTTCTGTGTTGGTCAGGCAAACTATGGCAGCAACTAATTCAGCATCGGGAAGACAATTACGATCGCTTTTGAATTCGACGGTGAGAGATTCTTGTTGAGGGATAGTTCGCATGGTGAGATCGGCGTTACTGGAGGCATGATTGCTTTCGAGCTACTAGTTATCATCACACATGACATCACCCCATACCCGTCCTAATTCATAGCTACCGTCGGGGCCAAAACCGACGAGCCATCGAGAGGAGGTTCCACCGATCGCAATATCTCCAGATCGTCGAGAACCGGATTGCGGTCCTTAATTAGGGCGATCGCGCGGCTCACATTATCCGGGAAGATTACCACCAAAGCCTGATCGGGAGCATTATCCAACGCCCACTCGATCGCCTCCACCTCATTCAGCAAAATTTTATGGGGAGCAGACTGATCAGTCATTACCTGATGAATCCCCTGCATAATTAGCTCCGCCACGTCCCCCCAAACCCGGCCTCGGCCATCATCATCTTCTTTGACGATAATATGGTCAAAGAGCTGAGCCGATAACACACCTAGCTGGATGAGGTCTTCATCTCGCCGATCGCCAGGGCCACCCACCACCCCGACTGTCGGGCCAGACCAATTCTTCACAAAGCCCCCCACCGCTTCATAACCAGCGGGATTGTGAGCATAGTC
Source organism: Synechococcales cyanobacterium OTE_70_metabat_200 (assembly GCA_031375385.1). Lineage (GTDB taxonomy): Bacteria > Cyanobacteriota > Cyanobacteriia > Cyanobacteriales > Chamaesiphonaceae > JAAFHZ01. The sequence goes on along the minus strand of JANMHS010000017.1, from coordinate 13,891 downwards.
CACCAGGATATGATAGCGACCGAGATTAAACAAATTCATCCGACCCGGTGTTTGATCTACCGAAGCCCGGAAACTGCGCAGTGCCAATCGAATATGCTCCACATTCACACCCTGCACAAAAGCCGCCAAACAAGCCGCGAGCGCATTGGCAATCATAAAAGGTGCCCTGCCGCCCAAGGTCAAAGGTACCTGATCGACCTTCTCGATCCGATGCACCCAATCTTTCTGCAAGATCGCTAAATAGCCATCTTCATAAACCGCCGCGATCCCACCGGCTCGGATATGTTCACGGACTAGAGGATTCTCTGGATCCATCGAGAAATAGGCCACCTTGCCCCGCACCAGATCGGCCATGGCTGCTACCCGTCGATCGTCCGCATTGAGCACCGCATAGCCTTCCTTATGCACAGTCTCCGCTACCACTGCTTTCAACTTAGCCAGTTGGTCGATCGTATCAATATCTCCCAAGCCCAAATGGTCCGCAGCCACATTCAAAATCACGGCCACATCACAATCTTGAAAAGCTAAGCCCGAGCGCAAAATACCACCCCGAGCTGTTTCCAGTACCGCAATATCCACTGTGGGATCTTGCAAAATAACTTGAGCACTAATTGGGCCAGTGGTATCACCTTTTTCAATTAGCCGATCGCCAATATAAATCCCATCGGTGGTCGTAAAACCAACGGTATCATAGAGCTGACCGAAGATATGAGCAATCAATCGAGTAGTAGTCGTTTTGCCATTAGTCCCGGTCACCGCCACAATCGGAATCCGCGTCGGCACATGGGGCGGAAATAACATACTGATAATCGGTGCCGCCACATTGCGCCCAATCCCCTCACTAGGGGCAATATGCATCCGCAAACCGGGAGCCGCATTGACTTCCAGAATCACCCCATTGGCCTCTGCGAGAGTCTTGGTGATATCGGTAGTAACCACATCAATACCAGCCACATCAAGACCGATAATACGCGATACCCGTTCGGCCATCCAAACCGTATCGGGGTGAATTTCTGTGGTGCGATCGATCGCAATCCCCCCGGTACTGAGATTCGCCGTGGCCCGTAAATAGCAAATTTGGTTGGCAGGCAGAATTATATCGAGAGCATAGCCCTGCCGATCGAGCATTTCAGTGGTAGCTTCATCTAGCTTAATCAGGGTGAGCACATTGTCGTGACCCTCGCCCCGGCGCGGATCGCGGTTTTCTTGCTCTACCAATTCCTCGATCGTCTTAATCCCATCGCCAACCACATGGGCCGGTACCCGCTCAGCTACCGCTACCACCTTGTGATTCACCACCAAAACACGGTGGTCGCGGCCTTGATAAAAGTGCTCCACGATGACACCGCTGGAAACATCCCTGGCCCGATCGTAGGCGAGTTCGGCAATCTCCCAAGACTGCACATCGATCGTAATTCCTCGGCCATGATTACCATTGAGGGGCTTAATCACGATCGGAAAACCACCCAGCCGCTGCACTGCTTCCTCTAGTTCGCCAAAGGAATAAACTACCATCCCCAGGGGCACCGGTGCACCCATGGCCGCAAGGATATTCTTGGTTTTTTCCTTATTACAAGCCAGCTCTACTCCCAAAATATTGCTATGGGAGGTGAGCGAAGCCTGAATCCTTTGCTGATGTTTGCCATAGCCTAGCTGAATCAAATCGCAGGTTTCTAGGGGCACCCAAGGAATCCCCCGCGCCTCCGCCTCTCGTACCAAAGATTCCGTCGAAGCCCCCAATGAAGCCGTGGCGCGCAGATTGGCCAAGTCCTCTAAATCCTTAGTCAGTTCCGATGATGGATAGGTGCCACTGCTTACGATGCTCTGACAGAGACGCAGGGCAGCTCGGGCCACATAGCGCCCGATCGACTCCACCTCATACTCAAAAACCACTTGATAAACGCCAGGAGTCGCTGTTTCCCGCGTGCGCCCGAAGCCCACAGACATCCCCGCCAAATTTTGCAGCTCCAAAGCCACATGCTCTAGGATATGGCCGAGCATCGTGCCTTCCCGCACTCGCCGCAGGAAACCGCCTCGACAACCGGGGGAACAAAAATGTTCTTCTAAACTGGGTAACGCAGCGACCAATCCCTCATAAAAACCAGGGATCGTATCCGAAGGTCTATTTGCTAATTCCTCCAAGTCAAAACGCAGCACAATGAGCTTAGGGCGACGAATACTCCAGTAGTTAGGGCCGCGTAGAGTCTGGGTTTGGAGGATTTTCATAAAAATATCATATGGGGTAGCAAGAGCCATCCCAGTAATAGCATCGGTCATCCAACACTGTGGGATATACTCGGTTGTCCGATACGGGAGTACCCGTCCTACGGGATCAGCAGCAGTTCCGTGATGGTAGTCAAGCTAACCATCGGAACCAAGCTTCAACTATTGAGGTCTAAAAACCAACCATTTTCTGTATGCAATGATACTGATGCTCAACTTAAAATAATTAACTTGTTTAGAGGAAAATAAACATTTTTAATTGTAACCTAAAACCTGTCGATTTCGATAGTCATATCGATCGCCCTGACTCAATACATGCAAGGTCAATTTATGCAGACTGAGGGGCGTGGTTTCCTCCGCATGGCTATAGTTATTGTGCATTAATTCACCTGGGTCAATCACCGTAATGGTGCCTTTGCCCAACACCCGAAAAGTGCGATCATCTTCAAAGGCCGCGCAGGTATCCTCATCGATACCTAAACCCAACTTGTCTGGGTGGGCGGCGATCGCGCTCATCAACCGAGCCATCCGATTACGATTGTGAAAATGCTGATCCACCAAAATCTCTGGAATAATGCCCAAGCCCTCCGTGAGATCTACCAAAGAACGATTTGGTGATTCTCCGCTACTGCCCGCTGCGATCATTCGTTCTCCCATCATGGCAGCGCCAGCACTGGTGCCAGCCAATACCAGTTGGCCGAGCTTCATAAATTCCTTCAAGCTGGTCATAAATCGACTGCCGCCAATTAAATCGCACAGCCGCTGCTGGTCGCCACCCGTCACAAAAACGCCGGTGCAGTCGTTTAGGATATCCAACCAAACCTCTCGATCGCATTCTAGGGGCAAACGCATATCCAGCACTCGTACCTGTGGAGCACCCATTTCTCGGAATATTTGGTGGTAGCGATCGCCAACAACACTGGGTTCTTGGGAAGCACAGGGGATAATGCCAATTTTGGCATTCTTTCCACCAGCACTCTCGAAAAAAGTAGTTAGGATGCTTCTCCCATCTACTTTGTCTTCTGCTCCACCAATCACCATTATTGGATAATGGGCTGGAGTATCCATGTACTTTTGCGGAATAAAAGGCTTTAGTTCGAGCATTGAGGGAAAACCTGAATGGTTCATTCTATATTACCTTGGCTAAGAAAAACCAAAATTCAGAGCGATTTCCATCTGGCTAAGTCCCTAGACTATACTGCCCAGTCAACTTGTTGAGTTGTTGCACCAACAAGCTCAAGAACAGACCCACATCGGTCACCACCCCAATGGACTCGATCGAACCCCGATCGCTCAATTTAGTTACTACAGCAGGATTGATATCAATACAGACCATCTTGACACCCGCTGGAGTCATATTCCCCACCCCAATGGAATGGAGCATACTGGAGAGCATCAAAATCAGATCCGCGCCCTCAATGAGTCGAGCATAGTCTGTTTGGGCTTCCAGTAGATCCATTTTGGTATCGGGCAATGGGCCGTCATCCCGAATGGAACCCGCCAAAGAGAAAGGCACATGATGATTGATGCATTCGTACATCACCCCACTGCGCAGCACCCCCTGCTCCACGGCCTGGGCAATGCTGCCACAGCGCCGGATGGTGTTGATTGCCTTCAGGTGGTGGCGGTGCCCCCCATGAACGGCTACGCCGCGCTGCATATCCATCCCTAAAGAAGTGCCCATCAGGGACTGCTCGATATCATGAACAGCGATCGCATTGCCGCCCAAGAGGGCATGGACATAGCCTTCCCGAATTAGTTGCTGGAGATGTTCGCTGCCCCCCGTATGGATGACCACCGGGCCAGCGGTGACTACTACTTTGCCGCCCCGATCGCGGATCTGGCGCAAGTCCCAAGCAATTTGCTCCACTACCAGCTCCACCCGCCGCTCGCTGGAAACTCCTGCCCCCATAAAACTAAATTCTTCGCTGGGCTGCTTTTTGATGGTGGTGGCGCTCCGTTTAGTACGGATGCCATCGCTGCCGACGACCACCGCATCGCCTACCTGTAAATCCCGGAGGAGTTTGCAGCGAGCTTGGATTCCCTCGGCACTGCGGGTCACGGCGATCGCCCCATCCATCCGTTGACCTTGCACCAGGAGCCAGCGATCTTCCACGCACACCTCCGTGGGGTAGATGGTAGTGACATAGAAATCGTCCGCAGCCACCCCGGCCTGAGTTACCTCTACCAGTTGGGCTGGCTGAGATGCTTCATTGCTACTAATGGCCCCCAGGTCGATCAACTGGCCCATAATATCGGCCATCACCTCCCCATCCGGTGCCGAAACCTTCACCTCGGCCCGGGAGGTATCGATTCGTTGATTGCCCAGATTGAAGTTCATCACCTGGAAACTACCGCCACCAGCGACGATCGTATCCAATACCTGGTTCACCAAGCCAGAATCCAACAAATGGCCTTCCAGCTGAATGACGCGGCTTTGAATTCTGGATAACTGAGGTGACTGGGGATGGGGCTCGTTCATCCGCAGGGTCAAACACTTGGCCGCTCCCCCCGCCTTCATAAACTCGGTCAAGGGTGTCTCTATTACCGTAAAGCCTCGATCGATTAACTGTTGCTGGAGCTTGGCACTGGCCTTGTTCATGACCACCACCCGTTCCACATTCACCATATTGCAAGCAAAGTTCACGGCATCTACTTCGTCGATCACAATCCGTTTGTCTTCGGGCACCCGCAGCTCGATTAAGCGATTGGAATAGGTATCAAAGGCCGGTGGGTAATACAAAAGATAGCCATCGGTCAGAGGGCAAAAGCAAGTATCCAAATGATAAAAGCGCCGATCGACCAAGCGCAGAGATAAAACCTCCACCTGCAACCACTGGGCTAGGTAGGGATGGGAATCCAGTTCCGATCGAAAGCCATAACCAGCCCAGAGCCAACCACCGGCTCGATCCATCAGGGCATCACCGGCTCCCTCGAAGGGCAAGCTGGGCGGCAAGAGCTGTACTTGATAACCCCGATCTGCAAACCATTTTTGGAAATGCGGTTCTTCGCCCTGACGCTCCGGGTGGAAGAAACGACTGAGCACTACTCGATCGCCCAAAACTAAACCGGCATTAGCCGTGAAAACCATATCCGGCCAGCCGGGCTGGGGAGCCACTAACTCCACGCTGGCGTGGCGCTGCAAGATCTGATAAAGCTGGTTCCATTGGGCCAGGGCTTGCTCTCGGGATGATCGATTAATGTTCCCTTCCATCCAGGGATTGATCGCATAGTCCACATTGTAATGATCGGGCGCACACATCAAAATGCTGGTGGTAGCAGTCTGGTTGAGTTCTGGGTTGGTGGTAGCTGAAGACATTGGTAGATCTGTTGTTTATCGAATTCACAAACGAAAATGGCCTAATCTTTTTCCTTGGGCCGGGGCTTCCGGGTATTTGCTTCACCAATGATGTACGCAATGGAGTAGGGGTTGTCCATTTTTTGCGATGCCTTCCGGATTTCTAAGCCAATCAGATTGTTGTCTTCATCGTAGTCTAGCACTAGGCCAGGAGCGATTTGGGTGGTTTCTTCGACGGTGGTATCAGCAAGGGAAATTTGTAAAATGTCCTTTTCTGGGTCATAGATAACTTTCATTGCGAATATTTAAGAAATGCGCTCACTGCCATCCTAATCATAGGCCAGACCGGATAAATGTATCAATGGCCACAAAAGTTTGGACAAATGTCCTTATGGTTAAGGGGGATCTTTGTTTAGTGCTAGGCTATCTGCGCATCCTGCCTGACAATATGTTAACTGGGAACTAAGGAGAGCGGCTGTTCTATGCAAAAGGATGAAGGACTATACCCTAGTGTGGGATCAGAGCATCCGACGATTCGACCGATCGGCGTTTATTCCCTAGCTGGCCTGACAGTTCAAGAAGAACGACTAATTGCTGTGGACGTAGTTCGCGGGTACTTGATCGCCATCGATCCTCGCACCAATGATACTCGCATCCTCAATCCTTACCAGGTGGCCGATTGGGTGGGAGTCCGCAGCGTCGCGATCTGGCAAGATAGCCTCTGGTTTACCAAAGGCCAAGAGGTACAATATTGTGCTGACCTTGCTAATTTCCTGGCCAGTGGTCAGATTCCTCAGCCCCAGGTTTTTACGCGCCTGCCCTATCCCATCAATGGGGTGGCCGTTGGTGAAACCACGGTCTATGTCAGTTGCCAGAAATCCGGCTATATCCATTGTTTCGATCGACAAACTGGCGAATTCCAAAGCCGCTTTGCCCAGCCAGGGATCGGCACCGAAACCCTGGTCTTTTTTCAAGACCGACTCTGGGTCTGCGATCGCGATGAACAAACGGTCTATTGCCTAGATCCAGCTACCGGCACGATCGAATTTAGTGCTCTCACTCCCTTCGGTTCGCCTACGGGCATGGCCTTCTATCCAGTCCCAGACAGGCCACCTCTCTGCTATGTGGCCTATGCCGATGAACAACCCTACATTCGCGACAATCCCAATGGTGCCTCTCCCTACCAACTGACTTTCCGCGATCGCACCTTCATCCATCCTCTCTATATCTACAATCAGCCCCAGGAGCGTTACACGCTCTCTAATGGCTACTTGGTGGAACTTTCCTATGTGGAAGAACTGCTGGCCTTAGAAGCGGTGACGCTCAACCAGGTGGAATGGCGGATTGCGCTGCCCACCAATACTCTCCGCCAAAGGATCCGCCACATCGAGCCGATCGGTCATCCCTTCCGGATCGAGGAACAGGATGGCCAAAATGTGGCGGTGTTTACTTTCGATCGACTCCATCCCCATCAAGGTGGCCTGATCGGCTGGAAGGTGGTGCTAGAAATGTATGGCCTGAAGTATTACCTCACGGCCCAGGATATCGATGAGCAGTTGTCGCTGACGGCGGAATTGCAGCAACGCTATTTGGTGGACGACGATGAGCTAGCCATGGAGACGAGCACTATTCAACAGGCCGCAGCGGAAGCGAGGGGCACCGAAACCAATGTGCTACGCAAGATGCTCAAGATCCGCAACTATGTGTATGATCGCCTTTCCTATGGCATCCAACCCCGTATCGATCCGCCGGATGTGGCCCTGGCTAGGGGCGTTGGTTCCTGTGGTGAATATGTGGGTGTGTTGTTGGCTCTCGCTCGCCTCAATGGCATTGCTTGCCGCACGATCGGTCGCTACAAATGTCCGCCGCACCCCGAGCTACGCAATTTACCACTGGAGCCAGATTTCAACCATGTATGGATTGAGTTCTATGTACCTGGTATCGGCTGGTTGCCGATGGAATCCAATGTGGATGACACGATCGATCGAGGTCCCTATCCCCAACGCTTTTTTATGGGTCTATCTTGGTACCATACGGAAATCGGCAAGGATATTTCTTTTGAGAAAATGATTGCTCTCGATAAACCCCCACATCTTTCTATGGGCGACCTCGCTATCAACCATATTCGCTTCCGCATCCTAGATGAGTTGATCCCGATCGGCCCATTGAATTCTAATGAAACCAGTGTCTGAAGGCCCTCATCCCCCAACCCCTTTTCCCAATTCTGGGAGCAGGGGAGCCGGAGCCAAAAGCGGAGTCTCTTACTCCCTCTCCCAAACTTGGGAGAGGGCTGGGGTGAGGGCTTTCAATGTGTCCCGGCTTAAAATGGTACCCAATTCCTCTATATTTCTATATTCCGATCGAAATCATGTCCAACTCCTATTCTCTAATTATCCACGGCGGCGCAGGTGCCCTAGAAGACATGCAAAAGGAAGCCGGTGCCGATACTTTTCAGCGCAGTGTGCTCAGTATTTTGGAGGCAGGCCGGGAACTATTAGCCCGAGGAGATAGTGCCTTGGCAGTGGTGGAATATTGTGTGACTCTGTTGGAAAATGATCCACTCTACAACGCTGGACGCGGCTCCGTATTGAATGCCCAGGGTTTGGTGGAAATGGATGCGGCGATTATGGATGGCCGCGACCTGCGGGCGGGGGCCGTGGCCGGAGTACAGTGTATTAAAAACCCGATTGCCCTGGCCCGACAGGTATTAGAATTTGGCGAACATGTGTTGCTAATGGGTGATGGAGCCTTGGATTTCGCTAATTTTCGGGGGGTGGAAACTTGTCCGATGGAGTATTTTATTACGGAAGCCCGGATTCGACAATTGGCAGCGGCCCAAGTAGCGGGCAAGATGACGCTGGATCACGAAAGTATTAAACCCAATCAAAAGCTGGGTACGGTGGGAGCCGTGGCCCGGGATCTGCAAGGAAATCTGGCGGCGGCCACTTCCACAGGGGGCTTGGTGAATAAGCGTTGGGGCCGGGTAGGGGACACGCCGATCGTGGGGGCGGGGGTCTTTGCGGATAATGAAACCTGTGGGGTATCAGCCACGGGCTATGGAGAGCAGTTTTTGCGGACGGTGTTAGCGAAGACAATTTCGGATTTGGTGCTGTTTCGGGGGCTGGAGGCGGCGGCAGCGGCGCAGGCTGGGATTGATTATTTGGTCAGGAAGGTGCAGGGCGATGGCGGGGTAATTGTGATCGATGGGGCTGGTCGTTGTGCATCGGCCCAATCGACTTCGGGCATGATTCGGGGGGCGATCGAGCAAGGGGGAGAAGCTATTTGCAAGTTGGGCTAAGGGGTCAATGGTGCCGATAATCGAAGCATCATCATTCAGAAGGTGCTTTAGTCGAAGCCCATGGAGCCAGTGGCTCGAAGGAATGGTTTTGGGAAGTGGTTTTTAGGGCGCTTCAGCAGCAGTAGTGAACAGTCATTCCATGGCAAATTCTAGAACTCATCGTCCTCAATCGGATGTTGCGGCATGTTGATATTAGCTACTTTGTATAGGATAAGTGTTAGCGAAGAAATGTGGTTTCGATCGACAATTTTAACAATCTATAATCCATGGGTTTCAGCTGTTGATAGTTGATTCACATAAATATTAGCTTTGCTGAATTGCTTGCACGAAATCTGCGATCGCCTTCCGCAAAACATCAGCTAATTCTGGATTGGCTAGAATCCCAGCAGCGTCCAAATTCTTGCCCATCAGCGGCATCGTAACGGAGGCTGCGGGTACAATGCGGCCTGCCATGGTGGTCAAAATCTCCCCGAGGGAAGCTTGGGCATGGGTGGCACGGGGAGAAGCATTGAGGAGCGCGATCGGCTTCCCAGCAAAATCCTCGTCACTCACCAACCAATCCAAAGCATTTTTCAAGACTCCCGGTACGCCGTGGGCATACTCGGGACTACAAATCAACAGACCATCGGCCCATTTGACCTGTGCTTTCCAATCCATGATGGCGGAGATTGACCTAGTCTCCAGGTCTGGGTTGAAGTGTGGCAAGCTCCCCAGACCTTCGTATAGCACCATTTCAATACTGATTGGCGAGAGGGCGATCGCGGCTTGCAGCAGTGCGGTATTCGATGAAATTTGGCGTAGGCTGCCGGAGATAGCTAGGAGGTGTATTGTTTTATTGAGCATCGCTAGATTTTGAGTGAAATACAGAGTCGCCTGAATTCCTTTGATGGTTTTGTCTGATATTGAAGAAGTCTTGACCTTTGCAAGATTTACTGTGACTATAGCGGGAGTGAATCCAAAAGTCAGGATCTTTATTAAAATGATCAAGCTATATAATTTCCCCCTATCCGGAAACGGTTACAAAGCGCGGTTGCTGATGTCCATGTTAAACCTGGAGTACGAAACGATCGCCATTGATCTGCGCACCAAAGAACACAAGACTCCAGATTTTCTGGAAATTAATCCCTGGGGCCAAGTACCAGTGTTGGTAGACGGAGATTTAGTGCTGCGCGATTCCCAAGCAATTCTGGTGTATTTAGCTCAGCGCTACGGCGGAGCAGCCTGGTTGCCTAGTGATGCCCTATCTTGGGGTCTGGTCATGCAGTGGCTTTCCACTGCCGCCAACGATATTCGGCAAGGATTTGCGGCGGCCCGCGCTTATAACTTACTGGGTAAACCAACGGATATTGAAGCTGCCACTGCCTATGCCTACGAAACGCTCAGAATCTTCGATCGGCACCTCGCCCACCGCCAGTGGTTAGAGTTAGATCGTCCCACCCTCGCAGATTTGGCTTGCTTTCCCTACATTGCCATGGCAGCGGATGGCAAAATTAGTTTGGCTGAGTACGGTCAGGTGCTGGCTTGGATCGATCGAATTAAGCAACTACCTGGCTACATTGCGCTCCCCGGACAATGATGGATTTGATTTATGCTAGCTACTTACTGTGGCAAGTCAATTCGATCGAGAATTTTTAACCCCATAAACAAACTTATTAATAGATTCGACCAACTTTGGTACCACTGGTAAGTTCGGATCGGAATAGGCCGCAGTTTGTTGAGCAGGATCCAATGGCACCGCTTTCAAAACATGATTCATACCCTCAACAATCACCAGTTCCCCCTGGGGTTTGGCCAGCTTCAAAGCCTTAGCCTCAGCCACTGGAACTTGGATATCTGTCGTGCCTTGAGTAATCAGCACAGGCATGGTCAAACCTTTGATTTCTTGGCTGGGGGTGTAGCGAAACCAGGAAATCAGGTATGGCTGAACCGTTGGTCTATAAAGTATCTGTAACTGATTGGGGATAGTCGCCACGGTCTGGCCTCGGCGCAAGGAATTCAGAATCTTTTCACTCTCTGAAAATAGGTCTTTGGGTAACTGGGGGCGCAGTTGGTCGCCCAGCAAGTCAGCGGCGTTGCGGGCGGGGCCAGCGATCGATACAAACCCATTAGCTCTAGTTTTCTTGGCCGCCAACATACCAATCAAAGATCCCTCACTGTGACCGATGACCGTGACACTAGAGAAGCGGCGATCGGCCTGGAGCTGGCGAATCCAAGCCGCCGCATCATCCACATAGTTTTCAAAACGCAAATCGGCCTCTTGGGAGCCAGCGGAGATACTGGCACCGACACCGCGCTTATCGTATCGTACCGAGGCAATACCTCGATCGGCCAATCCTTCTGCTAACATTTTGAGGCTATTATTGGCACCGGGCAATAGAGTGCTATTGCCATTCCGATCGGTCGGGCCGGAACCAGCGAGAATCAAGACAACTGGTTGGGGACGATTGGCTCCACTCAGAGATTTAGGAACCAGCTGAGTGCCATGTATTTTTCCAGTCGAGGTAGTTAGAAACACTGCACCGGACTGAGTTGGTGGCTTAGCATTCAGCAGTAAGGATAGGGTCACAGAGAGAGAAACAATGCTCATGATGTATCACCTGCAATGTATGTTTCGGACAGCTTGATATTTTACAAGTCTGCTTGGGTGGAGAAAGCCAGACCATAAAAAGAATTATTATTGAATTCAAATTCATCGATAACTGCTAATGGAAGCTTGCGATGGGCGGCGATCGATCTAGCATTGAGCTTATTGATAAATGTTACACCAAGGGGATATCGATCGGCAAAGCCCGCACACATAGTAGCAAAGAGCTGCTGAAAAGCACCGGTACCGCGTAGAGATCGATCAATACAGATCGGCCCATATTGAAAGGAATTATCTGGAGTAATCGGCATCCCTTGAAAATCTAGTTTTTGAAACCGCGAGATCATCAACGGAAAAATCGGCCACTGAGCAAAGAAGTCCCAGTCACCGGCAAACACATAGCCAGCAATTTTTTCCCGATCTTCCACCACAAACAGGCCCTCTTGAGCCATGACGGTTTGGATCTGCTCCACCGTAAAGGGGGTGGTCACAAAGCCTCCAGCTAGTTCAGTGGCTGGTAAGTTGGTCAAAAGATTCACCGCCTGTAACTCTAGAATTCCGGAGATATCCGACTCGATCGCTGTTCTAGTAATCATCATAAATTTAACGAGAGTTTTTTCGTTCTGTTTCTATCAACTTTTGGAAATCCTGGAGCGCCTGATCATACTTGACGCCTGCCGTATCAGCCAAATCCACATGTTCGCCGCCCGGTACCCACAGAAAGCGTTTCGGTTGCGGAGCCACCTCATAGAGCTTTCGGCCATGATCGATCGGAATCGTTTTGTCGGCTTCCCCATGAATGATCAATACCGGACACTTGACGAGAGGCAGCTTAGCGACACTGTGGAACTTCTCAAAGGGCAAAATTGGCACCGGCACCACTACCCGAAAAGCCGAATAGAAGGAGCTTTCCATAATCAAACCCGCCACTGGCTTCTGCATAGCCAGATCCACCGCCGAAGCACCACCCAAAGAGCGCCCATGCACGATAATTCGGTCTGCTGGCACCTTCAGCTTTTCCGTCAAATATTTATAGGCCGCTGCGGCATCTTGGTAAGCATTCTGTTCGCTGACCGATCCATCGCTGGTACCATGTCCCCGATAGTCATAGGCGAAAACGCTAAAGCCTTTGTCATACAGCCCTTGAATCAGCGATCGATTGTGGCCCAAGTCGCCACCATTGCCATGAATGTACAGCAGCGTGTAGGTTGCCTGGGGATTCGCCAAGTGCATCGCCGAAATCTTTTCCTGGTCGTTCACCGGAATTTTCAGGATGCTCCGATCATCGCTGTAGCTGGCAGCTGGTGTGGCAAAAATGATGCTGTCGGCCCGGAACCAAGCAAAGGCCATGAAGCAGCCATAGACAAATAGCGTGGAGCGCAAAAGTCGCTGCCAAGTAAAATCGCCAATTAGTAGTTTGCGTAGCTGAGATTTGGATGCCATAGATAGGAACGAATTTTTAAGTAATGGGGGGTACTCACCGGTTTGCCTCTAGAATTTCCAAAAGCGATCAAATTTGCCCATCGATACTAGCTGGCACCAACGTCCGGCAGTAAAATCCGATCGGCCAGGAACAATCTATACCCGTTATTCTTGTACTTCGTTAGGAATATTCATACTGTTATCTTCCAGCCAACATACTAATTTCTTCGTACTTTCCTCCTGTGTTTCGAGGCTTCCTGCTAACTCCAAAAAAAAGCTAGCTGCTTCAACTTCCGAGGCCGTAATCTCGATTCCATGTATATCCAAAAACGTGTATGCAGCAATCAGCGCAATCCGCTTGTTGCCATCTATAAAGCAATGATTCTTGATGAGTCCATAACTATAAGAAGCTGCTAAATCGTACAATGTTACGTCATTTTCGTAACAGTACAAATTTTTCGGCTTGTTTACAGTTGAATCAAGGTGCCCTAGATTCAAGATTCCGGCAGTGCCTCCAGATTCTGCGATAATTTCGCCATGTATAGCGTAAATATCTTGAACCTCTAGCCAACATGGTTCTTCGATCATTTAGCCAACTCAATCAAGGCATTACGATACTTGGCCATCCCTCGCCGAGCAGCCTCCACCTTTTTAACGAAGTTGGGATCGTATGCTGAGATCTCATAGCCCATAGGAGTCTTCGTTGCAAACAGGATATCCCCATCGCCAACATTCATACTAACTGCCATTTCTTTAGGCACAATGACGCTCAGCGAGTTGCCGCGTTTTTTAATACTCAGACGCATAAGTTGCCTGCCTAATTTGTTACTCTCTTGATTCCCAATGTTAACACAAATGTTGCCACATTTACTAATGATCGATAGACCTGTCGATTCTCCTGGGTCGAGGCTTCGCCAACGGCCAACCCATCTAGACCTCCGAGGTACTCCCGCCAGAGTGCGACAGCACTTGGCGGTGTTGGCGGAAGCCTGCCGTAGGCATTGGGGGATAGGAGCGCGAGACGACGATTGCAGCTTGCAGCGATTTTGTAAGCGCAGCGCCAAAT
>JANMHS010000015.1:0-43690 GCA_031375385.1 Synechococcales cyanobacterium OTE_70_metabat_200 | reverse complement strand
CGAACCTTTGATCCGACCTTTGAGGCTTCTGATATAAGCCCTGATAATCTCTGTTTGTGTTCGGTTTGTCTGGCTTGCATATTGCTTCAATGTTTCTAATTCATCGTCTGGGATTCTGATCGTAAGCGATTTACTCATGTTGACTCGTACAGCTATTTACTGTACAATGATAACATCAGAACTACCGCTATTATTATGGGCAATGAAGCCGATCGGCAATTTCAAAATATGACTAGTGGGCGTAGTTCCCCGTGGACGATGCCATTGATTTCGATACCAGAGTAAAGCCGTTTTTTCTTGGGCACCAGCGATTGACAAGCGAAAATCATCCGTTGCCACCGTCATCCCCAAAGGAGATGTGCGATAGCTCTCCAAGATCTGGGCAATTTCAGCAGTGGCCAAAGGCTCGGCCAGAACCTGGTGAACTGACTGTGGCTGCTCCATTGGGTACAGCTGAATCGCCCCCACACAGTCGCCACCGATCGCTGTCAATAAATCGAAGGGCTGACTACTGCCAATCTGGAAACGACTTTGGATGCGCTCCCGAATAGCCCTGCTATCCGGCAACAAATTATCAAAAAAATTGTAGACAAGGTCGCCAGCATAGTCTATCCGAGCCAAGGGCAAAGAAAGAGAGAGGGGACGATTCCCATCCATGGATAGCCATTCGTCAGCATACCGAAAAGACAACGCACCACTAAGCTGTTTTTGCAAAAAACCCACTAGCTGCCCATTCATGGAAACATTCAGAATTCTGCCTCGACTACCTACCATTCTTCCATCCACCCCCGAGGAATAGTTTCCTTGTCTTCCTTAGGGATCACTTGAAGCTGGAGATCCAGCGCCGACAAGATGCGAAAGAAAGTATCGAGTTTAGTGCTATCTGGCTTGCTCTCGAAAGCCGACACAGTTTTTTGGCGGAGACCCACGCGATCGGCCACTTCAGATTGACTGAGCTGCCGCAGCTTCCGTCGATCTTTTAAACAAGCTGTCAATTCGGCAGTTGAGTGGATCATCATAAAACATTAAGGCGCTACAGGGTATAGAGTCGATCTTAGGCTCTACAGCGGATAAAGTCAACGGAACGTATACTGGATCTAAACTCCTCTCATCTAGCCCTATGCCCTATAGTAGTTTTACACTCACTCAAGTCAAGCAGCAATTTGAGCTAAATGTATTTACTGATGTTTTCTTCGCCGATTTACCTCCCCTGATCCCTGGCGACTGGCTAACCAACCTCCTGAAAAAATCTGCTCCCCTTGCAGCAACACTGGGAACAGAAAAGGTTCGATCAGAGCTAATTATTGCCCCTTTACTTTTTGAGTTTCGGGAGCTGCTCGATCGGCAAGTCAGTTTGTTTTCGGGCACGGATTTCAGCATCGATCTAGAATCCGGCTTGACTGGGGTCTGCGATTTTCTGCTGACTCGATCGACTTCAGAGGTGACGATCGAAGCTCCAGCGATTATTATCATAGAGGCAAAAAAGGGTGAACTCAATGCGGGTTGGGGTCAATGCGCCGCAGAAATGATTGCTGCTCAGAAATTTAACACCACAAATAGACATGAAATACCGACCATCTATGGCAGTGTTACTACTGGTACTCGCTGGCAATTCCTGAAGTTGACAGGTAAAGACTTGACCATCGATGTTACTGAATATTCCCTCGACCCGCTTGATCGGATTCTAGGTATCTTTAAATGGATGGTGGAGGGGGTGTAGGTCAACGGAATGTTTCCAAAGGAAATCGCCAAAATTTCCGAAAATCGAGTACTCTAAATCTCTGCTGTCCCCACGACAGCCCCCAGTCCCAACCCGGAGAAAAGTTTTTGTGGATTGTTTTGTTTAGTAGTGCCAGCCTTGCCCCAGGGGACACCAAAGCCCCCCTGCGCTTAGGGATCATGGCCTCCAGCGGCGGCAGCAACTTTGGGGCGATCACCCACATGGTCGGTGGTAACAGCTAACGGATCTAGTGCCGCAAAATCAGTCGGGTCGAGAGAGCTACGTAGTGCCTGACGGCAGGCTAGCGCCAACAGCCGGAGGCTATCGATAAAAACTGCAATACCAGCTCGGCCACAGGACTCAATCGTTAGATTCTAGAGTACCAAAACTTTTTTTATAGGCAGCCAACTGCGCTGCTAGCTCGATCGCTTCTTGCTTAGCGGCCAAAGTCTCCTGTCGAGCCACTAAAACCGCCTGCTTTGCTATCTCTGCTGTTTGTCGAGCCGTTAAAACCTCCTGCTCCGCCAATTCTCGTCGTTGACTTTCTGCCATCAATGCAGCCTTCATCTCTACTGGCAGTAGTAGTTTTTCTCCTGTGTCCAAACGATAAAACGCAATTAACCCATCTTGGACAACCAGTCTTAGACCCAAAGCTGAACTAATCTGATCATCAATTACCTGGTACGTCTCCTGAACTAACTGATACCCCCGCAAGCCCTCCCTAATCCATTGTCCCTTGGGGTCAAATTGCCAATACTCTTGGATGCCTAGCTGCTCGTACAGTTCTTTCTTTCGTCCTTCATCTTCCTTGCGCGTCTTCGGTGAGGTCATTTCAAAAACGACTCTAGGCACTGCTCCCTCGGCCCAAATTTTGTAGTTGTCTCTGCCCCCCGGCGCTACGCCAAAAATAACCATCACATCTGGGGCCGTGCGTTGGCTGGTATCGCCTTCTTGATAGTACATAAACTGATTACCCAAGATGGTGGCCTGTTGGCCTTCTAGGTAAAGCCGCAATAGCTCGACGGTCATCGCAATGGCATAAAAATGGGCAAAGGTTTCGGCCACTGGTTTTCCATCTCCACTGGGATATTGTACTTCGATCGGCATTGTCACTTTCATAGACCACCTCTAGCCGCCAAAAAAGATACCTCGTATCCCCTGAGTGTATCTGAAACATTGAGCTGCTTGCAATTACAAACCGAAGGAATGAGGATCAAATAACCTCCGTGATTTGATCATTTCAAAAAAATCTTGAGTAAATGGTTTCCAACAGAAATCGTCAAAACCGCCAAAAATCGAGTACTCTAAATCTCTGCTGTCCCCAGAACAGCCCCCAGTGACCCCAAGGAGAAAAGTTTTTGTGGATTGTTTAGTAGTGCCAGCCTTGCCCTTGCCCCAGGGGACACCAAAGCCCCCCCTGCGCTTAGGGATCATGGCCTCCGGCAGCGGTAGCAACTTTGGGGCGATCGCCCAGGCCATCCAAGCCGGTCAGCTCTCAGCAGAGATCGCCGTCCTCATCTATAACAATCCTAGTATTCAGGCGATTGAGCGAGCCGCCGCCTACCAAGTCCCCACGGTTTTTCATGACCATCGCGGACTAGCCCGCCCAGAATTAGATGCGCAGATCGTCCAAACCCTGCAAGCATACCGAGTTAACTGCGTGGTCATGGCCGGTTGGATGCGGGTAGTTACGCCAGCGCTGATCGATGCGTTTCCCGATCGAATCTTGAACATCCATCCCAGCCTCTTGCCCAGCTTTCCGGGGATCAGGGCGATCGAGCAAGCTCTAGAGGCCCAGGTAAAAATCACCGGCTGTACCGTTCATCTCGTGCGGCCAACGGTTGATAGCGGCCCGATCCTGATCCAGGCCGCCGTCCCGGTGTTGCCCACGGACGATGCAGCGGCGCTCCATGCCCGAGTTCAGATCCAAGAGCACCGGATTTTACCGGCAGCTTTGCAATTACTGACTTAAGTCATTCAGATTCTAGAAGAGTGGAGAGTTTGGAAATGACCTCATCGATCGTATCGGTGGGCAAGGATTCAATGTATCTGACCTGCTGCTCAAACCAATCAATCGTTTTAATCTGAAAAGAGAGAATAACGCCAGCAGTCTTAAGACCGCCTGGTAAAGCTACTTCAAGTTCAAAACTCTTGATCTTGCTGGTGATGGGACAAACTAAGGCCAATCTAGTAGCCTGATTGAATTTTCGAGAAGTGATGATGAGAGCAGGACGATAACCAGCTTGTTCGCGGCCAAGGGTCGGGTCAAAATCGAATTTAACGATGTCACCACGGGCGGGAATATAAAATGCCTTGGCTACCATACCTCTTGGCCGACAGGTTCACCCCAGTCATACTCACCACCGATTAACTCAGGGGTAACACCAACAAGGAGTTCATCAAGGGTGTACTTCTTTTTGACCGGAGAAATAACGATGGTGCCATTGACAGCATGAATAGATACGGTGGTACCAGCAGAAAAGCCAACCTCATTGGCAACGGGTTGGGGAATTCTCAGACCTAAGCTGTTGCCCCAATTGTTAACGACAATGTTCATTAAAATCCCTGACTAGGTATATCCCAAGTATATCCAAGTTTGAGTCGTTTGTCGAGTGGGTTGATCCGGAGGCAGATTGACCGCCAGGAATTTCTAGTTTTTGTTCAGTCCATTTCTGCTTATGTTGCTGAGTTTAAGTGGTGTGGTAGTTCACGAGAGAGATACAGGATTTATTGGTTTCTGGAGGCTCCAAGGTAGCAATGCCCGTTGGCGACAGCCCGTATCACCTCTACTGATGGATAGCAGGCCGTTCTATGACTTGAGCTGTCACTGGTGCTGTCTTTTTGACATTGGGCTTGGGTAGATCGCTGAGACTGAGGAAAGTGTTGAGCACTCCGAATTTACTGGCGTAGGCTACCGCCAGTTGCTCGTAGCCCTTGAGCTTGACGGAGCATTGTTTGAAGACCTTATTTTCGCCCACCAATGGGGCCACATATTGATAGGTATCATGACCGAGGGCAATCTCTGCGCCGATTTCCTTGGTGATGCTTTCCAGCCGGAAGGCCGAATTCACCGTATCGCCCAGAGCCGTGTAGTCCGGCTGACTGCTGCTCCCAGCATTGCCCACCATTCCATAGCCCGTATTCACACCTGCGCCGATCTTTAATTCAAAAGGCAGTGGATAACGTTTGCTGAGAGCCTTGGTCATTCGATCGATATCATTTAGGGCATGGAGAATGCTCATCATCTCCTCGGCAGTCACCGTATCGGAATTGTGAAACCAGAGAGCCATCACCGCATCCCCAATGTACTTATCCACCCAGCTACCATAGCGACGGATGATATGTCCGGCATTGCGGAACCAAGTAGTCATCACCTCCGACAGCATATTTTCATCGGTTTTTTGGGCCAGCACCGTGTAGTTGCGCATATCCACCACCATCACCGACATCAGCTTCCGCACATGCAAAATAGAAGTGACCGTGCCATCGAGGGTTCCACCTTCACTACTGATCGAACCATCTTCAAAGCGAGGCCGGAAAAAGCGCAGTTCCGTTTGGCCGAAGGTCACCGTATCAGCGTTGTGGATAATGATCGGAATATTGACTCGCCGCCCGTTGACGAAAGTACCGTTGCTGCTACCCATATCGATCAGGTAATAGCCCCCATCGGTACATTGCAACATCGCATGGTTGCGAGAAATGCAGCGATCTTTGATCACAATATTGTTCTCTTCGCCTCTGCCCACAGTCCAGCATTTGCCCTCAACCAGGGCAAAGCGGCGAGTGCCCGAATCGGATTGCAATACTAAGTATGCAGAGGGTCCTTGGTTCACGGCGGGAAGATGATCGAGGGTGGACTTAAAGATGATCTACTTAATAGCAGCAATTTACTAATTTTGCTAGTACTAGAGTGATTGGGTAATGGTTGCTACCACCAGAAACAAGCTATCGACCAAAATAGTAGTCAACACTGCACCACTAAAAGCGTACCAATGGTTCTGCTTACGACCCAAGCACAGTATGCCCAAGCTCAGCAGGAAACTTACTATTAAAACGGCCCAGACTGTACCTTGCCAGGTTTGCACCTTAGAAATTGCCCCCTGCACCAATGGCATAGCTAGCTCTGGCTTGACAGCCATCAACTGCTTCCAATATTCAACTAGGCCAACCCCATAGATATAAAAATCCGTGGCCGCCGTTCCCAGCAAGGAGCCCAGATAGAAAAAGCTGGTTACTCGTCCGACCCGCTGCCACAGGAGGAAGCCAACGATCGGCAAACCTAAGGACTCGATCGGCAAATGCCAGAGCGGCTCCCAGCGATACCAGCCCCAATAGATGGCTCCCGCCGCCCAACTCAGACTAAAGCCAAGTAACAGCTCGCCCCAAAGTCGGCGCTGGGGTTGACAATATAACGAATATCCTAACAACACCCAAAACACCGTCAAAACCAATGTCAGTGTCGGCCATTGCCGCACCAGCGGAGCTTCTACAAATACTGGCAACGAAACTAATCCCGCAGCGGCAGCAAAGAATTGCCAGTGACTTTCCCTCAGAATGGACCAGCTAGACCTGGTATTAAAAGCGTTATTTAACAAAATATTTTGTTAAGTTTGTTTACTAAATTTTATTATTCTTTCTAAGATATCACAAAAATATTAGCTGGTCGGGGCTGACCAGTCTCTCTCACAATTGTGTCCGTAAATTTTTTGTAGTGTCCGCAATTACAGTGCTAGCCAAGACTGTTGTCCACTAGAAGATCTCTCTTCTTGTATGCTAATGAGGTGAATTAGAGGAGTTACAAGGGTTGCTATGGAGTATTTGCAAGCGTTGATTCTAGGCATTGTGCAAGGAGTCACCGAATTCCTACCAATCAGTAGCACGGCACACCTGATTATTTTCCGTGATGTTTTTCAGTGGGGCGCTGTCACCTGTACTGCCGCGGAAAAGTTAGCTGGCTGTGCGGATCGGGTGGGCTGGAGCAAGGCGGCGATCGATGGCATCCAGTTCGGTAGCGTCATCGCCGTAGTCATGTACTTTTGGAACGACATTGTCAAGCTCTTGGTCGGAGCCTGGGCAGCATTACGGAGCAGAGATTGGCAGCGGGAAGAATGGAAGATTGTGGTGGGTATTGCGATCGGTTCGATACCTGCGCTAGTGATGGCCTATTTGTTAAAGAAGGTCTTTAAGATCGATCTGGAAAGCCCCTTGTTGATTGGGGTGATGTCGATCGTCATGGCCCTCCTCTTAGGCATTGCCGAGAACTACGGCAGTCGGCAGCGCAACTTTAGCAAACTGAAGACTAGCGATGGCATCTTGGTGGGCTTGGGCCAAACGATCGCCTTGTTACCAGGAGCCTCCCGCTCCGGCTCTACACTCACAACTGCGCTCTTACTGGGCTTAGACCGACAGACGGCGGCCCGCTTCTCTTTCCTATTGGGCTTACCGGTATTGACCGTAGCAACGCTCTCCCAGACCAAGGAAGTTTTGGCCGAGAAAGCGATGCGGTTTCCGATGTTGGTAGGGATCCTAGCCACATTGGTCTTTTCTTACCTGTCGATCGCCTGGTTAATGAAGTTTCTGCAACGCCAGAGTACCTGGGTCTTTGTGTTTTACCGTTTAGCCTTTGGCATGGCTCTATTACTCGCCTCGGCCCAAGGCTGGAAGGGCTAATGAGCGAAACCACCATTCAGCCAGCAGAAATTAGTGGGGTGCTGCCCGGATCGATCGCCGAGGAAGTGGGTTTCAGTGCGGGCGATCGGTTGGCCAAGGTCAACGGACAGCCCCTCCGAGATCTAATTGACTATCAGTTTTTGTGTGCCGATGAATTCCTGACCCTGGACGTGCTCGATGCCCAAGGGAAGCAGCATCGGCTGGAGATTGAAAAGGACTATGACGAAGATCTGGGGCTGGAATTCAGCACCGCACTCTTCGATGGATTGATTCAATGCAATAATGCTTGTCCTTTTTGCTTTATCGACCAACAGCCTCCCGGCAAGCGGGCTTCCCTGTATTTCAAAGATGATGACTATCGCCTGAGTTTTCTTTATGGTAGCTATCTCACCCTGACCAACCTCAGTCAGCGCGAATGGGAACGCATCGAGCGGATGCGACTATCGCCACTATTTGTCTCTGTCCATGCCACCGATGCCCAAGTGCGCGAGCGGCTGTTACAGAACCGGCGGGCCGGGCAGATTCTGGAGCAGTTGGCTTGGTTCCAAGACCGCAGATTGCAAATTCATGCCCAGGTGGTACTTTGTCCGGGGATTAATGACGGCGTGCAACTAGATAAAACCATCCGAGATTTGGCCGCTTTTCATGGAGGCGATGCGCCGGCGGTGCTATCCGTAGCCGTGGTGCCGGTGGGGCTGACTAAGTTTCGGCCCCCCAGCGAGGATCCCTTACGGCCAGTCAGTCCTGAAGCAGCCCAGCAAGTCATCGCCCAAGTCCAAAAGCTGCAAGCGGAGTTTCGGCAACAATATCAATCCACCTTTGTCTGGCTGGCCGATGAATGGTATCTCATTGCTGGGATCGACCTCCCTGCCAGTGCCAGCTACGAAGATTATCCCCAATTGGGCAATGGCGTCGGCTCGATCCGCCGTTTTATCGATGAATTCCAAGCAGAGATTGCCGACTGTCAGCCACCCAGCTTAAATGCCACCTATACTTGGGTAGTGGGCAATGCGGTAGAAAAAGCTTTCCAGCCGATCGTTGATCGACTGAACCAATTCCCTGGTCTGACCATTAATTTGGTGCCGATCGCCAGTGATTACTGGGGCCAAAGCATGACTGTCACGGGCCTCCTAACGGGCCAAGACCTACTGCAAAACCTCCGGAACCGATCTCTAGGAGACGGAATACTGATCCCAGCGGTAATGCTCAAGCATGACGAAGCTAAGTTTCTGGACGACATGACGATCGCCCAGCTAGAAGCAGAGTTAGGCGTACCAGCTCTACCCGTGGTGAATATTACTGACTTCCTCGCGACCATTGGCGTAATTGCCGACTAGCTAGGTGACAATTGAGGTCAAAAAATGCTACCAGTTATACTATGTGGTAGTAAGCAGACCGCTGATTTCCTTACCAGAACATAACCATCTGCGAAAAATTATGTCTTATCCTTCCAAAACCATTGGTGCAATTATCCTGGTTGCAGCTTCAGCGATCGCTGCTCAGCCAGCCAATGCCCAGGCCCAACGACGCACCCAGCCAGGCGATGTGCGCATCAACAACACAAAAAGCCTGACTTTGCGCCAGGCCTTAGAACTATCCGATCGCAACAACCGAGAAATCGAGGCAGCGCGGTTAACGGTCAACCGCAGTAGCGCCGCGATCAAACAGGCCCAAGCTGCCGAAGCGATCAGAGTGGGGATAGATGGCTCCCTGAGCCGAATCGGTGGGCCAGTAGTCAGTGACTTAGCCGGAGCACAAACCAGTACGCCACTGCAAGCTGGTATTGAAGCTAACTATGACTTGGGAACCGCCGGTCGGAATAGCAGCCTAGTAAAAGCTGCCGAAGAACAACAGCGTTTTAACCAGTTGGATGTGGATCGGGTAGCTCGGCGAGTCAGGGCCGATGTGATTACGGCTTACTACGACCTGCAAGAAGCCGACGAACAGCTCAAGATCAATCAAGCAGCCGTCAAGAACGCCGAGCGCAGTTTGCGCGATGCCCAGTTGCAAGAAAAAGCCGGTCTGGGCACCAAATTCGATGTAATTCGCGCCGAAGTCCAAAAAGCCACAGCGGATCAGGATGTGGTGCGGGTCCAAAGCCAACAAATTAACGCCCGCAAGCGCTTGGCGCAACTCCTGAATGTAACTGAGAATATAGAATACACTGCTTCCGAGGAATTGAGACCCCGTGGGGAATGGAATGTGCCCTTAGAGAACAGCATCATTCTAGCCTTCGCCAATCGCCCCGAACTCAAGCAACAAGAAGTGCAGCGCAGTATTAGCGAGCAACAAGCCAATGCCGCCGCTGCTGGCGATCGCGCGCAGTTCAGCCTCTTTGCGCGCTACGAGGCAGGCAAGGATTTCCAGCGCAGCGCGGGCTTTGCCGATGACTACCGGGTGGGCGCAAGAGTCCGTTGGGACTTTTTAGATGGGGGGGCTTCCAGCGCAAGGGTTTCCCAAGAGCGGACGAACCAGTCGCTCGCCGATAACCAGTACGTTTTTAACCGAGACCAGATTCGACTCTCCGTGGAACAGGCTTTTTATACCCTGGCTTCCGATCGGCAGAATATCCAGACTTCCGCCCAAGCCGAAAAGCAGGCCACCGAAAGTCTGCGACTAGCCCGTCTGCGCTTTGCAGCTGGAGTAGGTACCCAGACCGATGTGATCAATGCGGAAACAGAATTAACGAGAGCACGCAGCAACCGCCTGCGGGCCGTGATTGGCTACAACCGCTCCCTTTCGACCCTCCGCAATGCGGTTTATGTAAACCAGTTCTAAGCTTGAATTCAGTCAGCTTAAATACCCTAAAGAAAAGGCGATCTAAATATTAGATCGCCTTTCCCCTTGGCAAATGAGCAGAAATTCTCAATAATTCTTATTATAGGGATACTGTCGCGGAGCCTAAATGAGCACCATTACGTTTGTCAAAGAGCAGAAAGAAGTAGTTATCGCCCAGGGAGCTAATCTCAGAGAAAAGGCCGTCCAAAATGGCGTAGATCTCTACACCTTTAAGGGGAAGCTAATGAGCTGCGGTGGCTACGGTCAGTGTGGCATGTGCAAAGTGGAGGTGGTGGAAGGCTTGGAAAACCTGTCGCCCCGCACGGATTTCGAGCAAAAGAAACTAAAGAACAAGCCCGACAACTTCCGGCTAGCTTGCCAGACCATTGTCAACGGCCCAGTCGTGATCAATACTAAGCCCTAGGTGATTGAACCTAAATATTGTTAAGCCTCCTTGAAGGGGTCTAAGCCCTGTTGTATGCTGGTGCTTAACATTAAGAAACTTTTTATCGAGAAATTCTCATGCAAACTAACGAACTAGGCTTTGTTGCCAGCTTACTGTTTATTCTTGTACCATCGCTTTTTCTGGTAGTTCTCTATATCCAGACCCGTGAGACTGGAGCCTAGACTCCGTAGGTCTTCATGAATGAAAAAGGTGCGTCGATCATTGGTCGGCGCACCTTTTTGGGGAAAATTGTTAATTTGTGTTTTGCAAAGCATAAAACTTTCTTATTTTTGTGATAATTAAAGTTGATGAGCGACACTTTAATTATTTGGAGAGGTGGTTTATGAGCATTCGCAGAATAGTTGACGAGACCATTGGTTTCTTTTCCGATGCAGCGGCAGTGATTTTCAGCCCCGTGGAAGACGAACATCGCCCAACCGTTGGGTTTCAGCCTTTCACGGGTGAAATTGATCGCAAACGGCGCACCCACTGATTTTTTCACTGAAAATCTTGCAGAAACTAGTAAAAAAAGGATGCTGAACTGATCAGCATCCTTTTTTAGGGCGAACTAGCAGAAAATTACATTTCTAGTTCGGCAGCCTGCACTCTTTCTACCTGCTTCTTCTTCAGAACCAAGAAGATTTGGGAGAGCATGATCATTGTGACAAAGGCCACCAAACCATAAATCCGGTTGGGGTTCTGTAACACGATTTCCGTATCTTTCTGACCGAAGCCACCCACGTTCGGGTTGTTAGTCAGGGCCTGACCGGCAGTAACGGTGTCGCCTTGGGCGACCAGCAAGGTAGGGCCAGCGGGAATTTTTTCCACGATCGACTCGCCTTTCTCGGTCTGGATGGTGACTTCCGAAGCACCAGCATCGGCAGCAGCAATACTAGCAATAGTGCCAGCGACAGTAGTACTGTAGACGCCGTTATTGCTTTTTTCACCGGTAGGATAAACTTGGCCCCGGCCCCGGTTACCACCGACGTGAATCGGGTATTTACCGAAAGAAATGCTCTTATCAGTTTTAGGGTCGGGAGAAAGTATGGGGAAGACAATTTCGCTGTATTGATCGCCTGGTAGCGGCCCAATAATTACGGTGTTTTCCTTGCCTTCGCCATAGGGTTGGTAATACAGACCTTGGATTTTCTCCTTCATTTCTTCGGGAATCCGGTCTTCGGGGGCAATCTTAAAGCCATTGGGTAGCATTAGGACTGCACCTACGTTCAACGGGCCTTTGGTGCCGTCAGCGGTCACCTGTTGCAGGCTGTGGTCATAGGGCAGTTTGACTACTGCTTCAAATACGGTGTCTGGCAAGACGGACTGAGGTACCTCAATCTGGGTGGGCTTGGCTGCCAAGTGACAGTTAGCACAGACAATGCGTCCTGTAGGTTCGCGCGGAGTTTCTGGATAGGTTTGCTGTGCCCAGAAGGGATAGGCTTCAGCGGGCTGGGGAGCGATCGAGAGTATCCCTAGACTCACTAACAGCACCAGGAGCGAGCGGGCAATGCGCTCGAATAAAGAAAATAGCTTCATTTTTAAAGAGTAGTGTAGAGTCGAAAACAAATAGGCGATATTGAGACCTGCCAATCTATGCCCACCAAGCCGGTTCATCGGTACGGAAGTCCGTTTCGGTCCAAGGGGTCAGCGATACCTTGTCTTCTACCACTGCGGCATGGGCTAATGGTAGGGACAGGGGCGCTGGGCCGCGCACCTTTTTACCAGTGGTATCGTACTGGGAGCCATGGCAAGGACACATGAACTTGTTTTCGGCACCATTCCAAGGAACTACGCAGCCGAGGTGGGTGCAAATAGCGTTAATGCCATAGTCCACAACGGTGCCATCAGCGACGATGATGTACGTCGGATCGCCTTTCAGACCTTGGGTCAAGGCCCGATCGCCCTTTTGCTTACCGGCAATAAACTGACTCACCAGCACGTCATTACCGCTCGCATCCTTGGCTGTCGCGCCGCCACCTGCTGCCCCACTGGAAGGTGGGATGAAGTAGCTTACAAAAGGAAACGCGCCACCCAGCACCGTACCAGTGATGGTGCCAAATGTTAAAAGATTCATAAATTGGCGACGACCTAAATCTGGTACGTCACTGGAGCCAGCAGAAATTTGAGCCATGACTTAAATTCGGTTGAATGTATATTATGTATTAGGACTAATAGCTAACATTGAGCTATTATGCCACTTTTTAGCAGTCCAGAGAATCGCATTTTTCACCAATTCATTCCTTTTACCAATTTGGGTGCGCAGTTGTAACGTTGAAATCCGATAGTCTATGGGCTAATGGGAACTAAAACTGCCTCTAGATAAGTGCATTAATACTATCATTCGCAGGAGGGCGATCGATGATGACCGGAGCCGACCTACGCCAGCTGATTGTAGCCAAATGGGGCTATTCCTTTGATGTACAGCTACTCAAACAACCTCAAAAGATCTATCTGCAAGTGATGTGGAAATACTTGGAGCAGGTTTCTTTTCCGATGTCCGAAGCAGACTACCTGGCCCACCTGGATACGATCGCTGTCTACCTCGATGCCATGGGTGCCACCCAACAGGCGATCGACTTCATCGATCGGACAAAGGAAAAACCGCGCCTGGGCAAAGCGGTTAGTATTCCCCTAGAGCTGGGCGATCGCACCTCCGAATGGATTCTGTGAGACCACAGAATCCCAATGTATTGAGGTTCTGATTTAGAGAAAGCTCAGCGCCTGCGCTGTTCCCAACTCCACACGGTGTTCTCCAGGAGCATGGTGACAGTCATCGCCCCCACACCACCGGGAACCGGCGTGAGGTAGCTGGCGACCGGCAACACCCCATCGAAATCCACATCACCCACCAATTTGGCTTTGCCATCGGCTGATTCTAGGCGGTTGATGCCCACATCGATGACTACGGCTCCCGGTTTGACCAGGTCTAGACCAATCATTTTGGGTCTGCCCACGGCGGCCACTAAGATATCGGCGGAGCGACAAACTGCTGCCAAGTCTGGGGTGCGAGAATGGGCGATCGTCACCGTCGCATCGGCTTCTAATAACATCAGGGCCAAAGGTTTGCCCACCAGGATACTGCGCCCGACCACAACTGCTTGTTTGCCGGCGATCGGCAAGTTGTATGCGGCCAGCAACCGCATCACACCATAGGGCGTACAGCTGCGCAGACCGGCTTCGCCCCGAACTAGATGACCGAGGTTGAGTGGATGCAGACCGTCGGCATCCTTATGGGGCGCGATCTCGTAGAGCAGAGCAGTGGCATCCAGATGTTCCGGCAAGGGCAGTTGGACTAAGATGCCATCCACTCGATCGTCCGCATTTAGCTCGTGAATAATGGCGGTCAGTTCCGCCTGGGTGGCCGTGGCGGGCAAGTGCTGACCAAAAGAAGCCACCCCGATTTTGGCACAGGCCGTTTCTTTGCCTTTGACATAGGCCGCGCTGGCGGGATTGTCGCCCACCATCAGCACAGCGAGGCCCGGTGGCCGACCGATGGTGGGTTGGATCTGGGCAATTTTGCTGGCTAGGGCTGCCTGCATTTTTTGGGCTAGGGCCTTACCGTCTAATATTTGGGCCGTGGACATGGTTTTCGCCCCTCTGCAATGATTTTGGTGTGGCTATATTAACAGACAGATCAGGAAAATCGGCAATTCGATCGATATACAAACCCCTAAATCATTCCTAGAATCGAAGTGTTGATCCTCCAAACAGCCATGAATTTCCCTGCTTTTGTTGCCACTTTGTCAGTGATGGCGTTGGCGGAGCCTCTCGGTATGAGAATCGGCTCGCCCCTGACTTCAGCCTTGGCTCAAACCAACTTGTCCCAATCCAGCAATTCTTACAAAACGTCCAAGCTCCAAGTGGTCGTCACCGGTCTCCAGCCTCTGCAAAAATACGAGTTCCAATACAAAAATGCCAAGGGTCGAGTCGGGCAGCGCCGCGTGAAAACCAATGCTTGTGGTGAAGCAAGCATTGCCAAGGCTGCCACTTTTCAATCTCTGTCCCTGGCTGGCCAAGAAATTCCCCTGTCAACTATTCCATCCAAAGAGCGTAGTCGCTGCCATCGCTCTAAAAAGTCGGTAAGGCAGCTAGTGCAACCCACGATCAATCCAGCTCGCCGGAACTAAATGGTGCCGATTACCATCGGAGTAGCCGAGACTCTCCCAAAAATTCCCATGAAGAAATTAATTCCGCTGTTTGTCCTCACTTCGATCCTAGCCAGCAGTGCTGCGGCCCAAGCGGTGGATGCCTACAAAACTCCCCAGGGGCAAGTGGTAGTCACTGGTCTAGCACCTGGCCGCTCCCATGGAGTAGTGGCCAATACGGGCAAGAGCTATGGGGTAAAGAACTTTGTAGCTACGGCCTGTGGCGATATTGTGATCGATCGAGCCGCCAGCTTTGCCTCGATCATGGTCAACAAAAAGAAGTTTGCGCCCAAGAGCCTCGGCACCAAGGCTTACACCCAATGTGCCAAGACTGCTCCCCGCCGCTAGCAAAACTTAGATTTGATTGTTTGACATCACTCATGTAATAATTGGAAGTTTGGTCAAGCAACAGTTAAGGAAAATATATGTCCCGATATAGAGGACCCAGACTCAGGATTGTGCGGCGGATTGGAGACTTGCCTGGGTTAACACGGAAAAGTCCCCGCCGCGCCTATGCACCTGGGCAACATGGGCAAAACCGCAAAAAGCGGTCTGAGTACGCCATCCGTCTAGAGGAGAAGCAAAAGCTGCGCCTCAACTATGGTGTTACGGAAAAGCAAATGCTGCGCTATGTACGCAAAGCCCGTAGAGCCAGCGGTTCTACCGGTTTGGTACTGCTGCAATTGCTAGAAATGCGTTTGGACAACACGGTATTCCGGTTAGGTATGGCTCCCACCATTCCGGCGGCGCGCCAGTTAGTCAACCACGGTCACATCCAGATCAATGGTAAAACCGTAGACATTGCTAGCTACCAATGTCGGGCTGGTGAGGTAATCACCATCCGCGATCGAGCTGGCTCCAAGGCGCTGGTAGAAAATAATCTCCAGTATCCTGGTTTGGCTAACTTGCCCAACCACCTAGAGTTCGATAAAAAGGCTCTGACCGGTAAGGTCAATGGCGTGGTCGAACGGGAATGGATCGCGCTACAGGTCAATGAGCTGCTGGTGGTAGAGTACTACTCTCGCCAAGCCTAGAGACCAATTTTCAGATTGGGATTCTCGGATCCTAAAAAACCCCGTGTTTTGTCTCCACTTAACACGGGGTTTTGTTGTTTTTATCGTTGGCGCTAGCCTGGGCGACAGCCCCTATCGGTCAGCAGCCAATTCTCTAGGTCTGATTGGCTGTCAAAATCAAAAAGAGCGTCAATTAGTGCTTCTAGGCGATTCGACTCCAACATTTCCACCCGAGCTTTGTTTGGGGGACTAAGTTCGCCTAGCTTGCGGTTCAACTGTCTCAACACCGTTTCCCGCCGACCTGCATCTTTGGCTAACTGCTCGGTGGTGGGGATGGTTTCCTGGGCCGGCACCAGATCTGTTTGGGTTGACCAAATCCCAGCCCTGACTAGATCCAGAGTGAATCCCGGCAATACATCATCGCAGGAAACCGCAGGTGGACTATCGAGGACTACAACGGGTTGGCCCAAGCGGTAGACTTCTACATTGCGCTTTTTGGGATCGATGAGCAGACCCAGCTTTACGCCAAGTCGTTGGAACTCTACCATTTTCTCTTGCAATGGTTTTAGGTTGTCGCTGGCGGAGCGCAGCTCTATGACAAAGTCCGGGACAACTGAGATGAATTTTTCGGTTTCAACACCTAACAAACGAGATTCTTCGACCCAAGACACATCCGGTGACACCTTGCCCCCACCGATGCTGGTGAAATCGTACATGGTAGAAGAATCTGCTGCTTGGCCTAATTTAGTTCGTTCACTCCACAGACCCACTTGCAAGGCTAAGCTCAGATTCCACACTCCAGAGTCAAAGCCAGTGGGTGGCATAACAATCAATTCTCCATCTTTGGTAAGTTCTAGGCGCAGGTCGGGATTCCTGATGCATAGGTCATCGAACTGCTCTGGGGTAACGTGGAGAACGGTGTTGCTGACGTCCAGGAGCAAAGGTTCTTGATCTGCCTTGGAGTGGGTGCTAGAGGCGATCGATGGTGGTGAGGTTGCAAGTGTCATGGATTTAGTACTGGCGGCGCTCTGGTTGACCTGTATTATAGCCCAAGGCTAGGGTGGCTCGGAAACAGCCATACTTCTAGAACTGCTTGGATTGCTGTCAATTTTGAGACAGTTACATCGAGTTACTACCGTAACACTGCGTGAACGACCTCAGGCTAAAGTGACTTAACATTATTAATTTTTGTTAACAGTGCGTTAGGATCTAACCTATAGCCCCATCAGGCACTTTAACCACATCCCCAGAGGTGACATAGATGAACTCTACCAACCAGCGCATTGGCATCGTCGGGTCCGGCACATCGGGCGTTTTTCTGGCCAACTTACTGCTCGAACGAGGATACCAAGTCACCCTATTTGAAAAAGCCCCCGCGCCGCGCACGGAAGGCTGCGGCATCCTGATTGTGCCGACGGGGATGAACATTTTGAACCAAGGGAACCCGACTATTTACCAAGAGATCCTCGCCGCCGGAGTGCCCGTCCAAAAATACGAATTCCGGAATTTGCGGGGTGGTGTGATTAGCTCCGATCCGGTACCTAGTGCCCCCGGCCAAGCCCCAGCCTTGCTAGTTAATCGCAAAGATATTTTGACGGCTCTGGTCGCCCCATTACCGGCCGATCGATTGGTTACTAACGCTCAGTTGCGATCAGTTACCCAAACAGACCATGAAGTTACGGCCCACTTCCAAGATGGTCGGCAATGGACTGGTGACCTATTGGTGGGAGCCGATGGGATTCTCTCCAAAGTCCGAGATTTCGTAGTACCGGGGATAAAACCAGCCTATCTGGGCGATCTGGTCTGGCGGGGCGTAGTTGAGGATGAAAGCTTCTGTCCGGCGGGGAATTTCATTGTTTATACGCGCGGTCGCGGCATTTATGCCAATTTCTTCGACCTCGGTCGGGATCCCCAGCAGCCAGAACGCCCAAAACGCACCCATTGGGGCTTCTTTATGGAACAGGCCCAAGCAGCTAACCAGCAAATTCTCTGTCCTGCGGATGTCACGATTCCAGCACTGGCCCTAGCCAAATTACCAGCGGATGCCCGCGCAGTTATCGAATCTACGCCCCTGGAGGCGATCGTCACGCGCTATTCCTACGATATCGATCCCCTACCCCGTCTGCACCAGGGTCGGGTACTGCTGATTGGCGATGCCGCCCATGCCAAAAGCCCCACCCGCGCGAAGGGGATGACTTCTGGTTGGGAGGATGGATTGGCCTTGGCTCAGCATTTGGGTGCTGGCGCGGAAATTCCCGAGACGCTAGTTGCTTATGAAGCGGAGAGATTGCCGATCGTCCATGAATATCAGCGTTCTAGCCGCGAAATGAGTCAGCGGATTGGCCGCACGCAGAAACGGGCGGCGTAGGAATCTCGTCAGATTTAATGAAGTGTTGAGATCTATGAATTTAATCGGACTTTTGGAACCCAACTCATGAACGTAGCATCTTACACCACATACCATTATGTGAAGTTTAAATATGTCTAAGATATCTGCCGGAGTGTTCATCCTCGCCATCAGCTTGTTCATCCCCTTGGTAAATACTCGTTTTGCAAGTGCCAAAGGAAGTTTTATAACTCCTAGTATTTCAAACAACTCCGCGATCGCTCAATCATCTGGTGCCTGGGTGGCTCGTCATGGCCTGAGCAGTGCCCAATATCAAGCTGAGTTCGATAAATTAACCGGACAAGGCTATAAATTAACTAATGTCAGTGGTTATAGCCTTGGCAATCAAGATCGCTACGCGGCGATCTGGGAAAAATCTGATAACCAAAATGCCTGGGTCGCTCGTCATGGCCTGAGCAGTGCCCAGTACCAAGCCGAATTTGATAAATTAGTCGGTCAGGGCTATAAACTAATGCAGGTCAGCGGCTATGGTGTCGGTGGCCAAGATCGTTATGCGGCAATCTGGGAAAAATCCGGTAACCAGAATGCTTGGGTCGCTCGTCATGGCCTGAGCAGTGCCCAATATCAAGCCGAATTTGATAAATTGGTCGGTCAAGGCTATAAGCTAATGCAGGTCAGTGGCTACAATGTTGGGGGCCAAGATCGTTATGCAGCGATCTGGGAAAAATCTGGCAACCAGAATGCCTGGGTCGCCCGTCATGGTCTGAGCAGTGCCCAGTACCAAGCCGAATTCGACAAATTAGTCGGCCAAGGCTATAAGTTAATGCAAGTCAGCGGTTATAGTGTCGGGGGCTCAGGTGCCTTCAGGCGGATTGCCGCTCGGGATCGCTACGCGGCGATCTGGGAAAAATCTAGCAACCAAAATGCCTGGGTCGCTCGTCACGGCCTGAGCAGTGCCCAGTACCAAGCCGAATTCGATAAGTTAGTCGGTCAAGGCTATAAACTCACGCAGGTCAGTGGCTACAATGTCGGTGGTCAAGATCGTTATGCGGCAATTTGGAGTAAGTAGTCGGCGGTGATGGCTCGTGTCGAGCTAAGGGGTTCTGACAGCTGGAAAAATCAGGTACTAGCACAAGTGCCTGATTTTTCGATGAACAAGTTATTTTTGGCAATTGGGGCAATAGTGGGTGCCACGGCCTGCTGCCTTGATTTTGACGATCGCCCCGCCACATTTTCGGCAGTCTTGGCCCTGCCGGCCATAGACGAAAGCCTGACCCATGTAATTACCATTAGTACCTTGGACATTGAGGTAATTACTAAAGGTCGTGCCGCCCGCCTCGATCGAGCATTGCAACACCTCAATTACCGCTGATCGCAGAGCCTTAAT
Source organism: Synechococcales cyanobacterium OTE_70_metabat_200 (assembly GCA_031375385.1). GTDB lineage: Bacteria > Cyanobacteriota > Cyanobacteriia > Cyanobacteriales > Chamaesiphonaceae > JAAFHZ01. The sequence continues at coordinate 24,185 of JANMHS010000015.1, read as the reverse complement.
CTGCCGCTCCTTTAAATCCACCGTCACCGTCGTAGGCCGAATCCCACTCATGAACAGCGCTTCATCCGCATAAATATTGCCAATCCCCGCCACCACCATCTGATCCAATAACGCCGCCTTGATCTGGCGGCGAGAACGGTGGAGCCGATCGACAAAGTACGCCAAGCTAAACTCCGGCCCAAATGGCTCCGGCCCGAGCTTGCCCATCCCACTCATCACCAGATTGGGATCCTCCCCGGCCCCCATCCACCACATCTTGCCAAAAGTCCGCTGATCCACAAAGCGCAGCTCCCGTTCTTTACCCAGCAGCAGTCGCACCCTCGTATGACTAGAAACCGGCTGCGGCTCCTGCAACCATAACAACTGCCCCGTCATTCTTAAATGCACCCCCAGCCAGCCCCGGTGTTTCCCCCGACTGTTCTGACAAGTTGCTAACAAATACTTGCCCCGGCGCTCCCATTGAGAAATCTTGGCCCCTTGCAAACCCGCCACAAAATCTTGGGGACTCTCCGGGTGGGCGATCGTTCTGGGCAGCAACACATCCACCGCGGTAATCGATCGCTCACAAGTAAACTCCTGCAAACCACGACGCACGGTCTCCACTTCCGGTAATTCAGGCATGAAAAATCCCATAGCTAAGGCCAAAGTCATTAAATCATGACCTTGGCCTGAAAAGCATTGAGTGGGAAGTAGACTAGCCTTCAGTAGCCTTGGCTTCTGGAGCCTTGGCCTCTGGGGTCTTTGCTGCCGGAGCCTTTGCTGCTGGAGCTTTCGCGGCACCTTTCGGAGGTGGCCCGACTTCTTCAAGTTCGCTAACAGCAAAATTATTGGTGTTAATGCCAGTAGCAGAACCGCTGAAACCGTTGTAATTTACCTTATCGAAACGAACGATAACGTTGTATTTAATGCCACTCTGATCGATCGAGGCGACGGTGCCTACATCTCTAAACCAGTAGGACTCTTTGCGCAAAACGCGCACCTTTGAACCGCGTTGTATCATAAAAATTTGTGATAGGTTGCTAGAGTCCAGATTACTACTCAGATTGGCTTTGCTGAGCAGGTTGTAACGGAAGTCTTATTAAAAGTTAACGGTCTTTGGCCTGTACCAAAGCCACCAGCGTCAGGCTACTGAACACCGGCAGCGCCATTTTCTCGCCCACACTAGTTCCGGCGATCGTACAAGCCGCCAAAGCCGCCACCGCATACTTGGTCTTGCCCTGCTGCATGGCGATCGAAAAAGGCACCAATCCCAGCAAACCGCCAAAAATGGTTCCAAAACCTACAAGTTGTTCGATCGAATCCAGCATGACAGTTTACCTAGAGTTGTCTTGTGAAGTTAGGGTACCCATTTTCCAGAATCAGGCCGTCGCCCTAAAGTTCCAGGTGGATGGGTCTCAATTATAGGTTACTACTTGACCTCTGCTGGCAGCTTCACCGTAAAACCGTCCCGCCGATGGAAATCTGCCGCCGGGCCGGGATGACTCATTGCCCAATAGCTGAAAGCTCCAGCCCGATCTTGGAGCACCGTAGTCACGGCCACCTCTAGATCTGTTGATCGATCCACCAATCCCGCTAGGCTCACAGCCAAAGACAAAGTCAGCTGTCCTGCCTGACAGCTAACCTGGAAGGGCAGAACCTGAAACAACTCTTCGTTGCCCAAGCCCTGCCGATAATCATCTAGCCGAAACACATTCCAGTCGCCGCTGGGCGATAGATTAAACTCCCAGTAATGAGTTTGCCCCACGGTCGCCAAGAAAAACTCCAAACAGGTTGCTTCCCAGAGGGCAAAGCGGCGGCTCGGCATAGCCATGGGATCAGCAATGATCAGCTGCTCCAAGTCACCAACTAGTTGATACCGAAGCTCTAACAGATCACCGGATCGATCGATCCACCCAGTAATCTCTACATCCGGCAGAAATTCCGACTCCGATGGAGACCGCCAAGGTAGCAACCGCACATTTTGCCTCATCGCACATCCTGAATAATTTGGCCGATGGTGGTTTCCTGGGCTTCGAGGCTCTCGGTCAACCGAAACTGCACCAGTGCCCGCATCAGGTTGTGCTCCGGATACTGGGTCTTAAAATACACACTGCCATTCAGATAGTCCGTAAAAAAGCGCAGCCCCAGCTCGAAGGCAATCAGGCGCATCGCGTCATAGATGTAGTCATAATCGTAATCCGTCAGAAACTCCCGCGCCGTCTCCAAATACCCCTGGAGCATGGCCTGTCCCAATTCCGGCTCAAAATGCACCGCCTGCCAATCCGGTGTCTCTTCGCCTAGGGGATTGCAGCCTGATCGCAGACAGTCACCAATATCGTAATGGATCAAACCTGGCTTCACCGTATCCAAGTCGATCATGCTAATACAGCGATCGGTTTGGTTATCGATCAAGAAATTATTGATCTTCGGATCCCCATGGATCACTCGCAGGGGCAACTTGCCCGCCTCCTTTGCATCTTCTAAGATCGTCACCCACCCGCGCCGATCTGCGACAAACTTCAGACAATGGACAACCTCTGCCGACTTAGGCACAATCTTGCTAGCCACAACCTGATCAAACTGAGCCAAGTAGCTGGGGGTAATGTGAAACCCCGGTAAAGTATCCGCCAGTAGATCCGTAGCAAGATTATCGATCGTGCGGTGGAACAATCCCAGACCGCAGCCCACCTCGCGCGCATGGTGTAGATCTCGCACGGTGTCGAAGGTACTGGAGTTTTCGATGAAGCTGATCGATCGCCAAAACAGCCCATCCACCGTATGACTATCCAGACCTGCTTGGGTGCGCAGCACCCGTGGCACTTCCCAACGACGCGCCAGACAGAAGGTATCCCCAGCCAAACATTCATGGACGTGTTCGCTGAACACTCGCATATTCTGCATGACTAACTGGGGCTGCTGAAAGACCTGGGTATTGATCCGCTGGAGCACAAATCGATCCCCATCCTCTAATGTCACCAAAAAAGTGTCATTGATGTTGCCGCTACCGAAAGCGTTGACGGAAGTTACTTCACCACTGCCGCTAAAACAGTTGGCGATCGCCCGCAGCTGTGCGGGCAGAAGAGAAGCTGAAATCATGGGGCGATGCGGAGCAAGTTTTCATCAGCATACCCTATTTGTCCGATTGCTTCCCTGGGCTAGTTGCAGGCTGACTGGAAGATGTGGAGCGAGGGGTACTACTGGGGCTAGCCGGAGTCTTCAGTTGGGCCAAAACTTTCCGGTACTTGCTGGCATTCGGCGCGCTGGGAGCTACCTGTTGATGTTTTTCCAAGATTTGGATGAGTTTGGCCATGTCGCCTTTGCTGGCATAGAACTGCAAAGCTAGTTCCAAGCTTTTGTTGGCGTTGATGTCCTCCGGTTGAGTACGCAAAATTTCCAGGGCAGAGTTCGCCTGAGACTCTGCTTGGGCACTATTAGGAGGAAGACGAATAGGTGCAGGTGCTTGGGCTAACTGCCAGATGCCGATCGCACTGCTGCCCAAGAAGGCCACTGACGAGACGGCAATTGCCACTACGGTAAAGCCTTTGGTGAGTTTCTGTTTATCCATACCATTCGTAAAATTGCTTTCTCTTAAAGTACCAACTTTTCACCTCAATCTTGCCGTCGGCAGATATCTTGAGCATGACTTTATCCTCATCCGAACTAAAACAACCCTTGAAAGTCCCTCTCGGATTCATTGGGATCATGACTGCCCTGGTGCTTTGTGTCATCGGCATCCAAACTGGCGATCTCAGTAAATTAAGAACTGGTTCACAGCTGCTTACCCAAAAGCAAATCGATCTAGATGTGGCAGAAAAAGCTAACCGAATTGCCCTGCTCAAAAAAATTCCCGACTTTGGTTTTCGCAATCTGATTGCCGACGGAATGTTGATTGATCTTGCTCAATATTTTGGAGAAGATGATGCTAGAAAAACCAGTGGATATGGGTTAGGAATAGAATATCTCGATCTAATTTTGGAGAAAGATCCAAAGTATTATGATGCCTATTTTTTCCTGTCGGTGATTGGCAGTATCTATTCAGGTCAGCCCGAACAATCGATCGCAATTATGAATCGAGGCTTTAAATCGATCGATCCTCGTTCCCCAGAATATTCCTACTACCTTTGGCGACTAAAGGGGACAGACGAACTATTATTTCTGGGAGATGGACGTGCGGCTCAAAAATCCATGCAGACTGCCGCTGACTGGGCAGGTAAAATAAATGACGAAGAAAGCCGACGAGTTGGGGCTCTTTCGCAAAAAACTGCCAATTTCTTAGCAAAGAATCCCAAGAGTAAGCAAGCTCAGTTTGCGGCTTGGATGATGGTGATAGATCGTGCGGTGGACATCAAAGTTAAGAAGATTGCGGTATTTAAAATTCATGAACTAGGCGGTAAGGTAGAGCTGGATAGCAACGGGGAACTGAAAGTTACACCCCCACCCCAAGACTAATGGATTTACTAGAGTATCAGGCAAAAGCCTTATTTCAAGAAGTTGGGATTCCAACCTTGCCCGCTCAGCGGCTCGATCGACCCACAGACATTAAATTCCTGAAAATTCCATATCCGGTGGTATTGAAATCACAAGTTAGCGTCGGCAACCGTGGCAAGGTCGGTGGAGTGCGCTTTGTGGAGAATACGATCGATGGTATTGCCGCAGCCCAAACCATGTTTGGGCTGCCGATTTTCGGTGAAATCCCCCAGGTGTTGTTGGCCGAAGCTAAGTACGATGTGAGCAAAGAGTTCTACTTGGCCGTATTGATCGACTACCAACTCCGCTGCCCAGTATTGATGGGCGCGGGCCAAGGTGGCGTGGAATGGGCAGCGATTACCGCTCACCTCCAACAGGTAGTTATTGAAGACGATTTTTCCCCTTTTTATGCCCGCAAACTCGCTATTCAGATGGGTTTATCGGGAGAGCTGTTGCTCAAAGTCGCCAACATCGTAGAGTCGATGTACCGCTTGATGGTAGCCAACGACCTGGATATGGTAGAAATTAGTCCCCTGGGCGTGAGCAGTGATGGCGAAGTGATGGCCCTGGATGGGAAAGTACGAGTCAACGATCGAGCTATTATTCGCCATCCCCGCCTGAGAGCACTGATCCAACAATCACCAGCCAAGACACTGCGCCCCTTAGCGGCTGGCAAGGGCCGCATTGGCGTGTTGGCCGGTGGCAGAGGATTGGCGATCGCCACCGTGGCAGAAATACATCAGGCTGGCGGCCAGATCCATCAATGCTGGGCCATGGATCGACTGTCGGAGCAAGAGATTGAGTGGGTCGTCAAAAATTTAGTTGGGAAAGTGGATGTGATTCTCGTTAATTTCTGGGGCGGCAGAGGAAACAACCCACAACCTACCCTAGCAGCCCTGAAATCCTGGCCGGAATCGCTGGTGCTGCGGCTACCACCCCAAACAACCCACGATCTTCATGATCTGGAACCAATATTGGCCGATAACTTGGCTACCGCCATCGATGCTACCTTAGAGGCCGTTGAATAACCATGCTAAATCTTCCTCAAGACTGTCGAATTCTTATTCAAGGTGTGGAACAACCAGCGGCAGCGATCGCCATGGAGCTGATGGCTGCACGGGGTGCTACGTTGGTAGCTGGGGTCGGTGGCTCCAACAGTTTGCTCCCAACTTTCGATTTGGTAGAAGAAGCCCAAGCGGCCCATGGCCCGATCGATATTGCGCTGCTGTTCAATCCGCCTTGGCAAATCTTGGATGCGGCGTTGGAAGCCATGTCTGGCGGCATTCGGCGGTTGGTGATCGCCACCAAGGGAGTACCGCCCTTAGATGGATTACAGCTACTCCGCTATGGTCAGAAGACTGGTTCCTTCATCCTGGGTTCCGGCAGTGTGGGTTTGATTGCGCCCGATCGGCTACTCTTGGGCAGTTTCGATCGTTCTTTTTTTCAAGCCGGCTCCGTGGGACTGATTTGTCGCAGTGAGAGTCTGGCCTACGAAGTAGCTACATTGCTGAAAGATTGGCAGTTGGGCCAATCGGTGGTGGTTCATTTGGGTAGTGATTCTATTTTGGGTTCGACGGCCAGTGATTGGCTGGAGCTATTGGGTCGAGACGAGGCGACCCAATCGATCGTCCTGGTTGGGGATATTCCCAGGGATGAGTTGTTAGAAGCGGCCGTGCGGAGAATCCATAAACGGGTAGCGGCCTATCATCCACGGTTGAATGGTTCCTTAGCTCCCCTGAGTGATGCGGCCCAGTTGTTGAGTGCGGCGCGGCGATCGCGAATTGCCGAATCGGCAGAATTAGAATCTAAAAGCCAGATTTTGGTAGCCAAATCGATGCAGCAGTTGCCAGAGTTAATTAATTATGCAGCGGTTCAAACCCAATAGTGGCAACAGTCGACCCATTATTGGGCGAGACATTCAAAGCTCCCCACGCAGGCAAGGGGAAAAATCTCCAAACCGCATGGCCGACCAAGTTTTCCATCGGTAGAAAGCCCCAGTAGCGCGAGTCATTGCTATTGTTACGGTTGTCTCCCATCACAAACAACTGGTCTGCAGGCACGGTGACCTCTGCCATCTCCTCAGTTCTGGGTTGCTCCACCACATAGGGTTCAACCAATGGCTGGCCATTGAGATAGACGTGGCCTGCCTTCAGGGCAATTCGATCGCCCGGTAAGCCAATAGTTCGTTTAATAAAAGCCTGGTCGGCGTTGTAGCCCTCGGCCTGCAACGCTGGCGGTACCAGGAAGACCACAATGTCTGATCGCTGGGGGGGATGCAGCCGATAGGTGATTTTCTCTATTACCAGTCGATCGCCTAGGTTGAGAGTCGGTACCATAGAAGCTGACGGAATAAACCGGGGTTCGGCTACATAAGTCCGGATCACCAAAGCCAGCAGCAAAGCCATCAACAGAATACGAATATTCTCGCCCCAGCTATTCCAGAGGCGGTTCAACAAAGGAGTAGGAGATTCGGAGGATGGGTCGATCGACATAGCTGCTCGGCAAAACGGTAACCTCCGCATCATACCGTCGAAAATCCCTGCCAATCTGAAAACACCCATGCACATCTACGGACTACTGAGACTTTTGAGCATAGTTTGGCTGATGATCGCCCTGCTCTGGACTCCCGGCGCAGCTGCCGCCAGTGGTTGGGCAAGTGTGACATTAGGCGATTCGCCCAACGCCACACTGCGCGAACGATTGCAGCAGTTCCCCCATTGGCCGGAGGTCAGCGGGCTACGCACCGCTGGAGAATTGACCTATCCTCAATGGTTGGCGGGGGAATGGCTAGTGACCAGCGTGTTGACCGCCAGAGTCGCCCCCCTTGCTCCAGAGATCGTCTCGCCGGGATTCGATCGGAGCCAGCAAGATCTAGATCGACCATATCGCTTTCGGGTGCGCTATGGATCCAACACTACCGCTATTGCACCAGGTCTCGAAGTTCGGCAAGAGCATCAGCTAGATGCAATCAAGATCGATCGAGCCTTTAATATCGAGCAAATTGCCAATGCTTATTTAGGTGCTAACGTGGTGGAATCTGTGCGGGCCTTTCGACAACCAGAAGTCGTCCAAATCACCAAACTACGCAATGGTGCAGTGCTAAAGGCGATCGTCACCGGCTACCGTAGCGAATTACCTACCCCCCAGAGATTCATCACCAGCGAAGTCCAACAGCAGATCTTTCAAGGCCAGCAGACTACTGCTAGCCGCGTCGAAACCCTCACCAGCTATCAGCAACAGGATCCCCAAACTATTACTGCTGATCAAGTTACGGCCACCTATTTTTCACCCCAAGACCCAGACTTTTTTCGAGCCGCTGGCCGCCCAATTACCCTCTATCGTTATCGGCTGACGTTGCAGGCAGTCAAAGAGGCAACAGGCATGATAGATTAAGGCTGATTTCCCAGATACCAGCCATGGCTAACCAGCTCCGCGTTTTTGTTCCACCCCATCCCCTGATTCAGCATTGGCTGGGGCTGGCCCGCGATCGACAAACGCCCTCTAAGGTTTTTCAGCAAAGTATGGTAGAGCTGGGGCGCTGGTTAACCTATGAAGCGATTCGGGATTGGTTACCTACGGTATCGATCGAAGTGGAAACCCCCGTAGATCGGGCCACTGCGACTTTTATTGACCCCCAAACACCGCTGGCGATCGTGCCAATTCTGAGGGCTGGGATGAGTTTGCTAGAAGGCATCCAGGCCGTCTTACCCCTCGAAAGCAGTGTTTATCACCTGGGGCTAGTCCGGAATGAAGAAACGCTGCAACCTAGTTGGTACCTCAATAAACTTCCGGCCACTATCCCCACCACCGCCAAAATCATCATTGCCGAACCAATGTTGGCCACTGGTGGCACCATCATGCAGGCCATGGGTGAAATCGTCAAACGCGGTGCCGACCCAGACAATATTCGGATCATTAGTGCAGTCGTTGCCCCCCCAGCTTTGCAGCAACTGGCCGCTGCTTACCCCACCCTCCATGTCTATGCGGCGATGATCGATGAAAAACTGAATGATCGGGGCTACATTTCACCGGGCCTAGGTGACGTGGGCGATCGAGTTTATGGCACCTGAACGGGCAATCTATGTAATAAAATGAAAATCAACGATCGCTGGTGAGCTATGAGTCAACGTGATGGGTTTAGTACGGGTTTCTTGCTGGGCAGTGTGCTCGGCGGTCTGGTAGGCGGGGCGATCGGGGTGATTCTCACCAGTCGCCAGTTCGATAGCGAAGAACCGGAAGTGCTGCGGCGGATCAAAGCCCGCACCAACCGCAACCGGGCAACAGAGGAAGAAGATCGATCCATGGAATCGGCACGGCAGAGCCTAGAGAGCAAAATTGCTGAACTGAACGGGGCGATCGACGAAGTTCGTTCTTCCCTAAGTGCCGTGAATATCAAAGATGACGACGGCTTGCAACTAGAAACCGTGGAATACCGCGAAACTCCCTCGGTCGGTCATTAACCATTCCCAGCAGACAAGTGATCGGTTAAACTGTTGGACACAGTCAATGTTATTCCGTCGGTACAAAATATGATTGCTTCTCTTCTGATCGTCACCATCGTTAGGTTCTTGCAGATTTACAGCGTTTTAATCATCGCGCGCCTGTTGCTGACTTGGTTTCCGACTGTCGGCTGGATGCAACAGATTTCTGGAACCCTCAGCATCGTCACCGATCCTTATCTGAACTTGTTCCGCAGCTTAATTCCCCCCATGGGCGGCATGGATTTTTCCCCAATGCTAGCGATCATTGTCTTGAACGTCTTACAAAGTTTTGTGGTGACGATCCCATCCCTCATTCCAGTGGGTTAAAGAAACATTAGTTTTTATTATAAAAAGATTCGGGTTTCGTAGATAATTGAGGCTAGGGAGTTGCCCGCAGCTCCGATCTCTTCCTCATCGATCTGCCCAATCCTATGTCCGATCTCCCTTTCACTCTAGATCAGCTGCGCATTCTCAAGGCGATCGCCGCCGAAGGCAGCTTCAAGCGGGCTGCTGACAGCCTTTACGTTTCCCAGCCCGCCGTCAGTCTGCAAGTCCAGAATCTAGAAAGGCAATTGGATGTACCCTTGTTCGATCGCGGCGGGCGTAGGGCCCAGTTGACCGAAGCTGGCCACCTGTTGCTAAGCTATGGCGACAAAATTCTCACCCTCTGCCAAGAAACCTGTCGGGCGATCGAAGATCTCCAAAATCTCCAGGGCGGCACTTTAATTGTGGGAGCATCTCAGACCACAGGTACCTACCTATTGCCGCGCATGATCGGGATGTTTCGGGAGCACTATCCGGAAGTTTCGGTGCAGCTGCACGTCCATTCCACCCGCCGGACGGCCTGGAGCGTGGCCAACGGCCAGGTAGACCTGGCAATCATCGGCGGAGAGATTCCAGCGGAGCTGCACGAATCTCTAGAAGTGCTGCCCTACGCCGAGGACGAGCTAGCCCTGATTGTACCCAGCAGCTACGCGATTGGCAAGCAGGGAGTAATTCCCAAGGAAGAGATCTATAAGCTCAAGTTTATTGCCCTGGATTCCCAGTCCACCATTCGCAAGGTCATCGATCAGGTGTTGACCCGCTGTGACATCGACCCTAAGCGGCTGAAGATCGAAATGGAACTGAACTCGATCGAGGCCATTAAAAATGCGGTGCAAGCTGGGTTGGGTGCGGCCTTTGTGTCCTTATCAGCGATCGAGAAGGAGTTGCAGATTGGCGTAATGTGCAAGGCTCAAGTCGATGGGGTCAGCATTAAGCGAATTCTGTCGGTGATCGTGAATCCCAATCGCTATCGGTCCAAGGCCGCCGCTGCTTTTTGTGCGGAGATTCTGCCGGAGTTCACGGCCTATCCTTGGGATTCGGATATGCTCTATGGCAAAAAGATCATCGAGGAAGTTGCAGCGAACAGCATTGCCTAGTCACCAAAGCTATAGCCAACACCGACCAGAACACCAACATCAGCCTGTCGATCGCTGGGAAAACCGGCGTTGACCCGGACTGTGCCCGTAAAATTTTGAGCCAGGGGGATATCCACGCCGCCAGAAATTGCCGGACTCACGGATAGACCGTTGGCATAGCGCACCATGGCCCCCGCTCCCAGAAAAGGCGCCGCGATTGTCTGGCCCTCGCCATTCCGAATCGGCAAATCCGCTGTCAATATGATCATAGAAGTCGCGGCTCCACCACCAAACAGGACGGTGGCGTCATGGAGGGAAAAGTTGTCGGTGAATCGGACTTTACTGAGAATGGCAACGCCACCAGTGCCCAAAGCAGTAGTATCGCCATTGAGACCGATCGCTCCGCCTAACCCAATGTAGCTATTGGGCGATCGGCCATTTTCTGAGGATGGAGCAGACTGAGCCGCAGCGGGAGCAGCAACCACTAAAATGGAAAGAACTAAGCAACCCGTAAATCCAACAAACTTCTGAAACATGTCTTGAGTACCTGTACGAACTAATAGACAATACGCCACAAAATTGCCAGTGGATTGCCCTCATCCCCCAACCCCTTTTCCCAAGTTTGGGAGAAGGGGCGCTGGAGCCAAAAGCGGAGTCCCATGTTCAGCTGATACCATTCAGGAGTTGGGATCATCGCTCTTCGGCAGTCGAGAAGTATTATTTTCCCCTGACAGTCGAGCAATTCGCTCTTCTTGAAGAAAATTTTTGAGTTTCAAGAAGGTAATCTCTTGATCTTTTTCATATCGCTCCTGATACACCAGCCATTCCCGCTCTAGTTTCTCGCGTTCACTGGCTTCAGTTTCTTTGAGATGCTGAAACAGAATTTTCAGTTCTCGGTGAGAGTGCGATAACCTAATGACATAGGCTGTCAGCTCCTTGAGGTCATCTCTGAGTTCCTTAATATCCGATGTATTCTTCTCGACTTGTCCTTTCAGAGCGAACAATTGCTTGCCAAAATCGACCAATTTATCGAACATGTCAGACCAATTCTTTGAGCTGGCTAAGCATTATTTTTGTCTCAGCAGCAACAGCATCAATAGATTCTTGGGTTAGCTGAATTCTTTGATCGGCTTCATTTAAAGATGCGAGAATATCATCGAGTATAGCTTCTCTCACTTCATTACTGACGGTATCGGTACCATAGGAGAGGTCGTAGATATCATTGCCATTACCACCGACAAATAATTGAGAAGAAACCGGCTCAATATCAAGTCCATGACCTGCAAAATATGCTATTGGATGTAGCTGATTTAAGGGATAGTTTGCAATCACCTCGCCACATCTAAGTGCTTCATGTTGCAATTCACCTAATATTGTCAACACTTTCTTTGAAGAACCTTTAAGAAATAGCCCACTGGTTCCAGGTTCTAATGGGTCAGGCAACACACAAAACTCAGCCTGATCGGAAATAAGCTCGGTATCTTGGATATCACTCATAACTATCTCATGTTAACATTAACATCTGATTGCGGAAACTTAAACCTCTGTCTTCAAAAACTCACTGAAAACGTGTTCCAAGAGTTCATTCAGCTTCATATCCCGATCGAGCGCAGCCTGCTTATAAGCTTTGACAAATTCCGGCGGCATCCGAAACTGCAAAGGCACCAATTCAGCAGATGGTACAGAACCGCGTTGACGCTTGGCAGTCAACGGCTCATTTGCTATGGAATTAATTGCTAATTTATCCATCGGACTACCCAATGTATTTGCTGTTTTCATTAAAACATACTTTCAATAAGATCGTCAAACTAGATCACAGAAGAAATAGTGAGCTTTCGGGTGGATCGATCTCGGCCCTAAACACTCCAAGCATGGCCGCGAGAAAATTTCAACATCGCCGTGATGGTGCTGCTGTTAAAGTCTAAAGCACCGCTTTAGACAGAAGATCGGCAAAAAATAAAATTGTACTAACATTAAGCGCAGGGGAGTAGGGGTTGCCCTCAAGATACGTGAACACTAACAGAGATCGAGACCCCTGCTCCCACTCAACTCATCCATGAGCACAATATCCCCTTGCAAAGGGGGTTTGGGGGCATGTGCGCTTGCCCCCAATGGGGGGTCTGGGGGGCTAGACCCCCAGTCTGGATCGGTTTGGTAAAACCACCAACCCTCAACCATCCCCAAAGCTGGAACCATTGCTAAGGAATAAGAATTCAATAACTGCGAGAACTTAGTGATTTCTTGATCTCTGGAAAGCCAATGGTCGGGCGCATGCAATGCGCCCCTAACATTGGCTTTCTTGGGTCTTATTAAATCCTCATTCCTAACTACTTCTTGGCCTTCACCTTGGCCAAGACCTTCTCCAGATCCTCAACGGAAGCAACACCCGTAAAGAACTCACCGTTCATCACAAAAGAAGGCGTACCATTCACACTGAGTTTCCGGCCCAGGCTGTAATCCGCAACGATCGAGTTATCCGCAGCCCCATAGTCTGCTTGGAACTTCTTCATATCCAGCTTCAGTTGCTGAGCTAGCTGCAAAAAGTATTCTTCCCCCAGCTTGCCTTGGTTGGCAAAGAGCGCATCATGATAGGCCCAGAACTTACCTTGTTGGTGGGCCGCCCAAGCAGCCTTGGCAGCCGGGAGAGCCTGGGGATGAGCTTGGGTGAGAGGGAAATGCTTATACACCAGAGTTACTTCTGGATGCTTGGCCATGAACTTACGAATGTTGCCCGCAGCTGTGGCACAGAAAGAACATTGAAAATCCGAAAATTCCACCAGCAGAATTTTGCGATCGGCTGCGCCAGTAGTTGGAGAATCCCCAACCAAAGTCTTAGTATCCTGCAAAATCTTGCGGATGGCGCTAGCCTGGGCTTCCTGCTCCTTCTTTTCCTGAAGCGCCTGTTGCTCCTCAGCATATTTCTTAAGCACATCGTAGACCACCTCCGGGTGCCTCCGAATCACTTCTAGAATTTGCTGCTCTAGTTCCGGAGAAACAGTAATTCCAGGCTTAGGCTTAGGTGGAGTAGCCGCAGACTGGGCCATTGCTGGCAGCGGTACGGCCACTGAAAAAGTCAGCAGCACCATTAACAAGTGCCGCAGCGACGCACGAGAGGCTGCCCCTAGGGCAGCAGATGAAAAAGACATAGGTTCGGTAGATGCAATGAAAAATTGAAGGGATTAAACAGCTCTTGTATTCTGGAAGGCAGTGGATCCAGTGTAACCAGAGTACTTAGCTAGCTTAAACAGAGACATAGTACCAGGATATTGCTTACCGTTGATTTCCCAGGTGGGATATGCCCTGATGCCGGCCTTCTGACAAGCACTGGGATTATAGTTCGTGCCGCCGCTCGCGCACTCAATATAAGTTACCTTGGGCCAAGCCTGGGCCCCAAAAGCTTGCTTTTGTTTGTGGCAATACTTACACCAATGGGCACCATACATTTTGGCCCCAATCTTAGTGAGATGGTCTGCTAGAGCCATTTCAGCCGCACCAGACTGGGTGGAAATAGACTCTGCTGCGGCAATCTTGCTAGCCAGATTAGATGCTTGAGCCGGTTCCCGGAATGTTGCATTAGCAACTTGCATTCCCTGGGGGGCACTAGTACCAACCAGAACCAATGCTAAGGCCCCACAGGGGATTAAAGAAGAAAGCTTTTGCATAATGAATAAAATTTTGCTGATAACTACTGTGAAAGCTGGACGGTATCGATCGGGTCAAAAGTTCCGCTAGGAAATTCCATCTCCTTGGCGGGGAGTCTTCACCCACTTGAGCTGCTTAGGCAACAAAGTCATCCGATGAGTAACCCAGGGCATCACCACAATCCAATGCAACATATAGACACTCCCTAAGGACAAGCGCCCCAAGACAGCCAACCAAGAAACCTGCGGATCCACCCGCCGCCCACCGGCGATGATACTCCACCACTGAATCGATAGACCCAGGGCACTCAAAGGCCAGAGCAACGGTGACTCCTGATAGACGATCGCGCCCACCACATCCGGCAACGCCGCAGCAGGCAACAGGTATTGCATCATGGCAAACACCAGCAGATCCCAAGTCTTGGGGCCAGCTTGGCCCTGGAGGATCGATCGCCAATAGTCCAAATAGCGTTGAAAACCACCTTCGGCCCAACGGCGGCGCTGGGGCCAGAGAGTATTCAGGCTGGTCACCCCCTCTTCCCCCGCCGTCGGCCAAGTACAAAGGGCGATCCGCCAGCCCCGCAGATGCAGTCGAAAGGATAAATCCAAGTCGTCCGTAATGGTCTCCTCATTCCAACCATCACAGGCTTGTAAGGCCGTCCGACGCACGAATTGGCCGTTGCCCCGGAGCTCCCCAATCCCGCCCAAGGCAATCCGCTGCTGTTGTAGATAAGCATCTAAGGCCATCTCGATCGACTGGCCCGCAGTCAGCCAGTTATCATTCCGATTCAAAATAGACTTGCGCAGTTGCAACGCACCGATTTGCTCGTTGGCAAAATAGGCGGGCACTTGGTTCAAACAGTCCTTGGCCACCTGGGCATCCGCATCAAATACGCCAATCAGTTCCCCCTTCGTCAGGGGCAATACCTCATTCAAAGCTCCCGACTTACCGCCGCCGCCCTTGGTCCGATGCAGCACCTGGAGCTGGGGATAGCAAGCGGCCAACTCATCCAAAATTTGCGGGGTGCGATCGGTACTCCGATCGTCAATCACCCACAGTTCATAGAGATCGGCTGGATAGTCCAGTCCACAAAGGTTTTCCACCAGTTTGGCCACCACCGCTTCCTCGTTGTGGGCCGAAACCAGTAGAGAGATCGACGGTCGATCGGCCGTCGCTAACGTATCCTGGGGCCGCGCTACCATCAGCGCCAGGGCATAGATAGAGAGGACCGCCGTCAGTCCCCACACCAACCAGCGGCCATCCCAGATATGCAATCCGAACACGAACAGCCAGACCAGCAATAACAACATTGCAGCCTTCCGCTGACGATTGTCCGTGGCCGTTTCCAGGTTGGCCACAGCCAAAGTGTGATTCTCCAAAGGAGATACTTCGTGAACGGACATGTCTATACCAACTGTAAGAACTTCTTGCGGGCGAGGAATTCTCCAGCATTGCTCAAGCCATTGAGCAACCAATATTTATCCACACCCATAAAGAAGCTGGGAATCAGGTAACACCAGACGGTGCAGCCTTCGCACACCTCCAGTTTGCCCTGGGATTGGCGGTAGCTTTCCACCTTTTCCGATTCCCGGTATAGCTCATAAAGATTGCCCTCGATCGGCACGCCATCCTGGGCAAAGTGGTAGCAGGGAAGCAGAATCTTGTTATCTGGCGAAATAGCGATCACCGCATCCACCGCCTTACAGCGCGGACTCTTGGTGTTGTTACCACCATCCACGATGAAAGCCAGAGCGGCTTGGTTATAACCGATGCAACTGTACTTATGGGCACCACGCTTGATCGCCTCCACCATTTCAATCGTGGGGTTTTTCTTGGAGTTGTAGTTTTCGTAGGCCGTGAAGGCTGGGTTCAGCCAAACTCTGGCGCCCAGCTTCTGACCCAGTTCGCCCACCTCATCGATGCGGTTGAAGTTCTGAGCAGTCACCGTGTGGTTCAGCACCGGCTTCTCGCCCAGGGAATGGGCTAGAGCTACGGATTCTACCAGGGTGTCAAAGATCCGCACGCCCCGCGACTGGTCGTGGGTCTCCGCATCGCCACCATCCAAAGAAAAGTTCAGAAAATCCACCAATCCCTGCATCTCCTTGGCCTTCTTAGGATAGAGGATGGTGTTGGTAGTCATGCTGGTGTAGAAGCCCTGGGCCTTGGCTTCTTGATAGACCGCTGCCACGTCTGATCGCAGCAGCGGTTCGCCCCCGGTGAAATCTATGTACTTAACGCCTAGGCGGCGCAGGTCGCGTAAATTGTGCTGAATGGTAGCGAAGTCAGCTTCCTGCGGTGGTTCCAAAGCCCAAATGTTGCAGAAGTGGCAGCGCGCATTGCAGCGGTAGGTGAGATAGTAGTTTGCGACCAGCGGAGCCATAAGCAGTGTGGGGATTTTGCGATTATCTAGAGGATCTTAACCCGAAAATCCACATTTTCTTGGCAGACCATAGTAATTTTCGCTCTTTGGCTGTGAACACTAGGTGAAATTACCAATGGCTTGCTCACCGTTCTGAAGGTTTGTTTATGGATTTTGTCGAAGAAATCATCCCCGCGAGTCCCGATAAGGTCAATCTTTACATGCCTTATTTCATGAAGTCGATGGCGCGGCGGAACATGCTACCCAAGGCTATTACCCTGTATTACAGAGGTGGACTGAATGGCTATCGGAACGTGGCCAACGAAGAAACCATCCCCTTTGTGGCCAACTGGGTAATGCGCGATCTGCCTGGAGACATGACGCGCTGCCGAGTACAGTTTGAAGAAAATGCCGACCTGATCTACGAACTCAGTCTGCTCAATTCAGATTTCATCAGCTTCTTGATCGACTGGCTGATCAGTTACAAAGATGCTGAAGTCCCAGATTTCCCCCAAATCTTTTACCGCAAGCTCCTCAAGATCGAGGACTAGCAACGGATTGATAATAGTGAGGATTTCTGGCGTGTCCATTGCAAATCAATGGGCGGGCTTGCGCTGGTTCGGCAGCTTACAGATCGCTAGATCCCAAGAAATATCCTAAATAGACTATTTATGGGAAGATCGCTAGTATATTTAAGAACAGTCTAAAGCGGGAGCGCGAGTGGAATTGGCTGGTAAGCATTTACTGATTGCTTCGACGGAAACTTGTAGCGGCAAGTCCGCAATTTTATTGGGTTTGGCTGACAAACTACAGCAGCAGGGCGTGGAAATTTCCTACAGCAAGCCCATGGGAAATTTCTACGAACGCCGAGAATCAACCACCGAAGCCGATGTGGCCTTGATTCGCGACTACCTCAAGCTCCCGCCAGCACAAGTTTTTGCGCCCTTGGTGAATGCTGATACAGCTTCCCTGATAGGTCGCCTAGAAGGTGAAGATACTCAGGACTATCGATCGCTTCTCCAACAACAGGCCAGTGCGGCTCCTGCCGGATTGCTGTGTTTTGAAGGGGGGAGCAATCTGTGGGAAGGTCATAGTTACCAGCTCTCAGTGCCGTTGATCGCCGAGACCGTAGATGCCAAGGTGCTGATAGTAATGCGCTACCATTCCTTGCGATCAATCGAGCAACTGCTGGCCGCCCGCGAAGCACTGGGCGATCGACTATTGGGCGCAGTTATCAACGATATTCCCACCAGCGACTTGGCCACGGTCCAAGATCTGGCCGTACCGGCCCTGGAAAAGAAAGGGATCCCCATTTTGGCCACCATTCCTAAAAACAGAACCCTGCGCAGCGTGAGCGTGGGCGAACTGGTGAAGCGCTTGGACGCGGAAGTGCTCTGTCGGCCCGATCGACTGGGGCTATTGGTAGAAAGTTTGTCGATCGGGGCGATGAATTGCACCGCAGCTCTGGTCTATTTTAGCAAAGCTCACTGTATGGCGGTGGTGACTGGGGGCGATCGGGAAGATATTCAGCTCGCGGCCCTAGAAACCTCCACCCAATGCCTGATCCTCACGGGCCATCTCGCTCCCCAGCCCTACATCCTGCGCCGCGCTGAAGATCTAGAAATCCCAGTCATCTCCGTAGATTTCGATACCCTCAGAACCGTGGAAATTGTCGAAGAAGCTTTTGCCCAGGTGCGCATCCAAGAACCGGTCAAGGTCAAAATCATGAACCAATTAATGGCCGAACATTTCGACTTTCCCCGCTTCAACCAACTCATGGGTCTGGTTTAGCCGGGGCTAGGTTCATTCATAGATCACAAAAATGCCCGAGTCCAATTTATAGACTCGGGCATTTTTCGTGGTTCTGTCTAGTTCTCGGCAAACTTCATCCAGTCTTCCATATCCACCACATTGTCTGTAGAAGGATTGGTCGGAATCGGTGCAGCACTTTCTTCAACTGCCGCACTACCAGCTGCTCTGTTCCGCACTGCATTCAATTGCTTCAATACATTCCGGGGATCGGAACCGGGCTTCACTGTAAATAGCAAATTGGTGTTGTTGCAGCTGGCCGACTTAGAAGTGGTGGCACAGATCACTGGCTGGTTGTTGACCTTGCCTGCTGCCAAATATTTGAGCTTGCCGCTGTTATAGAGCTTCGTGAAGCGGCCAGTCACCTTGTCACAACGGATTGTCGGACTATTGCCGCCCAGATTGGCATCCCAATAGACCAAGGGCACATCGCCTTTTTTGGTTTTGACTACCGTCGCTAACCGGCCTTCGTGCTCCGCACAGGCAAAATTTGCTTTGGCTGCATGGCTGGGACTAGCCAACAGCAAAGTTCCCAGCGCACTGCTCCAGGAAACGCTAATTAAAACAGTACTTACTAACTTCATAAAATCTCTGATTGGAAGTATCAATTAATTGTAGGACACAGCTTCTGGTTCAGCAGTTCCCGAAAAAAAACTGGGCTTTCACCCAGTTAAACAGTCTTGATAAATTTTTGAAGCGAAGATTACATCAGACCCAAGAAGTGTAGAACACCTTGGCCCGTAACTAGTTCAGTAACTACGGCGGCAACAAAGCCGATCATAGCCGCTCTGCCATTGAGGTTTTCTGCACCGGCAGTAAAACCGAATTTAGCGTCGTTTTGGTTTTGCATAGTCCAGATTCCTTTTCGTAAATAGGTTGTAGCCTTATGTTAAATAATGTAACGAATTTTTCCAGAGAATGCAAACTCAGTAGAATTTAAATCTGGTAGTAATTACCGATCCAAAGCCCTGTCGCAGTAATTTGCTGGAGCAACGTTCTTCCTATGTCCACCACTGCTAAGCTGCTCGATCGCTACTATCAAGAAATCCAAGAGGTGATTCTGGCCCGTCAGAACCCGATCACTGGCCTGCTGCCAGCCAGCACCGCCATCACAGCCCATGGCGACTATACGGATGCCTGGGTCCGAGACAATGTCTACAGCATCTTAGCAGTCTGGGGCTTAGCTTTAGCCTACCGCCGCCAAGGTGCGCCGGCCGGTCGCCTCTATTTGCTCGAACACAGCGTCGTCAAGCTGATGCGCGGGTTGTTGTTCTCGATGATGAAGCAAGCCGCCAAAGTAGAAAAATTCAAAGATACCCAGTCGCCGCTGGATGCCCTACATGCCAAATACAGCACCACTACTGGCGATGTGGTGGTGGGCGACGACGAGTGGGGCCATCTGCAACTGGATGCCACCTCCCTGTTCATTCTGATGCTGGCCCAGATGACCGGTTCCGGGTTGCAGATTATTTATTCGATCGATGAAGTCAACTTCGTCCAGAACCTGGTCTACTACATTGGCCGCACCTACCGCACGCCCGACTACGGACTCTGGGAACGGGGCAACAAGATCAACCACGGTAAGCCAGAGCTGAATGCCAGCTCGATCGGCATGGCCAAGGCCGCATTGGAGGCGATCGATGGTCTAGACCTGTTCGGCTCCGGTGGCTCCCAAGCCTCGGTGCTCCATGCCTTGCCCGACGAAATTGCGCGGGCACGGATTACTTTAGAATCCCTACTACCCAGGGAGTCTGCTTCCAAAGAAACCGATGCGGCGCTGCTGAGCATTATTAGCTTCCCCGCGTTCGCGATGGAAGATCCCCAAATCGTGCAGCGCACCCGCCAAAAAATTCTGGATCGGCTGGAGGGCCGCTATGGTTGCAAAAGATTCCTGCGGGACGGTCATCAAACGGCGATCGAGGATCACACTCGTCTGCATTACGAACCGTGGGAACTGCAAGCTTTCGAGGATATCGAATCCGAATGGCCGCTGTTTTTCACTTACTTATACTTGGATGGTTTGTTTCGGGGGGATCAAGAGGCGATCGGAAAATACCGCAATCTCCTGCAATCCGTGACTGTTGAGCAACAGGGCCACTGGCTGCTACCGGAACTCTACTATGTCCCCCAGGATAAAATTGCGGCGGAGAAGCGTCAGCCCCGCAGCCAAAACCGTCAGCCCAATGACAACCTACCCTTAGTTTGGGCTCAAAGTCTTTATCTACTGGGCCAGATGATGGACGATGGTCTACTGGCTCCGGGCGACTTGGATCCTCTGGGCCGTCATTTGCGGGTAGGCCAACGCAAGCAGCATACGCTCCAAATCGCTTTGATTGCCGATAATCAAGAACTGCAAGGCCAGCTTTCGGAATATGGGATCCCTAGCCAAACATTGGAACAGATTGCCCCCACCCAGGTGCGATCGGCTACGGAGCTAGCGGCGCTCTATGCCCATGTGGGGAGCAATGCCAAGCTCGGTCTGACGGGGCGACCAATTCGGCGGCTGCGCAGCCTGACAACTTCACAGATTTTCCAGATCCAAGGTCAGCAGGTTGCTTTTTTACCGGCGTTCTTAGACCAACAGCAGTTTTACATCACCTTGGATTATCACTTCCTGGTTTCCCAACTGCGGGCCGAAATTTCCTATATCAGTCAACATTGGTATCAGTTGGGTAGACCGACAATGACTTTGTTGTTGACCGCCGAACTCATGCAAGAGGGCCAAGCGGAGTTCCAGAATCCAGACTATAGTTCACCCCTCCTGGAACTCTTACATGAATTGAAAAGAGGTACCTGCCAAGGCGTGAAGATTCGCCTCGGCCAACTCAGTCAACTGATGCTCACGGCTGGTACCGAAAGGATCGATGATCCCTATGACTTTAGGTTTAGGGATCGCTCCGAAGCTACCCTAGCAACCATCCAGACCAGCTATTTGCCCCATGGGGGAGCGGCGGTACCCCTGACTAGTCTGCAAGAATTTCAGTTGGAATCCTCCACTAATGTGCCTTGGCTGCTGAGCAGTTTGCAGCGGGCTGATAATATCTATCAGCAGGTGGAGATTCTGCATCGACTGGTGAAGCTCAAGGGTCTGCAATTTAACACGGGCTGGGGCGGGCCGGGGCCAGCGGTGACCCTGGCCCAATTGCTGACGGAGATCTATAATCGCGCTGCCCAGATTCAGCCCCATCCGGAGTGGGCGGTGGTACGTTATAGCGCTGGCCTGTTGGGCAAGGTGGATATTGCGTTGTCCGATGCAGTGACGGGAATTTTGGTGCGGGGCAAGCAAATTGCGGTGGGCATGGCCTATACGGAAGATGCGGTCATTGATGCACCGATTGGGCACAACGAACTAGTGGAAAAAATCGATAAGTTCTGCCGGGAAGATATCCGCGATCGGGTAGTGACTCAGGAAATATTGATTTATTTGAGTTTGTTACTGAAGAGCGATCCGCAAGTCCTGAAAGGGATGCTGACGCTACGGGTGGGCTATTTAATCTTGTTGATATCCAGTGAATTGGCGATCGAGGAACATCTGACCCAAGATGAAGCCTACGAGCGAATGATGACCTTGAGCCCCTTTGAAATCAAGAGTCGCTTACGCCATGTATTAGCCGATTTCCAAAAGGTCGATCAGCTGGTCTTTCAGCAAGAATCTTTGCATCTTAGTCAGGATCGCAATAGTATTCAGTGGGTGTTGCCAGATGCACCGGCAACGGAGGCCATTCCCACCGGCGGCTGGATGCGCCAGCGGCGGCGCGATGGGGCCGTGAATCGGGTGGCGGCTAATTTTTATCCGAGTGTCTGGTGGCTATTGGAACATTGCCCCGGTATTATTGTGGGCGACAAGCTGGAGAAGCGCAATCGGCTAGAAAGTAAGCTGATTCTGGCGGAGATGACACCGGGGGAAAAGAATTTTGCCTTGCAGGTGGAGCATTTGCTGAACAAAATTTCTGCGCCCGAATATCGACAGCTGAATATTGAGGCGCTCATGGCTCTGGCAGCTTTTTCGGAGAAGAATCCGGATCTACAGGTAGAGGAATATATGGTGTTGGATGTGATTATCGGTCACGCGGTGCGCTTGGCTTGGCTGGATCCGCAGCTACCGAAGCCTTTGGTGACCGGGGAGCCGGATCTGCGTTCGGAATTCTATGCGGTGCACAAGGCCCAGGCTTGGAGCAATTTCTATGAAACTGCGCCGACAGTCTGTGCAGGATATCTGATTCGATCGCTGCAGTTCCTCAGTCAGCTAGCGGTGAATTAGTCCTACAGGTTACATAAAATCTTAGTAATAGTAAGCTTGAGCTAACAACTCCCGCAGCCAAGGCGGTAAACAGGCTTCATCCAGAGCCAGTGCCGTGCGCCATGCTGCCACCGCCCGATCGTTCCGTCCCAGCCCCGCCCAGAGTTTACCAGCCAGCACATGAAAGTCGGCACAACGACTGTTTAAGGCAATAGCTGCGGCAGTTGCTGTCATAGCCGCCACCAGATCACCCTGCTGAAATAGATGAATGGCTCGATCGTAGTGGGCGCAAGCCTGATCATGGATCTGCACTAGGGCTGTTAGATCGGCGCGGCAGCGGTGGCAGCGCCGCTCGGGGGTGGGCCGATAGGCGGCTCGGCACACCGGACACTTCACTCCTCCCCTCCGGTGGTCAGGTAATAGAGCCGATCATCCAACTCCTCTTGCAAGGACTGATCCACAGGAATACCAAGGGTGTTGGTAGCTAAGATCTTGGCCAGCAGGTCTTGCAATTCTTCCTTTTCCTCCACATCGGTCAGGGTGGATAGCACTTGCTTAGCCCGCTCCAATAGGTCCGATAACTCTGGAGACAAAGCTGCGGATCCCATGGTCTCACCCTCCTCTTCTTGATCCATAAACACAGTTGTCAATCGTTGGCGCATGGCCGTTAACTCCTGACTCGACAGACGCTGAATGGCAGCATTGTTCAGCACCAACGTGCCCTGTTTACCGCCGTCCTTGGCAGTGGTGGTGACGGTCAAAATACCATTGAGGTCAAAATCAAAGTTGACCTCCACCGCCAATGTGCGACTGACTTGGGGGGGTAAGCCATCAACTTGATAGGTGCCTAGAGGTACATTTTCGGCAGCCACGGCATTCTCTCCCTGAAATACCTCAATTTCCACCATCTCTTGCTGGGGATGGCCCGTATAGTACACTTGAGAGCGAGAAATGGGAATGGTGCTATTGCGCGGAATAATGACACTAAACATGCCATCCACCTCCCCTTGGGGGGTATTCAGAACGACAGCAATACCTAAAGAATGAGGACAAACATCCACCAAGATAGAATCTATTGCTTCACCGGAGAGTACCCCAGCTTGCATGGCTGCCCCTAAAGCAACACAGAAGTCAGGCTGCACACTATCAATGGGTCTTTGGCCCAAGTGGCCGGTTAGCAACTCCTGCACCAAGGGAATGCGCGTCGAGCCACCCACCAAAATCACTCGATCGATGTCAGCGGCTTGCAGCTTAGCATCGGCCAGCGCTCGATCAATAGCTGTCAGGGTTTCGGTCAATAGGGGGCGAATCAGTCCTTCAAAGTCCTGCCGCGAGACTTCTGTTTCCAAGTGGAGAGCCTTGCCTTGTTCTTCCACCAAGTAGGGTTCCCGCACCGTCACGAAGGCATGACGACTCAGCTCCATCTTGGCCCGCTCGGCGGCCTGAAGGAGTCGGGCTTGGGTCACGGCATCCTCTGGCACTGGCTGGTGCTGATTTTCTTGAAAGCGCTGGGCCAACAAGATTTGCAACCGCCGATCGAAGTCATCCCCGCCCAACCGGTTGTTGCCATGGCTGGCTAATACTTCCGTCACATCGCCGGTCATTTCCACCAGCGACACATCAAAGGTGCCCCCACCCAGGTCATATACCAACACAACGCCAATTCAAATCTGGCAAGTTATACAACAGTGGGGTGTACTTTGCCCGTCAAATGTTGTTTAAGACTGGCCAGCTTTTGGCAGGTAAATTCGACTTGGATTTTGAACCTACAGTGGCTAAATCATTGGTAGCACAATCATTGCCATCAA
>JANMHS010000004.1:0-2235 GCA_031375385.1 Synechococcales cyanobacterium OTE_70_metabat_200 | reverse complement strand
CGCCAGCGGATTGTTCCAATCCTCGATCGCCCCGAAAGGCAATCGCTACCGCCTATTTTGGGCGGCAAATTCATGCTGAACGCCGGTTCCAATCCTCGATCGCCCCGAAAGGCAATCGCTACCTAGAAATGGCTGGCTATTTTCATCAATGTTCAAAGTTCCAATCCTCGATCGCCCCGAAAGGCAATCGCTACGCGACTAGGGTTACTTTGTTGGTTTGGATCAGTGGTTCCAATCCTCGATCGCCCCGAAAGGCAATCGCTACATTTTAAAATGATGGTGATAGCTGGGTCGCTAGTTCCAATCCTCGATCGCCCCGAAAGGCAATCGCTACCGCTCATCTGTCACACCCCATAAGATAGGGATATGTTCCAATCCTCGATCGCCCCGAAAGGCAATCGCTACGTGCTCGATCGATCCGATCAATCTTTGCCAGCTGTTCCAATCCTCGATCGCCCCGAAAGGCAATCGCTACACAAATGCGGGGATTACTTCGTCCAGCTCTGACTGTTCCAATCCTCGATCGCCCCGAAAGGCAATCGCTACCCGAGCATAGACTCACGCAACCGATTGACTTGGTTCCAATCCTCGATCGCCCCGAAAGGCAATCGCTACTGTAGAAGCATAGTTACCGCATCAGCTTCGGTGGTTCCAATCCTCGATCGCCCCGAAAGGCAATCGCTACACTGTGTTTAGCATCCCTCGTATTGGTAGCGTGTTCCAATCCTCGATCGCCCCGAAAGGCAATCGCTACAGCCCCCATTCTAAACCCTTACATAGCAAATACTTCAACAACTCCCAACGCGAACCAACAAAAACCAGCATCATCTCAGACCTCCTAAATACCCAACAAACAACCTCAAACCCTTGCCCAGCAAACTAACGCGAACCTCCCAGGAAAACCACCAGCACTAGAGGTTCGCGTCACAAAATCAACGGCGCATTAAAATCCACATACTTATCGATGCCATAAGCCTCCACCGCCCGATCTCTGCCGCCCATCAGCTTATAGAACCGTAAACTATCCAACTTCACATCAATCACCTTCAACAACTTCGATCGAAACATCTCAAACTGCATCTCATCAATCTCACACTCAAACACCGAAAACTGCACCCGCTGGCCATAATCTTTACAAACGATCGCCACCTTTCGCAACCGCCGTGCCCCCTCCCGCGACTCCGTATCACCCACATCATAAGTCACCAAAATATTCATACCTAACCTCGTAAAATAAACGGCGGATACTGCGGCAGATCACCCCGCAAATGCCGAGCCAACAAGCGCGCTTGCACATGACAAAGCAAACCCACTGGCACTTTCGATTCCAAAATAGGGTGCGTCACCTCCTCTTGCTTGCGCTTTTGATACGCCGCCAAAAAATCTCGCCGTGCATCGTCAGTCAAATAAACCCCACCCCCCGGACGATCAATAAAATCAGATGGCTTCACCTGCCCCCGATTCACCAGACTTAAAACTAGTCGATCGGCCACCACAGACCGCAACTCTTCCATCAAATCCAACGCCAACGAAGGCCGCCCCGGACGCATCACATGCGAGAACCCCATCTGTGGATCTAACCCCACCCCTTCACAAGCCGCCACACACTCATTCGCCAACAGCGTATAAGCAAAAGATAGCAGTGCATTAATGCCATCCTTCGGTGGCCGCTTTGATCGCCCCTGAAAATCAAACCCCTCTCGGTTCATCCGAATCATTTCACCAAAAGCCCCAAAATAAGCCTTCGCTGCATAGCCCTCAATCCCTCGTAGCTGGTCAATATCCACCGATTTTTCGATACTTTCAATGGCATCAGCATGAACCTGAGCAGCCGATCGCAACTTTGTTTCATCTCCTCCATCCTTAGCTTCCCGCGCTGCCCGCATCAACACATTTCGCGTGTTCTGCAACTTTCCAGCCACCACATACCTGGCAATATTCAGCGTCGCCACCGGATTTGTCATCGCCTCATGCTGTGCTCGTCGCAGCAACACATTTCCAGTCGTCGGTCCGGTTAATCGTCCCTGAAACCGACCACTCTGAGAAAGCCACACAATCGATCGACCATCCGCTGCACAGCGATGAATCAAAAAAGGACTAAATAGCACATTACCAAAAGCCATAATGCTACCCAAATGGTGCAAGGGCACCTGCTTGGTTTCTTCCTCGACTTTCACTTTCAAAGTTTCGTGGTCGAGCTGCAAATAAGTCCCCTGAGTTTGGACATACAGCGTA
>JANMHS010000140.1:0-1561 GCA_031375385.1 Synechococcales cyanobacterium OTE_70_metabat_200 | reverse complement strand
GGAGATTCTGTGATAAATTGTTGTCGAAATAAATCGGTCTTTTTACTGAGTTCTAGCGGCTTCGCTCCAATCCAAAATTTAAAGATCGTTTAAATTTTGAATTTAACAGGCATTTAGTTGATAGCTTTCTCTTACCAGCTTAACATCAATTATTAAAACTTGATACTGGCGGATAACCGATTGCTATTTACTAGTTACTGATAAACAATCTCACCATGGAGATCGTAATGGTCTGCTTCGTGAATCGTAGCGGAAACAATTGACCCAAGACGGCCACTTCCACTAAGATACACTAGTCCGTCCACTTCTGGTGCAAATCTTGCAGATCTGCCCACCAACAACCCTGACTCTGGATTTTCCTGTTCGATCAGGACATCCACTGTTTTGCCCACTTCGCGCTGATTGCGCCGGAGTGAAATTGGTTGTTGAATCGCCATAAGTCCGTCGCGTCGCTCGTCCATAATTGCTTGTGGCAAATGATTGGGCAATGTCGCAGCGGCAGTTCCATCCTCAGCGGAGAAGGTGAATACCCCCACATGGTCGAATTCATGCCGTTGCAAGAATTGTTGTAGGTGTTGGTATTGATCGTCGGTTTCGCCAGGGAATCCAACAATCAAGGTTGTCCGCATGACTGCATCGGGTAGAGCGATTTTGAGTTGCTCAATAATGCGATCATTTACAGCTCATTGCCACGGGCGATTCATGGCACGGAGAATTTCAGGATGGGAATGCTGTAATGGTAAATCTAGGTATGGTAGGACATTCGCGGTTTCCTGCATAGCGGCGATTACCTTTGGGGTTAAGCCTGTGGGGTAAGCGTAGTGCATCCGAATCCAGGGAATATCAACTTTGCCTAAGGCGCGGAGCAATTCTGCTAGTTTAGGCGTACCATAGATATCTAGACCATAGTTAGTGGTGATTTGGGAGATCAGGACTAATTCCTGTACGCCTTCATCTGCCAATCTTTGTGCTTCAGCAACGATCGATTCAATTGTTCTCGATCGCTGTTTGCCCCGCAGGTGGGGGATAATGCAAAAAGCACAGGCATAGTCACAGCCTTCGGCTACACGCAGGTAAGCAACGCCTTCGGTTGTTGTTCGATAGCGAGGGGTATGCTCATCCGCAATATAAGTTGGCTCTGGACTAACTTCTACTACGCGCTCGCCAGTCTGACTGCGTTCTATCACATCAACGATTTTGTGGTAGTCACCACTACCGACTACTGCTACCGCTTCGGGTATTTCTGCCAATAATTGGGACTGAAAATGCTGCGCCATGCAGCCTGTAATCACAATCTTTTTATCAGCTTCGGCTAGTTCTACTAGGGTGCGGATAGATTCTTCTCTTGCTGCATCAATGAAGCTACAGGTATTAACGATAACGTAGTCTGCTGCGGTTTCATCAGCGTCTACTTCGTAGCCGGCTTGTACTAATAAACCGAGCATATGCTCGCTATCAATTCGATTTTTTTCGCAACCTAAGTGAGATATTGCAATTGTTGGCTTGTTGCCCATGTAGTCTTGAGTTTAGTTGTCTCCAACGGTAATTCAGCGATCTTTTC
>JANMHS010000044.1:0-4347 GCA_031375385.1 Synechococcales cyanobacterium OTE_70_metabat_200 | reverse complement strand
GCCGCCGAGACCCCCAAGGAGACGAAACCAGCCATGACCAAATTAGCGCCCGGCCTTTACGCCAAATTCGAGACGACGGCCGGCAACTTCACCGTACGCCTGTTCGATGTGGAGGCGCCCAAGACCGTCGCCAACTTCGTTGGCCTGGCGAAGGGTGAGAAGGAGTTCACCGACCCGAAATCCGGCACCAAGGTCAAGCGTCCGCTTTACGACGGATTGATCTTTCACCGCGTCATTCCTGACTTCATGGTTCAGGGCGGCTGTCCCAATGGTACTGGTGCTGGCGGCCCAGGCTATAAAATTAAGTGCGAAATCAACCCCAACAAGCACGTTGCTGGTACGCTATCCATGGCTCATGCTGGTAGAGACACAGGCGGCAGTCAGTTCTTTATTTGTCATTCTCCCCAAGGGCACCTGGATGGCGTGCATACCGTCTTTGGACAAACCGAAGACATGGATGTTGTGAACGCCATCCGCCAAGGCGATAAAATGCTGTCCGTCAAAATTGTGCCCGACGCAGCCTAAAACAGCCAGACGTTATAAGTTTTTATACAGGTATAAAAATTCGTCGTTATGAAGCCATCACTTCTTCTATCAACCCTTTCGCTCTCGATATTGGTTGGTTTGGCGATCGACCTTACTTCCGGTCGTGCGAACACGACCGGAAGTAAGTTTTATTGTGGTCAAAGTAAAAACGTACCCACCACAATGGCTAAAACCTCCCGTGGCGCGGTGCCTGTTATTCGATGGGTTTCAACCCTCGGAGGAACCTATACCCCAGAAAACCGCTGCAAAATTGTGTCAGAGAAATTCCAAACGTTTTATAACGATGGAACGCTGAACTATCTGACGACAGGCATGGTTAATCAGCTGCCCGTGATCTGTGCCGCCCAAAGGGAAAATGGCCCCTGTACTGGCGTGCTGTTTACGCTTAAGCCGAATAGCGATCCTGGACAGACGCTTCAGCGTTTACTCAGTATTAGAGATCGGGCACCTGGCGCGGTTCTTAACGAAAGTTCCCCCCAGGTCTATGTAAACATGAAAGACTTCTTGAGCACTGCGCCCACTGAAGCAGATCCACCCTCCGTCAATGAAGCAATATCTACACCCAACCCAGGCGGCTCTACCGTCACTCCCAGCGGAAATCGTATTTGGTAGTGAACCCTTATGGCAACAGTCCGCCTCAGATATTTTGCGATTGGCGCTGCATCAATCTTGAGCGTACTGAACGCTCAAATCGCTTTTCCTCAGACCTTTCAGGCTAGTTCTGCACTGACAGCTCCTTTGCCCGTAAGGGGTAGGGCTTCTGCACTCCTTGTTGCGCAGTCCTCTGTTGTTGAGAACGTTGATAGAGTGGCTGGGCAAATTACGGTGCGGATTGAATCGCTCAAAAGTGGAAGTGGTTCTGGCGTTATTGTTGCAAAGCAGGGCACAACCTACTACGTCCTAACCGCAGAGCATGTGGTTCCAAAACCCGATCAATATTCCATCACAACTCCTGATGGACAAAAATATGTCGTCGGTTCTGGAGCGATCAAGAAATTAGACGGGGTTGA
Organism: Synechococcales cyanobacterium OTE_70_metabat_200; assembly: GCA_031375385.1. Classification (GTDB taxonomy): domain Bacteria; phylum Cyanobacteriota; class Cyanobacteriia; order Cyanobacteriales; family Chamaesiphonaceae; genus JAAFHZ01. Next base: position 2,791 of record JANMHS010000044.1, on the reverse strand, counting down.
CCTGGCAATTTTGCAGTTCTCAAGTCCAAAAGCCTACCAGATTGCAACCTTAGCAGACTACTACATCGGCATGGAAGATCGTCCCCTTGCCTTTCTGTCTGGGTTTCCCGGCGGGGGCAGCGGTAGCGGCGCTCGCCAAACCAGCGTTGGCACCGTATTCCCTACTAGCACCACTATTTTTGCAGCACAGAATGCCTACTCTATGGCAAGCGGTCGTGAACTGGTTTACACAACCTTCTCTCAGCCTGGAATGAGCGGTGGCCCAGTGTTAGATCAGCAGGGTCGCGTCATTGGCATCCACAATGCTTCCGAAACCAAACTAGAAGCAGATGACAGCAGCGGAGAAGTCTTTCCGACTTATTTAGGCCGAAGTTTGGGCATCCCCATACATACTTTTGTAGGGTTAACCGCTCAAGCGCAGATCAGTCCCAGTCTGCTTAAGGTTGAGAATACAGTGCCCTTGAATTTAAACCGTGGCGCGATTCAAACTATTCTGGATAGTCGTCCTGTACAAAAACCCACTGACAGTAGTGCATCTGCGTTTGACTGGCTGAAGTATGGCAACCAACTTTGGCGGTTAGGCCGCTTTAAAGCAGCCGTGGTTGCACTAGATCGCGCGATTCAGCTTAAGCCTAATTTTTATCAAGCATTTTTTGTAACAGGTTTAGCACTTTCCTCACAAGATCAGTTCTCCGAGGCGATCGCCGCGTTCGATGCCACCACCCGCCTTGAGCCTCGGTTCTACGAAGCATGGCGAATGAAGGCTCAAACGCTAGAACAGATCAAGCAGTACCCTCAGGCGCTTGCCGCCATAGATAAGGCCATTCAAATCCAGCCCAATGACTCGCTGCTGCATTCGCTACGGGGCGATTTACTGTTTGAATCTAAGCAATATGCCCCTGCCATTGTGGCCTATACCCAGGCGCTAACGTTCAAGCCTGCCTACTATACTTATATGCAGCGTGGGCGATCGCAGTTCAGCACCGGAGATTACCAGGCCGCCTTCAGAGACTACGACAAATCCATTGCACTACAGCCCAACGATTACTTTAGCTACATCGGTCGCGGCACCATGAATTCAGCGCTGGGTAAATCTGCGGCGGCGCTTGCAGACCTCAACCAAGCCATTACGTTTATGCCAGCCGCTTCTCCTTATAAATCTTTGCTGTACATGAGCCGAGGACTGGTGCAGTTTGGCACTGGCGATCTCAATGGGGCGATCGCCGATTGGACAGCCTCGATCAATGCAAACATCCGTGGTAAAACAGACCCTAGCGTGATTGCCCAAAGCTATATGGGTCGGGCATTAGCCTATGCGCGCGCCAAGAATTTACCAAAAGCAATCACCGATATAGGTCAACTGATTGAATTACAGCCTAAAAACGCGGCAGCGTTTTACAATCGCGGCGAGTTTTATATCCAGGCAGGGGATCCGCAACGGGCATTGCTAGATTTGAACCAGGCGATCGCCCTCAAGCCAGACTATGCTGACGCAATCCAAACGCGTGGGCTGGCGAAGCAATCCCTGAAAAACTTTGCAAGCGCAACTGAGGATTTTAAGAAAGCCGAAGGGCTTCTAAGCACGACGATTAATCAAGCTCCTAACAACATTAATACAGCAACAGTTTATGTACGGCGCGCAAATGCACGAATAGGGATGGGCAATAAACAAGGGGCAGTCAACGATATCCAAACCGTTGCAACCCTCTTTCAAAAAGCAGGTATTACTGAAGGTGCCATGTACCAGACAATTCAAAATATGCTGAGATTGCTACAGCAGTAGATTGCTTACACAAATTTGCAGAAATCTACGCAATCAACATTTTTGGCGGAAACGATCTGTGATCACAGGGTGTCGTGCTTTATCTAAAGTAAATGCTATGGTTCACTGCCCTATGCTCCAACACGCATTTCTAAATTGAGGCGATCTCCCAGCACTAAAAACACGCTCTCTGTCGCTGAAGAATGCTTTCATCCCGCAACAAGTATCGCCCAGTCCTAATTTTACTTAGGATTGGGCGATACTTGTTTGAAGTATAAACCTGGCATCGAGCTATCTTTGCAGGAAGCTACCCTCCAACTATTTTCGCCGCTGTAGCGTTTCACAACCGAGTTCGAGATGGGTCGGAGTGGGGCCACTACGCCATGGACACCAGGAAACTTTTAGAGTCTCTTTTGATAGAGAGACCCTGAAGCCTGCATATGAGCCTTGATACTTAAATCATTAGAAATTGCTTTATTTAGGTACTTGTTGTCAACCTTGAAGGCGACACCAAAGTTTATTGTTAGATTCTTGAGGTCAAGCCCTCGGTCTATTAGTACGGCTCAACTTCATCCATTACTGGACTTCCATTTACCGCCTATCAACGGGTAGTCTTCCCGTGACCTTACTGGGTTAACCCCATGAGAGCACTCATCTTGAGGTGGGCTTCCCACTTAGATGCTTTCAGCGGTTATCCGCTCCGTACTTGGCTACCCAGCGTTTACCGTTGGCACGATAACTGGTACACCAGTGGTACGTTCCTCCCGGTCCTCTCGTACTAAGGAGGAATCCTCTCAATGCTCTTGCGCCTACACCGGATATGGACCGAACTGTCTCACGACGTTCTGAACCCAGCTCACGTACCGCTTTAATGGGCGAACAGCCCAACCCTTGGGACGTACTACCGCCCCAGGTTGCGATGAGCCGACATCGAGGTGCCAAACCTCCCCGTCGATGTGAACTCTTGGGGGAGATCAGCCTGTTATCCCTAGAGTAACTTTTATCCGTTTAGCGACGGCCCTTCCACGC
>JANMHS010000033.1:0-138503 GCA_031375385.1 Synechococcales cyanobacterium OTE_70_metabat_200 | reverse complement strand
CGGGACACATTGAAAGCCCTCACCCCAGCCCTCTCCCAAGTTTGGGAGAGGGAGCAAGAGACTCCGCTTTTGGCTCCGGCTCCCCTTCTCCCAAACTTGGGAGAAGGGGTTGGGGGATGAGGGCTTTCAATGATTTTCGTTGTTTTTTGTCCCGCATTAAGTTCCTACCCGAAAATAGGGTAAGTCTCTAGTGCACTATTGTGCCCACACTGGTGAGCATTCACTCCTTTTAGGTACATTTTTTTACAAAAGTAGAGGTCAGCACCTTCGTGACAGTCAAATGACTTGCGCTTTATGGCGCAGACTGAGTCCCGATCATCTTAGTATTAGAGTTGGTTAAATCGCCCTTGGAGACATGGTATGTCAAAAGTAGCAGTGGATGAAGTCCGAGAAGAACGGATTCTCATGGAGGTTGTGGTGGATGCCTATGACGCAGAAGAACGAGGAATGGGCTGGTACTACTATCTGGGTGAGAAAATTCAGTTTCCCTTTGCGGCTACCTGTACTACAAATCGTCGTACCTCACCCTTGAAGCAAGGCGTCCAAGTAGAAGTGATCGGAATGGCGAGTGGGGATGACTGCACGCATGAAATGTTTGTCGAAATTGTGTGGGACAGTGAGACCCTGGCTATTCCCTTGAGCCAAATCCAGCCCATCGAACCCGACGAAGACACCCAAGAAGCGATCGCCGATTGGCATTACTGGGTTGATCGTGGCTACGCGTTCGGGTAATCGATCCAACAACGCATACGGTAGAACCTCATAGACTGACAAAAGTCTCAATCCCACATTCCGCTCTCCTTTTTGGGTATTGAAGAATTACAACAATACTAACCCAGTCTCAGAGAAGAAGAGCAGAATGTCGGCTACAATAGGGTGCGACTGTATCTTGCAACAAAAACCATGGGCGTTGAAGACGAACATTTAGATGTGCTGCAAAACATCGAGTTTGCAATCATGCAAACCTACCAAGAAATTCCCGGCTTGATTGATGCTGAGGTGCTGAATGCATTGGAAGCATTGATCTATCTTTACAACGCCGAAATGCAAGGGAAAGCAGGTTTATCACGCTCCCTGCGGGGCACTACAGCCACCGTAGCCGCAGGCATCCAAGAAATCTGTGAAATACGGTTAGGACGAGGGTTGGTGATTGAGCAAGGGGCAATGGAACCCAAGACCCTCACAAACATTTTAGACTGCCTCAAACGCCTCAAGTCCTCTGTGAAACTCTGGACAACCAAAGGCGGGCGACAAGGTTATCTCAAATTCGCCCACGAATTTTTTCAGACTTAGGTTCTGCTCCAGACTCTTTCACTTCCTTCTGCGCCACACTTCGGCCAGTCTCACCATTCAAGAAAATGTTGATTCAGATGTGTTGGCTGATCAAAGAGATCTAAGCGTAGAGTCATTGAAATTTCTATTTCTGAATGCGCCAGCGTGTGGTGGATTATTTTTTTGGGTTAGCTTTGGGATCGCCGATCGCCAGTTGCCAGCGAGCGCCAGCGTTAGGTAGTAGACCTGTTTTCCGATAGATCAGATCGATCGAATCCACAAAACCTTTGGCCTTACCATCCTGTTGATAGGAACCATAGATCTTCAATCGGACGGCATCGGCGCTAGGACTGGTACGAGTGCGAAATACCTGGCGTTTCTCGATCCTCTGGCCACCCCAGCGAGTCAGCTTTTCTTGAATTGCTTTATCGGATTGATATTCATCGGAATTAATCGATGATAGCGCCGTGGCATCTTTCTGCTCTAGGGCTGTTAGGTAGCGATCGACCAAGGTCAGGGGTAGCACTTCACCCTTGGGTTTCATGGCACTAATTGCACCACCTGTTGCTAACAGAGCAGTGGCTGTGATGGCGATCATTGCGCCCCGACCGAATGTAATCATTTTCCAATCTCCCGATGCAGTTCCCTGAGTAAGGGCATCTTAACTGATCGACTGCGTAGGAAATCTTTACAGAAACTTAAGGATTACCCCATGAAAAGTTAAGAACCTAGGCAGATTTGCGGCTGGGTAGGCTCAGGGGCTGTTCTGGCATGATGGGATCTTCCTGGAGCAATACCTCGCGAATTAGGCGGGCTGCAAACTTTTGGGCCAGACCGCCGGCAATTCGGCGACCGAGGTTTTGGGTTTCGGATTTAGTCAGGATTTGGGGAATGATCGGCAGAATCACCATGGGGTCGAAGCCCTTAGTATTTTGCAGAATCCCCCAGATCCGCTGGATGTGGCCGAGCGTATTGTTAGCGGCCACGGCGGCTGGGTCGAGCTTGACTGGTTGCCCTTGAAAGCGGGACTTAACGCGATCCCATGTAGATTGGCCTAGGCCATCTAGGCTGCGCACCACTTCATCGGCCAACTGATCGCGAATAAAGGCACCGCGATCGGACAGCAGAAAATCGATCGACTGGTTGAGCACCAGGCTTAGGTCGTATTCTTCGTTGCTTCTGGCATTGTTCAACAGATTTTCCAGGCGATTCCAGCGGAAATAGCCATCTTTGAATAGTAAGTCTTGCAGGGAATTCCGCAGATCCGGGGCCGGGTCCGTCAGTAGTCGCTTGGCCACGTATGGATAGGCTTCGGTGAGCACTTTGAAGTCCGGATCGACGGCCACGGCCATCCCTTCGAGGGTGACCAAAGAACGCACGATCAGCGCATAGTAGGCCGGTACCCGGAATGGAAACTCGTACATCACCCCCGAAAGCTGATCCGTGACGCTCTTGAAATCCAACTCTGCTACATTCGTGCCGGTGGTGCCCATGGAGCTATTAAAAACTTTGGCAAAGGCCGGAATAATTGGGGTCAAATCCGTATCGGGAGTCAAAAACTCCAGCTTCACAAAGTCCTTGGCCAGTCCATCAAAATCTCGGTTGACCAAGTGCACGATCGCTTCCAGCAAGCCATAGCGTTGGTAGTCTTTAACCTGGCTCATCATGCCAAAGTCCAAATAGGCCAACTTGCCGTTATCCATCGCCAGCAAGTTGCCCGGGTGCGGATCGGCGTGGAAAAAGCCATGCTCCAACAGCTGGTGCAGCGAGCATTGTACGCCCACTTCAATCAGGTACGTGGCATCGATTCCTTTCTCAGCGATCGCCCGCACATCGGTCAGCTTTGTACCCTCGATCCATTCCATGGTGAGGACGCGGCGGGAAGTGAATTCCCAATGGATCTTAGGTATGTAGACATCCACAAAGTTATCGTAGAGGCGGGCGAACTTCTCCGCATTGCGCCCTTCGTTCTCATAGTCCATTTCCTCAAAGATCCGGGCTGCGAATTCATCGACGATCGAGACCAAATCTGTCCGAATCTTTGGGAAAGTGTTTCTAGCCCATTGGCAGAGACTGCGCATCAGATAGATATCCAGGGCAATATTTTCCATTAAGCCGGGGCGCTGGACCTTAATGGCCACGGTCTCGCCGGTTTTCAGCTTGCCCTTGTAGACCTGACCCAGGGAGGCCGCAGCGATCGGCTCGGCGCTAATTTCGGCGTAGAGATATTGAGGGCTATCGCCTAGGCCATCTTCGATGAACTGGAAGGCGATCTCGTTGGAAAAAGGTGGAATCTTATCTTGGAGCTTGGTCAGCTCGTCCAGATAGGTGGTAGGTACTAAGTCGGGCCGGGTGGAGAGGGCTTGGCCAATCTTGATGTAAGCTGGGCCGAGCTTGGTAAGTAGCAGGCGAAATTGCAAAGCCCTTTTAGCCTGGTTTTGTTTCAGCTTGCCCCAGGTTTTATCCAGCCAAATGCCCCAGGCGAAACTCAGGATTGGAAAAAATGTACCAATGGCTCTAGTCCATGCCTGCCAAGGTCTAGACCGGTAGTAGTCATCCACCACCTCTGGTTCATAACGCAGCCAAGCACTATCATGGTGATCGTGGCGCTCCCAGGCTGCTTCGGAATCTATCGGGATCCCCCGCACATCTATGGCCTGAGGCTGGGCATCGCTGATCACCGATGTTTGGTCTGGTTGATAGGCAGTGTTCATGGGGGCTGGCCACTTGATGGTGATTCGTAAAGTATTGTAACAACTTTGTTGGGTTTCTTGGTAGCAATTACCGCATTCCGCCGCTTTTCTCCGTTGACTCCATGTTACTTTCTTTACACATTCGCAATTTCGCCCTTGTTGATGAACTCACGGTGCAATTTGACCGAGGGTTTAACATTCTCACCGGAGAAACTGGCTCGGGTAAATCTATTCTACTCGATGCGATCGATGCCTTACTAGGGGGGGCGGTGACGGCGCGGGCGATTCGTACGGGCAGCGATCGGGCAGTGCTGGAAGGAGTCTTTCAGCTGTCCGGCAGTCTCCTCAGCGGTTTGGCCGATTGGCTGGAGAACAATGATATTGAGGCGACCGATGAGCTGCTCTGTAGCCGCGAAATTAGCCGTAGTGGTAGTGGTGTGCGATCGCGCCTACGGGTAAATGGGACACTGCTGAATCGACAGACCATTGGGGAACTGCGACAGCAGTTGATTGAAATTACGGGCCAAGGAGAGACTACTCAGTTGGCTAGTGCTGTCCAGCAGCGGATCCTGATCGATGCCTACGGAGACCATCTGGACTGCGCCCAAAGGGTATCTGCGAGCTTTGCAGCATGGCAGGAGGCTGAGCAGCGGTTGCAAGACAAGCTGCGCCACCAGAAGCAGCAGGCGGCCCGAGTTGAACTATTACAGATGCAATTGGCGGACTTATTGGCAGCGGAGTTGGCCGATCCGGCAGAGCTGGAATTGTTGGAGCAGGAGCACCAGACTCTCAATCACACCGTAGATCTGCAACAGCAGAGCTATGCGGTCTACCAGTTGCTCTACCAAAGCGATCGGGGGGAACTGGCAGCGGCGGATTTGCTGGGGAAGGCGGAGCATTTACTGAGCGGCATGGCTGATCTGGATCCCCAGATCCGGGCGGTATTCGATCTGGTTAGTGATAGTTTGGCGCAGGCGATCGATGCGGGTCGATCGATCAACAAGTACGGCGATCGATTGGAAGCAGATCCGGTGCGGTTGGAGGAAGTGGAGGATCGACTGCGCCTGCTCAAGCAGCTCTGTCGCAAGTATGGGAGCGATCTGCCAGACTTAATCGATCGGCAGCAGCGGTTGCAAACTGAGTTGCTAAAGCTGACCAGTGGTGGTGAATCGATCGAGGCGCTCACGGCAGCGGTGCAATCTACAATGGCCACTTTGCAATCGAACTGTGCGGCCTTGACTTTGTTGCGCCAGCAGACAGCCGATCGGCTCCAGAAACAGCTGATTGCCGAGCTGCAACCACTAGGGATGGCGAAGGTGAAATTCGAGGTGGCTTTGCATCCTCAGGCCCCCAGTGCGAGTGGGGCCGATGAGGTTTCTTTCCTGTTTAGCCCCAATCCGGGAGAACCTTTGCATCCTTTGGCGGAAATTGCTTCGGGTGGGGAAATGAGTCGCTTTTTATTGGCACTGAAGGCTTGTTTTTCGCGCGTGACTGGCTCTAGTACGATGGTTTTCGATGAAATCGATACGGGGGTGTCGGGGAAGGTGACTCAGGCGATCGCTGATAAGTTGCAGCAGTTAGCGATCAATCGCCAAATACTCTGTGTTACTCACCAACCGATCATGGCCGCAATGGCGGATGTGCATTTCCATGTGCGCAAAGAGGGCAGTGATCGGCAGGGGGTAGAGCGGACGGTGGTGCGGATCGAGCGCTTGGCGTCGGAGCAGCGGCGGCAGGAGATTGCCCAGTTGGCTGGGGGCCATACAGCGGAAGAGTCGATCGCTTTTGCGGATGCTTTGATTTCTAAGGCGGTGCAGAGCAAGGGGGCGGCGGTGCCACCGGTTAAGGCTGGAAAAGGATCTGGGCGGGGGCGGAGAGCTGTGAAATCTGGGGATGTTTAACGGAAGGGTTGGTGGCTCCGCGAAACCACCAACCCTTCCGTTAATACTGAGGCTCCCAGCGCAACTTGAATTACTTCGCTACCTTCGGCAAGGTGCAGCAATTCACTTCATCGATACATACCTTGCCCCATTGCAAAGCCCAGCGCAGCAAGGAAACCCGATTATCCGTCTCAGTCTTCTTCAAAATATTACTGACATGATTGTCCACCGTCCGCTTGCTGATATCCAGTCTACTGGCAATATCTTCGTTGGTCAGACCATCAGCGATCGAGGCAATGATCTCTAATTCCCGATCGGAAAGGTTAGCCGACACTTTCGCTTTTGCTTCGCTCATAACTTAGGAGACCAGTATATATACTTACCTCGTATGTTAGACCCTAACGACCAAAATATCCACCCGCCATTTCCCTGGGGCTGCAAAAATTCCTGCTCATACTAAGTTGCGTTCGCAGTCGTAACCTTGCAACCCAGTAAGCCATTAGTCGGCAGTGAGCTGGTGGAAGACAATGTTACTGGAAAACACATTGGTATCAGCAGACCACTCAGACCCGATACAGCAGCGCAAAAATCGAGCATAATGAGAGCCTGTCTAGTCCATTGAGCCTGCCATGACCCAACTCAACCCCAACCCATCTTTCAGCATTACCCTGCGCCTAGAGACCCCCAACCGCGCCGGAATGCTCGCCAGCATTTCCCAAGCGATCGCCTCCGTCGGCGGCAACATTAGTGCAGTCGATATCATGGAAAAGACCCGTGCCACCACCATGATTACGGTCACCGTTGATGCCAGCAGCACCGAACACGGCGATCGGATAGTCACCGTAGTCAAAAGCTTACCAGATGTCAAAATCAGCAGTACTTCCGATCGAGTGATGCAGCTCCATCGCGGCGGCAAAATCCGCGTAGAAAGCAAAATCTCCCTCGATCGCCAATCGGACTTGGCCATGGCCTATACGCCCGGCGTCGGCAGAGTCTGCCAAGCGATCGCCGCCAACCCCGCCGAAGTCTATAACCTCACAGTCAAGAGCAACATGGTGGCGATCGTCACCGATGGCAGCGCTGTGCTGGGACTCGGCAACTTAGGAGCCGAAGCTTCCCTGCCCGTGATGGAAGGCAAAGCTATGCTCTTTAAGGAATTCGCCGGAGTAGATGCCTTTCCCATTTGTCTGACCACCCAAGACACCGATGAGATAGTCAAAATTGTCACCAACCTCGCTCCTGTCTTCGGTGGCATCAACCTCGAAGACATCGCCGCCCCCCGCTGTTTTGAAATCGAAGCTCGTCTGCGGGCAGTCATGGATATTCCGGTCTTCCACGACGACCAACATGGCACCGCGATCGTCACCCTCGCTGCTCTTTTCAACGCTCTGAAAGTCGTCAAAAAATCCATTGATCAAGTCAAAGTGGTCTTCAATGGAGCCGGAGCCGCCGGCATTGCCGTGGCCAAACTGATGCAACTGGCGGGCTGCCGAAACCTCGTCCTCTGCGATTCCAAAGGCATTGTCTCCAGCGATCGCACCGATCTCAGCCCCGAAAAACTGGCTCTGGCCACCGCCCAAGCTGGCACTTTAACCGATGCCATGGTCGGAGCCGATGTGTTCGTTGGTCTCAGCGCCCCCAACGTGGTCACTCCAGCAATGGTCAGCTCCATGGCTTCCCAACCGATCGTCTTTGCGATGGCCAATCCCATCCCGGAAATCCAGCCCGAACTAGTTTCGGACATCGTAGCCGTGATGGCCACTGGGCGGAGCGACTATCCCAACCAAATCAACAACGTCCTAGCTTTCCCCGGCGTTTTCCGCGGTGTACTGGATTGTCGGGCCAAACAGTTTACTTCCAGCATGTATTTAGAGGCTGCTAAGGCGATCGCCTCTCTGATCAACCCCAACGATCTCACGCCCGAGTACATCATTCCCTCTGTGTTCGATCAACGGGTGGTGACTGCTGTGACCGCCGCAGTTCAACAGGCCGCCAGGGCCGCTGGCGTAGCTCGCTGCTAAATTTTAATCCTAAGTCTTGAGCTTGGGGCGGCGGCGGGGGCGCAGGCGACTGAAGAAGCCGCCGATGCTGCGGCCCAGTTCTAAGATTCTTTGCCCGATCGGATCGATCGCCCGCAGCCATAAAGCTGGCCGTTGCCATTGGCGAGCTGCTTCTACCAAGGCATGGGTATTGGTCAAGGCAATTCCTGGAAAGTTGCCGAGGCTATTCACATGCAGCTTGTGGCGAATGGCTAAGGAGACGATTTGCATCATCTCCGCCGCATCTTGTCCGACGATCGTCGCACCAATAATTTGGCCGCTGCGGCGCACGATCAATTTGACAAAGCCATTGTCGTTTTCTCCGATTAGCGCCTTTGTACTCTGTCCATAATCCTGCCGCAGTACCGTCAACCTTTTTTTGAACTGCAAGCGAGCATCTAACTCCGTCGGCCCGACCCTGGCTAACTGGGGATTGCTAAAAATCGTCCAAGGGATTTTGTGGTAATCGACGGGCTGCTGCCGTTTGTCTAGAGCATTATGCACTGCCAAGCGGGCTTCGTATTCGGCTAAATGTTCGCCATAGTAGCCGCCCAGCACTTTCCCACAGACACTACCGCAGCTATAGATGCGGTAATTGCTAGTCTGGAGCTGTTCGTCTACGCCGACCCCGTTGAGGTCGTATTCTACTCGGGCTCCCCCAAGGCCGAAGGACTCCACACAGGGCCGTTCGCTGGCGGCAATCAGGATTTCGTCGATGTGGTATTTGCGTTGATCGACCATCACATATTTACCCCGATCGCTACTGCCCACTTCCTGCACGGTTTTCTGGGTGATCAATACAATGCCGGAGGCTTCGAGCTGAAACTGTACGGCGGCGGCCGCATCGGGGTCTTCTTCGGGCAAGATCTGGCTGGACTCTACCACCATCAGTACTTCGTAGCCCAGTCGGCGCAGGGCTTGGGCCATTTCTACGCCGATCGCTTCGTCGCCAATAATCGCCCAGCGGCCCGGTATTTTGGGTCGATCAGCCACGGTTCCTAGGGTATCTACTGTCAAAAACCCCGTATCCACCAGTCCGGGGATTTCCTCGGGCACCTCCAGTTGGGAACCCATCGCTAACAGGTAGTTCTTGGCTTGGAGGCTGCGCCGACTGGTCTTGAAACTCAGTCTCGGTTTGCCCACGAATTCTCCACTATCTTCAATAATATCTACTCCCTGGGCTGCCAAAGTTGCAGTGGAGATTTGTAGCCCCAGGCGATCGACGATAGTTTTGGCATATTGCCAAGGGTAGTGCGGATCCCGATGGAAGCCATGGGCGCTAGCCTGTTGCAAAGCATGGGGATAGATATGGGCGTAGGGGGCCATGGGCGTAGGGGGCAATACTAGGGCCACTCGGGCCTTGCTCTGAATGGCCTCTGCTGCTGCAATCCGCGCTGCACGGGTGTTACCAATAATTACTAGGTCGTAGTCTACAGCCAAAACAATCCTCTACCTTCAACCAATCATCAAAACTTTAGTACAAAATGGTCGGGTTGGGTGGTGACAACAGGGAGGAAGCTGCATTGAACTTATTTGAAAATCTTCAGAATTTCTTTAGATTTGTGGGGTATCTTGGAGAAGCGTGATCCCTAGCAGAGCTTTTTTGCTGCTAGTCAGCCCGGCTATATATGAACTTTTCGACTATCACCCTTGCAGACCTCCAGCTTCTCGAACAACTGCGGATCGATCGACTGCGCAGCTTTTGTACCCACAGCCTCGCCCAGGTACAGATTTTTATCGATTGCAACGTATTGAACATTTTTTGTCCTAAACCCTCGATCGTCAATGTGGTGCTAACGGATATCGATAATTTGCGGACTTATGCTCGACTCATTTTGGGAGTGGATACTATCTCTATTCACTTGGTTGCCTAATGCTCTAGGCTGAGACCAGAAGGTTTTGGGGATTGCCGATCGGGTCATTGGTGATTAAGTTAGAATAACACTTTTCTACAACCCCTATGTTGCGGCCATTCGTTCGTCAAAGTATCCTGTTTGTTTCGATTTTCGCTATTCTATCCGCAGGATCCTCGGTTTCCAAGTCTTTCGCTCAGTCCAGCACCGACCCGGGACAATCTCAAAAACCAGCTTCTGCCCAAAGTAGTTCCGATGAAGATGAAGGAATTGATGGGATCGGTTACTTGACCATTAGTCATTCTTATCTGGAAAAGGTTGCTGGCTCCAGTCTGAGCCACCATGAGGCTGCGAAAACCGTGAAAATTGTTTTTTTCGATCGCCCCCAAGGCCAAGAGGTCGCTAAGATCGAGCGTGGCGTACTGAGCAAAGGCGACAAAATTATTAACCAGGATTTCACCGCTCCCTTGTTGACCTACTATGATCGGCCAAGTTTTACGGTACTGGAAAAACGCAGCGGTGGGTGGTACCACCTTCGCTATCTGGTCGGCCAATCCTCCGCGGGTATTGGCTGGGTACAGGTCAAAAAGCAGGCTCCCTTGGTGTACCGATCTTGGCAAGAATATTTTGTGAACACCGCTGTAGTAATTGAGTTTCGCAAGGAAAAAGGAAATAATTTATTCGACCGACCCAGTTCTGCTGGAAAAAGACTGAGGGACATCACGGGCAGTGTTGACATCCAGGAATTCCGAGGCGACTGGATGAAAGTGAAGTTCCAAGACAAGGTCTTCCATTGCGACACCGAACCCACACCGAAGAATGCCAGAGTTTGGAGTGGCTGGGTCAAGTGGCGCGATCAGGGCAAATTGTTGATATCGGCCCCACCGAAAGGCTGTTAAACTCCTAAGTTCAGATAGCGGCGGACAAGGATAATGGCCACCAGATCGTCGATCGGTCTGGGCGGCAAGCGCATTCCCTCGGGTACCAGCTTCTGCAAACCCTGGGGTGGATACATTTCCCAATAGAGACTCCTGGCTTCCATGCTGCTGTTGTGCTCGTCGGTGAGGGTGATCGGTAAGCCCAGCACCGTCAATCGCTTTTGCCACTGCCCAGCCATAGTGCGATCGCCCAGCACAATTTGCTGCACCTGCCAATCTGCCACCAGTTGGGGCAGCCGCTCCAGCACCTGTTCCGAGGGCACCACTTCCCAATGCAGAGGGCGGCCAGTGGCATCCACCACCGCCGCTCCGCATTTATCCTTACCAGGATCGAAACCCAGCCAAATCACTAGCGAACGTTCTTCAAGCTATCGGATTGGCGGGTGAACTGATCCGTAAACAGACTCATCACCGTTCGATCGCGCAGCTTGATATTGGCATTCACGCCCATCCCGGTTTTCAGGGCCATATCTTTATTGCCAGTGGCCATTTTGATATTCAAAAACTGATCCTTGAGCTTGACCTTGATTGGGAAGTGGGGATATTGATAGGTCTGATCCGGTGGCAGTACGTCCGAGCCGATCCATTCCACAGTGCCCTTGACATCACCAAATTCGCTGAAGTTAAAGGAGTCGATCCGCACATCTACTTCCAATGGTGTTTTGCTCTTTTGGGCTGCGGCAAAACGCTCGGTGACAAACCCGATGTCTTTGTTGGAAACGTACACCTTGGCTACCAAGAAGTCATCGGGGACTATTTGTAACAGCGGCTCTGGGGAGTTGCTGTTCACGACCCCCTCCTTATAGGCTTTCATCTCGAAAACCGTACCATCGGCAGGAGAGCGAATTTCTTGGTACTTGAGGTTCTGGCTGGCTTGGGTTAGTTGGTTGTTGATTTCCGCCAGTTTCTTCTCGTTCTCGGTGATTTCCTTGTTCAGTTGACTGTCGATCGAGGCAATCTGCTTTTCGTTTTCCGAGAGGCGAGTGTAGAGATCTTTCTGGGTGACCGCTACATCATTTTTGATCTTTTCCACTCCTTGGTTGGCGTTGAGCCCCAAGCGAGCGTGTTCTTCGTCCAACTGGGCAATTTCCGATCGACGCTGCTTGATCTGCTGCCGTTGTTCTTCGATCCGCTGCTTTTGACTCTGGTTGTCGGACTCGCCAGCAGACTGGAGGCGTTGTTTCTCTTGCTGGAGTCGGGCATACTCTTGTTTTTGCCGCTCTAAATCGGCCACCCCTCTATCCACGGCCTGTTGCTGTTTTTCTACCTGCACCTGAGAAAGAGCCCCCTCCGCAGCGGCAGGTTTGATATTTCTCAAAATCTTTTGTTCGCTGCTCAGTAACTGCTGAGCGTTAATCATCGCTGCCTTGGTTTGATCCCGTTGCCGATCGACCTGGTTCTGTTCCGCCTGATTTTTATTGCGATTGCTCTCCATGCTGGCAGTGATGTTAGAGATCATGGCATTGCCACTGTCGATCTGGTTAAGAGCACCTTGGCGCTTGGCGCGGTTTTCGCTCATTTGTCTTTCGGTTTGGCCCACGCTCAGCTTGCCACTGTTCACCCGGGTACTCAGCTCGTTAACATTTGCGCGCAAGCGGCTTTGTTGATCGGCAGTTAGGGTGCCATTAGCACTGCCTCCACCGAGTTCGGCGCGATAGAGTTTGTTCTCTGCTACCAAAGCGCTGCGGTTTTTAGTGGAGCTGAGGATATCGGGTTTGATGTTCAGTTTACTTACATCCACATTGCTAGCAGCACCAGGGTTCATTTGGCTGCGATAAAAGCCATTGGCTTGGTCTAAAGAAGACTTGGTAGCACTGAGGTATACGAGCTGGGATTCGGGCAGTGTGGATTCCAGCTGCATCAAGACATCTCCCGCCTTGACCTTGTCGCCATTTTTAACGAAGATTTTTTTGACGACACCGCTAATGGAAGACTGCACTTTTTTCACGTCTTCTACGGGTTCCAGTTTGCCTTGAGCCGATACGGCTTCATCCAAGCGGGCAAAGCAGGCCCAAGCTACCAGTGCAGTAGTGATGCCAATAATGCCCCAGACGATCGCCCGCGACCAGACTTTAGATTGCTGGAAGACTACGGATTGGCCGAAGTTAGTGGCCGTGAACAGACTGGTTTCTTCGCGATTGCTCAGGGCATTTTTAGGCCGCGAGGGGCGCAATTCTACAGAGTCTGCTTTGGCGAGCTGACCATTGCCATTTTCGCTGTTGCCGTATTTGTCTTCGACGTTCTGATTGCTGTTCACCGGGTTCGATCTCCTTCAACCGTTAAAAAATTAATAATGAAACTTACGGACTTTTTAAACTTGCGACTCCTGCTGTTGGTACAGGCAGTAGTAGCGTCCCTTGAGGGCGATTAGCTCGTCGTGGGTGCCCTGCTCCACTACCAAACCCTTGTCCATCATCACGATTGCATCGGCTCCTTTGATGGCGCTCAGGCGGTGAGTGATGAAGAAGACCGTCCGATTGTGGAATGCCGATGCCAGATTGTTACAGACCTGGCGTTCGCTGTCGTAGTCCAGAGCACTAGTGGCTTCATCCAAGACTAGCAGACTCGGGTTTTGAAGGACAGTGCGGGCGATCGCCACCCGCTGGCGCTGACCGCCCGAGAGGGCCGAGCCTCTTTCTCCTACTTTTGTATTGTAACCACTGGGCAAGCCCATAATAAATTCGTGAGCGGCGGCGATTTTGGCAGCCTCGATGATTTGTTCGGAGGTGGCATCGGGGTTGGTCAGAGCGATGTTTTCCTGGATCGTACCGTTGAATAGCAAGGTGTCCTGGAGCACCACGCCAATTTGGCGACGGAGAGAATACAACTCTACCTTATTGATATCGTATCCATCGATTAAAATGCGACCGCTTTTTGGCTCATAAAGACGCGGGATTAGTTTCATCAAAGTACTCTTGCCAGAACCGCTGAGTCCGACGATCCCTATGAACTGGCCGGCCTGGAAGCTGAGGTTCACGTTGTTCAGCTGGAGTGCCGGACTGCCAGGGAAGCTGAAGTGGAGGTCTTCGAACTTCACGGCCCCATCGATCTGGGGCATCGGAATATTCGTTGCATCATCTGCGGTCACTTCCTGGGGCGTATCGATAATGTCTCCCAGTCGCTCTAGGGAAAGGGCGGTTTCCTGGAAGCTCTGCCAGAGTTGTACTAGCCGTAGCAGGGGCTGGGTCGTATAGCCCGCAATGATCCGGAAGGCGATTAGCTGACCAAGGGTCAACTGTTTTTCCAGTACTAGGTAAGCTCCTACCCACAGCAACAGGAGGCTGGAAAACTTATTCAGAAAACCACTAACGGCACTGGCACTGGTGGAAGTGAGGGCCGTTTTGAAGCCAGCGCTCACGTACCGCGAGTAACGCTGTTGCCACTGCCAGCGCGATCGCAGCTCGATATTCTGGGCCTTAATGGTTTGGATGCCACCCATCACTTCTACTAGGTAAGACTGGGATTCGGCGTTGCGTTCTGCCTTCACGCGCAGTTGGCCCCGGATAATGGGCGATACGATCCAGGTCAAAATCGCAAAGGCGGGCAGAGTTGCCAGGGCCACGAGGGTGAGTAACGGACTGTAATAGAGCATTACCACGATGTAGATCACCGAGAAGATCGCATCTAGTACCACGGTCAGGGCCGTACCGGTGAGGAACTGGCGGATATTTTCCAGTTCGTTCACGCGGGTGGATAGCTCGCCCACGGGCCGTTTTTCAAAGTAGCTGAGGGGCAAGCGCAGCAGGTGATCGATTATTTCTGCCCCCAAAGATAGGTCGATCCGGTTGGTGGTATCCACAAACAGGTTGGTGCGAATGGCTGTAATGAAAGCCTCGAAGATGGCCATTACCACCAGCAATGCCCCAAAGGTATTCAGGGTGGCGGGGCTGTTTTGCATCAATACTTTGTCAATGATCAGCTGGGTCATCAGCGGGTTGGCTAAGCCGAAGATCTGTACGAACAGAGAGGCAATTAAGACCTCAATTAAGACCCGTTGATGCTTTTTCAGAGCAGGAATGAACCAGCTCAAGCCAAATTTTTCCTGGCTGGCGGTTTTGGTGGGGTGCACCATCAATACTTCGCCTTGGGCACCCCACATTTCCTTGAAAACGGCAGTTTTGTAGCGACGAATGCCCACTTCCGGGATTGCCACAGTTAGCTCTTTGTCGCTGACCTCATAAATAATCGCGAAGGATTCCTGCCAAGGAATCAGGGCCGGTGTTTGCAGCTTCCCGATCGAATCCGTAGGCACCCGCACCATCTGCGCGGTCAAGCCCTGCATTTCGGCGATCGCCCCGCAGGTCTGCAAGGAAATTCCATTGCCGCTGCGCATTTGGTTGACCAGGATCCGGGTAATGGTGTCTTGCTTAAAGTTCAGGCGGAAATACTTAGCCAGCATTTTGAAGCAGGCTAGGGTACTGTCTTGGACTCCTTTGCCGCGCACATAGACCAGTTTGCCTTTGGCTCCTCGCACTGCTTCGGCTGGGCCGAGTTCGCCTTCCTCCGGTCGATCGGGTGCGAAGGGAATCCCGAGGGCAGTGGGCGAGAAGGCGCTGGGGTTATAAAAGGCCGTACTAAGATCGCCGCTGAGATCGTCTACTTCTAGGATCGGTACGCCCACTAGGCGGGCGGTGTCTGGCCGATCGATCTCTAGGGCAACTTTATCTTCATGGCGCGGCGTAATGCTGCCACCGGCTGGATAGCCCGCGACGATGCCCCTACTGATTAGCCAGGTGCGGTTGCTATCCAAATCCTGCATGGGTAGCTTACCGGGCATCACGTTGCGGACGATCGCCAAGGGGGTCAAGGTCAGGGCCAACTCTCGCAGATCGCTGGCTCCACAAGCTTTCAATAGGGCATCGCTGTCGGCTCGTTCTGCTAATGCCTGGCCGAGGAGGTCGTAAACTTCGATCGAAGTTGCACTGTAAATATAAGCAGCTTCCAGGGCAGTCTGCTCCGTCACCAGCTTCATGAAGAAGGGAATTGGCAACTGGATACAGACCGTATCTACGGAGGCGATCACCGTTTCGCAGGGTTTGCCGCGCAGAATTCCGGCCCAGCCCACCAGTTCGCCCACTTCTAGGAGGCGCAAGGTAATCGGCATTTGGTTCTGGGGACTATAGCCCAAGAGCCGCACTTGGCCAGAGTAAACAATGGTGATGTGCGCGGGCATCCGATCGCGCATCAGCACTGTTTGGCCCATGCGATACCGCACGAACTGGGACTGCTCCGCGAGATCGGTGACCACTCGATCGTCCAGTTGGGAAAAGGGTGGTGTGGTGTTAAAAAAATCCTGGATTTTTTTCGCTTGGGCGTTGGCGGTGTAAGTCATAGTGGGCTGGCCCGGAGGCTAAAAAAGATTTTTCAGGAATGATGGTTAAGCGCTGGTGACGGTATCGGTGGCTGGGGAGGGTGGGGCTACTTCCGGCTTCTGGGCCAACCCTCTTTTCACTTCCTCTTGCAGCCACAGTTGAAACATTTCGCCGACTAGCTTCTGGCGCATGGTATCGTCCAACTGGCAGGGAATGTATTTGTCTGGCCGCACGATTACGAACCATTGATCCAGCTTGATCGGCGGACAAATATGACCGGGGGCGTTGGTGGCCAATAGTTGACCGATGACGGGGTGGGGCACGCTGATTTCCACTGGCCCAATCAGTCCGCCGGTTTGGGCTTCGGCTCCTTCGGAGTAGCGGCGGGCCAGGTCTTCAAAGGTTTGCTCGCCTTCCAGCAGCCGGAAGTAAATTTCTTGGGCCATGCCGATGTCTTTGGTGCGGATCAGGGAGTAAATGACTTTATCCAACTGGCTTTTGCGGCTGAGGAAGTAAGACTCTACTTTGGGACTCCAGGTTTCTTGCTTGAATTTTTCGATCTTATGGTGGCGAACTGCAATTTTATCCAGTTGGATGCGGGTCAGTCCTTGGGTGCCCAGCCATTCCTCTAGCTGTTCTTGGGTTTTGAGCTGGAGCCTGCCGTAAAATTCTTGAATTGCCTGGGTCTTTTCCGCTTCGCTACAGATAATGTTGGCAATGCCTCGATCGATCGCCACTTCTCTTACCAATCCGGGCAACATTTGATAGGTAATGAGCATTTCGCCAATGTCGCTGGCCGGAACCGTGAAGGCTCCAAATTGGACGGTCTCTACCATGGTGTTGCTGGCCCTGAGTGTTGCAGTGGGGTTGGGGAATTGGTGTTTGTCATCATCCTAATCAAGATCTGGTTGCTTCCCAATTAACATTGTGCCCAATGATGGGCGCGGATCTGCCGGAATCTAGGTCGATCCGCTGGGGTCTCTACTAGATGACTCGGCACTACATACCCATTTTATTCGGAGAGTTGGGGGCGAGATCGGGAATCTTTGTCACAGACAGGGCTTTTTTGCGCCATCTGGCTTACTTGGTGGCCAGTTGGAAATCCGTGCAATCCAAGGCCCCTAGGGAGCAGGCCCGATCTGGATGGACGGGGCATTTTAAGTAGGGGTTATTACTGAAGTAGTCGCAGCGGCTACAGGGAATCTGGTGTAAGCGGCGCACCTGCTGCCAGCCTCTGTAGCAGAGTTGAGCTAAGGAGATAGGGATAGTAATCGACAGTCCCCAGGCGATCGATAAGAAAATCAATTTCATGGCGGTTCTCTGAGAAAATGATCGAGCTTAGCTACTAAGGATACAACGCTGCCATGCCGACCATTTCTGCTGCCGAAAAAGTTCTGGGGGATCTGCGCGATCGCCAGGAAATCTCCGACCCAGAGGAGCGCGATCGACTGGTGGCGGCCCTGGAAGTGTTGCAAGCTGCTACGGACTACCAGATGTTCGGGGTCTGTGCCGAGTCCCAAGCTAGTGGGTTACAAGGACTACAAGGCTATGCCCGGCACTTTGGCGCAGCCATCCCCGCGACACTAATGGCCGAACTGCCTGCTGTGGCTGGTTCCGTTTATCTGAAGTTCAATCCTCGATCCCAACGGCTCTATGTGGATACTTACACGGGCACCTATCGCGGTGTGCTGATCTCTTTCCAATCCGATCTTACGGATGGCTACAACGGCACCCACGGCCATTTTCCTCTGAATCTGTTCAGTTGAAAATATTGGTGGCATTTTGTCACCAATAGATTAAAATGAAGGAAAGAGTTCTAGGTTCCGAATGGATACGGCTCCAGCTATGGTACGAATGACGGCCAGAATACCCCAATCTGTTCAGGCCACACTACTACAAGCAGCAGAGATTTCTGGTAGTACTTTGAACCAGTTCTTAGTACAGGCAGCGATCGAAAAAGCCCAACAAGTTATTGATGCCGATCGGATAATTAGGTTATCAGCGGAGGAGGCCGATCGGATTTTTGAGCTGGTTGATAATCCGCCTGCGCCTAACCAAAAGTCGAGAGAAGCGATGATGCAGTGGCGTAAGAATTTTGGTAATGAGAAGAGTTGAATTATTAAATGCCTCTCACGATCGGGCTAGTTTTGACTGTGGCAATCAGCAGTTAAATAATTTCTTGCAAACCATTGCTAGACAGCACTTAAGTAAGGGGCTATCCAGAACTTTTGTAATGGTGGACTCTGAGCTACCCTCGATTGTTTTGGGCTATTTTACACTGGCGATCTGTGAGGTACAGTCCGACAGCTTGCCTGCCAGGTTTGTAAAAAAGTATCCGGGTAGAGTTGCTGGGGTGAAGTTAGCGCGCATTGCCGTAAGTATCGATCGCCAGCGCCAAGGACTGGGAGCTATGATGATGAGTGAGGTCTTCCAGCGGGTTTCAGATATTGCCGATCTGGTAGGGGTAGTTGGTCTTTTTGTAGATGCCAAGGACTCCTTGGCTCGCAGTTACTACAGTTCCTATGGCTTCGATGGTGTTGCCGATGAATCTTTGTTTATGTTTTTGTCGATCGGTACGATTCAGCAACTCGTAAAGGAAGATGACCGATCCTAAGGCACGATCTTGATCAAAAAAGCCCGCCAGAGGCGGGCTAAAAATAATAATTTCCAATTTGGAAATTATTTGATGGCTACCTTGCCACCAGCTTCTTCGATTTGCTTCTTAGCATCTTCAGCAGCATCCTTGGCTACGCCTTCGCGGACGGCCTTAGGAGCAGCTTCTACTAAGTCCTTAGCTTCCTTCAGACCCAGACCAGTCAGGCCGCGTACTACCTTCAGTACGGCGATCTTCTTGTCATCGGGAACGGATTCTAGGATTACATCGAATTCGGTCTTTTCTTCGACAGCTTCAGCGGGAGCAGCACCGGCAGGGCCAGCGATCGCTACGGGAGCAGCGGCAGAAACGCCAAAAGCTTCTTCGATTTGCTTAACTAGTTCGGCAGCTTCCAGCAAAGAAAGAGCCTTCAAACCTTCTAAAATAGTATCGGTTGCAGCAGACATGTATGTTCGTCCTTAAGAATGTGAATGAAAAAGTGGGGGATGATGATTAGCCTTTGTCCACGTGGGCTTGAATGCCACGCGCCACGGAAGCCGGAACTTCCTGAATGCCGATCGCAATCTTGGCCGTCACGGCGTTGAGAGCACCAGCAATTTGGCCCATGAGCTGTTCCTTGGAAGGAAGATCGCCGATCGCTTTAACTTCAGCTTCGCTGAGGGCCTTGCCTTCCAACACACCGCCCCGCAGGACAGTCTTTTTGGAAGCTTTTTGGAACTCACTGTAGGCTTTGATCGCGCCGCCGAAATCGTTCTCGATGATCAGAAAAGCCGAAGGGCCAGAGAGAAACTCCGATAGCACTTGCCACTTTTCGTCATCGACGATCGCCTTGCTCATGAAGGTATTCTTAGTAACCTGGCAAATCGCGCCTTTGGGACGCAAGCGCCGCCGGAGGTCAGTGATTTCGGCCACGGTCAGACCTTGATAATCGATCACCGCCACCATTTGGCTGGCGCTGAGGTTTTCCTTCAGCTCCGCCACGATCGCTTGTTTATTTTGGAGGGTTCTCCCCATTGGTAAACCTCGTTGGTGGTTGGGTCTTTCTGTTGTCTTCGAGCATCCACAAACGCGCAACCCCGGCCATGGTAGCCGGGGTTAAAAATTAAGTCAGTACAAAAACTGGCATTAACCTCGGCAGGGAATTAAGTCCTAAGACTCCTGCTGTCTGTGGCTGGAAATATTCAGTTAGGCTAATGCCAGTCTGGAAAATAACGTTGCTCTCGAATATGTTCTGGCTTTGATTGGCACCTTGCAGGTTCCAAAGCACAACCGGCTTACCAAGTTATCACATCACTGTGTACTTCTGCAACACCTCCTGCCAAGATGCTAAAAATGAGCTGAGTCTGCGCAAGAGAACTATTAGCCATTGAGCTGGGAGGATAGAATGGTCAAAAGCTCTCAGTTTTTCACTGTCACTTAGCTATGGCTCAAATCCTCATTGATATTCCCGACGAACTTGCTCAACAGTTAGCACCTTTTCAAGGTCAATTTTCTGAGCTTTTTACTCGCCTAATTGCCACACCTTTACTCAGACAAAATCTACCAGTCTCTCTCCCGGCCAATACCACCTACCAAGAAATTCTAGATTTTTTGGTTAGTCGTCCGACTGCGGAACAGATTGTTGATTTTAAGGTTTCAGAAGATTCTCAGCATCGGTTACAACTGCTCCTCCAAAAAAATAAAGAGGTAGCACTTACTGCGACAGAAACTGCCGAACTAGATCTTTGCGAACAACTTAATAATCTGATTGGCCTGCTGAAAATTCGTGCTCATGGGACACTTCGCCAACCAACTACTGAGCAATGAGTATTTACATTCCGGTTTTAGTTAGACAAGTTGAATGAAACTGCTCGTCTCCAACTCCGGCAAGCATTGATCGATCAAGGACTTTATCATGATTCTTCCGTAACAGGATCGACCTCGAAGCATTTCAAGGATGAGGTTTGATCGCCAATGTAGTCGGTGGCATTGCCTTCTACTAGCACCTGGTAGCCTTTTGATTGTCCCAGATTGATCTGGAGCATCCGGGCATCGGTTTGAAGGGCGTTGGTTAATTTGGTGTTTTGATCGAGTGCGCTTTTGACCTGCACCATTACAAATCCTGCTGATCCCAACGTCAAAAGATTATCGAAATTAGCCTTGTGATTTCCGCATATTCCTGCGGCTACACTGTGCCGATTGATACTTGTATGCTCACACTTCACTCGTTGATGGTTTTCACTCGATGTTCAAGTTTTTCCTGAGAGAATATTTCTACGACGACAGAATGAGGGTTCTGGCTGTTTGTAGTCTTGGAACAACTGACGAGAAACCTGGGTTTCAGGCTCTAAATACAAAAAACTTGAACATCGAGTTTCAGGTTACTATTTATCACTCACCATTTAGCATCTTTCGTTCAAATTCAGAATGTCAATTTCATCAAAGCCTTCGAAGAATGTCCACATTACTATTCTTTTTCTTTCTTTTATGAATTTTTTTCTTCATTCTCGACTGCAGAGTTATCAAATTATTCCTAACGGAAATAGTATTTGGATGATCCTTTTCAGAGCATTTTTCTAGCATTAGTACAGCCTGGCGGAAGATTTTCTCAGCTCTACATTCATATCCCCAGTCCGCATACAAATTAGCTAAATTGTTTAGCCCCATAGCCATTGTAGAACTATTGTCACCAAATATTTGCTTTTTGATCTCTAAAGATTGAATATATTTAGATTCTGCTTCAAGATAACGTCGTTGTTCTGAATACAATCCTGCTAAATTATTGAGAGTGATCGCAATTTTGTTGTGTACTTTGCCCAGGAAATATTGCTGAATTTCTAGGGCCTCAAGATAGAAAAGTTCAGCCCTGTCAAAAATCCTAAGATTTTTGTGCAATTTTCCAAGTGTGTGCAAGCTTCCTGCTACGCGGAGATTTTTATCTCCAAAAAGCTTTTTGTCTATATCCAAAGATCTTAATAAAAGTGGTTTGGCTTTATCATAAAATCCTTGAATTTCGAATATTGCGCCAAGATTACTTAGACTTAAAGCTACATCTGGATGCTCGTTGCCATGTAGGCGTTCTCTCATTTCCAGTGCTTGAATGGAAAAGGATTCTGCTTTCTCATAGAGTCTTTGACCTTCATAAGTGAATGCTAAATTATCCAAGCTCATTGCTACATGAGGGTGCTCATTTTCAAATATAGATCTGAATCGAGCAAGAGCTTCAATGTGTAATGACTCAGCTTCATTATAGCGGCCTTGATCTGAATAGAGACTTGCTAGGTTATTTAAACTTATTGCTATGTCAGGATTGTTGTCATCTAGGATACTTTTTCTGAGTTCTAAAACCTTTAAAAATAAAGATTCTGATCGATCATACTGTGCTGTCATTTGGAATATACTTGCTAAATTATTTAGACAAGTTGCAAGAATAGGCTCTTGACCAAAGTCGGATTCCTCCCAGAATTGTACAGTCTTAACTAGTAGTGGTTCCGCCTTGATGTAATCACCCAGCGAATAGTATATATTTGCCAGATTATTTGAACTGACTGCTACATTGTGATTCGATGTGCCAAAGCGCTGAATAGCAGCATCCAGACATTTCTCCATCCAAGGTTCAGCCATGCGGTAAAAACCCTGTGATTCATAGATTTTGCTCAAGCCAATAAAAGGCCATATCAAGTCATCATCAGCAAGGTTCTCTATCTGTGAATTAATAACCTCTTCAAAATGAGGGATGAGACAACGTTGTGATTCTATTTGTTGCAGGATTGGAATATTGGAAATTTGTCTGGCGGTGCCAGCCAAAACTGAAGCAAAAGCATTTTTCAGTAGGTCGACTTCGGTATCTCTTGGCACTTTAATTAACCTCTGTATACTTGGACTCATATAGATCCATTCCATCAAGTTTACTTCTAAAGAATTCACGAATCAGTGAATGTAGTCGGTAGATTTGTTCTGATTGTTGAGATAGCTGGATCAAATGCAACTTGATCAATTTAGTTCTGGCTTCTTCCATTACCTCAACATCAAACTCCTGATCATCCAAGTCTTCGAGATACTTCCGTTCGACGGATTCAGCTAGATACCAAGGGATTGGCGCAGCCGCAAACAAACTTAGGAGCTTACCCAGGTGCTTACTGAGATCGTCCAATTCGTCCCAACTCAAATCGAAAGCAGCTTCTGCACCTTTCTTGCCGGTGGCTGTACGATTCACCTCATTTATATTAAGTGCAGCGTGTTTGATCGCTTGTCGTTGTCTGGATTTATCGTGGAGTCTTGATAGCAAGGTGGACAGTGAAATATCTGTGCGTTGTTGTAGATACCGACCTACTAGCTCTATACCCAGAGGTAGATCCTCTAGCCAATTACACAGACTTATGGCAATCTCTAATTCTTGCTGAACTCGATTCTCACCAATTAAAACTGTCAGTAATTCCAGCGATTGTTTTGGTGAGAGGACTCCTAAAGGCAGCGATTGAATTGGTGGCCCAAACTTTTGCCGCGTTGTCATCACCACTTTGAATCGAGTGAACGCCACCGGTGGTAAATAAGGTTCTACATCGTGGGGGTAGTTGACCACATCATCCAGTATCAGCAGTATGTCTCCTATTCGCCAGTTCTGCCAGCAGAAAGCAACTTGGTTTGGAAGTTCTAACCCCTCTGGAATTTTGAGATTCAGTTGGGATTTGGCAAAACCCACAATTTGAGTGCCAATATTAGATTCTCGGGCAAAAAGCCAGCAAATTCCACCCTCATAACTGGAGGCGTGTTTCTGGGTGTATTGAGTAGCAAGTTCTGTTTTGCCCACGCCACCCATTCCTTCAACCGCAGAGATCGAAACAAAGTTGCCTTGCTGTAATTGAGCATGGAGTCGCTCCAACTCTGGCTCTCGCCCAATAAACTTGGCAACACCACTTCGAGGAACGTTATTAGGGACTTCGACTGGTTGAAGTGACTTCTTGAAAGCTTCTAGAACTTTTTCTAGCTTTTCTTCATCGAAACCATGTAGGTGAACACCCACGTTGGCAATGCCACCATCCTCAACCAAGGTTTGAAATGCTAGGGCATTGCCAGTATTGAATTGGATGAGGCGATCATCACTTTTTAGCCGCTCTACAAGTACTTCGACCGAGGCAGTGGGGTCTGATTGTAAGCATTGGGCGATCAATTTACTAAGGTCGGTGATCATCATTCATTTAGGGTTCGATTGGTGGCCTGCACTATATTGACTT
The DNA here is from genome assembly GCA_031375385.1 of Synechococcales cyanobacterium OTE_70_metabat_200. Classification (GTDB taxonomy): domain Bacteria; phylum Cyanobacteriota; class Cyanobacteriia; order Cyanobacteriales; family Chamaesiphonaceae; genus JAAFHZ01. The sequence goes on along the minus strand of JANMHS010000033.1, from coordinate 114,689 downwards.
ATTTCACCTATATAAGCAGTACCTCCTTCGACTTTTGTTTGCCAACCCTTTGCATTTCCTGAAACGTTCATTGTCATACTGCTGTAGTCTTGCAGTTTACCAGCGTGAATTTCTTGCGCGATCGCCTGCACCTGCCCAGCAAACTCCTTATCCAACAGCTCCACACCCAAAAGCGTCGCCACCGTATCAATCCCCTCCTGTTCACCAGCCTTAGCCTTCTCGATCGCCTCATCCACCGCCGGATGCTTCCCAGCCAACCGATTCCAAATCAACTCACGCAACCGCCCCATCTTGGCGATCGCCTCCCCCGTAAACCTCTTTGCCAAATCCCCCGCCCCAGACTTCACAAACTCCTGAAAAGCCAGAGAAGCGATCGCATTAGCCGTCAAAACAGTAACCGGATCAGTCATTGTTAAATTCCTCCAGAGAGTCTTTTATCATAAAGTCAAGCCGCCATCAGCAATTCCGACATTTTAGTCTTCAACTCAGACGACATAGCCAGTGGTTTGTAAACTTCCCCCTCATAAGGATTCCACAAATAACCCGGAGCAAAACTCCGCAGCCTCGACGGAGAACCTAGCAATTGCCAAATATCTTGATTGATTGTAACTCCAGGTAAACTAGCCACCGTTCCATCCTCAATTAATTCGCTGTAGGTTCTAAACTCATCAACCTCCACCCCGACTATCCCATACCTAAAAGCCGGAGCTGATCGCAGTCGTTGATAGAGCAATATCCCTAGCTCAGTCATCAGGTAAGCACTGTCTGGCGCATCAATTCCGATTTCACTCAATCCACTCGGACAAACTCGACACCACCAGTTTCCTTCCATATCAGCAAATATATCCGCTTGACATTGAGATTCAATCCCACGATGGATTGTCCAAGTTAAATCTCTAAAGTGGTTAGCAAATTGCTCCGCTTGGGATTGTTCCGTCCCACATTCTGCCGAAAGGCTAAAAACCCATGCCATAAGTTTACTCCTAATTAAACTAATTCCCAAGCAACACTGGTACTCGCCAACGCTGCTTCATATTGCGCTAGTAGCATTGTAACCCTTGGCACAATACTAACGTGAGTCGCACTGTCTTGGACGGCTTCCAAATCCCCCATGATTTTGTCACTATCGATTTGCCACAACGGATCGCACCCAACCCCACCGAATGCTGGCGGCTTGCGAAAATCTGGCAAAGCATCAATAGACAGCGAAACAGACATTCCCTTAGTATTTCTAACTGCCACTTCAATTACTTCTCGATTTGTATCATAACTTGCAGATAATCTTAGGTATCCACATTCATCGATCGAATCTTTTGGCGCTAGATCCACATCAACATCGACATTTGGTCTAATCCCCAGACATCGAGCATAGCGACCAATTCTAGGCTTACCATTATCTGCCATCATCCCTCGGTAGTACAGCTTAGTCATTTGTATAAAATTGAAAAGCCAGAGAAGCGTTGGCAAAGCCTCTCGATACGAGAATCGCATTAGCCGTCAGAACAGTAACCGGGTCAGTCATTTGTCAGTTCCTCCAAAATCCCTCTTTATTCTAGCAGGTAAGTAAAATGCTAACCTGGTTCAAGATCTTTAAAAACATTCAGTACGGGACAAAAAGCTTGCAGTCGTTGGTAGAAAAAGGTTTGATGGAAGTTAGTAAGAACGAGCACACCTTCCAGACTAACCTAATTCGCCAAACTTTGCGACCCCACCTGAGCTGGCATGTTACCCTGAAGTCAAAGCCAACTCTGTTCTGTTGATGGCCGAGGGGTACAAGTTGAAATAGATGGTCATTTTGACTCAAATTAGCCGGAGCAATGTCAACACTGATTGCCAGCCACATTGCTGCTGGGACACTGCTGGCGATCGCACAGGGTTCACTTGGTGACATTAGTCCCATCTCAACTACCAATTGAAATTGATCATTTCGCTGCCGCTCTAAGTTGTAGTGCTATTTTATCTCCTTTTTTAGCGGGATGACGCAGGGCATGACGAATGAGCCATTTTACCTCGGGAGTAGAGATCTTTAGCCATCGATCGCAAATTTCAAATACATTTTCTGGATGGTCTTTGGCAATATCGCCCAGATGATTGGCCACACTGCGACGCACATAAAGACTCTCATCGCATTTTAGCGCCTCTAAAATCGGCATTACCGGCTCCGGATCATTAATGAAAGCTGGAATCCGTATTCCCCAAGGCAAGCGAGGTCGGGCACCCTCGCTACAAAGTCGCCGCACATGAGGATTTTGATCCTTTGTCCAATCCAGCAGCCGATCGAGAGTTCGCTGTTGTTGCTGAATCAAGAATGGCCGTATCGAAAATTCTGCACTGAACCGCTGCGTGATTTCATACTGCGCCTGCATCGATGTTTCAAAAGGGTCATCTCCACCGTTCTCTGAGGGATCTAGACCAAACATAGCAACAAAAAAACTATGGGGTAAATAAAAGAATACGGCCAAACCATTATTGTCTGTGTGCAGGAGTGGCGCAGTCAAAGACCTTAGGATTATTTCGATCGCCGTGGAATATTTCGCTGGCAAGTTTTGACGGAGCGCCTTGGCCAGATGTTGACCGCGTTCCATCATACCCAATGGCTCCAAATTATGCAGCGCCATCTCACGAAACGACTTGGCGTTAAACTGTGGATATACCAGCAGGATGTTGTGGGCTAGGCAATCGATCGCCTCCACACCCAGTAGATCTTTGAGCGGCACACCCTTTTGAATAGCCTTTGGTGCCGCTGGAATACGCGGTGAATTATCAGCAGTGCTCATTTCTTTTTTCTAAAATATAGCAATCATATAGTATCTCCACTTCCTCAAATCCTAGTCGGAGATACAGCTCTTTGGCAGGGTTCCCTTTTAGGACACGTAAGCGAACTGGTTTGTTGGCGATCGTGGCTGATTGAATAACTGTCTTAATCAAGCTGGTACCAATTCCTTGACTGCGATGTTTTTCATGTATTTGAATGTCGCCAAGATAAATGCAGTCTTCTCGTTCCTCGACTTTGAGTATCCCGATATCAACATTGTCAGCTTGGATGATTGTTGTGACCTCTGGATTGAAATACTCCCGAAATTTAGTGCTATCCCATTTATTGGTTAGCTCAACGTACGGACGCATGATTGATTCGTAGAATGGTTCAAGCCATTCAAGATCGTCCCATGACGCCATTCTTTGTGATATCTTCATGCCTCCAACCTCCACTGATTTTTTTGGAACGTTGATTTCAACATTTGGCTGCTGACAGAACTGTCTGTTCTGTTATTAAATCAGCAAATTCAGATTGCTGAATTTGTTCTATAGATACCCTTGTTGCCCTTCGGCATCTCAGGCAACTATGACAATTTCCGCTGCGCTTTCTGTGGCGCAGGCGATCGCCAGAGCATTATCGTATTTTCAATTAACTTGAGGCTCTTTATATTTTGTACCAGTCCAACTGCGTTGTGGTTCCTCGTCACAGTAACCATAAACCCCCGTGAAGGATCCATCGCTCTTAAACGAAAACTTTAAGCTACCCCAGTATTGAGTAGGTGGTTTGCTCAAAACCCATAAAGCAGTGAGGCTAGGTTTGTAAAACTCTCTATTGCATTTAACATCAGAGTAATTCTGTGCCCAAAAGCCTTCCACCTCAGTGTTAGTGACAAATTGTGCTCTTATACTCCCATCCCTTTTGCTGTAAATTCCCAGGATCTGAAACCCCCTTGGGGCCTTTTCCAGAGAAGCCCCTCCTTCTGCGGAATTATCCGTCTTCATATTTCCCTGGACTAGGGTGAGCTTCCCCTCCGTAGTGTCCCATATCCCGCTGACACTCAGTCGCGCGAACTCTCTCCGTCTCGGAGAAACGGAACGCACCAGAGGCAGACGCTCCGGGGGAATCTGCAGCTCTTCTTGGACAATTGGCGACGTAACTGGCAGATCCAGAATGTTGATCAGGGGGGAGTTAGGCTGGGTAATGACATCTAGAACTCTGGAGCTGGCGATGGAATTGGCTGGGACAAAAGCGTTCATCAACACTATGGTAGTCGTAGTACCCAGGAACAGAGTAATTTTCATGGCTTTCTTTGCTGATGTGAATGAGTTTGATGATTTCTGCGTACAGGTTGGCAGCAGCTGGGACATGTTGACAATCAGGATCTTACTTGATTCTTACCGGCACTAGCACTAAGTATGTTAAAATATTGTATCATTTTGGATATCGATAGGTCTATGCCAGCTCGTGACTATTACCATGGAATAGTGTGTAACGCTCTCCGAAAAGACGGTTGGACAATCACTCATGACCCTTATCGTCTCAAGCTTGCTCGTAAAAAGAACCTCTACATAGATCTGGGGGCTGAACAATTGATTGGGGCAGAAAAGGATGTCCAGAAAATTGCGGTGGAAATCAAAAGCTTCCGGAGTGCTTCGGAAATGAAGGATCTTGAAGAAGCTGTGGGCCAATTTGTTTTGTACGAGCGTCTCTTGAAACGTCATGAACCTGAAAGACAACTATATTTGGCAGTTCCCGAAGAGGTGAGAGAATCAATTTTTGAGGAAGAGGCCGGGCAAGTTTTGATGGAAGATAAAATCATTCGATTGTTTACTTTTGATGTCAATAAAAAGGAGGTTGTCAAATGGATGGTGTAAGCATATCGCAGCTCCAGTCAGCCAGCATCAGGGTCTTGCAAGAATATCTTGAGTTTCTGGGCAGCGATCCTGAAAGTGAACTACAACTGATCATTGATGAAAACAATCATCACTACCTATTATTGGAAGCTGGTTGGCACAAAAATCAAAGGATTTATGGTAGTCTCATTCATCTAGATATCATCAATGGCAAGATCTGGATTCAGCAGGATGGAACGGAAGTAGGAATTGCCAATGAACTGGTGAATCTTGGCGTTTTGCCACAGCAAATTGTGCTGGCCTTTAAAACCCCAGAACGCCGGAAAATAACTGACTTTGCAGTAGCCTGAATCATTTCTTGATCTGCATAGAATACCGATCGATAGATTTGCCTAATTCTTACCATTGGCTGCACTAACGACATAGTGCGGCTTTGTCCATCAAAGGCTGTTATTTAGCATTTTCATAGGAGAACTGAATATTCATGGATTTTTTTGGGCTAATGAATTTAATGATGCCAATGGTAGGGGCACGTTGCAACGTGCCCCTACCATTGATTCGGTGGATTATAGGTTGCATTTAAGATCTTGGCGGCAAACTATCCACAAACTCCGGTTAGCTGGGGTAAACCCGCAAACGACGGTTGGGTTCGTCGCCGAAGCTGTCTGACCGCAAGCGATAATGCTCGATTAGCTCGTGCTGCATCTTGCGGACCTTAGGTGATCGAGGCAATAGCTCCACCGGCTGGCTCTTCGGAATCACGATTTGCTCCACCGCCAACCGGGCCTCCTCCAAAGCCTCGATTTCATCCTCACTGCCATCCCGCGTAAACAAGCGGAGGTCGCTAGTCTCCGGCAGATCATCCATCTTCAGCATCCGGCGCAGCGTCCGAGTCAACTGCGGAATCGTCCCAGACTTCACGCTATAGATCGGTACCTGCCGCACCTTCGCCACCTGGCGCAGCTTCGAGTGATTCTTGATATGAGTGCGCAGAGCCAATACAGCATCGGCACTGTCCATATCCTTTGTCAACACCACCGGCAATTGCAGCACATCAATAATCTGATCCAGCTCTTGACTGCTGATGCCATAGGGATACACATGGAGCGGCAACTCCTCCCCATTTGGCCCAATGCCTTCGGCTGCTTCTTCACCATCCCAAGCGGCTTGATTCAGCATTTCTTGGAAGGTGAGTCTGTCCGGCGCAGCGATCGTGCGCTCCGCCTGCCGAATACCCGTATCCCTAGCTGCATATTGCCGCGTAATGGGTACCGGCTCCATCCGACCACTAGCTCGCCAACCACCGGGCATTTCCGGATTGGCCGCTGCCGGAGCCACACTGGAAGGCTTGGGAGCCGAGACTTCCTTTTGGATAGTCACACGGCCCGCTTCGTCCACCGTGCGCACCTGAGGCGTAGGTTGGCGGCCGCGCAGCAGATTATCCACCATGTCGGCCACGCTATCGTGAACCACCCAGCGATCGCGCTCCTGCATTTCCACCGCGATCGTGAAAGTAGGCGGTGCTTTGCGCTCCAGCACAGTTTTCTGGGAAGCGCGGCGGCGAGCCTCATCGTCACCCAGTGTGACCGCCTGAATGCCACCCACCAGATCCGAAAGGGTCGGATTCTTAATCAGGTTCTCCAGTTGGTTGCCATGGGCGGTGCCGACTAGCTGTACGCCCCGCTCGGCGATCGTCCGAGCGGCCAAGGCTTCTAGTTCCGTGCCGATTTCATCGATCACGATCACTTCCGGCGTATGGTTTTCCACCGCCTCGATCATGACCTGGTGTTGGAGCTCCGGTCTGGATACCTGCATTCTTCTGGCCCGCCCGATCGCCGGATGGGGAATATCACCATCACCGGCGATTTCATTGGATGTATCGATAATTACCACCCGCTTATGCAAGTCATCGGCCAAAACCCGCGCGATTTCTCGTAGAGCAGTGGTTTTACCCACCCCCGGTCGGCCCAGCATCAGAATCGATTGCCCGGTTTCCACCAGATCTCGAATCATATTGATGGTACCGAAAATCGCCCGCCCCACCCGACAGGTGAGACCGATGATTTCGCCCGATCGACTGCGCATACAGCTAATCCGATGCAGGGTGCGCTCGATGCCCGCCCGGTTATCGCCGCTAAACATTCCGACCATTTCGATCGAATGTTGTAAATCTGCGTGGGTAATCACCACATCGCTGAGATATTCGCCACCGCCAGGAAAGCGCGCTTCCGGTGGGCGACCCAAATCCATTACCACTTCAATCAGGTTGTCCTTGTTAGGATGCTCCAAAATAGACTGGGTGAGAGCTGTGGGTAAAATGGCCAACAATTTACTGAGGTCATCGGTAATTTGCTTTCTGCCTAAACTGATGTCTTCGTCCGCCATGAATATGATGTATTTTTGCTAACTATTACCTTCGAGAGGGAGCTTTGATTTGTCCGACCAGGCTATGGGCCAGAGCCACCGCCGACCAAAGCAGTTCGGGGCGATTTTCTAATCGCTCCGTATCATCAAGCTGTTCTAAAATGGGGGCGAGTAACACCCTGGCATAGCTGCCATAGGCTACGCCCGAGACAAGACAATCATCATTCTGTACGGGGTTTAATAAATTCAACTCTCTTAGCTTAGCAACTGTATAGTGGTTTGTGCCGCCTGCTAGCTGAATATATCCAGGTAATTTGGCAGCGGCTACCTTTTGACCGAGGGCGATCGCCGCGTGAGTGGTGCCGATGCCAATGTCTCCACTCATTGGTCTGCCATCGGTTTGCCAGATAATGGTGGGCTGCGGATCTAGTGTTTGCAACAGTTTGGCGATCGCCCAGCGGTGTTCTAGGCCAGCGGGAGAGCTGATCGAAACCAGTTGCAAACTACTGAGTGCTGGGTGTAACTGCTGCCACAGTTGCTGAAATTCCTGTTGATGATCCGGTTGGGTATGAATTTCGATCGCTTGGATGGCCGGTGTCTCTAGTAGCTCTAGCACTGCGGCAGGTGTAGAGAGGTAGCTGTCCTCGACAATCAGGTGGAGCGGACAGATCGGCAAACAACGACCGCAGCCATAGCAGCGCTCGGTCAGGACTCCCGCACGCTGCTCATTGAAAGCAATAGCTTCTGCCGGACAGATCCCAACGCAGGGGCGCGGACAGTCCGCCGGACAGTGGGCTGGGTCGAAGACTGCTTTGCGAAAGTGGGGGTCTGCGCCATCGTTGACGCTCACCATCAGCCAGGGTTGGGCCGTGGGTCGATAGCCCCGTTGTCGGGCCGTGGCCACTAGCTCGGTGGCCGCATTAAGGCCGGAGCGGGCCGCGTTCACCACTGCCTGATTGGCGGAGACATCGATGCAGTCGGCTCCGGCCAGAGCGTAGGCGATCGTCAGACTGCGGATGGCCGGGAGATCTTGGAAGCTGGCTCCACAGATTAGCTTGAACCATTGAGCTGCTTGGAGCGATCGCAGCGGATTGCTAGGAACCATTTATTCTTCGTCCCAGAGGCGAGTCAGCTGGTAGCGCCAAGCTCCCATCATCGATTCCCGAGCCGCAGCTCCTTCTTCTAGGTCGCCCATTAGGCCCTCCGCATAAAAGCGATCGAGGGTTTGCATGGTTTGCTGGAGCGTATCACCCCGCAGCTTGGCCACGCGGACGATTTCGCGGACTTTTTGGGTGACGAACTGGGTAAAAACGGGGTTGACACCGGATTTTTTGAGATTAATCAGTCGTTCGATGGCCACACTGAAATCTTCTGGATCTAGACTCTCCAAGCGGTGCTGGAAGACACCCCACAGCACATCTTGATGGAGTGCGTAGCGGTTTTCTAGGGTGTCATCAAAATTGGCAGTGAGCAGCTCCTGCAAAAAAGTATTGGCGTTGGCGGCGGTGGTGATGGGCGTCAGAATCCGCAGCCAAGACAGGCGATCAGACAGAATAAAGAGCAGCTTGAACTCGTCCGTATTCACTTCGTAACATTCGTCACCGATCGCCTGAAAAGATTCCCCAAATTTAGCTTGGAGGGTCGATTGGATTTGGGAAATATGCATAGCAGAGTTCGCTGGGGCCAGCGGTAAATCGAGTTCGCTTAGCTATTATAGCTGTCTGTGAAGAATCGAAAATTTCTGAGTCTATTTGTACCATCGCATGTTACTTTAACAAACAGATATTTCATCTAATCGGGGACAAAGATCTTGATTAAGCTATACGGCAGCGCCTTTAGTCGCGCAGTAATTGTGGAATGGTACCTCAGAGAGCTGGGGATTCCCTACGAATTTATGATGGTAGAACTGCCGAAGGGAGAGCATTTACAACCGGCCTACATGGCTCTTCATCCCTTTGGCAAGGTACCAGCGATCGATGAGGATGGCTTTATTCTTTGGGAATCGGGGGCGATCTTGAGCTACTTGGCTAACAAGTATGGCCAGGTGGCCGGGGTGGAGCAAATGGCGATCGTCAATCAGTGGATTTTCTTTGTGAATACTACTTTGAGTGATGGCTTGTTTGCGCCTCATTTACAGACCAAGGATACTCCTCACCTGCTGGGAATTTTGAATGGGATGTTCGCCCAACAACCCTATTTGATGGGTCAGGAGTTTTCGGTGGCCGATGTGGCTTTAGGGTCGATGTTGAGCTATGTAGGGATGTTGATCAAAGACTTCGATATGAGTCCCTATCCCCATGTGGCTGCTTACCTTGATCGGATGCGGGCTCGTCCGGCTTTCCCGCCCACTATGCAACCCCAAACAACCTAAGCTGATCGAGCAATTCTAAATTCAGATTGATACATACATTATGTGGAGACTACGTTGGGAGTGGGTGATCCCTCTTTGAAAAGGGGGATTTAGGGGATCTTATTCACCTTGTAGCAAAAGCGCCGCTATCTTCGGCAGATAGCGGCGCTTTTTAATATTCGATAGCAGAAATCAGGTATCTCCCCGATCGAGCCTGGTAGCCCTATCGAGCATTAGCAGCTTCGGCAGCTACCAACTTATCCCAATTCATTTCGTTAGAAGTCTGATTCCGGCGGAGGGGACGAGTCACTAGCTCCAGAATATCGCGAGCATTGGTGAAACCATGCATCTGGGCGAAGGTGAACTCCACCGACCACTTGGTATTGATGCCTTTGGCTTCCAGCGGGTTGGCATGGGCCATGCCGGTGATTACCAAATCTGGCTTCAGCTCGTAGATCCGTTGGAGCTGATTGTAATTATCGGGTTTCTCCACGATCGAGGGCAAGGGCGAACCCATTTCCTGACAGGTTTTTTGCAACAGGGCCAGCTCCGCTGCCTGATAGCGCTTGTCCATGTAAGGAATGCCGATTTCCTGGACGGTCATACCACAGCGCACTAGGAAGCGGGCCATGGAAATTTCCAACAGGTTATCGCCCATCAGAAATACCGATTTGCCCCGGACCAGCTTCAGATATTCTTCCAAGCCTTCCCAGATTTGGGCTTCCCGCTCGTCCAGACCCTTCGGTTCCACACCCAAGGCCGCACAGATTTCCTCAATCCAAGCCCGGGTGCCATCGGGACCGATCGGGAAAGGCGCATTGATCAGCTTGCATTTCCGCCGCCGCATCAGGGTGCTGGCGGTCTTGCTGAGGAACGGATTGACCCCGCAGACGTAGTCCCCTTCGGCGATCGTCGGCAGTTCCGTAAAGCGCTTGGCTGGCAACCAACCGCCCACCGTAATGCCCTGTTTTTGTAATTCCAGGGTCAAGTTGGTCACCACCGGATCCGGTAGGGAGCCAAACAATACTAGGTTCGGATGGGTGGGAGCCGCTGGGATTTCCTCTGCGGGCTTGCCAAAGTTCAGTAGACGGCCAATCCCTTTCCGCTCTTCCTGTTCTGCTGGGGTGCCAGCCTTTTCTGGGCAGCGGGCAGCCATGGCGGCTAGGACGGTGTCTTCGCCTTGGGTAAAGGCATAATCCAAGCCATTGGCCCGAGCTGTGACGATCGGAATTCCCAGCTCCGCTTCCAGGCGAGGTGCCAAGCCTTCCAGATCCATCTTGATGATTTCGGTGGTACAGGTGCCGATCCAGACAATTACGCTGGGATTGCGATCTTTCTTGATCTGCTCACAGAGGCGCTTCAGCTCTGCATAGTCGTTGAGTTGGGCGGAAATATCGCCTTCCTCTAGTTCGGCCATGGCGTAGCGGGGTTCCGCAAAAATCATCACACCCATGGCATTTTGCAAAAAGTAGCCGCAGGTTTTGGTGCCGATCACCAAAAAGAAGCTATCTTCGATTTTTTGATAGAGCCATGCTACACAGCTAATCGGGCAAAAGGTATGGTAATTTCCGGTCTCGCACTCAAAATTAAGTGCCTGAGGTTCGGCGGCGACGGTCATAGTGAAAACCTCGTTTATTATTGGTGTGGCGCAGAAAATATTACGGTGCGATTTAGACCATCAGGGGACTAGGAACTGCTCCGGCCGGCGTATTCCCTAGATAGAAGTCCGAAAGCAGCGTAAACAGTTCTCGATCGGGGGTGTCATTGGGCACTACACCTTCGGGCATGGCCAAAATCTGGTCGGCGATGTTCAGGTAGTAGTCGCACACATAGTTGAGGGATGGATCTTGTTCAGCCATCTCGAACAAGGTTTTACCCTTCACCCGTGAAACTCGGATATCTTCAATTAGAGGCAATACTTCCAAGACAGGCATCGGTACTGCTTCTAGATACTTGTCGATCAAGTCCCGTTTGGAGGTGCGGTTGCCAATGAGGCCTGCTAGTCGCAAGGGGTGAGTGCGAGCTTTTTCGCGCACGGACGCGGCAATTCTATTGGCCGCAAATAGCGCATCGAAACCATTATCGGTCACGATCAGACAGTAGTCCGCGTAGTTCAGCGGTGCTGCAAATCCACCACAAACTACGTCGCCCAATACATCGAACAAAATCACGTCGTACTCATCGAAGGCATTTAGTTCCTTCAAGAGCTTGACTGTTTCGCCTACCACATAGCCGCCGCAACCAGCACCTGCCGGTGGGCCGCCCGCTTCTACGCAATCCACATTGCCATAGCCCTTATGGATCACGTCTTCCGGCCAGACATCTTCGTAGTGATAGTCCTTTTCTTGTAGCGTATCAATAATCGTTGGGATCAGATAGCCCGTGAGGGTGAAAGTACTGTCATGCTTGGGGTCACAGCCAATCTGCAACACCTTTTTGCCTCGTCTGGCTAGGGCGACTGATATATTACAGCTCGTAGTCGACTTACCAATTCCACCTTTTCCGTATACCGCTAATTTCACTTGCCAATCCTCCGCTGAGTCGCTGGCCATTGCTAATAATCGCAGGCCGAGACCCACGTCTCTGCATTATGCTGGCAAGCGTAGGTAAATGAAAGCGGCTGACATATTCGTTAACGGGTGTACATATTTATTCACATAGACCGAGTGACTGCTGTCTACCCAACAGAGACTTTGGGGTTGCCAGCAGAACAGCTCACCACCGATGAACAAGACAGCTAGTTGGCTTTAGGCGAAACGTTTGGTGATGGCTTTGCTGAAGTTGTAGCGGCTGGTGTGGTTTCGCTGCCCGCAGACTTCTGGAGGGCATCGCCATAGCGCACGTCAATGACGCTGGCGTTGAAGTTGTAATTTTTCTGATCTACTTCTACGGAGCTGCCGATCTTGACCTTGGTGCCACCGATCGTGAAGCCGCCTTCCGTCGCCTGACCCTGGCCTTTCACTGTTACGATCATGTCCAGGCTAAAAGAATCGGGCCGCGGATCCTTGATGGCCTTGACCGAACCATCGGGCTGGGACATGGCTAAAAGTCTTTCTAAAGTGCGGACTGACTGAATTTCTACGGGGCTGGTGGGCTGGTTGCGAATTACAAAGCTCAGTTTTTGACCGGGCTGAAAATCTTTTCGTAGTTTGTCTGGGTCGAGCACGTTCAGGCCGCGTACCACCACGTCTATCTCGGCGACTTCGGTCTTGGCTCCACCGACGACCGGGCCAGAGCTGTTGCCCGCCGGGATCAGAAAGATGCCTAAAATGGAAGCCACGATCACTAAGGCTGCGCCGATGTCGAGAATGCTCACCTTCCCGAATAGCCTACCTTGCCGATCTAAAATAGACATAATATACAGTTCCTGCTCTAATTATCTACCAGTAAGCAGTATCAATTCTCTGCTCACCTTTGTCAAACTTGTTCGTTGAAGAATTCTATTGCCTCTACCTCAAAGCTGTTTTTTTTTTGATCGATTCCCGCTGCCCGGCAACTTCTAGTGGCTTACTATCGTCAGATTGGTTCTCCACTGGAGAAGTTCCACTCATGAGAGCGATCCGCTGCTACTCGGTTTAACAAATTTTTTAGCCCACGGAATTTTCACTATGTCCAAGTTTCTTTCTCATCTGAGCCGTAGCTGCCGAGGTGCTGGCACTTCCCTGCTCGCACTATCTTTGGCGTTGGTGGCATGCCCGCAACCCGGTCAGGCTGTTTCTCTCTACGAACTACTGATTCGTGGTGCCCAAATCTATCAGGCTTCTAATATTTCTGACCAACAAGAAATGGCCTATGGTGCCCAGATCAACCAAAGTATTCTGAAGCAGGTCAGAATTCATCCCAGTCGCGAGCTAAATGCCTATGTGAACAACATCGGTCAACAATTGGCCCGCAACAGCGCTCGCCCTGGTATCCGCTATACCTTCCAGGTAGTACAAGACGACTCCATTAATGCCTTTGCCACCATGGGCGGATTCGTCTATGTGAACTCCGGTCTGATCAAAGCTGCGGACAACGAGGCCCAGTTGGCTGGCGTAGTTGGCCACGAAATCGGTCACATCACTGGTCGCCACTCGATCGAGCAGCTCAAGCAAACCATGATTGCTCAGGGAGTCACCTCGATTGTCGGTCTCAGCAACAGCCAAATCGGTCAAATCGGTGTGGAGCTAGCCTTCAACCGACCCCACACCCGAGAAATGGAATACGATGCTGATCGGCGAGGCATGGAAAACGTTATTCGCACTGGCTACGCCCCCGGAGCCATGCCGGACTTCATGAAGAAGCTGGTTGGCTCTAGCAATACTCCGACTTTCCTGAACACTCACCCAGCCCCAGCCGATCGGGTAGCTAGGCTGCAACAGATGATTCCTGCTGGCTATCAATCTAAAACCGCTGGCATGGATCCAGTACCCTACCGGCAGAAGGTGAACTACTTCCTGGGTGGAGCATCGATCGCCCCCACCCAAAACCGGCTGCGCTAGAGCGGACTATGAATAGGCCTTGACCTTACTCGGATCGATTTGTTTGACAATCTGTTCGAGTTTTTTCTTGCGGAATTTATTGGAGAACACGTTGAATTGATAGACCAGCTTGTTATCTATATCCAAGGCGGTCATCCAGCCACTCTTCCGGTGGTACGCGCCAGTCTCAATATCCAACCAGCCCACTCCGGCAGCTAATTCTCCCGGCGAAATTCCGGGTAGGGTAAAGGTAATGGTATGGCCGGTGACGATTAGCTTGTTCTCGAAGTAAGGAAAGGCCGAGCTAAAGAATTTTTCGCGCATCCAACAAAACTGTTGTTCGGTCTGTTGGTGCAAAGGCATATAGGGATCCACGCCCGCATGTACCAACCAGATATCTTCGAGATCTAGATAGGTGGGTAGTGTGGAGATCCAGTCGATATCTGATTTAAGAATCCCGGCTTCACCGTAGCTGGCGATCGTCGCATCCCCACCAGCCTGCATCCAAAATTGGAGGATGCGCCGGTCTTGCTCCCCTTCAAAGACGGCCCGCATTAACATTACTTCGTGGTTACCCAGCAGGCAGGGGTATTGGCTATCTCGGACAAACTTGACTACCTGGGCACTTTTTGGTCCTCGATCGATCAAGTCTCCCAAAAAGTACACTTGGTCGCCATTACCTGGAGCAACTTCTGTCAACAGATCCATCAGTCCATCGTAATGGCCATGGACATCACCAATAATAATGCGGCGGTTCTGCGGTCGTTTGGCGAAAAGGTTGAACATGGCTATGATGGGAGGCTAGATGCTAGGGGCGGTTTTAGAGCTGCCGCATGCGGCGGGTAACAGGAAATTCTATCTAACCTTATTTATTTCAATGACAACTGCTAACTATCCGACAATAAATTTACTCCGGATGAAGACTAGCGATCGCTGGTTGGAGCAGTCCTTAGGCAACGTAGATATCATTCTACTAGACCATTCCCATTGTGAGTTGAAAGCTGCCAACAATGCAATTAACTTGATGTTTCGCTACCCTGGCCATGAAAAGCTAGTGTCGGCGATGACGGCGATCGCCCAGGAGGAACTGGAGCATTTTCGTCAGGTTAACCAAATTTTAGCAGAGCGGCAAATTCCTTTGGCCCCCTTGAACGCTCCACCCTATGCGGCGGCTCTCAAAAAGCAGATTCGCTCCAATGGACTGGAGCGGTTGCTCGATTGTCTGCTGGTGGGCGGATTGATCGAAGCGCGCTCCCATGAGCGACTGGGATTGCTGGCTGCTCACTTGCCAGAACCGAAGCTGGCGGCTTTCTATCGCAGTCTGATGGCTTCGGAGGCTCGCCATTTTGGAGCCTTTTGGTCTTTGGCTGACAGTTACTTCGACCGATCGATCGTCCAGGCTCGTCTCCAGGATCTGGCCGAGATTGAAAGCGAGCTGCTGGCGACTCTGCATCCAGAACCCCGGATTCACAGTTAATGGAATACACTTACCAAAATTTTCGGGTGCGTCCTTGGCAACCGAGCGATCGACAGTCCGTGGCTGACCTGATTGGTGGGGTGTTGGCTGAGTATGGTTTGGCTTGGGATCCCCAGGGGGCCGATCGAGATGTGTTGGCTATCGAGAACTGCTATTGGGCCACCGGTGGCGCTTTTTGGTGCATCGAGCAGGCCGGACAGATCGTGGGTAGCGGTGGTTATTATCCGATCACCAAAGGTGCAAGCGAAGCTATCACTCGGGGTCAGGGGGCGGTGGAGATTCGGAAGATGTATCTGCATCCTTGGGTGCGCGGCCAGGGTTTGGGCAAGTTTCTGTTGCATCTGTTGGAGGAAGAGATTCGGCAGGAGGGCTGGCGGGAGATTTGGGTGGAGACTTCTAGTCTGCTGTGGGAGGCAGTGCTGTTCTATGAGGGTCAGGGTTACCAGCCCAGCACGGGGGTAGAGACGGCGCGGTGCGATCGAGTGTATGTGAAGCACTGTTGAGCTGCGGGAGCACCTGGGTGGGATATCGTGGGATCCCTGGAGACCGGGGTGGCTTCAGCCGCCACTGAGTTTGGATTTGTAGCCTAGGGCCGTGAGGATTTCTTGGATCTTGGGCCGGTGGTCGCCTTGGATTTCGATCAATCCTTCCTTCGCCGTGCCGCCACTGCCGCACTGATTTTTGAGTTGCTTGGTAATTTTCTGGAGGGTTTCGTCCGTCACTTGCCAGCCGGTGATTTCAGTGACGGTTTTGCCGCCCTTCCCTTTGCGGGTGGCTTGGATCTTGAGGTTGTGCTGTTGGGGCGGCAAATCGGTGGCTTCTTCTCGCTCCGGTTCTGGGGTGCCGAACTCTCGATAGACAACTCGGGGTTGCTCTTGCTTTTTTCCAGCCATGATTTTAAGTACACTAGAATGATTGATTGGCTCTCTCGATCGGCATTGAACTGGCCGCCTTCCCAAATTATGACCCAAACTCCTCTTCCTCTCACCAAAACTTTTAGTCAGCCCGATGCTCTCGGCCGCTTCGGTCAGTTTGGTGGTAAGTATGTGCCAGAAACGCTGATGCCTGCCTTGTTGGAATTGGAGGCCGCTTTTGACAAGCACACCAAGGATCCCTCTTTCCAATCGGAACTCCATGGCTTGCTGCACGACTATGTGGGTCGGCCTAGCCCGCTGTATTTTGCGGAGCGGCTGACTGAGCACTATGCCCGCCCCGATGGCAGTGGTGTACAGATCTATCTGAAGCGCGAAGATCTGAACCACACGGGCGCTCATAAGATTAACAATGCGCTGGCCCAGGTGCTACTGGCGCGGCGGATGAATAAGCAGCGGATTATTGCGGAGACGGGGGCCGGTCAGCATGGGGTGGCGACGGCGACGGTCTGTGCTCGCTTTGGTTTGGAATGCATTATTTACATGGGTATTGAGGACATGCAGCGGCAGTCCTTAAATGTGTTTCGGATGCGGTTGATGGGGGCGGAGGTGCGAGCGGTGACCGCTGGCAGTGGCACCCTGAAGGATGCCACTTCCGAGGCGATCCGGGATTGGGTTACCAATGTGGATAGCACTCACTACATTCTTGGCTCCGTCGCTGGTCCCCACCCCTATCCCAAAATTGTGCGGGATTTCCATGCGATCATCGGTCAAGAGACTCGTCGCCAAGCCCAAGAAAAGTGGCATGGTCTGCCGGATATTCTGTTGGCCTGTGTGGGCGGCGGCTCTAATGCCATGGGGCTGTTCCATGAGTTTATGAATGAGCCGACTGTGCGGTTGATCGGAGTAGAAGCGGCTGGTTCGGGGATCGAAACTGGTAAGCACGCAGCTACTTTGACTATGGGCCGTCCGGGGGTGCTCCATGGAGCCATGAGCTATCTTTTGCAGGATGGGGATGGTCAGGTGACCGAGGCCCATTCGATCAGTGCAGGACTGGATTATCCGGGGGTTGGCCCGGAGCATAGTTTCCTGAAGGATGTCCAGCGGGCGGAGTATTACAGTGTGACTGATGCGGAGGCGTTGGCGGGCTTCAGACGACTGTCTCAGCTAGAGGGAATTATCCCGGCTCTGGAAACTTCCCATGCGATCGCCTACCTGGAAACTCTCTGTCCGACTTTGACTGGCAGTCCGAAGTTGGTGATCAATTGTTCGGGACGGGGAGACAAGGATGTCAACACTGTGATCAAATTTATGGATTTGGGTTGACCTACCAGAATTTCGGGTAATAATAGGAAAGCAAGTGGATGAGCTGCGATGTTGGTGACTGCCAATAATGTTTTTTGATCTATGCTTGACTTACTCGGGTTCTAAGATTGTTCTCGCGGCGGTAGACTGGGCCTGGATCTAGAAACCTAGCTGCGCGAACCGAATGCACCCACCTGGCTTTCGCCAGGTCATAAACTGAGGTAAGACGGCATTGCGGTATTCCACTTGTAACCAAATTTTATGGATTGGCAATTAATCGGATTGAGTTTTGTGACGGTGTTCCTGGCGGAGATTGGGGACAAGAGTCAGTTGGCGGCGATCGCGATCAGCGGCAGCTCCAACCATCCGCGGGCAGTATTTTTTGGTTCGGTGACGGCTTTGATTTTGGCCAGTGCGATCGGTGTCCTAGCTGGTGGTTCGGTGGCGGTGCTGTTTCCGGAAAAGATCCTGAAGGGGCTAGCGGCCTTGGGGTTTGCCGTGATGGCTTTACGGTTGTTGTGGCCGGGAATGGAGGGGCAGGATTAATTGATCGCTTTTCGGTATTCCTATCATAGCTCGTTGACTTCTGTGGGAAAGACAATATCTTCATAGATTTGTTCAATGGCAACCGTAAAATTTATGCTTTGCAGTTCCACTAAATCTCCTTCTAGATAAGTTTCCAACTCCCACTTACCCTTCTCATTCCGCCGGTATATATCTAAGCAGATATCAGTAGTACTAACTAGTGCATACTCTTGCAAAGTGGTTGATCGACGATACTTCCTAAACTTTTTGCCTCGGTCATAGGCTTCCGTAGAAGGGGATAGCACCTCAATGATTAAGCAAGGGTAGCTAATAAACTTATCAGCTTGACGATCCCGCTCATCACAAGTAGCGCTGATATCGGGGTAACAGTAAGAAATAGAGTTAGACTCCGATATTTGCACTTTGACATCGGAGTTTAGAACCATGCAGCCACTGCCGCGTAAATGGTTGGCCATAGTGCTACCAATGGCTAGAGCAATGCGCCCATGATTAACGGTACCGCCAGTCATGGCATAAATCTTACCATCAACATACTCATGACGGAGTTCTTGTAGCTCTTCCCAAGCCAGGTATTCAGCAGGGGTGAACCGTGGCGGTAATGGGAAGTGCTCTTTCAAGGCAACCACGCATTAAATCCTCACATTTTGGGAAATCAGGATCAATCATACCATAAACCAGTCTGCATCAATAACCATGGCTCTATCCGGACTCCAGTGAGGTACCAGGAAAGAAATATCTGAAAGTCATTGACCAGTGCGATTCTCGTACCGAAAGGCTTGGCCGACGATGTCCTGGCCGGTAGTTCGGTGGCGGTGCTGTTTCCAGAAAGAATTTTGAAGGGGCTAGCGGCTCTCGGGTTTGCTTTGATAGCTGTACGGTTATTGTGGCCGGGCATGGAGGGGAGGATTGATTCTATTCTGTGACTCCTAGCTTGTTGAGTTCTTCGAGGGCAACCACTGTCACTCCTATTTCACCATTTTCACGAGAGATTCTGACGGCGGTGCGGTAATCGTTGATCGCTCCAAGTCGATTTTTCTGCTTAAGCTTTACCAGCGCTCGGAGCAGGTATGGCGACGACAATTTAGGATTAATTGAAATTATTTCATTGCAGTCTGCTAAAGCTCCTTGGTAATCGTTCAGTTTATCTACCTTTAGACTTATGCGTATGATATAAGCCTCTATGTATTTAGGGTTGAGAGTAATAGCTTGATTTAGATCGGATAAAGCTCCTTGGAAGTCTTGCATTTTTACGTATTTAAATGATGACCGAGCCGCATAGAGGGCTGCATATTTAGGACTGAGCTTAATGGCATGATTTAGGTCGATCAAGGCTGCTTGGGGATTATTTAGTTCCAATCCTTGCAGCAACCCACGAAGAGCGTAAGCCTCTGGATGTCTGGGGTTGAGAGTAATGCTTGTGTTGTAATCAGTCAAAGCTCCGGGCAAATCCTTCAGCTTTCTTTGCTTCAATACCGCTCGAGCAAGATAGGCTGTAGCATATTTGGGATTGAGAGCAATCGCTTGGTTGTAATCAGCCTTGGCTGATTGCCAATCGCTCTCTCGCTCTTGCTTCAGATTTCCTCGCTGGGTGTATGCCTCTGCGTATTTGGGATTGAGAGAGATAACTGTATCGTAGTCTGCCAAAGCTCCTCGGCGATCACTCAATTTACTTTTTACATAGGCTCGTATGATGTAAGCATGGGTGTAACTCGGGTTTAATGCTATGGCGTAATTTAAGTTGTCGATCGCCTCCCTTCTCCCCGCCTGGAAATCCTCCCCCGGATCTATAAACTTATTGACCCCAGCAATAAAGAACTCATCAGCAGTTACTATCGGACGATCCATGCTCGTCTGATCGATCGGCTGTTTATTGCCCAAGGAAATACCTAGCTTGCTCAAGCTCTGCACGACCCATCGCACCGGAATACCTCGATTGATACCAATCTTTTTACCTATACCGCTATACTCAGGAATCAACGAACCCATCTCGATTTGGGTGTTTTCGGTCAGCCGATCGCCTTGTCCATGAATAGCTACCAAGCGTCCATTATTATCGAAAGCTCCACCTCCACTCATCCCTGGCAAAGTTTCAGCATCGTAAACAATCGTATAACCACCTCGGTCGCCCACCAACCGCTTATTAACTACAGCATTCGCTTGCCCTGAGCCGAAAAGCCAGCCTTGTTCCTTGGAAAAACCAGTGGTATGTACAGTGTCATCCACTTTCAATCTATCGGGGTCGGCTACCTGTGCTACTTGATAGCTGCGGTTACTCTTAAACTGTACGATCGCCAAATCCAGAGAGTTCCCTGCGGAGTCCCGCAACAGCTGCACCGCTTGTTTGGCCACCTGATGCACTTGGCCATCAGCCGTGCTAAAACGGTAGGTAGAAGTCAGCCGAGATCCATCACAGCTACCAGAACCGCAGACCACATGACGATTCGTGATGAGCGTATAGAGGTTTCCCTGCCGATGAATGATCACCCCAGAACCGCTACCCGTGAGCATTTCCACTGAAACTGACTTCGCGATTTGCTCGATTTCTGCTGGCGACTTAGAGCTGGCGGAAGCTTGTACCATTAAGGGCTGCGCGCTGGGAGCCCGGACAGGCTCGGTGGGAGATGCCTCAGCTCGCAGCGCCGGATTGGCTGAGACAGCCAGCGCTGCGACAGAACCGAGGATCAGGGAGTATTTCATGGCATCTAGAATGGTAATAGCTTGCAGACTATTCTACATTTTCCATGGTCTGAATGCCCAGAGGTGCAGCAGGTTATTCCGCCAAGCTGCTTAGGGCGTTGGCGAAATAACCTCCGTTGCTGATTCCTCAGCTAGTTTGCTGCTACTTCGATCTCCGCAATGTATTTCAGGAAATGCTCTGACCAGCCACTCACCTCCACAGTCCAGATTCCCTGATAATTAATGCCATGTCGATGAGCGCTGACATCATTGACAAACTTCCCACCGCGTAGGCGGATAGGATATTCGGCAACGTTGATAACAGTTAAATTGATATTGCAGTTCTGAAATTTGCAATTCATCTGAAAGCCACGAAAGAATATGCTCTTCGATTTTCGCGGGTTAGATATCGAGCAGGTCGCCCACTTTAATTACTTGTCCGGCTTGGGGATGATGAATGCGGGTATTGATGGCTAAACGATAGAAGTGATTGAAGGGGGTTTGGTCTACTGTCGGAGGGATTTTTAGCGCTCGCTGGTGAGTGAAGGTTTTCTGGAATCCTGGATCAGGCTGGCCTGTCTGGGCAGCGCGGGTGGGTACGATGCAGCGCTGGCAGGGATTGATGCCGAGGAACTCGATCGCGCCTAATTTAAAAGGATGGGGACTATTGGTAAACAGCAGATCTTCGCCAAAGGCGATGCCACCAGCAATTTCGATGTTGGTGCGGAAGCGGCGACGCAGTTCATCGATCGATAAATCTGGATACCAATTGCTAATTTCTACTAAGGTTTCGGTGCTGATGATCGTTGGGCCGGGAGACTTGGTGTCGTCGGGAAAGCCGATTGAGGTATTTTCCACAATGCTGACGGCTTGCTGGAAGTAGTCGCTCAACCAACTGGCTAGGTCTGGATCGGTCATGGCCCACTGCCTAGTGGTCATCCCTGGTGCTGATAGTTGCACGGTGGCCTGGGTGAGGTCGAAGCTCGCTCGGATAGCTTGGATGGTCGGGTAGCGCTTGGCATTCACATAGTTGCCTTGGCGATCGACTATCGCCCACCGTCGATCGAATTCCAGCGCACCGCCAGCAGTCAGGGCCGCTCGCTCTACGCGCATGCCATCTAGGGATTTGCAGGGAAAGATGTCAAGACGGGCGATTTGGGTTGGCATGATCCTACTATCTATGATCAATACTGATTATATCAAATAATCAATAGCTCTTAATTTACTCCTAGCAAACAAAAAGCTGGCTGTCGATAAAATCAAGCCAGCAGTATGCAAATTTTTCAATCACCAATATGCTCAATCTGCCTGTTGAAATAATTGATTGCCCATCACAGAAGTGTGCTGCGCAGCAAAGGAACGGTTTCTCAGGTAGCTTCGCTATTGCTCGACAAATGATGAGATGCCTAACTTATCTTTTTTTTATGTTGGTAATTGCTTTCTCCGCCTGTTTAACTACTGGTAGCTTTGCGTCGCTAGACGTAATCATTTTTTTGCTGTCAGCGGCACCGCTTTGAACTTCATTAAGTGACCCTTTGGAGCGTTCAACAATAGTGTCTAACGAGTTTGCCGGAGAGTCGATCGCCTTCTCTGCTTTCTTTTCAATCTCGTTTAGCTGGACTGTTCCCTTCGTCAGAGAGCTTTTCTCCGAGGGAGAACTCATCATTGAGTTGGTCTCTTTAGCTGGAGCGCTGTCGCTACAGCCACTGCTCAATAGAAGCACAGCCGAAAGCAAGACGGATAGTAGTGCTTTGATGGGGTTTAGTTTGGATAGTAATGCTGAAATGTATTTCATGTCAAATTCCCTGGATTAGCTAATGATGGTGAGAGCTGGCTGTGAAGGTGGCGTTGATTGCCGCCTATGTATTCCTACTAAATAGAAGGTGAGAAAGGAAGATTGCAATAATCGCGCCTATTATCGAGATGAATACTCCGGTAATGCTTAAGCCGGGAGCTGTTAGTTGCAAATTACCGCTTTGAACGAAAGTGTGAGCTGAGCCGCCGATAAAAGCTCCTAGAACGCCTAGAAACATTGTCGAAAGCCAGCCACCACCCTGTTGGCCGGGAACAATTGCTTTTGCGATCGCTCCTGCGAGTAAGCCTAGAACTATCCAAGCGATGATGTTCATACAGACTACCTTGGTGACTTGATTACATTAACAATTTACCAGCCACAGCCTTGGATCCCTCTCTCCCAAATGGGTGAATCTTTTTTGATAATCTGTGTCAATAAAGTTGAGTGGCAGATGTGAATTAGCGCCAATTTCAAAGATCTTAATCAGCCGCAGCTCCTGCTAGCATTACTGGACCAACACCAGGAATAGCAATTGCCCCTAATCCGACCAATAGGCCAGTTACTCCGCCCAGGGCGCTACCAGCGGCAGCTCCTGTTTGGGCCGCTCCAGCATCTTTTACTTCAGCATTGAAGTCGCTAACAGCAATGGTGCTGTTGGTATGAACTCCAGTAGATTCGGCATGATAATTAACATCCCGCCCGATCAGTGAAACTTGTTGCATCAAAAAACCAGTTTGTTCTAGTTCTCTCAGGGCATTCTCTGCTAGTACATAGCTTTCGAAGATACCGATCGCTCGTTGTTCTAATATCATCACTTTTTCTTCAGGATTTTATATTGCTGTGGGGTAATAGACACAATGCTATCTGTCCAGTAACTCAAGTTCGTCGGTTTCTTCCGTTGACACATCGCCTGGGGTTTCGTAGTACATTTCCGGCTCAATACCAAAGTTGTCCACTAGTCCTTCTCGATCAACTGTGAAGCCACCAGTAGTATCGAGGCTTTCAGAACCAGCAGGATGCTGTGGAAGATGCTTGAAGTTTTTGCCTTCCCGTTCTTTGCGGGCAGCTATTTCTGCTGGAATGATATTTGCGTCGTATCCATCAGCAGTATGAGTGTCATGTAGTTCGCTCTTTTCTTGCTCTTGTGGATCTAGTATTTGCAGGTCGTCGGTTTCTACTTCCTCAGTAGGAGGTACAGTTTCTTGTGATGTTGGGGTAGTCATTGGGTTATTACTCATAATTTAAAAAGCTTTGTAGATAGAAGGTGCTGTTTTTCTATACACTCATCAGCATATTGGAAGTAACCGAGTTGCACATCTGCCGATCGGGGTAAATAGAGCTTCATTAGATTGAATGATGACCGCATGGCAATACCAGGCTGCTGATGAAAGTTGGTGGATAACACTGTCCTTTCATCAGCTAGAACTAGAAGTGAATAACTAGGTTATTTATTAAGTTCATCTTTGGCATGTTCAATTCCGTCATGCACCTTGGCTGCCACCTTTTGAACAGCATCTGTAATGCCCTCCTTGGCATCTTCAACGCCGACACGGACTTTGGCTGCTAGTTGCTCAGCTTTGCCTTCATTTTCGGTCTTGGAGTCGCCAGTGGCTACACCTATGGCTTCTTGACCTTTGCCTTTCATATCTTGGACTGCTGCTTTGGCACGATCTTCAGCACTCATGATGCTTTCCTGTAGTAATTGTGGATTTTACACGTGGACTTCTTGTATGATATTGTGCCTTTCAAAGCATTTGCATCTATAGGAAGTCGTATTTATTTCTCTGCTGGTCGAGAGAGGGAACTGTTAATATTGATAGCCAATGCCGATTGTGAAGTTGGTAGCATATTCCGACTTGAATGGGAATGTTGCGCTACCCTTGAGGACGAGCTGGTCGCTTAGAGAGTAGTCTGCGCCGCCGATTGCATAGCCAGAGATGTTGGCTCCATTGTTGGTATTGTCACCGGTATTTACATTAAAGCCAGCACCGATATAGGGTTCTACTTGGCGATCACCATTGCGAGAAAGATTGAAGTCGTAAGTGGCTGCGGCGCCGAAAGCTACTCCACCAGTAGGAAAACGAACGCTAGGGCGAATAGAGAACTCTTGGGAAATCGGAAATCTAGAGTCTATACCAAAGACGGTGGAGTTTCCACCAAAAGATACCGATGGGCCGATTTGGATTGGTCTGTTTTGGCCTGATGTATTACGGTAACGCTCTGGAGGTGGCTGTGCCTGTGCTGGAGTAGCAAGACTAAGTGTGGTGATACTCAGAGCTGTAATGGCAATTATCTTGATATTCATGATGTTGATATTGTTATTGTGTGGGTTGCTTGTGGCTTCAATGCCCTAATAGTATCAGAATGACTTGGAATCCTTGTCTGCCGAAATGTCTATTTATTACTCTGTCGATCGATGTAGCCCTTTGGTGAGAATTGACGATGTATCGCCTCTGTTGATAGAGAAGTTGACATGGCTCCAGAAAATAATGATGCTACTCTAGCTGAATACTGCCATTTGTTGGAAGAAAAAGAACAGGTCACTGTTTCTGTTAGGTGATTTCCAAGAATAAGGTTACCTGTTAACAGGTTGAATCAAGATATCCCATTTGGGTAATTCTGGATTCCGCTCTAGCCGAGCCTCAATCTCACACATTTCCCGTTTCGTGAGTGAAATCCCCTTTTTATAAGTCTTGCTGTTCAAGTGGACAATTGGATGAATCCCTTTTATTAGGCGACAACTAACTTTGCGCTCATGTTGGGGCCTCTAGAATGTCGACTACAGTCTAGCACTATTTGAAGCATAAATCAAATAGGGGTCGCACCCATCCCAACTGCACGGATCTAGATATCACCAGAACATGTGCCCGAGCCAATTACAACTAACGATGATGGCTGGGCAGAATTTTGCTACAATGGTGGGTCGGTATCGGTTTGGGTTCAAAATCTTCCTAGGAAATAAACATGCCGACTCAAGAACAAAAAGATGCCGTCATTGAGGCTCAAGCTGCCAATCAAGATTTGCTGGTAAAGGCGATCGAGCTTTTACCCGAGCAGGTCATTAAAAATGTGGAGGTGATTTCTAATCATCAAAGTCAATGGATGCAGAATGCTACAGCTCATCAGCGGGGTTTAAACAAGATTGCCGGTATTTTTGGGCAGCCACAGTTTCTCTATTTTCAAATAGTACTATTCACTATTTGGGGAACACTTAGCTATTTGGCAGATCGAAATATTCTATTGAAAAATTTTCCGCCCCTCGACTTGTCAGAGAAGTGGTTGGAAGTTTCTGGACTCCTTATTTCTACTGGAGTTTTAATTTATCAAACCCGCCAAGAAGAGTTGAGTGAAGAGCGAGCAAAATTAGCCTTGCAAATTAATTTGCTTACTGAACAGAAGATTGCCAAGCTAATTTCATTGGTGGAAGAGCTACGAATTGATTTACCTAATGTCAAAAATCGAGATGATTTAGAGGCTGATGCAATGAAGCAAGCTACTGACCCCCAGGCAATTTTGGGCATCTTGCAAAAAGACTCAGAACATTTATTGTAATTATTCAACTGGAGGTAGCTCGACAAAAAGATAAATTTGGTAGAGTATTCTTCCAAACTTAAAGGAATACTCTGATGAGGTGAAGTTACTAGGTTTAGGCACCTCGCAAAAATAAGTTAACCATTTTTCACTTAATACTTAAATTGAATCTCTGCTTCAGGCAAAATCTGTACGAGTTATCTTTGCAAAATCCTTTAGCAATTACCCCTATTTCTATATCCCGATCGATCTCGCTACAGTCTATCAAATTATTCCGATCGCCGATCTCTTTGCATCAAAGTAGTCAAAGCCGCCTCCGGCGTGATATCCCCGCGCAACAGTCGATCGACCATCGTGGCGATCGGTAACTCAATAGCATAGCGATCGGCAATTTGCACCAGCACCTTCGTAGTATTCACCCCCTCCGCTGTCCCGCCAATTTCCACCAGCACCTCAGCCAAAGACTTCCCCTGAGCCAACCCATAGCCCACCCGATAATTCCGGCTCAACGCACTACTACAGGTCGCCAACAAATCCCCCAAACCCGAGAGACCATAGAACGTCTCCGGCTTTGTGCCCCAATGGGTGCCAATCCGAATAATCTCCGCCAGCCCCCGCGTCAGCAACCCCGCCTTCGCATTACTGCCCAACCCCAAACCATCACAGGTACCAGCCGCGATCGCCATCACATTCTTCACCGTCCCGCCCAGCTCCACCCCCAGTGGATCGTCATTGGTATAGACCCGAAACAGACTCGAAGAAAACACCTCTTGCACCATTGCCGTCGCTACCGCATCCGTACCAGCCGCCACCGCCGCCGCTGGTAAACCGCGCCGGATCTCCTCCGACAGATTCGGGCCCGAAAGCACCACGATCGGATTCTTAGGGAAAGCCGCCGCCCAGATCTGGGAAGGCGTGAGATTACTCGCCAAATCCAGCCCCTTGGTAGTGGTCACCAAAATCTGCTGCGGTGCCAGCCGTCCCTGCAACTGGGCAATCACATCCTTCACCCCAGCCATCGAAACGGCAGAGACAATTAGGGCGCTGCCCGCCACCGCCTCAGTGAGATCCTGCCCCGATCGACGAGACCAAATTTGCTTTTGGGGGGTGCGCACCAAACCGGCCAGTGCCGATCCCCAGGCACCGGCCCCCACGATCGTAGACTGTTGAATCATCGCGGATACTTAATCATCAAATTGCGGACTTCCTCGGCGTGGTAGGAGCTGCGAGTTAGGGGCGTGGAAACCACTTGCAAAAAGCCGATCGACTCGCCAAACTCTCGCCAAGCCGCAAACTGTTGGGGCGTGACATATTCAGCCACCTCTAGGTGTTTGGGAGTAGGTTGTAGGTATTGGCCGATCGTCAGGATATCGCAGTCCGAATTTCGCAAATCGACCATGGTTTGGCGCACCTCCGCATCGGTCTCGCCCAGGCCCACCATAATCCCAGACTTGGTGTACACCTGAGGTGCTAGTTGCCGACTCTTGGTCAACAATTCTAGGCTGCGGAGATAGTTGCCCTGGGGCCGCACCTTCCGATAGAGGCGGGGTACGGTTTCGGTGTTGTGGTTCAGGACTTCCGGCGCGGCGCGCAAAATAATTTCCAAGGCCGACCAGTCGCCGCACATATCTGGAATGAGCACCTCGATCGTGGTTTTGGGCGATAGCGCCCGCACCGCCGCAATGCAGCGCAAAAACTGGGTGGCTCCACCGTCGGGTAAGTCATCGCGGTTCACCGAAGTGATCACCACATGATTCAGTTGCATCCGCTGCACTGCCTTGGCAAGCATGTGTGGTTCAGCGGGATCCAGGGCTTGGGGCTTTTTCTCGAAGTCAATATCGCAATAGGGGCAAGCGCGGGTACAGGCGGGGCCCATGATCAAAAAAGTAGCCGTCCCGGCCTGAAAGCATTCGCCAATATTGGGGCAAGAGGCTTCTTCGCACACCGTATTCAAGTTTAGATCCCGGAGGATTTCCTTGACCTTGCCGACTCGTTCCATTTGCGGTGCTTTCACCCGCAACCATTCTGGTTTTACAGCCATATCAAAGACTAGAAGTTGGGTTCCCAAATTATACAATTTCGCAGCGGGCTAGGAGCACAACGTCTCCAATCATCAAAAAAGCCGGATCGATTTCCGATCCGACTGACAAATTTTAAAATTTCGGCGGGAACCGTGCTGGGGCAAGTCTGAAACCACGCCCCACCAAGATTCACCGCAGATGCTTAGTAATCATAGTCGCCGCCGCCCATGCCACCACCAGATGATGCGCCATCCTTAGGCTCGGGCTTGTCTACGATGATGCATTCAGTGGTCAGCACCATGGCCGCGATCGAGGCAGCATTTTGGAGCGCCGAGCGAGTTACCTTAGCCGGGTCTACAATCCCATCGGCCAACATGTCTACATACTTGTTAGTGGCAGCATTGTAACCAATGTTGAAGTCCATCTCTTTGACCTTCTCGGCAATGACGGCACCATTTTGGCCGGCATTTTCGGCGATCCGCTTCAGGGGTGCAGTCAAGGCGCGAGTCACGATTTCGGCACCGATCAGTTCTTCGCCCTTCAGGTTTTCCTTAGCCCAAGCTTCCAGATGGGGAGCAAGGTGAGCCAAGGTAGTACCACCACCGGGTACGATCCCTTCTTCAACCGCTGCCTTAGTAGCGTTGATGGCATCTTCCAGACGCAGTTTGCGATCCTTCATTTCGGTTTCCGTAGCGGCCCCGACTTTGATCACGGCCACACCGCCAGCCAGCTTGGCCAGACGTTCTTGCAGCTTTTCTTTGTCATAGGAAGACTCAGTTTCTTCCATCTGCCGCTTGATTTGTTCGCAGCGAGACTTCACACCAGCTTCGTTGCCTTCGGCGACGATCGTGGTGCTGTCCTTGGTGATCGTAATGCGGCGAGATTGACCGAGCATTTCCAGCTTGGTGGCATCCAAACGCAGACCAGCGTCTTCCGTAATTAACTGACCACCAGTGAGGACAGCGATGTCTTCCAGCATGGCCTTGCGTCGATCGCCAAAGCCAGGAGCCTTCACAGCTGCCACATTCAAGACACCGCGCAACCGGTTAACTACCAAGGTAGCTAGGGCTTCTTTTTCGATGTCTTCAGCCAAGATCAGTAGGGGGCGACCGGAGCGCGCTACTTGCTCCAGAATCGGCACCAGGTCTTGTACCAGGTTGATTTTCTTGTCTGTGATCAGGATGTAAGGAGATTCTAATACCGCTTCCATCCGCTCCATATCCGTAGCGAAGTAAGGGGAGATATAGCCCTTATCAAAGCGCATCCCTTCGGTGATTTCCAGCTCCGTAGTCATGGACTTGCCTTCTTCCAAGGAGATCACGCCTTCCTTGCCGACTTTGTCCATGGCGCTGGCGATCATTTGGCCAACTTCGTCGTCGTTACCGGCGGAGATCGAAGCTACCTGGGCGATCGCCTTGGAATCCTCTACGGGCTTGGCATGTTCTTTGATCTTTTCTACCAAGAAGGTCGTTGCTTTATCAATACCGCGCTTTAGGGAGATAGCATTGGTACCGGCAGCGACGTTGCGCAGGCCTTCTTTGACGATCGCATGAGCCAAGACCGTTGCAGTGGTCGTACCGTCACCAGCCGCATCGTTGGTCTTGGAAGCTGCTTGGCGGATCAGGGCCACACCGGTGTTTTCGATGTTGTCTTCTAGCTCAATTTCTTTGGCGATGGTCACACCGTCGTTGACGATCTGAGGAGCGCCGAATTTCTTTTCTAGCACTACGTTGCGGCCTTTTGGCCCCAAGGTAACTGCAACTGCTTCCGCCAGGATGTCCATGCCTCTTTCGAGAGCGCGGCGGGCGTTTTCGTTGTAAATAATGCGCTTAGCCATGATGTTGTTTTGGGGAGTAAAGAGTTGATTTCGATGGGATGAAAACTTTGTGTCCTAGCCAACTACAGCTAGAATGTCCTTTTCCGAAAGCAGTACGTACTCGTCGTTGCCCAGCTTAATATCAGTACCAGCGTACTTGGAGTACAGTACCTTGTTGCCAACTTCCACTTCACAGGGCTGACGGGTGCCATCTTCGTTGCGCTTACCAGGGCCAACCTGAGCTACTTCACCAATTTGGGGCTTTTCTTTGGCGGTGTCAGGCAACAGAATGCCGCCAGCAGTCTTTTCTTCGGAGGCGCTGACTTTGATGAATACGCGATCGCCTAGGGGCTTAACTGTGGAGACGCTGAGAGAAATTGCAGCCATAAAAAAATATTTAGCACTCGTGACTTATGAGTGCTAATTTAGCGGCTTGGGTGACGCTGGAGCAAGAAACTTTGTTGTACGGGTTCCCGAACTAGGCGGCTCTAGACTTCCGGCGAGCTACTGCTGTACTGGAGTCCTGGAATCACTTATAGTGTTGTGACTTGGTGTGAGCTATCGGCAGTGACCGATCGAAATTATGTCTATCTTTTCTCCGAAAACTTCTTTCTCGAAACTGGGCGGTCGCTGCTTAGCCATTTTGTTGACCGGCTCGCTGTTCGCCTGTAGCCAGCAACCCAGTGAGGAAAAAACTACGCCCACGCCCAAGGCTAAGCCCGTTACCGAAAAGCTGCAAGTGGTGGCGACGACCAGCGTCCTCTGCGATCTGACCAAGACCATTGCGGACAAAACGATCGACCTCAAATGCCTCATTCCGAAAGACCAAGATTCCTATAGCTATGAACCTACGGTATCGGACAAAGAGGCTTTGGACTTGGCCAATGTGGTGCTCTACAGCGGCCACGGGTTGGAGGCCAAGCTAATTCCGGCGATCAAAGCTAGCAATGCGGATAAGAAAATCCCGGTGGCCGAGATTGCCGTGACTAACCCGGAGAAAATTGCTGCACCCAATGTGGATCGCAAGGACATCAAACCGAATCCTTTTGTTTGGCACAATGCCTATAAGGCTCTGGAAATGGCTAAGGTAATTCATATGAAGCTAGGTGCGGCTGCACCGAAGCATGCTGATACCTATGAGAAACGCTATGAAGCCTATGACAAGGTAATGACGGCACTTCATGAATGGATCAAGGGCCAGATTGCTGGCATTCCGCCCAGGAATCGACAGTTGGTGAGCAGTCGCAGTTCTTTGAACTACTATTCCAATCCCTACAATATTGCGGTGGAAGGATCGGTCTATGATTACAACACTTCAGCAGCTCCTAAAGCTGAGCGCATTGCTAAGGTGGTGAAGCGAATCAAGGATTTGAAGATCAAGGCGGTGTTCAATGAAGCAAATGTAGATGGTACAGCGATCGGTAAGGTGGCGACGAACGCCAAGGTACCAGTGGTGAAAGGGGATCTATTCATCGATGGTCTGGGTGGCGAGGATTCTTATCAGAAAATGATGGAACATAATACCAAGATGATTGTGCAGGGTCTCGGTGGCACCTATAAACCCTTCCAAGCCCCAAAGGTGGATTTAAAAGGAGATAAGAAAAAAGAAAAAGAGTAATTAATGTAGGGGCGCATGATTGCGCCCTACCGTTGGAACTATTGGATCCGTAAAAATCCCCTGTCCATCGAAAATTATTGGAGTTGCTGGAATCACTGTAATGGGTTAATCCATGAGTGGCAGCGTCGCCTGACCTCATCTAAAGTATATTCCTGAGTGAGATCGCCATTTTCATAAACAGTTTGCAATAAATCTTGCTCTTGGGGCACGGATACTGCTGGAACTGTTTGGTAGCCAGCATCTCCAGCGATCAATGCTAAGCGGCCTTGCTTGCTGCGCTTACCCGGATCGGTGATCGGATCTTTGTAGACCGGCACCGATCGACCACCGATCGTCATCTCACTGCACTTAAAGGCAAACTTCTGAGTGTCCCGATGCACCTGCTGGAGCAAGGCCCCACCCATGCCGAAGGCAATATTGCTAGCACTGAAGCCCAGTTGTGCGGTAGCTGCCAGAATGTCTTGGAGACTATCGCTATTGATGCCATCGCCCTGAATCACCCGGACGTGATTAAGCACTCGGTAGCCCTTGCTATTAACTTGGCTGCCAAAGCGGGCTTCCAACCGTTGGAGGGCGGCGCAAACCACTTGTACTGGTTCGCCAGAATCGGGCCGAATTACCACCGTTGCACCGCTATCGATCACTTCCTGGCGGAGTTGCTCGCCCCAGAGATGGTCGATCGCATGCCACAGATTATAGGAATCGGAAACCACCGCCAGAATCTTACCGGGCTGAGCATATTGATTCAGCATATTTCGGTAAGCTTCTACTTCCCCCTCCCGACCCCAGGCCGTAATGGTGGAATGTTCTGCTGCTGGAATCGAATAGGCAGCCATCGGGTGATGGTAGTAGTGATTGGCGAATCTGACTCCCACAACCGTATCAGAACCTTGAAAATTCACCAGGTGGGCCATGCCGCCAATGCCTGCGGATTCTGAGCTAGAAACCCCCCGCGCGCCGAAATCATGGAGTTTGAAATCGATTTCCCCAGCCGGGTCGTCGGCGGTTTTCTGCAAAGCTGCATAGATAATTTGTTTCAGATGCCAGCTCTGGGTCGCTACGGTGATCGGATACCAGACCCGCAATAACATGGTCTCCAGCCATGAAACCAACCAAAAAGCCTGGGGATCCGTAGATTCCATGGTTAACATCACTTGCTGCACCGGCACGATCGATCCTTCGGGTACGGCCTTAATCCGAATCGGTAGCTTACCTTGCAAATCCTTGGCGATATAGTTCCAACCAGCGGTGTTGAAAGGGAGTCCATGAGCGGTGAAGAAGGCTTCGGCCTCGATGACCATGGCGGGATCGATCGGCTGGCTGAGATATTCCTTGAGTAAATATTGCAGACCAAAGAAGAGCGTGCGATCGTATTTACCACCGCGACTTTCTAGGTAGCCGTAGCTAGCGGTGGTGGCTGGGGGATATTGGAGCCAGTGGCTGGCTTTGTAAGAATCCGTATCTAAGATTGGGTTGTATTGCATGTCGATAAGTTTCCTGGATGATGATGAATTTGATCAGTACTAGAAAGGGTGGGCGCAAGCATTGCGTCCTATTGATATGGGGAGAGTTTAGACTTTGCTGATGAAGTGTTGGATGATTTGGAAATGGTCTTCGTAGATATTATCTTCGTGGGCGTAGAGGTCGGCTAAGGACATCCACCAAGCTTTTTCGGCATCATCGCTGCCCTTGACTGGTGGGAGTTCTCCGGCTTTGAGTTGTAAAAAGTAGGCGTGGGTGATGGTGCGTCCGCGCAGGGAACGACCGGGGTTATCAAAAACGTGGCTATCGACGATCGATCCCCGTAAAACGGCCAAAGGCACTTTTAAACGAGTTTCTTCTTTCAATTCCCGCAGCATGCCTTCGATCAGTGTTTCATCTTGGTTCAGAAAGCCGCCGGGCAGAGCGATCGTACCTTTACCGGGGGAGGCTTTTCTGCGCACTACTAGGACGTGGCCAGATTGAACGACGACCGCATCGGTAGTCACAAAAATCGGCGGATAGGGTGCTACGGACCAAATCTTTTGATATTTCTGAATGAATTGATATTCTTCGCAGAGGATATGGTATCGATCGGTCTGCCGAAAATCAGCGAGGAACTTGGCAACTGATGCTGGTACTAGGGTGGGAGAATCTTCTCCGCGCCTGAAGTAGGCTTCGCGAATGGCGGTGGAGTTGAGTTCTTGATAGCTCCCAGTTTCCACATATTCCCATTGGGGAAAGAGTTCTAGGTAGTAGGATGAAGCATCTTTGCGGTGACCGAAGATCGCAATGGAGCTGCTGCCTTGGGTGATTTCAGAAACTTGTTGCTGGACGGCGGTGAGCCATAGGTTGTCGCTATAGAGCCAGTCCCGCATGGGCAGGAAGATGACTCTGGCTCGTTGGCGTAGCCTCTCCTCTGGAGAATCCGCAGTAGGCAAACAATCGGCAATCAGCGCCTCTCGTTCAGTGGTGCTCCAAGGATTGCGGATGTCGCTGGCAATGCGGTGACTGCCAAGGATAATAATGAGCTTGTTGACTCGGGTCAAGGCTAGTTCGATGGTGCGCCAGTGACCCAAGTGAAAAGGCTGGAATCTACCAATGTAGATTCCATATTGAAATTCTTTGTTCATCACAGACTCCCTGGATGGATGGTATCGCCCTCTCTCCGAGGACATGCTTCCATTCTACATAGCCGATCGGGCATTGTCCAGAAAGTTTCCAAACAGATATTTCTACTTTAGGTGGCTAGCAAATGGGCAGAGACTTGGCTCAAGAGCGTGACGATCGCCAAGGATGATTGAGCTTCATTACTATCCCACTGGAGAACCTGGAAGCGTCGCTCTAAAGCTGCTGTGAGCTGAATGATGGGTTTTAACAGAGCATGGAAGCCGAGCGCCTCTCCCCGTTCGACTAAGCTTTGCCATTGGCGGAGATGTTGGGCATCGCAGCGCTCCAAACCAATTAGCCATAAATCTTGCAAGGCCGATCGCAGATTTAGCAGATAGGTGGAAATCGTGGAATGCCCAGCGATCTTGGGCATAGTGGGTATGTTCGCTAGTTGGGGTGCTGATGCTGCCCCAGGTGGTGCGAGCCAAGGTTGCAACATTTGTCGAGTTTCGCCGGTTTGGAAAATGAGGGCGATCGGCTCTAGCTGCAAACCATCAGCACCCAGGGAGACTCTAGCCGATACAAATTTCAAAGGATCTTGCTGTAATCGTTCCAGCATTGCCTCAAAACCAAATCTACCTTGCCGTAAATAGGGCTGAATTAATGTCGCTGCTGTCCCGGCAGGATCTATGACCAATGCCCGCAGGGCCTGCTGTATGGGGTCGAATTCTACGGCTGATACTTGGGCGATCGACAATACCCGTAGTTTCTCGGTCATTCGGCGCGGCTGTAGCTCTGGCATTGGCCGTTCGCGCAGTTGAGCTATTAGCTCCTGGAAATCATTTACGAGCAGGGGCGATCGGAGCTTTTCCCATTGATAGGACTGGGGATTAAGGCTCATGGGGCTGCGACCGGGAATAAATTGATAACTGGGGGTGCGCTTGCCGCCTTGGATTAGAATTTGGCCGGAGCCGATATGGCCCAGTTGCATATTTTTGCTTATGGATACCTGGGCTAACTGCCAAAAATCCCGAGGTTTCTGGGGTTGTTCTGGATTGGCAAAGTAGCGAGGCAGGGCCATAACTGTCCCAGAATCTAGGTCTTGGAGGTAGGCGGTGAGAGTAACGCCTCCGGCTCGGATCGTAGCGCCGCAGCCTAAACCCATCAAGCGAGAGGCTCCCAGGGCTACTGTTTGGTCTTGGGCGCTGCCGGCAATAAATAGGTGGGGAATGGGATGTTTGGCCGCATCATGGTTACGGATCGCATCGCTGCGAATTAATAGTTCGCCGAGATAATCGACCACTTGGGCAATATCGAACTGCGCATCATGCTGCTGATAATATTCGCTGGCTTGCAGAAGATCCATTAATATCTCGGCGATCCAGACTAGTTCGGTACTGCGACATTGTTTTTCGAGGCGAGTTAGGCGATCGCGCATTATTCCATTAAGGCCAGCAATTCCCACGGTACTCAGCTCTAGTATTTGTTGTTCTAGTTCGTCTAGGAGCTGGGTTGTTACAGGGTGCTCTGTGGTGATCGTAGAAATTAACGCTTGTTCTTGTTCAGGTGGTAGTTGACGAAAGGCCCAAATCACTAGGGGAACGTGGCTACAGGGGGCTGGTTCGTCGCAATCACAGTGGGTATAGCGAATATCGTGAGGAACGAGGAAGCGAAGATTCAGGGCCAGGCTATGGAGATGGGCGCTCGGCTTGCTACCGGTGGTAACTTGGATAATTTGTCCGGCAGCGAATTGCGATCGAAGTTTGTTCAAAACAGTTTTTTTGTAGTGAGTTTGCAGCGTTTCGTCGCTGATATTGCCGGGATTCCAAGGTTCTGTGGCGGTCGGGCCGTCTGTGGTGGGCTGGGAAGCTTGTTGGGATTGATAGAATAGTGCCGATCGAATCAGGTGGCGACAGATGCTGGTGGCTGGGCAGCTACATTGGCTTTGGCCGAGAGTTTGATTGGCTGGGAGAGTGCAAAGTATTTGATCAGACCATTGAATGATGATGTTGCCTACTGTGTCTTCGGTGATTTCTCCGCTGAGATTGGTGGATGCTAGTTCTTGTTGGGCCCGTTTGAGTAGTCCTCGGTTACCAATGGTAATCAGGTCATCTAGGGTGAGAGCTACTAAATCTGGTCGCATGGTCGTGAGGGGTTCTTATCGGATTTTCTGGGCGACCCATGCGGCTAATTCGCCGGGGGTCATGGCACCTACTTGGGCACCGAGGTTGACCATTTTTTGAGCTGTATCTCGATCGAAGGAGGGGTTGGCATTTTCATCCAAAGCCGCCAATCCCAATAAGGTTACACCACTTTCCACCAGCTGCTTGGTGGCTTTGAGCAGCTGATCGAGCGAGCCGCCTTCATAGAAATCTGTAATTAGAATCACGATCGTCTGGCGTGGACTTTCCACTAGGCTTTGGGCATAGACTAGAGCTTGGGCGATATCGGTGCCACCGCCCAGTTGTATTTTCATTAAGGTTTCCACCGGATCGGTACAATCTGCGGTCACATCAACTACTTGGGTATCGAATAAACAGAGATGGGTTTTCA
Source organism: Synechococcales cyanobacterium OTE_70_metabat_200 (assembly GCA_031375385.1). Classification (GTDB taxonomy): domain Bacteria; phylum Cyanobacteriota; class Cyanobacteriia; order Cyanobacteriales; family Chamaesiphonaceae; genus JAAFHZ01. Next base: position 78,105 of record JANMHS010000033.1, on the reverse strand, counting down.
GGGATTTGATGCCGAAGAAAATGGCCGCGGTCACCGCCGTATGAATCACGCTATCCAGCATACTTCCCGATTCATCCACCAGAATAATCAGCTGCCAGCGATCGACTTGGTGGCGGATGCGCGAATTGAAATAGGGGGTTTGAATGACTAGCTGTTGCCGATCACGACTATAGTGTTTGAGATTGCGCCGAATTGTGGTGGCTGCATCGAAGTTTCTGGCAATCTTTAGGTAGGAGCGCTGCTGACGATTCCGACTACCGAAAAAGGGATAGCGGACGGGGCGGGCCAGCTTGGCGATCAGTTCTTCCACGACCTTGCGGACTAGTTCCCTGGCGATCGCCAGCACCTCTTGATTCATCAAATGTTTGGTACGCAAGACGGCCTTGAGCAGGGTGGCGCTGGGCTGGACGCGGCTGAGTACTTCGGGATTAGTGACCATTTCGGCGAGCTGATAGCGCTCTAAAGCATCTTTTTCCAGACGCTCGATCGTCTTTTGTGGAAATAGTTCGTGGATGGCGTTGATCCAGTCGGGCACGGTGAGATTCGCTGGATCGAGGGAGCCATGGCGATCTGACTGGCGATCGCTGCGCACGTTGCGGCCCTGTTGTTCTCGATCGTACAGGAAACCGATCGCCGCCTCTCGATCCTGCCATTCTTCACCAACATCGCCCAGCAGATCCTGAGTGGTTTGGCCCAGCATGAGCCGCCAACGTAATTTCATGCGATCGGAATTATTCATTGAGATCCTCTCCGCAGGCCATATCGATCGATGAGTTGGAAAACTTGGGATTCTAGGGCGAGGGCCTGGGTTGCCACCTCCAATCCCAGGGGCAAATCCAGCAGATCCGATAAATCACTGCTCCCGGAATCTTGCAACAGATTTTTGGCGATCGCCTGCTTCTCCCGCGGGGTGAAATAGGCAAAAGCCAGACGCATTGATGGTAATGCGGCGAGGAAGTCATCATCGGTATAGGCACAGACCGCCTCATTGATACTAGCAATCAGTTGACCATCGCGTTGGGTGGTTTCGCGGGCAATATGGAAAAGTCCGGTCAGAAAGTCGCCGAGCTGCTCTGGCTGCGCATATTCATTCAGCAACAAAAGAATTTGCTCCAGCGGGGTTTCGCCTAAGACCCAGAGCGACCCGATCGCCCCACCCCGTAGTAATGGCGACTGTTGCCGATCTTGACTAACCCGCTGGAGCACGGCCAACAGCGGATCTCGATAGTCCACCAAGAGGTGCAGCGAGCGCTGGTAGGCTTCTACCAAACTGCCCAATCCCTTTAACAAAGCAGCTTCTTCCCCGCCAGCTGCACCCAAACTATCGAGCAGCCATAGTCCCCGCTGAAAAGCTGTGGCCAATAACTGGGCCACATGAGCTTGTTGTTTGGTACCCAGTACTTCGTCGTAGCGATAGAGGTACAGCAAATGTCCCAGCGATCGAGCCAAGCCCAAGAAGTTTCCTTCCTGTTGAACGAGCTGTATCAATCTCTCCGTCAACGGTTCAGCTAATCCATCCACCCTGGCTAAGGCTGCATCTAACAGCAGGAGGGCGGCCTGCTCCGCATTGCGTTCGATCCCATTGGCCCGTTCTTGAAGCTTGGCGATCGTTGCCTCGGTGACGGTGGCTCCATAGATGGCTGCTTCGATGCTGCTGGAATCGAAATCGGGAGTCCATTGCAACTCCCAGTGCTCCCAAATATCCGTCAGGTCTACGCGGGTGGCGAAATCGGTTCCGCCGATGGCTTGAATACCCGTAATCTGGAGCAAGCGCAAGCTGTGCAGCAGGGCGGAGACATGACGCTGGGCCGGGATGGACAAATTAGGGGTGAGATTGAGTTCGACCGATCTTTTGGTTTCTGTCGGCAACAGCTCGAATTCCTGAAGTCGTTGATGCAGGTCGCGGACGAGGGGCGGCAATGGGGTGCCGGGGGCGAGAATGCCTCGATCGCTGCCGCGCAGAATTTCTTGTAGGGTGGCTAAAAAGGGATGAGTATCGCTGCTCAGATCATCTTTCACCAGACCCCCAATAACTCCATCGATGAGGTCCGAACGCCATATTTCCTGATGTCCACGTAGGTCGGCTAAGCCCTGGGCGAGGGTTTGAACGGCAATTAGGTCGGCGGTGCTGGCAATTTGTTTTTGTTTTCGGAGGGCTTGAATGACTTTTTGGAGCACGATGGGGGCAATGATTTGTTTGGCTTCACGTTGTTGCCAAACGGTGTGATAAAAGCCGGGGTTTGGCATTCCGGCATTGTAGCCCCGCAGGTTATCGAGGCGATCATAGGTATAGGGTGTCAGGGCGATGCCTTGGGCTAGCTGTTGGCCGAGGGGTGTTGCCAATGGAGGTGTTATTGATTGATCGCGGACTGCTGCTATTTTGGAGGGAATCGCTGAATTGGCCGCTTGTTGGAGAGCGCTATGCAGCGCCGAGCTATGATAGCCACCGGTAATGACTAGGACTGGTGATCGATCTTGAGGGATTTGTGGGCGAATGCGATCGACCATAAAGGCTTCCCGTTCCAAGTCGGAGCTAGAAATGTGGCCATCGCTCTGGCGCAGATGCCAGCAGAATTGATGGCAACGCTCCATATATTGCTCGATCGTCAGCGTATCATCGATTTCAAACAAGGTATCCCAAAGCGCATCGAGACCTTCGATACCGAGCTGGGCACAGAGTACATCGACATAGTGCCCACGGGTCAAGGCTTCATCGCTATAGGCATTCTCTAGTTGCCGATCGGTCTCACGCTGGCTCCAAGGCTGGTCGATGAATTGTACGGGAATATTTAAGCTATGGGCAGTTTGCAGAGCCTGCCATTCCGGTGAGTAAATACAGAAAGGATAAAAAGCTCCCCGCCTTATGTTGTCGGCGGTATGAAGGTAACTATAGATAGCGATCGGGAGTTGATGGGGGAGCAATAGTTCGTCTAGGCGATCGTTGAAGTCGCTCGGCCCTTCGATGAGGACTAATGATGGTTGCCGATCTCTAATTAATTGCCGCACTAACCTGGCGGCTGCTGGACTATGGTGGCGTACAGGAAAAAAGATAATCTCCGATTCCAAGGAATAAATATCACGATTTAGTTCGGAGTAATCCATGATTGTGCTGGGAACTGTTGGTTTGCATGGTGGATCAGAATCTTCATAATAGTTGCTTGCCTCCAGCGTAATATTGTTTCCAGATATCGCCTTTGCGGCCCTGGACGACTTGATGGAAATAGTGTTGCAGCTTTTTCAGGTCGTCTGTGGAATCTTTGATGGCGCTTCCTAATAAGCTCTGGATGATATGGTCCGCAGCTACCCGACCATCATTGTAATAGTATCCATGAATACCTGCTGCATAGCCCACGGAGACAGCTTCAGCGGTGCTCATTACTGTACTCAATGGTTCTAAGGCTTTGCCCTCGATTGTTTTGCCAGTCCGCAGCTCATGGAAAGTAGTCACCAGGATTTCGGTCAGTTCTGGTGGGAGTGAGATGGGAATCTGGGCTTGGCTGAGGAGTCGATCGGTCTGCTGTTGCACCAAATCCAGTTCTCGGCGCAGGTCGTTAATGGGTGGAATGGTCTCGAAGTTAAAGCGACGCTTGAGCGCAGCGCTCATTTCGTTGACTCCTCGATCGCGGGTGTTGGCAGTGGCGATGATATTGAAGCCCACTTGGGCATAGAGGTTGCGACCATCGTCTTCCCGCTCCGGGATAGCCATGACTCGATCACTCAAAATCGATAACAGGGTATCCTGCATTTCCAAGGGGCAGCGGGTGATTTCCTCAAAGCGCACAATTTTACCCTGCTGCATGCCGCGATATAGGGGAGCAGGCACCAATGCCTGCTCTGATGGGCCTTCGGCCAAGAGTAGCGCATAGTTCCAGGAATATTTCATGGCATCCTCCGTAGTTCCGGCACTGCCTTGGATGGTGAGGGTGGAATCGTTGCTAATGGCGGCAGTCAGCAGTTCGCTCAGATAGCTTTTGGCGGTGCCCGGTTCGCCGATCAGCATCAGTCCGCGATTGGTAGCCAGAGCTACAATGCAGCGTTCTAGCAGGCTGCGACTGCCGACAAATTTGGGGGAGATCTGTAAGTCGGGGTTCCCAAGGATGAAGTCCAGGGTCGATCGAGGGGTCAGTTGCCAGTTTTGGGGCCGAGGGCTGTCGCCATCTCGATCGCGGAGCTGCTGGAGTTCTGCGGCATGTAATATTTCCGCCGGAGGTCGTTGCAGTGTAGGGCGATCATTGACGCTAGTCTGTGTCGCCGTTGTTTTTTTGATACGAGGAGCCATGACTGAGTTTGGGGTTGTGGTGTGCTGTGCCTTCTTCAAAGTCTTAGGGTGCTTTGTGATAGTGGCTGTGGACAAGGCGAAAAGTAAAGATGCAGGCCATCAGCCAGACAGCTCCAACCGTATACCCAGCGAGAATATCTGTTGGCCAATGTACACCGAGGAAGAGCCGACTAATACCAATGGCACCGACAATGACCGCCGCGATTCCATAGATAGCCGCTGGCGATGATCCGTATCGCAGGCGCGGAAAATGGTAGGCCAGTAGCACTGCGAGAAAGCCATAGACCACCAAACCGCCGAGAGCATGGCCGCTAGGAAAGCTATAGGAATGTTCCACCACCAGCGGAGTCCATAGTTGCGGGCGAGGCTTGGCAAATACCAGCTTTAGTCCTTGGTTCAGAATTAGGCCACCCAGACAAGCTAGAAACAGCATCTGGGCCGACCAGAACTGTCGCTGCCAAATCAATAGACTGAAGGCGATCGTCACCAAAACCACCACGATTTCTGGATCGCCTAACCGAGTAATCTGCATCATCAGACTGTCTAGGGTTGAATTGGTATGCTGATGAAGCCATAGCAAAATACTGGTGTCGAATCCAAAAGCTTCCTTCTCTAGAACCTCTTGACTGAGCCGACCAAAAATCATCAATAATCCCAGGCACAGCAGGAGTGCTCCAAAATTTTGGGCTAGGAGTTTTTTCATTGGGGGCTTTCGCATTAAAGTGAGTGGGTGAATCTTACATCTTTTATGCTTTAGGCTGCACTGTTGCCTTTCTTTCACTATGTCGATCGGTCAAATAATCTACCTCATCTCGCAGCAGCAAAGTAAATTTATACAGCTCTTCCATGACATCAATGACGCGATCTCGGTAGTCTGAATCCTTCATGGTGCCATCCTCATGAAACTCCTGATAAGCTTTGGCCACCGAAGATTGATTGGGAATCGTAAACATCCGCATCCATCGACCTAGTAGGCGCATCGTGTTTACTGCGTTAAAAGACTGGGAGCCACCGGATACCTGCATCACCGCCAAAGTCCGCCCTTGAGTAGGCCGGATTGAGCCTTGAGCCAGCGGAATCCAGTCTAGCTGGTTTTTCAGCACTCCCGTAATTTGGCCATGCATCTCTGGGCTAGACCATACTTGCCCCTCGGACCAAAGACTTAAAGCGCGCAGCTCCTGCACCTTTGGATGAGTATCGGGTACCGCACCATGCAACGGCAACTCTCGCGAATCGAAGAACTGCACCTCTGCTCCGAAGTTTGTGATAATGCGGCTGGCTTCTTCGGCTAATAGGCGACTATAGGATCGATCGCGCAAGGACCCATAGAGAAAAAGAATTCTGGGCGGATGGGTTGATCTTTTCACATTGATTATCCATAGTTCTCAATTAATTTAATGACCCGAGCCTGCACCTCATCACGCACCCGAGGAAAAATCTCCGGTTGTTCGGCGGGATCGTCGAGCTGCCAATCTTCAAAGACTTCTTGCTGCAACCAAGCCGGTGGCAGATTCACGCCACAGCCACAGAGCGAAATTACAATATCAAAATCTTCCGGCTGATAGTCCTGTAAAGCCGTGGAATTTTGTCCACTAATATCAATCCCTATTTCCTTCATCACCTGGACAGCGATCGGGTTGACTTGACTGGATTCTAAGCCAGAACTGGTGATCGAGAACTGATCGGCTCCCAGCTTTTTGGCGAAGCCCTCGGCCATCTGGGAGCGGGCCGAATTCTTTTTACAGACGAACATTACTTTCTTCATGATGGGATGACCAATATAATTGGGGTGGGTGGAATTGATGGGAGTACTCAGTCGATATCCCGCACGCAGTCTTGAAAGTTGTTGGAAAGCCGCCGATAGACGATCACTGCCAATTGGGCACCAAAGATGGGCCCCAGCCAGTACAGCCAATGGTGTTGCCAGAGACCACTGACCAATGCAGGGCCGAAAGAGCGGGCCGGATTCATACTGGCCCCCGTAATAGGGCCCATCACCGCTGCTTCGACCATGACCGTAAGCCCGATCGAGATGCCAGCAAAACCAATGGGTGCCCGTCGATCCAGCCCCGAACCCAGAATCACCGCCATCAAAATAAAGGTCAGAATGGTCTCTAGCACTAGGGACTGGGACCAATGCTCCTGAAGGGGCAAGGTGGAACCCAGGTTACCTATGGGGCCGATGGTGAATTTCAGGAGTGAGGAGGCTAGGCTAGCTCCCAGACATTGGGCCAGAATGTAGGCTGGCACCCGGCTGCGCGGAAAGAAACCGCTTTGCCAGAAGGCTAAGGTGACCGCTGGATTGAAATGGGCACCGCTGACATGGCCAAAAGCGTAGATCAGCGCTGTTACCATCGCCCCAAACACCGCACTGATGCCCAGATGGGTCACTGCACCATGACTGGTTTGGTTCACCATGACTGCGCCAGTGCCAAGAAAGACAAGGATGGCGGTGCCGATCGCTTCGGCCATGAGGTCGGGAGCGAAGATTCGATCGAGTACTTGGGGGAAACGAGCCACAACTGAACAGACAACAACCTCTCTATTATTTCAAAAAAAGTTGATATGTCAAGTGGCACAGGGCCGCGCTAGCAAAATTGGGCTAAAACGGCGATACTTGGCCAAGTACTGCTCTAAGGCTACAAACTGCGGTAGGTGCAGGCTGTAATAAATCCAGCGGCCCGACTGGCGAGCTTTGATTAGCTCTGCTTCCCGCAGCACCTTGAGATGAAAGGACAGCTTGGATTGGGAGATTTCCATGCGTTCTAGTAATTCGCAAACGCAGAGTTCCTGATGACGCAGTTGCTCAATGATCTGGATGCGCCAAGGTTCTGCTAGGGCATGAAAGCCAGCAGGGAGCAAATCTTGGGATTCCAGAACTTTCTCAGACATCAACTTTTCTTGAAGTATGGTGTTTTTGTTGCCCTCTACTGTAACAAAAATTCCTCTAATTATTGCGGAGTTATCTGAGCATTTGGCTGGTGCCCATATCGATTCCCTCCGGGAGGGCAAAGCCGAACGCTTTGTGATGCACCATATTACTATATGTATTGTTATTATCTTATGTATGCATCAGAGATTACCTACTCCTGTGTCCATATCCCTCGCCATGGAGATCGATAAACTCCCAGTAAGCATTTATCACTATGGAGAACTTCGTACTATCCAGTCTTTTTAGGAATTATTGAAATAACCAGTGTGGCTATCCGCACACCGGAAACAATTGTTGGCATCAAATAATTTATTTGTACCCCATTATTTATAAAGTGTGTGTTATGTTGTAGCCATCCACCTAAAACAAACCAGGTACACCCATGGCTGATATTGTTGACACCGCCGTAAGTGCTGGTTCATTCACCACTCTAGTTGCTGCAGTTAAGGCTGCTGGCCTCGTTGATACCCTGAAAGGCGCAGGCCCTTTTACGGTTTTTGCACCGACTGATGAAGCCTTTGCGAAGCTCCCCGCTGGGACTGTAGATGCATTGCTCAAGGATATTCCTAAGCTGAAAAAGATTCTGACCTATCACGTCGTCTCTGGCAAGGTTATGGCGGCAGATGTAGTTAAGCTCAAGACTGCTGCAACCGTTGAAGGTTCTGAAGTCAAGATCGACGCTGCAAACGGCGTTAAGATCAATGATGCAACTGTCACCACTGCTGATGTTGCCGCCGATAATGGCGTCATTCATATCATTGACACTGTATTGCTCCCAGCCTAAATCAAATAATGATGGGAAACCATCATCATTTGAGAGGTCATAGCTATTAATAGCTATGACCTTATGCTGTATATGTTGACTGAGCAGCTTGGGCGGTATTGGCGATCGCCGACATGTCTCGCAGAACTTCACTAAGCACTACTCGATCGATCGTACCGAGCTTCAGAATCTCCTCATGAGAATTTGATCGATATGCATTACTAACCCCCGGATAATCGTAGGGTGCGGCACATTCCCCACCGAGAAAGATACAGCCAGTCATCTTGGCATCCCCACTAATGTAAGCTTGCTCCACATGCATCACCTCATAGTCACCAACGATCGCCGTTACATCGGCCCGTGGGAAATACTTATAATGCACAGAGTAGTCCCCATGATCGTGCAGCCCGCCCCTCAGCCAACCCTGATTCTCCATCATCCGCGCTAGCATTACCCCCGGAATTGGTACCTCCTGAAAGCGCTTAATTTCTTCCTCTGGCCGCTCCTCCATCAGTAGCTCATAAATATCGCGGCTCATTTGGGCAAAGGGCTGAATAATTTCATAATCCCCAATGATCTCGCCCCATAGAGACTTAGTTTCACCGCTCAGAGCCAAGGGATGGGGAATCCCCACAATTGCCGTGGTATCCGGCTGACAAGGCCGATCGCGATTATCCGCATAGCTCTGGTCTTCCACCACCCGAAAAGTTCCTTGCAGATGGCCTTGGTCATCATAGGTTGCCCAAATAATCCGCTGCACCAAATGGGTCATCAAAGGATGGCGCAACAGCAGAGTTTCAAACTCCGACCAGCTCCAAGTGCGTCCCCTCACCATCGCCGTTTCCAACCGTAAACTATGGATCTTAGCCACATCGCCAATCTGCTTCTTGATCAGCTTCCAGTCGGCGATCGCCTCCTCTGCCAGCACCCCATCATCCTTACTATTTGGCTTCGGCAGCGTGGTAATCTTCTTCCCCTGCGGATCCCGCAGCATCGGTTTCAAGTCACCACCCATCATAAAATGGAACTGCCGAGCACCAAAATCAAAGACACGCTGACCCTTGGTATCTAAATCACAATCCGGAATAATTCGGTCGGCCAACTGGTCGGCGGTGATGTTTCGATCCCGAGCGATTGCCTCCATACATTCCTGTGCCCGCTTTTTCAGCGCCTGAAACTTGATTTTCTGCGAAATACCATGAATTTGCATCAGAGCCAAATCCGTCCCGATCGCCCGCAGGCATTCCAAGCCCAACACCGCCCGTTTATGCTGACTTTCTCCCGGCCAAGCTCGCACCAAGGTCGCCAGCTTTAGTACCGAAGTATCGTTGCCCAGCCAGCCCACCGCCAACATCGCCCAATTTTCCTTCGCTACCGCTCCATTCATCAGCCAAATTTCAAAGAGCTGCCAAGCAAACTGATCTAAAACAGCACCATCCCCATGGGCTTTTAATAAAAGTACCAAAGGCTCCGGCTGCTCGGGTTTACTCTGGGACAAAGCATCTAACAGAGCCGAAATCTGTGCCTCATTAAACTGCCGATCTCCAATGATCATCGGCGGTAGCTCCAGCGGTGATATTTTCCAACTGCGCTGGGGTTTGCTCTGATTGACTAATGCTGCTTGCAACCAAGTGGGCGTGGATGCTTCATCGAAGAACATATATTCCTTTTCTTCCACATCCAAAATAGTCGCCCGGATTTTCGTGGCCACTTCTGGTGATTCATTGTTCAGACAGGTCTGCATGAAATCCTGATAGCCCTGGCGCTTCATCGATCGCAAAAACTCGATCGCGGCATTTGCTGTTTTGCTTTTGCCCGCAGCAATGGTCATGAGTCCGGCGATCGCCTGGGCCGGATAATCTTTCAACCATTGCCGAGCCACTTGGGGAGCCTTCGAAAACAGCATCAGCTCCAGCATAATTGGCGCAGCTTCTGGCGCAATTACACAAGTGGCAAATTCCTGAGCCAAAGATTCCGCTTCTTGCTTGCTGCCCTGGCTCAAAATAGAACTACCCACATAATCCAGCGCCGAAAATTCCGTATGAGCCAACCAGCCCCGCAGATAAGGCTCCGTCCCCAGGAAGGAACCAGCTTTGCGCTGTTGCCCAGGTGCACCCAACGGTAACTGCAATCTCCGAAACTGTTGCTCTACCAATGCTGCCGTGCCCAACCCCAATATAATTTCCTGGGGATGTTGATAAAAATCCGGTCGCCAGCTCCGATCAAAAAAGTGCTTTTCCGACCAGCCCTCCACTAATTTCTGGAGGCTGGGACAGCCAAAATCGGCTGCTAGATAAAACAAAATCGGCGGTGCTTGCATGAGCTGCTGGGTCGGCCATTGGCTAAGCTTCAGCTTTTCATCGATTTTTTTTCTGGTATCGGCGAGCTCCGTAGCAGTCATCGCCGATCGCCAGAATCGTATTTCTTGACGGCATAGAGTATTGGCAGCTTTGGTATCGGCGATCGCCCATCGATAGTCATCATAGGTACCGATCGCTTGCAGCAGCCGTTTTTGGATGGCTGGCAGATCCAAGGTGGATTGGGTGACATTTTTGGAATCTCGCTCGGTCCGCCAACTTGCCCAGAACCAATCCTCGGGGTTGAGATGCAATTTTCTCTCGACCTGGAGTTCGGTAGTGGCGATTGCTACTTTGGTGGCCAAGGTCTTTGGCTTACTGACATTTTTTTTGCTATTGCTTACCATTCCGGGCCTTTTGCTAGAAGAACAAATTTATTATACTTAGCACAGCCACTTTTGTTCCATCACTTTGGGGGCCACTTGGCCTCGGGACTAGGGCAAAGAAGCTGCTAATCTGGGGATGCCGACTCAAATTTCGTTCGACCATGCCAGAAACCAATCTCTCCGTTAGCCAAAAATCTAGGCAAGAGACCGACAACTCTAAAAAAGTGCAGTCGCTACTGAAGATCTTAGCGGGGGCTGGTATTTGTGCCTCCATGGTTGGGGGCAGCTATTGGGCACTACAACCGCAGGTGAGCGATGGATTGTTGCCTAGGGCGGCGCAGCTGTTACCAGAAAATACGGTGGCAGTGATCGGGTTAACTTTGGATCCTGCCCAATTACAGAAATTGGGCGCTGTGGGCAATCCCCAGAGTCGGCAAGCGATCGGCCAGCGCTGGTTGGCTTGGCAGCAAGAGTTTTTGGCGGGATATCAGTTGCAGAAGGACATTCAGCCTTGGCTGGATCGCGAAATCTATCTGGCCTACCTGAATACCGATCGAACAGAGAAGCTAGTATTGTTGCCGATGCGTTCTGGGAGCAAGGCAACGGAGATTGTCGAGCAGCTGAAAGCTAAGAATTCCCTAAAAGAACGTCAATTCCAAGGAACGACGATTTGGGAAGCGGCGACGGGTTCTTCGGCTTTGGCCGTAGTCGATAGTTTTGTGGTGCTGAGCGATCGCGGCAGTGCGGTGGAGAAGGCCATCCAGGCCAGTAGATCCCAGCGAAATTTGGGGGCATCGGTGGATTACCAACAGGCTCGATCGGCGATTGCCGTGGCGAATCCCTTGGTGCGCGGATATCTCAATCTTGCTTTGGCGACGGCGGGCAGTAAGGTGCCTAACCGTTCCCAACTGCGGCAGGGTTTGGCCATGAATGGGACGATTGAAGGCAATACCTTGGCTTGGCGGGGCGTGAGTTGGGGGCCGGCTCGGGCCGGGGAAAGTCCTAGTGCTAATCTGACTTTGGGCCAGCGACTACCCCAGAAATCTTTATGGGCAGTAATGGGCAGCGACCTCCGTAAGTTTTGGCAGTTCTATCAATCCTTGGCTACCAATAATCCGCTGGCTCCGGTATCGGTAGAATCGATCAGCAATGGTCTGAAGTCTGCGGTGGGGCTAGAGATCTCTCGGGATATTTTGAGCTGGAGTCAGGGAGAATTTGCGATCGCTCTCGCTCCCCAAAATCAGACAGAGCAGATTCTGACGAGTGGTGGTCTGTTGGTGCTGGCCACTTCTAAGAATCGGCAGGCCACTGATACTATGCTGGGTAGCTTGGACAAGACAATGACCGATCGCTACCGCTACGAGGTCAAAAAAACCAAGCAAGAAACCCAATGGCTGACGCCCGTTGGTGGGGTGGCAGCCAGCCATGGTTGGCTGGGTGAGAACGTGGCTTTTCTGTCTTTGGGGAAAACTGACCGGACTGGGACGACCTTGGGCAATCGATCGGAGTTTCAACGGGTGACTGCCTCGAATATTCCCAATCCGACGGGACGCTTTTTTATGGATCTGAAAGCCATGCAGACCAGTGGTAACCTGACGCTGGCAGGGTGGCCCTTGGAGACCAAGGATGTTTTAAGTGCGGTACAAGAGGTGGGGATAACTACGGCGAGTGGGGCGAAGGTCGATCGGTTCGATCTGTTGTTGAACCTAGAGTCGGTGGCTGATCCGGCGGCTAGTCCGCAGGCTCCCTAGTGATTGGGTTTGGGGAGATTGAGATGTCTCTTCATTGATATTTGTAAAGGCTGGGGTCGTTCATGCAGTGTGCCGCTAGTAAATCGGGTCGGTCGCTGCTAGGATCGGAAACGGTATCTTTCACCGTGCTTATATGTCTGGACAATTGGTTGTCAATCTGACAAATGGTTCTTTGGCTTTTGGTTTTGCGCCAACGGCGGCTAGGGAGCTGCGGGCGGCGATCGATGGGCTGTTAGCCAGCCTGAAAAATAAGGGCGCTGGGCCTCAAGCTAATATGGAATATCAATATACTGGCGAAGTATTTATGGAGATATTTTGTAATCCAAATATTTGGCCGACACCTTTTACGGCGCGGGTATTGGTAACGCTGCGGGACGATCGGATTCGGGTCAGTACGGAAACGGAGTTGACTGGGTTAATTCAGGATCTGGATCTCTATTTAGAACAGCACGGCTAGGATGGATTTGCAGATTTTATCGATCGAGCACTTGGCGGCTTTGGTGGAGATCGATCGGCGCTGCTTTGGTGGTCATTGGTCGATCGAGACTTATCAGCGCGAGTTGGTGAGTCCCAATGCCCATTTCATCGGGCGCTTTGAGCGGGATGAATTGGTGGGGATGGGCTGCTTTTGGGCGATTTTAGATGAGGCCCATATTACTTTGATGTCGGTGCTGCCGGAATATCGAGGCCAAGGTTGGGGCCGGGATTTATTGGTGGGTTTGCTGGCGCGGGCGGTGTCGATCGGGATGCACCATGCGACATTGGAGGTGCGGGCTTCCAATCAGGTGGCGGTGAATCTCTATGAAAAAATGGGTTTTGAGACTTTGGGGCGACGCAAAAAATATTATCAAAATCCCGAGGAGGATGCTTTGATTATGTGGTGTCGCGGGTTGCAGAAACCAGATTTTATGAGTCGCTATGCAACCTAGGATTTGACCCAGATGGCTAAACCCCCGCCTTTCCCCCGGGCGGCGATCTCCGTTGGACTGGCCCACAGAAATACAAAGAAAGGCAGTTTGCCGATCGATTTAGCCATAAAATCTGCATCCCCATTTTTGCCAATCGATCGACCATAGATCGCTTTGTTACCCAGCAAAATTTCTAGGTGGGTGAAGTCGAAGGACAGAATGTTCATTTTGCCAGGATAGCGACAAGGCCCGGTGAACCGGATGCCCAATGGCCCGAGACAGAGTTGATTGGTGACTGTGCCGGTGTCTGGAGTTTCGGCGGCAAAGGCAATGGCGGCGCGGATAAAACTGGGAACGTAGTAACCTTTGCCCAATTTTAGACCTTGTTTGGTTTTCCTGGCCCCACTGGCGAAGCAGAATCGCCAGGTTCCGAGGATGGCGGCGAATGGAATCTCTTGTTTTGTCTTTTTGAGCTCTTTCTCGTTGGCCAGTAAGGCAGCAACTACCTCTGCTGGAGCTGGGCGGTTAGCAGTGGCAACTTGGGCTATGGTGGTGGCGCGATCGGCAGGTGTGTTGGAGTTCACAGTCTTTGAGGAAATTTATGTTGCTTCTATTTTAGCTGTCTGCGCAGCGATCTTTGGCTGCTTGGAGAACTGAGGTGTTTGATTGGTTGAGGAAGAAGGCATAGGGGATATGGACGTTCGTAAGCCAGAGAGGTTGAATTTTGGAGGAGCATCATGGCGTTGGTGAGATGCTAAAATCAGGGGATGTTGTAGTTTTGAGAGGTGAAAGATGAATTCTAAAGAGGCCATTGATCTGAAGCAGCCACCTGGATTTGTTTGGAGTGCTAAAATAGACAAAGATAACATGTAATCAGACCGATCTGAGTTTGTTTTAGAGGTGTACATATGTTGATTGAACCTACTCGGTTAGAATATCTTGAGAAACAACATGCCCTTTATGAAGAAGATAAACATTCTTTGCTGGCAGAATATCAAGGTCAGTTTATTGCTTTTGAAGATGGCCATGTTCTAGATTGTGATTGTAATGAGCAGCAGCTTGCTCGACGTGTCTATCAAACTTATGGCTATCGCGATCTGTTGATTATACAGGTCTTGGAACAGGAGCCACAGCTTTCTGTCGCCAGTGCAATGAAACGAATAGGAGATGGTTAATTGCCAGTTTATAAGTATTTGAATTTGGGCGAAGGGATTCCGGCTGCACCTATTTTCCCGATTGTTGTTACACCCCCAGATTGGGTGGAATCGATCAAATGTTATCCAATTGATGGATTTCTAGATACTGGCTCAGATTGTACTTTGGTGCCTTTAGAAGTCTTATCTGTCTTGGAACTGAAGATTTTAGACCGACCCGTGATGATCTCTGGCGTTGGTGGTTCTCATCTTCAAGGTTTTCCTTGTTACTTAAATATTGCGATCGGCGATAATTCCATTCAGGCGATCAGAGCTTATGGTTGTAGTTGGGTTGGCTTGCAACAAAGAGTTTTGATCGGTCGTGATGTCATTAATCGGTGCTACATCGAGTTGGATGGTAGTAAGTCTACGATTACGATTAATCCCTTGGTAGATTAGATTTGTGGTTGGACTGGTGTTGATAGCATGTATTTTCAGCATTTAAGCTGCTTCATTGGCCGCGATCGCCCTAGCAATTTCTTCTGAAAAGTTGCGGTTATATTCCCAAGCAGTTTGTAGATCTAATTCGGTTAGCTGGGGGTAGGCTTCGAGGATTTTGTAGTTGCTAGCGCCCATTTGTCGATATTGAACTAATTCCCACACTGGCAGTCTGGTTCCGGCGATGCAGGCATCGCCACCAACTACGCCGGAGTTTTTTTCAATTCTGGGGATGATGCTGGGTGACCGACTCAGATGTTGGAGTATTTGAGTTTGTTCGGTAGGGGAAAGCTGCTCAATCTGCTGCAAGATTTGCTCTACTACAGGACTCATGGTGTTACCTCGGTGTTGGCTGTTTCTATTTTAGCTGTTTGTGAATCGATCGATCGCCTCTTGTGTGGCGGAGGCTAGGCTAGGTTGGGTTGATTGGGAGGGAAGGCGTAGGGGATGAGGGCTTCGGTGAGCCAAAGGATTTGGATTTTTTTTGGGGGTGTGGAGTTTGGTGATTTCAGTGATCAGGGTTTCGGTGGGGTGGGGGTTTTCGAGGATGAGGACAAGGTGGGGCTGGAGTTGGTGGTTAAGAAGTTGGCGTTTGAGTTGGGGAATGGTAGGGGGGGTCGGGGATGACTGCTAGTTGTTCTTAGATACGAATGGTGAGTTCGGTAGTGATTTCGTTGGGGTAGTGTAGTTATTAAGATTGGCGGTGTTGAGGTGGATGGTGTGTGGGCGGGTTGTGAGATCTGGAAAAACGAGACTAGTTTGGGTGGAGAGGATACCAAGCGGTGTAAAACTCTTGATAAGAAAGAGTTTCGGCACATCGCAAGAGAACCCCAAAACAAGGATTAGGTAGTATAAAGTTGTCAATACAAGTCTTATCGCTGATATTATTTTTTAGCTGCCAAATTACCGAAGGCATTGTCACTCTCACCAAGATTTTACCTAAAGTCTCTCCCAAGCCGAAGGCCGGCCAGGGGTCTTGCAAGAGTGTCACTAGGGCAGCGATCGCCTGTGGATTGCTGACAGAGATTTCACCTAATTGCTCTGCCACCCTGTAGCGCTGCCAATCGGATAACTGAGGGTCTTGCAGGAGTGTTTCTAAGTTGGCGATTGCCCGTGGATTGCCGACAGAGATTTTATCTAATACCTTTGCTACATCGTAGCGCAGCCGATCAGATAACTGGGAGTTTTGTAGGAGCGTCACTAGGGCGGCAGTCGCCTGTGGATTGCTGACAGAGATTTCACCTAATTGCTCTGCCACCCCGTAGTGCTGCAAATTGGATAACTGAGGGTCTTGCAGGAGTGTCACTAGGGTAGAGATCGCATATCCATGATGAGTAAAAGGAATTATCTTTTTCACCAAAGATGAGATTGGCTCTAAATATTTCGCCCATTTTCGCTCCTCTGTGTTGAAGTAGCCAAATGCCCATTTGACAACTTGCTGAACGATCGACTCTGCCCACCGCGAAGATCTGAACTCTCCAACAGGGGTGTAATTAAAAGTGAAATTTCCCCAAAAACACTTTCTTGAAACCTCGTAAACACGTTTTCTTCACGAACGAGTTTACAAGGTCTTGAGATCCCCAACTTTCACTTTTAATTGCACCCTCTTGTACCCGTAGCAATGGCGGTGTTGCCTATTCTACCAATTTACATTATAAGGCATTTATTAGCTTCTAAAAAGCCGACTGTACTGAGTTTCGTGGGCCATACTGGCCAGGGATAGACCCCAACTACAACTGTATAGCTGATCTGTTGGTAGCAGCATAATGCGTTCTAGATTCTCGCCGATCGGCCCCTGCAAATCCATTATCAACCGCTGACCCGCCGTTTGACCCAAGGGAATTAGCTTGATTCCAGCACTCACCATATTACTGGCCCAGCTATGCAGATAGCCCAGCAGCGTTGTCTGTTCATCAATGCCACCTAGCACTGCGGCAACGGCAAAGGCGATCGCAAAATTACAATCCTCGCCATCCAATATCGGCAAAGCCCTGGGCCCATAGAGATCCCCCAGAAGCTTCAAGAGCGATCGACCCATCTGCCAGCTCTGCTTCTGTAACTCTGCGGTTTCTCTCGATGCGGTCAGCCAATCGTTCCAGTAGGTAAGCTGCCCGCAATCCTGGGCTACCCAAGCCCGCTGGGCGCGGAGGAGGATAGCTGCTTCTAGGCCGATCGAACCGGTAGTCATGGATGCCACGATCCACTGCCCTAACTGGGTTTCGTTGGTAATCCAATGCCCTTCGACCAAGCTCTCCAGCCCCTCCGAATAGCTATAGGCTCCCACGGGTAAGGCGGGGCTGGTGAGTTGTAAGAGGCTGAGCAGGCTACGGTTATTCATCGCATTAAGAAATGAGAATTTAATAAGATCCATTGGAAGCCCTCACCCCCAACCCCCAACCCCCAAGTGGGGAGAGGGGAGCCGGAGCACAATCGAAGTCTCTTACTCCCTCTCCCTGCTTGGGAGAGGGCTGGGGTGAGGGTTTCCCGAAGTGTCCTGTGCTAAATTGTTGACCTTGGCCATTAATGCTTGTTCCTAATGGTGATGATGATTTTCATAGGCTCCCGATTCCGGTTGGAAGGGTCGCTCCAGTTCTTCTACGACCAAGCCACGCTGGATCAAAAGATCCTTCAGGACGGGATCGGGTAATAGATATAGGTGAGTTTTGGTGATTTCCAGAGAGACATGGCGATTGCCCAGATGGTAGGCTGCTTGGAGTAAATGGGTACCGTGGTCGGCGGTGGCGGACATGACCAGTTCTGGCTTGGCGATGATGGCGACGACTGTTGTACCATCGGCGGATTGGAGTCGATCGCTCTCCCGCAAAAATGTCCCTCGCTCCAGTTGTATGTAGACTTCCAGGCCACCCAAGGTTCTAAAAGGATGGCGAGAGCGCTGGCGTTCTTCGGCGGTTAAAGATAGTTGATCGGTTGGTTCTAAAGAACTATGGCAATCAATTTTGTCAATTAAAACAATGGGCATAGCACACCGCAAAGCATCGAGCCAATTATAGGGTGTTAGACTGGTTTTTCGCTCGTCTTCCCCACACCACAATGGATATCGCCAACTCTTGGCACGGCCAGCTCGACCTGAAGTTCCACACGATCGAGGATTCTTCTGCGGAGCAGCTCCGCCACCGCACCACTCTAGCCCGTAGCTATGCCAGGGCACCCCTGAAGGTGCAGCGACCCTTCTATCCAGAGCCGGACGTCTGTCATACGGTCTTGCTGCACAGCGCCGGTGGGATGGTGGGAGGCGATCGACTTTCTTACCAAATAGACCTCGCACCCGCCAGTCGCGCCCTCATTACCACCGCCGCTGCTGCCAAAATCTATCGCAGCCTAGGGCCAGTGGCCCATCAGCAGATCCAGATCCGCATCGCAGCCAACGCCTGCCTGGAGTGGTTGCCCCAAGAGACGATCATTTTCAACAAAGCTCAGTATCAGCAAGACTTCAGAGTAGAACTGGGACTCAATGCAGTTTTCTGTGCTTGGGATATTGTGCGCCTGGGCCGCAGTGCCAGCCAAGAAACCTTTAACCAAGGCTGTTGGCAAAATTCCTGGGAGGTTTGGCAGGGGCAGCAGCCCTTGTGGATCGATCGACAGCGGCTCACGGGGGAGCAGTGGCATAGTTTGCAGGCCGCTGCTGCTCAGCCGATTTTGGGACTGTTGGTCATGGTGGGAGTGGTGGTAAATGCCGAGACGATCTCCGCTGCCCGCAGTCTAGGGCCAGCCGCTGGAGAATGGGGCGTGACGGCGCTCCAGCATAGCTTTGTCTGTCGCTACCGAGGTGCCGATCGAGCGGCGGCCCGGCAGTGGTTTATCGCCGTCTGGGATCTGTTGCGTCGCCAGTATTTAGGTCGATCGGCTTGCCTTCCTCGGGTCTGGCAGTTATGACTTTTTGCAAAAAGCGGCGCGGATCAACCACAACCAGGAACAAAATCCTCTAAAATGTGCCCAACAGTTTCCTCCTCTCCGCCATGCAGTTAACGCCCCAAGAAAAAGACAAGCTGCTGATTTTTACTGCTGCCCTGGTGGCCGAGCGCCGCAAGGAGCGCGGCCTGAAGCTAAATCATCCCGAAGCGATCGCCTATATTACCGCTGGGATCCTAGAGGGGGCGCGGGATGGCCAGAGCGTAGCGGAGCTGATGACCTATGGCACTACTTTGCTGGGTCGATCGGATGTGATGGAAGGCATTCCAGAGATGATCCACGATATTCAGGTGGAAGCCACTTTTCCCGATGGTACCAAGCTGGTTACTGTCCATGACCCCATTAGATAGCGGAGTAGAATGATGATTCCTGGTGAATTACTGGTAGCCGATGGTGATATTGAATTGAACTTGGGTCGCCCCGTGACCAAGCTGAAGGTGGCTAATCGGGGCGATCGACCGATCCAAATTGGTTCTCATTTTCATTTTTTTGAGGTGAACCCGAGTTTGGAGTTCGTTGGCGAAGCCTTCCCTGGGGGAAATCGAGCTGCTGCTCGCGGGCAGCGGTTGGATATTCCGGCGGGTACAGCGGTGCGCTTCGAACCGGGGGACGAGCGTAGTGTCGATCTTATTCCCCTGGCTGGCAGTCGTCAGGTCTATGGCTTTAATGGTCTGATAAATGGTGATCTCGATCGCTAAAGGTGCAAGGGTTTTTATCAGCATTAATGATTTTGGGGAATCTCAGCATTTTATGCAAAAATCTAAAGAACTTCATCCGTAACACTTTTGGACTACATCAATCTTGTTACGGAGACTAAGTTATGTCCTCGTTAAGAAAGATTTAATTATTTGGTTGATTTTTAAATACATTGAGGATGGTAGAGTAAGATCTCTGGAAATACAACTACAACTAAATGTACAATTCCAGTGTTCGTGCTCAGAGTAACCGATTGAAAATAGCTCTTCTAGGCTCATTATTAGTTAATTTCGGTCAGCTTGTTCCTTCCGCACGTACGGAGGGTCTTAGCAATCAGCCTAATGGAGAAGTACAATTACAACTACGTAATGCTACATCCACATTGGATACGCTAGAAACATCACTCAATACAATTGAGAAGCAAAAAATAGTTACCTTGTCAGAATCCGACAAGATTAGCCAAGGCACTTTGGACTATGCGAAGGCTGCGAAATCTGCTCTGGATATTGCATTAAAGGATGCCGAATCCTTAGCTAAAAGTAAAGGTGTACGAGGAAATATTGCATCCCTAGAAACATTTGAGAAAACAGAGAAAGCTAATAAACCCCGATTAGAAAAGATTGGGCTAAGGGCTGACGCTGTAGTGAGAAAAATTCGTTCTGGAGATATTAGGCTTGCCGCCCCTGCAATCGAAAGACTATCAGTTCCACAAAGACGGGAATTTTTAGATTCACTAGAAGCACCAGCAAGAAGAGAATATATCAGGAGAGAACCAGCTCTATTTAAACCTGCGCTGGAAATTCAGGGACAAGGTGCAATGTCCAGTGGTAAATCCTTCTCAAAGTATCTTTATTTTTCAAATGGTGTAAGTTCTTCAATAGAGATGATGAAGAACACTAGTCTGTCAGTGCCCGATTTGTACGCAAGGGCTGCTATCCCATGCATCCCACTTGCTAAAAACAAAGACTGGGCAAAGCTGGCAATATGTGTAGCAAACGCTGGTCAACAGGCTCAGGCTGCATATAATGATTTCACCAATTGTTGGAATAATACAAAAAAGTGGCAGGTGCTTCAAAGAGCTAAATGTTTGGCTGAGTTTATCGCTAAGCTTGCATAGTCTTTCCCAAAGATGGATGAAAAAATTTCAATATTATGGAGAAAGATTTCTTAGCTATTTCTAAGCAACAACAAAGTCAGCAAACCATTTCTGTTTTTTGACTTTCCATGGATTCCGCCAAAAGAGTAGAAATGCACTAACACTATCGCATTTCTACTCTTTTTGGTGGTTTTGTGAGTGATCATTGTTCCACTTTGTAGTATCCTTTCAAAAGAATAGATCAATTAATTTACATCTTACTAGGTCACTATGGCTTACCGCATGGATCGCCGCGCTTATGCTGATACCTATGGCCCCACCGTAGGTGACAGAATTCGTTTAGCAGATACCGAATTAATTATTGAAGTAGAGCAAGACCTCACTATCTACGGGGAAGAAGTCAAATTTGGCGGCGGGAAGGTGATTCGGGATGGTATGGGCCAGTCACCGATTACCAATGCCGATGGGGCAGTGGACACCGTAATTACCAATGCCTTGATTTTGGATTGGTGGGGAATTATCAAGGCCGATGTGGGGATTAAGGAAGGGCGGATCGCGAAGATCGGCAAGGCTGGTAATCCTTATGTGCAAGATGGAGTGGATATTATTATCGGGCCAGGGACGGAAATTATTGCGGGAGAAGGCTGTATCTTAACGGCGGGGGGGATCGATACCCATATTCATTTTATTTGTCCCCAGCAGATTGAAGTGGCGATCGCTGCCGGAATTACCACCATGATTGGGGGCGGCACTGGGCCAGCGGCGGGGACGAATGCAACCACCTGTACGCCGGGGCCTTGGCACCTGCATCGGATGCTAGAAGCCGCAGAGGCTTTTCCGATGAATATTGGTTTCATGGGTAAAGGCAACACCAGCCAGCCGGAGGCTTTGGTGGAGCAGTTGCGGGCGGGGGCGATGGGATTGAAACTCCATGAAGACTGGGGGACAACTCCGGCGACGATCGATACCTGTTTGAGCGTGGCCGATGAATATGACGTGCAGGTGGCGATTCATACGGATACTTTGAACGAAGCGGGCTTCGTGGAAGCGACGATCGCTGCCTTTAAAAATCGAGTGATTCATACCTATCACACGGAGGGAGCGGGCGGCGGCCACGCGCCGGATATTATTCGGGTCTGTGGCGAAAGCAATGTGTTGCCTTCTTCTACTAATCCGACGCGCCCCTATACGCTGAATACTTTGGACGAACATTTGGATATGCTGATGGTCTGTCACCATTTAGACCCCAGTATTCCGGAGGATGTAGCCTTTGCGGAATCGCGGATTCGGCGGGAAACCATTGCAGCGGAGGATATTCTGCACGATCTGGGAGCTTTTAGTATGTTATCTTCCGATTCCCAGGCCATGGGGCGAATCGGGGAGACGATTATTCGGACTTGGCAGACGGCCCATAAGATGAAGACACAGCGGGGCTGGTTGCCCGGTACCGGCTCCGTGGAGAAGCTCGATCGCAATGATAATCTGCGGGCGAAGCGCTATATTGCCAAGTACACAATCAATCCGGCCCTGACCCATGGAATTGCTAACTATGTGGGCTCGATCGAGGCTGGGAAAATCGCCGATCTCTGTCTCTGGCGACCGGCCTTTTTTGGGGTGAAGCCGGAGCTGGTGATCAAGGGTGGGGCGATCGCTTGGGCCCAAATGGGCGATGCCAATGCCAGTATTCCCACGCCCCAGCCGGTACAGATGCGTCCGATGTTTGGTAGTTATGGTGGCATGGTCGGGAAGACGGCGCTGACTTTTGTTTCCCAGGCGGCGCTGCGGGAAGGCATTGGCGATCGCTTGGGTCTCCAGAAACAGGTGGTGCCGGTGGCCAATACGCGGCAGCTTTCCAAGAAAGACATGAAGCTGAATGACTTACTGCCGCAAATGGAAGTAGACCCAGAAACCTATGAGGTGCGGGCCAATGGTGAATTGCTGACCTGTGAACCAGCTACGGTTCTGCCGATGGCCCAGCGCTACTTCCTGTTCTAGGACTCTATTAGGGTATCAATGGTCAATGCTAAAGTTGGCAGGCTGAACGACTGGATTGCTTCTCCAGCCCGAAAAAGCTGTACATCGTATTCTCCTTCTACCAATCGATAGACTGAAACTGTTGGTTGTTTTGGGGCACCAATGAAGCGCCTGCCTCCGATGCCTAAATAATCAACGATCCAGTATTCTGCGATTCCCAGTGCTTCGTAGGCCACCTGTTTGACCACATAGTCATCTTGCCAGTTGCCCGAGACCACTTCGACAATTAGCGGGATGGTGGAGCCGTTGGTGATAATAGATTCTTTGTCCCAGCGCGGTTCTTGGCCCAGCAGGGTTTTATCCAGAATAACTACATCTGGTTCGAAGCCAGAGCGGCTGTTGATCGATCGCACAATCAATTCTTTCGGTACAAACCAAGGCTGTTGGGCTTGCCTAATCGCAAAGTTTAATTCTGCCGTAATCAATCCAGCAATTCGGGAATGCTCTCCACGAGGTTTAGGCATTTCAACAATTACCCCATCCCATAGTTCATAGCGATGCTCGGAGCTGGCGGGCAACCATTCATTGAAATCATCGAAGCTGACTAGTTGTGGGAAATTTTGAGCCATGGAATTTGTCTTCAGTGCCTTGCTGCTGAAGTCCCCGATCATTGCTAATCCCCATTTTACACGGCTAAGAACTTCTGCACCACATCCTGACTGAGTTCTGAAGTGGCCCCAGAGGCTACAATCCCGCCCTTTTGCATTGCATAGTACCAGTCCGCTTGACGCACAAAGTGCAGATGTTGTTCTACCAATAGCACCGAGATGCCAGTTTCGCGGACGATTTGTTTGACGGCGGCTTCGATTTCCAAGACGACCGATGGTTGGATGCCTTCGGTAGGTTCATCGAGTACTAATAATCTGGGGTTACCCACCAAGGCCCGGGCGATCGATAATTGTTGCTGCTGACCGCCGCTGAGATCGCCGCCCATCCGGCCCAGCATTTGTTTCAAGACTGGAAATAGATCAAAGATATGCTCGGGAATTCGATCGTTTTTTTTACGCCCAGCCGGCCGCGCCTCCATCCCCAAAATCAGATTTTCGGCCACCGTCAATTTGGGAATAATTTCGCGCCCTTGGGGCACATAGCCGATGCCCGACTTAGCCCGTTTATCTACCGCCATCCGCGTAATGCTACGACCCTCTAGCAAAATCTCGCCACTGCGGGGAGCTAATAGACCCATAATCGACTTCAGCAGCGTGGTCTTACCCACTCCATTCCGCCCGATCAGACAGACCATCTTGCCGGGAGCGACGCTCAGATCCACATCGCGCAGAATATGGCTTTCCCCATAATAAACATTCAGATCTTGCACATCCAAGATCGGCGTTGTATTTGCGGAATCGTCCATTACCTTGATCATTTAATGTTCCTCACTTCCTAAATAGACAGCAATCACCCTCGGATCGTTTTGCACTTCATTCATATTGCCCTCGCAGAGCACGGTGCCTTCGTGGAGTACTGTCACCTGGTTGGCAATTTGGCGGACAAATTCCATATCATGTTCGATCACGATCACCGAATGTAGCTCGGCTAGTTTCAATAACAGCGCCCCGACCTCGGCAGTTTCCTCATCGGTCAGGCCCGCCACCGGCTCATCGACCAGCAATAAATCTGGCGACTGGGCCACCAACATGCCAATTTCTAAGCGTTGCTTTTCACCATGGGAAAGGAGGGCCGCCGGGCGATCGGCCTTGGGCGTCAAACCAATGGTATCTAACAAAATCGCCACATTGCGCTGTACTTGTTTGGTGGTTTGGCCCCAGAGTGTTGCCCATAGATTCTTTTGGGGGTTGCCGGCCAGATCGAGATTTTCGCGAACCGTTAAATTTTGATAGATTCTAGGGGTCTGAAACTTACGACCGATGCCCATCTGCGCGATTTGGTGCTCCGAATAGTTGCGCAGGTTTTTGCCCTTGAATCGTACCTGACCGCTGGTGGGCTTGACCTTGCCCGTAATCGTATCCAAAAAGGTGGTTTTACCAGCTCCATTAGGGCCAATAATTACTCGCAATTCTCCAACATGCAGACTAAAGTTGAGATTGTTCAGGGCTTTGAATCCATCGAAGTCCACTGTCACATTTTCAATTTCTAGGATATCAGCAATCATTTACTTTTCCTCAACCTGATGTTCAGCTTGTAGTGTTTCATCCAGCTCCACTGCTGGATAGGTAGATAGTTGTCGCTGGCCGCGCAACCGCTGGAACAGTTCGTAGCCATCCTTCCGCACCCAACCCACCAACCCATCGGGCAAGGCCGTAACGACCAAGAGAAACAAAGCTCCTTGGAAAAATAGCCAGAAGGCTGGAAACTGCTCGCTCAAAATGCTCTTGGCAAAGTTCACCAAAATTGTCCCGATCACCGCCCCAATCAACGTTGCCCGACCACCCACCGCCACCCAAATCACCATTTCGATCGAGAACGAAACATCCATGGCCTTCGGTGTAATAATCCCAGACTGCACAGTAAATAAAGCCCCCGCAATCCCCGCCAAGGCTGCGGAGATAGCCAAGACTAGCACCTTGAAGCCCGTAGGATTGTAGCCAGAAAAGCGCACCCGCGGCTCATCATCTCTGATCGCTACCAAGAGCCGACCGAAGCGGCCGGTGGTGAGCCAGCGGCAGACCACATAAGCTCCAATCAAACCGAAGAGGCTAAGTAAATAAAAAATCCACTGCACCTCGATCGAACTTACCACCAGGCCAAAAATTTTGGCACTGTCGGTCTTGAGACCGTTGGTGCCGTTGATCCACTTCTGCTGGCTGTTGAAAATGTTGAAAAATACAATCAGGGCCGCTTGGGTCAAGATCGAAAAATAAACGCCACGAATCCGGTTGCGAAATACGAAGTATCCCACCAAGGCGGCGATTGATGATGGCACTAAGATAATGGCAGCGATCGTCACTGGCAGCGAAGTAAAGGGTTGCCAGAACCAGGGCAAAGTAGTGACATTATTCAGATTGAAAAAATCCGGCAGTTGACCGGCAGGAATCTGCAACAAAAGATACATTGCAAAGGCATAACCGCCCAGCCCAAAGAAAATGCCATGGCCGAGGCTGAGCAAACCCGTATAACCCCAGATTAGATCGATGCCCAAGGCGGCGATCCCCAGGGCCATAAAGCGTCCTAAGAGGCCGACCCGGAAGCCTTGACCGATCGAATACAGAAACTGGGGAATGACAAAGATCAGCAGTCCCGCCAACAGGGCAATCGTCCCGGCCTCGATCCACAGTTTGTTTGATAATTTTTTGATGGCCATGGTTTGCTCCTAATTCTCTACTGTGCGGCCTTTCTGTGGAAATAATCCCGCTGGCTTTACTTGTAAGAACACAAAGATGGCACTGTACACCATCACCTTGGCCATGCTGGAGTTGGAAAAGAACTTGAAAAAATCCGCTAGGGGTGGTGCCCAGCTCAGCAGCGGTGAGAAGAAGTCCGCTGCAATTAAATAATTAGCCATCCCCAGGGCCAGAGCGGCGACGATCGAACCTACCAACTTGCCGACTCCCCCAATGACCACCACCATAAAAGCATCAATGATATAGTTGCCGCCCATGCTGGGATCGGTGGAACCCAAGAGCGTGACGGCCACCCCGGCAATCCCAGCCAAACCGGAGCCGATCGCAAAGGTCAGGGCATCTACTTGCTTGGTCGGAATCCCCAAACAGGCGCTCATTTCCCGGTTTTGGGTCACCGCCCGCATCCGCAACCCCCAGGTAGAGCGATTCAGAAATAGGTAGACGGCGGTGACGCACAGCGCCGTCAACAGAATAATGAAAATTCGGGTGCCCGGTAGCCGGTCGCCGCCGATATCTACTCCCGCCAATAACCAGCTGGGAGCCGTCAAGTTTACCCCTTGAGCGCCGAACCAAGGTCGGGCTAGTGCTGGTGATGAGCCAACTACGTTGCCGATCACGAGCGCGATCACTGCTGAGACCGCTGCGATTAAGGAATTCCAGATGGATGGTAGTGTGAAAGCCTGACCTAACAGAAATTTACTGCCCGTCAATAACACAACAAAAACCGTGAGACCGATCGTTAGTTGCCAGCTCACACTGCGCACGAACTGTTGCAAAATCAGACTGACGCCCCAAGTGGCTAGTAAGGTTTCCAAGGGCCGACCGTAGAGATGTCGTACCACAAAGCGTTCCAGCAGCAGGCCCAAAATCGCCACCACGATAAAGGCCGCGATTAAGGCTGGGAAAATATAGAAATCTTGGAGTGGCGTACCTTTGCAGACATTTTGCACGACGTAGGTTGTATAAGCGCCAATCATCATTAGTTCACCGTGGGCCATGTTGATGACGCCCATCAATCCAAAGACGATCGCCAAACCCAGCGCGGCCATGAGCAGCACCGATCCAACACTGAGGCCACCAAATAAACTACTGATGATACTGGATAGCAAAGCTCGCTCCTATGCTGAAAATGGTGATTGCTGGGAAACTTGATTTCATTAGTATCAGGGGGAATCCCCCAAATTAGGAAGGGGGACTTTGGAGCAGTCCCCCGCAACGGGATGTGGGAGGATCCCATTGATTTCTTTAGATATCTTAAGCTTTCTTGAACTTTTCGCCCTTCTTTGGATCGCTATAATCGCAAGCATATCCCTTGGTCGCTGCCACATATTGGTTCCAAGGCTGAGGCTCTACGGCAGCAGGCGTGGAATTGACGATCTCGAATAGACCATCTTCCCGCACTTTGCCGATCCGCACAATCTTGGAGATGTGGTGGTTGCCATTCATCACCACCTTGCCATTGGGAGCTTCAAAGGTTTGACCGATCGCCGCCGCCCGGACTTTAGCCAGATCGTCGTAGGTCTTGGCTTTTTCCACAGCTTGCTTCCAGAGATAGACCATGGTGTAGGCCGCTTCCATGGGGTCGTTGACTACCCGATCTTTGCCGTACATGGTCTTAAAAGCTTCTACAAACTTTTTGCTGGCTGGCGTATCGACAGTTTGGAAATAGTTCCAAGCGGCAAAGTGACCCTTGAGGTATTGCGGCCCGATCGATTTCACTTCTTCTTCGGCAATACTGACGGACATACTGGGATACTTCTCGGCGGTCATGCCAGCGCCTTGTAAAGCTTTGAAGAATGCTACATTGGTGTCGCCATTGAGAGAGTTGTAGATGATGCCGCCATTGGGCAGCGCTGCTTTAATCTTGGAGATCACCGCACTCACTTCGTTGTCGCCCAGCTTGATATATTCTTCGCCAACGGACTTGGCACCCTTGGCTGCTAGTTGGGCCTTGATGATGTCGTTAGCTGTGCGCGGGAACACATAGTCGGAACCAACCAGGAAGAAAGGTTTGCCGGGATAGGTTTTCAATAACCAATCTATAGAAGGTTCGATCTGCTGATTCGGTGCTGCGCCGGTATAGAATACGTTTTCCGAACATTCTTGGCCTTCGTACTGTACCGGATACCAAAGCATGTGCTTTTTGGTCTTGAAGGTTTCCAGTACCGCTTTGCGACTGGAGGAAGTCCAGCAGCCAAAGACCGTTACTACCTTGTCTTGGTCGATTAGCTTTTTGGCTTTGTCGTTGAAAGTGTTGGGATCGGAAGCACCATCTTCGACGATCGCGACAATCTGTTTGCCCAATACACCGCCAGCCTTGTTGATTTCGGCGATCGCCAACTGTTCGGCCTCGATTACGCTCTTTTCCGAAATGGCCATGGTGCCACTGGAGGAGTGCAAAATCCCTACTTTGATGCCATCACCAGCTGGGGCCGCACTGGCCGAAGCAGAAGCAGTTGCCGAACCCGCAGGGCTAGCTGTGGTGGTCGTAGTGCTGGGGGTGCAGGACTTTAACAGGATGCTACCTGCCGCACTGGAACCAAGAATTAATATTTCACGCCGCCGAAACTTTCTAGCCATATAAATCAGCCACTCCTTAGGTATCGAATAAACACCGAGTAGCCGATTTGATCGGCTACTCGCGCAATTTCTTAAAATGTTAGTGCTGATACTAAGTGGACAGCCCCAGAAAAAATGTATCTCACGATACTGTTTTTCTGGGGATCGCTAGAGTCCAAGATTGGCTTGCCGATTGATAAAGACCATTACTGCTTCCACTCCCTGAAGAGTTTTGAGATTTGTAAAGGCAAAGGGTTTATCCCCACGCATTCTTAGGGTGTCCCGTTCCATCACTTCTAGGCTAGCGCCCACATAGGGAGCCAGATCTATTTTATTGATCACCAATAGATCGGATTTGGTGATCCCTGGCCCACCCTTGCGCGGAATTTTGTCCCCACCAGCCACATCGATCACATAAATAGTGGCATCGACTAGCTCGGGACTGAAAGTGGCGGCCAAGTTATCCCCACCACTTTCCACGAAGATTAGCTCCAGATCGGTGAATTTTTTCTCTAGCTGCTCGATCGCGGCCATGTTCATAGAAGCATCTTCTCGGATTGCCGTATGGGGACAGCCTCCAGTTTCTACGCCCACAATGCGCTCCTGAGTCAGTGCTCCGGCCCGCACCAGAAACTGGGCATCTTCTTGGGTATAGATGTCGTTGGTGACTACTGCTAGTTGATACCGATCGCGCAGTCGTTTACAGAGCACTTCGACCAAGGCTGTCTTGCCCGAACCCACCGGGCCTGCTACACCGATCCGAAAAGGGGATGCCATTGTTTTTCTCCGAAACGATCAATCTTGATACCCGGACAGCTATATTTTCAATCTTAGAATGCACGGTACAGGAGTTGAACCTGTCTGGTACGAATTATGAGCTCGTTGCCTAAACCGCTCGGCCAACCGTGCGCGCTCCCCCATCCTAGCAAAAACTTGGTCTGCCAGCAAACCAACCACAGCCGGGGGATTTGGGGGTATAATTCTAGCACCTTGCCTGCTGAAGCCTTGGCGCTGTCCCACCAAACTCCTTAGAACCATGCGCATTGCCAACAACATTACCGAACTAGTCGGCTCCACCCCTCTGGTCAGACTCCAAAGAATTCCTCAAGCGGAAAACTGCGGGGCCGAGATTCTGGTCAAGCTAGAAAGCATGAATCCCGCCGCCTCCGTCAAAGACCGGATCGGCGTAAATATGATTGCGGCGGCGGAGCGGGAAGGATTGATTGTGCCTGGTAAAAGTATTTTGGTGGAACCCACTTCTGGCAATACGGGCATTGCTCTGGCCATGACCGCAGCGGCCAAGGGCTATAAGTTGATCTTGACCATGCCAGAAACCATGAGCACCGAGCGGCGGGCCATGCTCCGGGCCTATGGCGCGGACCTGGAGCTGACTCCCGGCAGTGAGGGGATGAGTGGCTGCATCCGGCGCGCCCAAGAAATTGTAGACAAAACGCCCCATGCTTACATGCTCCAGCAGTTCCGTAATCCAGCTAACCCAGACATTCACCGCACTACCACCGCCGAGGAAATCTGGGAGGATACGGAGGGTCGAGTAGACATTTTAGTCGCAGGGGTGGGGACTGGGGGCACCATTACTGGTGTGGGTGAGGTGCTGAAGGCTCGGAAGCCAGGATTCCAGGTGATTGCGGTGGAACCTACCAACAGTCCAGTGCTGTCTGGGGGTAGACCGGGGCCTCACAAGATTCAGGGGATTGGAGCAGGCTTTGTGCCTCAGGTCTTACGGGTAGACTTGATCGATGAAGTGGTCACGGTTACCGATGACGAGGCGATCGCCTATGGTCGCCGCTTGGCCCGGGAAGAAGGTCTACTTTCGGGTATTTCTAGTGGAGCAGCGCTCTGTGCGGCCATTAAAGTCGGCCAGCGACCGGAAAATCGCGGTAAACTGATCGTAATGATTCAGCCCAGCTTCGGCGAACGCTACCTTAGTACACCACTGTTCCAAGATCCAGCCTAAAAAAGGTGGGATCTGAACCGACCATTTGCTGCCGATGAAAACTCACTACCAAACGCTCCAAGTTAGCCCCCGTGCCACGGCCAACGAAATCAAGCAAGCTTACCGCCAACTTGCTAAGCAGCATCACCCAGATGTATCTGATGCCAGTGCCGATCGATTCATTGAGATCAATGCTGCCTATCAGATCTTGGGTGATCCGCGGCGCAAGCAGGACTATGATCGATCTCTGCAACAAAATATCCCGCTGGATTTGGAAGAAAAGCTCCAGCGCAACCGGGCCGAACCGCGCACCAATCAGCCCCATGTCCGCACTACTGATATTGATACCCAAATTGAGATGTGGTTGAATGGGGTGTATGCGCCGGTGAACCGATCGATTACGGCGATCGTCAAACCTTTTAAAAACAAGCTAATCGAGCTATCTGCCGATCCCTATGATGATCACTTGATGGGCAGTTTTGAAGCCTATATCCTCGATTGTCAGCGCCATTTAAAAAAGGCCGAGCGGGTTTTTCATGATTTCCCGAATCCCTCGAACCTGGCTGGTATTGCTGCCAACCTATATCATTGCTTGAACCAAATTAGCGATGCGATCGAGGAACTCAGTCGCTATACTACTTGCTACAACGAAGACTATCTCCATCGGGGCCAGGAGCTATTCAAGATTGCTGTCGGTCTGCAAAAAGATGCCAAGAAACAATTGAAATCAATTTCCTAGTAGGGGCGCAATGCTTGCGCCCCTACCCTTGGCCTCATCAATCCCGAGAAGCCAGTAAATCTTTGATACTTGTTAAATTCCCGCAGTCCTCAACCCCATTGTTTTTACGTCAAGCCTTCGACGCCATTGGGGAAGGTGCGGGCAAATTCGGCAGCGAGGTCTTCTAGTTCGATCAGGGCTTGGTTGATATCGATCGCCAAGCTAGCATGTTGGGGATCGGCGAGGAGTTCGCGCAGCCAAGTGCGCTTTTGCTCGATGTACTGCACGCGCTCTTGCAAGGTTTGAAGTTCCATGGGAATAGTTATACAGGGATGGCAGTCTTTAGGTTAACCGATTCTCCCCGCAATTAGGTAAATCGGAAAAGATCTGTAATGGTGCTGCTGTCTAAGAGAATATGGAGTCCAAGTGCGATGAACACCCAGGGCACCAAGCGATCGCCGTAGGCCGTGAGCAGCTTGCCGATCGCCGGTTGGCGGATCAGGCCCAGGGCCAAAAAACACCAGAATCCGACCATCAGCAAGAAGGTCACTAGAATAGTGGTCAGACCGATCGGCGTTTTACCAGCGAACAGTGGGATGTAGATGCTAATGTTGTCGCCGCCATTGGCAATGGTCACCGCCGCCACTTGGTAGATGATGGGCGAGAGTAGCTTCCCCAGCCAACGGGGGCGGACGGGAGACCTGTCGATTTCCGGGGCGGCGGTTTCGCCTGGATCATTTGGATCGTTTTTCCAGAGGAGTTGGAGGCCGATCGCCAAAGGGAGAAATCCCAACAACCCAATCCAAGCCCTCGGTACCAATGCGCCCCCAAAGTATCCCGGCAAGCTCAGTAGTACCAGTACCCCAAACCCCAGGTACTGACCGATGACGATGTGGATTCTGGGATGCTGGGTCTGGGCAAAGAACAGCATCAGAACTAGGATGTCGTCTAGGTTGGTGGCAATGAAGGCTGCTAAAGCACTCACCACGTTACCAACATTGTGGGCTGGCCAAATCTCAGTCATGAAATTTCCGCTGTCGATCGCGTCTTAACTGGGTGGTATGGATTTACGGTGTTGAAATTCCTTGTATAGCTTATGGGCGAGGTAGCCAAAGACGATTAGGTTGATAATCAAGATGATGATTTTGACTGGTTTGACTTCCTTGGCGATCTCGTAGATTTCCGGGAAAACACCGATGCCAACCATCACCAATACCAAGATTTCTGCCCAGATTTTTTGGTACCAGAGGCCGATCGATTCCACCAAACTCAGAATGCCGTAAAGCATCATCGCAATGCCCGCCAGCTCGATCTTCTTCGCGCTGAAATCTGTCAACTTGTTGAGAATGAATTTAATAGACTCTCGCTTACCCACCAAAGAATACTGATCGGTGAAATCCATCAAGGCATCATAATTTTTGTAAGCCGTTAGCAACGTGATTGATGTGAAAATCAGTAAGCCTGCCGTAAAGCACTTATAAAAGATGATGGCCAGCAACATCTTGGTTCTTTGGGGGGGATGAGCCATGATTGATTAATTAAAGAGAACCAATGTTTGATGATGATCCAAGGTGAACTGCTGTTGACCTCTGCACGCCATCATAGTAACTCAGGCAGGTAATCATTGACTTGTAAATAAATATAAAATTGACTTGCAAAATGGTCTGTTAGAATGTCTAGAGTTCTTCTGCGGTCGATCGCGGAGCGTTCCTGTAAGGAAATCGGTTTTACATGCCAACAGAACCAGATTTAATCATCTCCACCCAAGACCTGACCAAAAATTATGGCCGCAAGCCGGTGGTGGACAGCCTGAATTTGGCGGTACCGCGTGGTTCTATTTGTGGATTCTTGGGTTCCAATGGGGCTGGGAAAAGCACCACGATCAAATTATTACTGGGGTTGGTGCAGCCCTCTGCTGGCAGCGGTCAGGTATTTGGCCAGAGTATCGTGCAAGATAGCGTAGCGATTCGGGAACGGGTGGGCTTTCTGGCCCAGTCGCCGAGCTTTTATGGCTACCTGACGGCTCGTGAGACTTTGCAATTCGTGGCTGGATTTTTTCGACCCACTGCCAAAACAGCAATGGCCGCACGAATTGAAGAACTGATCGATCTAGTGGGTCTGGGGGGGAAGGCCGATCGACCCGTGCGCGGATTTTCCGGGGGTGAGCGGCAGCGGCTGGGTATTGCCCAAGCCGCCATCAACGACCCGGAGCTAATTATCCTCGACGAACCCGCCTCGGCCTTGGATCCTTTGGGGCGGAGAGATGTATTGAAAATCCTGGAGAATTTCCGAGGCCGCACCACGGTTTTCTATTCCACCCATATCTTGGACGACGTACAGCGGGTGAGCGATCGGGTAGTCATTATGGAACGTGGCAAACTAATTGCCCAAGGGTCGATCGATCAGTTGCTAGCTGGCGATCGAAGTCTATTTCAGGTGACCGTGCGTGGCGATGGCGCAACGGTAGTCACTCGACTCCAGCAAATCTCTTGGATTAAGGGAGTTTCAGCAGAATTAGGTCTGCCAGATCTGGAACATGGTCATACTACCAATCTAAAAGTACAGGTCACCGATCCGCAATTAGCAGAAGCGGAGCTGCTGCGGCTGGTGCTGGCCGATGACTTGATCATGGTGACCCAGTTTGCTCGGTCTTCCTATAATTTGGAAGATGTATTTGTGAGCTTGGTGGAAGGAGAAACTAGCAATGCAAAATAGCCGATTGGAATTTCAACGGATGCGTGGCGGCTGGCTGCA
The DNA here is from genome assembly GCA_031375385.1 of Synechococcales cyanobacterium OTE_70_metabat_200. GTDB lineage: Bacteria > Cyanobacteriota > Cyanobacteriia > Cyanobacteriales > Chamaesiphonaceae > JAAFHZ01. The sequence continues at coordinate 44,115 of JANMHS010000033.1, read as the reverse complement.
AGGTTTTCGGCCCATCTATCAAAAAGAGCTGGCCTACTGGTTTGGTACCACCCGCTGGGCCTCGCAATTGGTACTTTGGTTGGGACTGACCGTAGCCCCAGTATTGTTGGCGACTCCTGATACTAGTCCGGAGCGGGGGATTTCCTACCTAGCTGCCTTTTTACAGGTGGGCAGCAATCTCATGTCGATCGGTGCAGTACTAATGGCCCAGAGCGCGATCGTGGAAGAAAAGCTAACCCAGACTTTGCTGTGGATTTTCTCGAAGCCTTTGTCTGCTGCTGGCTTTATTTTGGCGAAGTTTGCGGCCTATGGGGTTTTTGTGGGTTCTATGGTGGTGGGGCTTCCGGCGATTGCCATTTATTTAGCCGCCGCAGTGGTCGGGTTCCCGCCAGGCATTTCCTTTTTCAACTATCTGTTAGCGGTATGGATGATTTACTTGCTGGTGATGTTTTCGGTGGCGCTGACGCTGTTGCTGGGAGCGATGTTCAATCGGGTCAGTATCGTGGCCTCGATCGGGATTTTTGTGTTTCTGGGAGGTACCAGTCTGGGTTCCAATCCTCAACTCCGGTTTCTTCAACCCTATAGCCTTTGGGCATTACAAGGAAATGCTTCCATGGCCTTGGTGGGCAAAATGCCCCCAACTGCTTGGAGTGCTATGGGGTGTGCTGTTCTGATGATTGGGTTGTGTTTATCGATCGCTACTTGGCGAATGCAGCAATACGAACATTAATTAGCTTGAACAGCAGAAGCCCGCGCTCTACCGCAAGGTGAGCGCCGGGTAGTTCACCAAGCTTTTGTTGGTATCTATAATTATCTGAGGTGAGTACTGGGCTATGCATCTAAGTTATCTATGATACTGAATAGTGAGTTCTGGAACATTAATAGATTTCAGCAGTCTGATATAAAATATATCGCCATAGCTATATGAGATCATTTTATTCGATCGTTCCAGCCCTGGGCCTTACAGCAGCAATTTGTTGGGCAGTTCCGGCTACCGCTATTTCTGCCATCGAAGTATCCCAAATTGCCAAACAGAGCACGGTGCAGATCAATAATTCCAATTCTCCTGGTTCCGGTGTAATTATCCAGAAAAATGGCAACATTTATACTGTGCTGACCGCTGCTCACGTTCTGCGGAATTCTGGAGAGCGCTACCAGATCGTTACTCCCGATGGTAAAAGTCAGAATTTAACTAAAGTGCGATTTTTTCCGAACCAAGTAGATTTAGCCGTCGCCGAATTCACCAGTCCTCAAAGCTATGAGGTCGGCAAACTCGCCAAAGATTCCAACGAATTAAAGGAAGGCTCGATCGTCTACGTTTCCGGCTTTCCTTCCATCGCAGATTTAAACCAAGCCCTGTTTAATTTCACCGAAGGTAAAGTCACTGCCAACAGCTCCCGTCCGCTACGTGAGGGTTATTCCTTGGTATATAGCAATAGCACCCTGCCCGGCCACAGTGGCGGGCCAGTCTGGAATCAGCAGGGAGAGATAGTCGCTATTCATGGTAAAGGCGATGTAGACAAGACCCTCACGGCCTCGGCGGTCAACCCAAATATCCGCGTGAAAACTGGTTTTAATCTGGGTATCGCCGTAGCCACCTTTCGCAGTGGGGCCGCAGCCGTCGGTCTAAATGGCATTCAGCCTTCTACAATTGTCCGCCAACCTACCACTGTAGACGATCTGTTAGTTAGTGGGCTAGCCAAGCTAGATAGTGGCGAGTATGCCGATGCGATCGAAGACTTCGAGCGAGCTGTGCAAGCGGACCCCAAACGAGCCGTGGCTTATTTGTATCGGGGCACTGCCCGTCGCCTCAATCTCCAAACCCAATCAAAGGTGGCTCAGCAGCCCAGTGCTACCTATCAAATAGTCCTAGCCGATTTTCGCAAAGCCTATCAGCTCAAACCTTCGTCTACTTGGGCTTTGGAAGGTGCTGGTGCTACCTATATAGATATGGGAAATTACCCAGAAGCACTGATCGTTTTAAATACAGCGATCGCCGCCAAACCCACCGAAAATGCCTACAGTCTAAGGGCCTTAGCCTATCACCGTAGTGGAGACCTAGCCGCGGCATTAGCTGACTATACTCAGGCCATCAAAATTCAGCCTCGATCGGCTTTTTACTATGCCATGCGCGCCAGCGTGTACGAAGAGCAGCAAGACTATCAATTGGCGATCGTTGATTACGGCCAAGCTATTCGCCTCCAGCCTCAAGCTGCCATCTATTATTACCAACGCGGACTAGCCAAGGCGAAAATTGGAAATGTGAAAGGGGCTATCCAAGACCTGGAAGTTGCTGCTCCCTTATTTAAAAAGTATCAGAACACCGTGTTGCGCCGCCAGACCTGGGCAAAAATCCAGGAGCTACGACGCCAGCAGCGGTCTGGTAACCGCTCCCGCTCTAAATAAAAAATAGAAGGCTTGCCCGCTGCAAGCCTTCTATTTTTTGCTAGTCACCTTCTTTTTAGAAAGGAGCCAAGCTGTTGAGCATCGGAATATTGGAAAGCAATAGCCAAGCAAATACTGCTCCACCGGCACCGCCGAGTAGGAACATACCAGTGAACTCATTCCAACCATTTTGGGTAGTGAGTTCGGTGGGGATTTTGCTAACTGCTACGCTGGCCAGCGGTGGCTTGGGCATTACACTAGCATAGATAGACAAACAAGCGGTTAAAATCACCACTAGGCCAATGCTAGCTAACAGACCGGCCAAATGGGCATTGCCCGTATTGCGCTGGGGACCAAGCAAAGTGAAAGGCCCGACGATCAGATAGCCATGGGCCATGCCCACTTCCAATCCACGCCGTCCAGCCGAGAGACCTTGGCGGTAGGCGGGGAGATTGCTAATAAAAGCTTTGACAACGCCCGCAGAGTTCACAGGTGTAGCTAAGTTACTCACTTGGCTATCGCCCGCATTAGATACGGCTTGATTCGGCATATTAAACCTCTGATACTACAAGGGGTGGAAGAGTAAATCGGGGAAAAAGCGATTGAACTCAATTAAAATCCCAGCGGTGATGGTCATCCACAGGGTTGCAACTACCGGAGCAGTGCTGAGGAATTTTACGAAATGATCCATGGTTCTCCAGAACTTAAAATGGAATGAGAAAGCCTAGCGAGGGGAAACGGTGATTTCCGATTCCTTAGCAACTAGTTCACCGGAGGCGAACTCTTTGAAAGCAGCCAATGGCCAGAGGGGACCTTGGGCAACACAGCTAATGGCCAAAGGCAGATCGATGATGATCTCCTTCGTTTCTGGGCTGTCGCTCTTGCGGGCGGCAATGATATAGGCCCGACCGACCCAACCAATCCAACCAGCGATGTATAGGAACATCAGGCCGGGAATCAAGAAGTCACCAGCCCGATCAAGACGACCGTCTACAATCAGGTGGGGCAGACCTTCGGGACCGCAGAGGGCTTGAGAATAGCGCTCGAAGCGCTTCTTGCCAGATTCTGGATCGGTGGTGGTATTGCGAGCTGAGGCAGCCCGCTGCTGGAAGGCAGCAGACTCGCTGCAAGGAACTAGACCAGCAACTTCAGCCGCGTTAACGGCTGGAGCGAAGTTTAGCCACAGGCATAGGGCAAAAATAAAAGCTAAAATTTTTCGCATCGAAATTGTTTCCTTTTGCAACAAAACAAAAAGTTCTATGTACAAAATGCCTTAGAGCATTTTGGGTTGAAAAATTCCCTACTTCATCTAAAATTACCCAACGTTGAAATTGAGCTATGGTAGGTGGAGTAAAGAATATCGATCTTAAAACTACCAGCTAATGCCAACAGTTTTATCAATTGAAACAAGTTGTGACGAAACGTCCGTAGCAATTGTAAAAAAACGTAAAGTTCTGAGTCAAGTAACGGCCAGCCAAATAGCTATTCATGAATCTTTTGGCGGTGTAGTGCCAGAAATTGCCTCCCGTGAACACCTGATTACTATTAACTATGCGATCGAGCAAGCCCTCATGGAATCTGGCCTGGGCTGGGAATCGATCGATGGCGTCGCTGCCACCATGGCTCCGGGTTTGGTGGGATCCCTGCTGATCGGGATGGCCGCTGCCAAAACCCTGGCGCTGATCCACCATAAACCCTTCATTGGCGTTCATCATCTAGAAGGCCATATCTACGCTAACTACCTCAGCGAACCAGACCTAGCACCACCCTTCCTCAGCTTGCTGGTCTCCGGCGGTCATACCAGTCTCATCCATGTCCGGGACTGTGGCGACTACCTGCAACTGGGCGAAACTCGCGACGATGCTGCTGGAGAAGCCTTTGACAAAGTGGCCCGGCTCTTGAAATTGCCCTATCCCGGCGGGCCGGTGATTGATCGCCTGGCCGCCACCGGCAACCCCGATCGCTTTCCCCTACCGGAAGGTAATGTATCCATACCGGGCGGCGGCTTCCACCGCTATGATTCCAGCTTTAGCGGTCTGAAGACGGCAGTGCTACGGTTAGTCCAAAAACTAGCGGTCACTGAGGCCGAGCTACCAGTGGCGGATATTGCTGCTAGTTTCCAGCGCAGCGTAGCCCGGGCCTTGACTAAGCGGGTCGTTAACTGTGCCGAAGATTATGGACTCACCACCATCACCGTGGGCGGCGGGGTGGCGGCTAACAGCGGTCTGCGCCAACATATCCAGGCCGCGGCTAGCGCTCGGGGCTGGCGATCAATCTTTCCCCCCTTGGAATTCTGTACGGATAATGCGGCGATGATTGGCTGTGCCGCTGCGGATCACCTCAGTCGCGGTGATTGCTCCAGCCTGGATTTGGCTGTGCAGTCGCGGTTACCGATCGGCCAAGTAATGCAGCTCTATGCACCAAAAAAGCCCATTCCGATGGGGAATGGGCTAATAGGTTTAAGAGGTCAAAATGAATAGATTAACCGCGACCGCGAATGTTGCCACGACCACGAGGTGGTCTGACCGGCTGAGTCTCCACGGGAGGTTGGGGAGTTTCTACTGCTGGCGGATCTACCATTTGGACTGGGGCATCGCCTTGGGGCGTGGGCAGCGGAGAAGTAGTCAGGGACAATTCTTTGGCTCTGTAATCACAGGGGCGGCTGCGTCCGCAGCTACCAGTACAAGAAGGGGTACATACTTCACCTTCGGCGGAGGCCGAGGTGGGGGTTAAGGAGATCGAACCTAGGACAGCCGTAGCTACTAGGGTCGCGGACAGAAGAATCGATTTAAGCATGGATTTTGGCTGAATTACGATTTAGCTAATTACATTACATCAGAGCTATCTTTAAATTTATAGTAGAGCTGACCCGGAATGTCATCACTCAAAAAACTCAAAAAACCTTTTCATGGAGTTGTTAAAGATCGATATCAATAGCTGGAAGCTACTCGGTCAGAGGAAATCCTCAGTTTTTGGAAATATCTCGATCGATCAATTCAGCAAAATGGCGGACAAAGTTTCCGTTGGAAATCAAGAAAATTTTTGTCAAAAATGTTACTAATGTTCCTTTCCTAGTGTTCAATCAAAGTGGGTGGCCTCTAGATTGGCGCTAGTAGGATTACCACCAATGGCCTATGCGTGTCGAGCAACTTCAGACTTTTTTGGCGATCGTCGAAACCCACAGTTTTTTGCAAGCAGCGCGCCGCTGTGGGATTACCCAGTCCAGTGCCAGTCGTCAGATTCAGGCGCTGGAGAGCGACTTGCAGACCTCTTTGTTCCATCGCAGTAATCAAGCCAAGCTGACGGTGGCCGGGGAAAAATTGGTGCCCCGCGCCCGCAAAATTTGCCAGGAATGGGCGCAAGCTCAGCAGGACATTGCCGAACTGCTGGCGGGCAAGCAGCCGGAGCTGTGCGTGGCAGCGATCCATTCGGTCTGCGCCTATTTTCTACCACCAGTGCTCCAGCGCTTCTGCGATCGCCATCCCCAAGTCCAGCTGCGAGTCACGGCCCTGGGTAGCGATCGAGCATTGAAGGTCATGCGCGATGGTCTGATCGATGTGGCCATTGTCATGCAAAACCGGCTATTTACGAACAGTGCCGACTTGGTGGTGCGGGAGCTATACGAAGAGCCGATCGAAATTATGATGGCCGCCGACCATCCCCTGACCTATTTTGAGGTAGTGCCCTGGGAAAAGCTGGCCATCTACCCCCAGGTGGTGTTTAAGGATGGCTATGGGATGCAGCGGCTGATTCAGGAACAGTTTCAACGGTTGGGCCTGAAGCCCCAAATTGCGATCGAGCTGAATTCTTTGGATGCCTTCCGGGGCGTGGTGCAGCAGGGCCAATCGATCGCACTGCTGCCGCGCTCGGCGATGACGGGCATCGAGCGCGAGGCCAACCTGACCACTAGGCCCCTAGAAACTAGTGGGGACGAACCAATGTTGCGGCGACAAGTGGTGTTGGTGACCACGACCGATCGGATGTTATTGCCCCCGATCGCCGCCTTTTGCGAACTCGTAGAACAGCAAGTGGCCCTAGAAAAGATGCAGATTTCTCCGAAAGAGCGATAATGAGAACGCTTTACTTGGTGTTGTGTGATGGAAGAATTTCGTGAGCTGTTGAAAAAGGTCGGCAGTGGTACCCATACGAGTCAAAGCCTGACACGCATCGAAGCAGCTAGGGCTATGGAGAAAATGCTGCGGGCGGAGGCGACCCCAGCACAGATTGGGGCTTTTTTTATTGCCCACCGGATTCGGCGGCCCACTGGCGAAGAGTTGGCTGGCATGCTGGATGCTTGGCAGGAATTGGGTCCGCAGATGGCCACGGTAGATCAGGGTCCGGTGCGCGTGCTGGGGATTCCCTATGATGGCCGATCGCGCACTGCGCCAATTTCACCGCTGACGTCGCTGTTACTAGCTGCCGCCGGCATTCCGGTGCTGCTCCATGGGGGCGATCGAATGCCTACCAAGTATGGAGTGCCGCTGATCGAACTATGGCGCGGTCTGGGGGTGGATTGGAGCCTGCTGACTTTAGCGCAGAGTCGGGAAGTCTTGGCCGGCTGTAATCTCGGGTTTATCTATACTCCGCGCCACTTTCCGCTGGTGCATGGGTTGGTGACCTATCGAGAACAGATTGGCAAGAGACCGCCGATCGCCACGCTGGAATTGATTTGGACTCCCTATGCGGGTGATCGCCATTTAATTTTTGGCTATGTGCATCCGCCGACGGAGAAGACAGCTTTAGTGGCGCTCAACCTGCGGGATCCCCAGCAACGAGTGACTACGATGAAGGGCTTGGAAGGCAGCTGCGACTTGCCCCACGATCGCACGGTGATCATCGGTACGGGCCAACCGGAACGGCTAGAGCGCATTTTGTTGCACCACCAAGACTATCAAGTGAGCAACCACAATCCGCCCCTGACAGATAATTCCATTTTAGACTTGGCGGCTGTGGTGGCTGGTGAAACTAACGATCTGACGGAGACAGCCCTGTGGAATGGGGGCTTCTATCTCTGGCATTGCGGTGCGGCACCGACGATGGAGGCTGGCCGAGAACTGGCGCGGGAGTTGCTGCGATCGGGCCAAGTAGCCCAGCAGCTCCAGCAAGTCCGGGCAGCAGTCGATCTCCATCGCTAACTAAAATAACTATGGTCGGTAAAATCTGTCCTGAGCGTCAGCAGTTGATGTCCATCCGCAGATTGACCAGAGTGGCGAGAATGTGTTTGATATTAGCTTCTAGGGCGGACTTGCGATCAAGTAATTCCTTCAACTGACGATGGCGGGCGAGGGCCTTACTGATCCCGAACAGTTCCGGCTCTGGGCATTCGCGGGCGGCTACTTGGCCGGTTTCATCCAAAATGCAAAGCTGGTATTCAATTTCCTTGGGCAGGGTAGATGCTTGGCCGGGGGCGGGTTCCATCCAGCCCGCGACCACTGGCCCGGATTTGCGTACTTCGGCAATCTGGCCATCGAGGTGGCCGAGTTCCGTTTGCCAAGTGCCGATCAGGTAGTGCAGTTCCTGCACCATGTTCAGCACTAGCTCGAAATCTGGCTGATGGTATTGACCTTTGAGTTTGGCTACAATCGCGCCGCCCCTGGCTTGGTCGGCGTTCAATTTCGGAGGTAGCTGCTCGCCCGCTTCTTGGTTCATGGAATAATTGGTGGTCCGCAGACTTCCCGATCGACCCTCATATTATGAGCCGATCTTTACCCCCAGCGATCGATCTAGAGGATTTTTGCTCGGCAAATAAATGGTTAATTCCAGCCCAAAAACATCTGCACTTGCTGGATCAAGCCCACGGGATCGAAAGGCTTAGCGAGGGCCCCAACTGCGCCGTAGGCAAGGTAGCGCTCCGGGGCCGTGAGTTCTACTTTGGCCGTCAGCAAAATGGTCGGAATATCTTGCAGTTCCGGGTGGTCTTGCATTTTTTTAAGGAAGGTGAGTCCATCCATGCCGGGCATCATCACGTCGAGGATGATTGCATCCGGGTGCTCGTCGATCGCCAATTCCAACCCATCGGAGCCGGAGGCTGCTGCCAGCACTTCCCAGCCCGCTAGGTCTTCTAGACAACTCTGCACTACCAGTCTGACTGATTCCTCATCGTCCACTACCAAAACTTTTCGTACGGATTTTTCCTCGGCGGTCAAAAACTTTTCTCCTTGTGAATGCCAAGCGCTGACAGCCATTATTTCCGAGATCGGCGATCTAGGTTTAAATGCAACGATCATGGTTGGGGATTAGCTCCTTGGTGAAAACAATTGTAACAATGTGATTGGTGGTTTCCCAGAAGCTGCGGTAAAAACTTAATTGTTTGGGCAAAGCAATGACCGTGCTCAAATGTTCTGGCGAATAGGAGAAATCGCAGTAGCCTGGAACTATCACCCGCTCCCGCTGTTCGAGGCTCAATCGGAGTCCGCGATCGGTAAAACTAATTTCCATTTCTGACCCTGGCTGCCAGCGGGGCACCTTCACCTGGATAACTAAAAGCTCATCTATTTCTTGGGTATGGATGGTGGAGAGACGACGTTCTCCTTTGCTGCCCTTCCATAGACCAAAGTCTAGGTTCGCTTTGGTCAGGTCCATTGCCAAGTCGGCAATTCTTTGGTAGAGGCTCCGTTGGGGAGCTGCCAGCGCAGATGTTAAAGCCACAAAAACACCATGAATGGTTTGCTGGTGCCGAGCATATCGGAAAAATTTGAAGATTTTTTGAGGATTACTAGTTTTAATTAAATTTTCGAGCTGGCTACTGGGAGGATGCCTCTGTTCCTAGTCGATCTACTGCCAGCCAAAGGCTGTTGTCAATTGATCGACCAAGGTGAGCGGATCGAAAGGCTTGGACATCGTGGCCACGATCGGCAAATGGCCGAACATCTTTTGATCTGTGGCCTGGACTTTAGCAGTCAAGAGCACCACCGGAATCTGGGCCGTCTGGGGGTCGGCTTTCAGTCGGTGGAGGGTTTCGATCCCATCGATTCCCGGCATCGACACATCCAGCAGAATGCCATCGATCTCGCCTTTAGCTGCCAATTCCAAGCCCTCTAGTCCAGAACCAGCCGTCACCACTGCCCAGCCACCCAGATCTACCAAACAGGCTTCAATGACCATTTGAATTGCTGGTTCGTCATCGATCGCTAAAATTCTTGGTAGTTGGCTAATCATGATGCTTCCATATTTTCAATACTAGTCGAGATGGTGAAGTAGAACGTACTCCCTTCATTCAGCGTACTTTCGGCCCAGACCTTACCACCATGCTGCTCCACGATGCGGCGACAAATGGCTAACCCCAGACCCGTACCGCCTTTTTGGCGAGAGTCCGAAGCATCCACCTGCTGAAAACGCTCGAAAATCGTCTCCAGCCGATCGGTCGGAATTCCTCGCCCCCGATCCTGCACACTGAATAATACTTCTGATCCTTGGCGCTCGGCCCTCAGCCATACCTGACTATCTGGTGGTGAAAACTTAATGGCATTGCCGATTAGATTAGTAAAAGTTTGCACAATTGCATCGGGGTACGCCCAGATTGTCACATCTGTGCCTTCAATACAAATCTGAATGCCACTGATATCGGCGCTGGCTTGCATGATTTCTACGGATTGATGAATGAGCGTCCAAGCCTGGCAGGCTTGGCGCACCAGAGCGACCTGTCCCGATTCCAGCCGCTGCAAGTCGAGAATATCGTTTACTAGGCGCACTAGTCGATCGGTTTGTTCGGCGGCGATCGCCAGCATCTGCTGATGTTTCTCGGGCTTATTGCGATACACCCCAGCGGCCAGCAGACCTAGGGAGCCGCGAATAGCCGTGAGTGGCGTGCGTAGTTCGTGAGAAACCGTAGAGACAAACTCGCTCTTGAGGCGATCGACTTCTTGACGCTTGGTGATATCTTCGCCGATGCTCATGCGGCCCGCAATAGTGCCATTCACGTTGTGCAACAGAATGTTATTCCAGGCAATCATCCGCTGGCCGCTGTTTTTGGTGCGGATGGAGTTTTCATAATAACCACGAAAATCGTGCTCTAATAATTCACCGAAAGAAGCATGGCCGAAAAAATGATCCTTGTCGGGCAAAAAGTGCTCAAACCAATTCTGGCCTAGTACCTCTTCTTCCCGATAATTGGTTAACTTCAAAAAGAAAGGATTTACATATTCCACATTGCCCGATCGATCCAGTCCTACTACCACCATTTGGACGTTGTCTAACAAAGTGTGCCACCGGCGGGCTGATTCTTGTTGCTCTGCTTGGGCTATTTTGCGATCGCTGATATCCACAATGGTCGATCTGGTCATCAGGAAATTATCTTCGATATCCTTAGCCACCGTGGCACTCAAGCTGATTGGTAAGATGGAGCCATCTTTGCGGATCATTTCAAATTCCAGGTTATCGATGTGCCCCCGGGTCTTGAAAGCCTCAAAGTTATCTCCGAATATAATCCGGCCACTAGGCGAGAGGAATTCCGAAAAAGGACGACCGATCACGTCTGCTTTTTGGTAGCCCAGCCAGCTTAGCTCCGTATCGTTGACTAATAAATATCGCCCATCGGCATCTAAAGAATGATAACCACAGGGTGCGTTATTATACAAATCTTGTAGCTCTGCAGCGAACTCTTGGAGCTTGATAGTACGCTTGGCTACGCGCTTTTCCAAATCGATTTTGGCTTCCAGCAAAGCGGCTTCGATCGCGGCTTTTTCCTGGAGTTCTCGTTGCAGTTTAGCCAGGAGGTCAGCTTGCTGAATCGCAATGCCTAGCTTGGCCGCCAGTTGTTGCAGCAGCTCTACTTCTCCCTGTTGCCAGTCTCTGGGCCCAGCACAATGATGGACAATCAAGAGTCCCCAGAGATGGTCTTCTTTTAGAATGGGCACTACTAAGCTGGCCCGAACCTGGAAGCTGGCTAGTAACTCTCGATGACAGCCAACGGTGATATCCGCATATATATCGGACTTGGCGATGACTAAACCCTGACGAAATGGTTCTACATATTTCTCGCCTACACAAGGATCGCGAATCTCTACACCGGCGATCGACATCCACTGGGGATCTACGGATTCCACCAACACATTAGCGATCCACTGGGCATCCAGTTGCAGAATAATGACTCGATCGGTCTGCAAAAATTGTCGTACCTCTTGCACCGTGGTATTCAAAATCTCTGATAAATTCAAGGATGACCTGATGCGCTGGGTAATTCCGTTCAATACCCGTTCGCGGTCTAGCACCTGCTGCTGCAGCTTGCGCTCCGTAATATCCATCACTGTTCCAACTGCTTGGGTTGGTTTACCACCTTCGTCACAAAAGGTCTTGCCCCGTACTTCTAACCACCGCACAGTTCCATCGGGCCAGATAATTCGGCATTCATCTTGGTAGGTAATGCGGTCTTGAGCGGCTCTCGATAGCACCTCTAAGGTCTTAGGCAAGTCTTCTGGGTGACACATCTGCTCGACCAGATGAGGGTTGGTGCTGAAGCTACCGGGAGCCACATTGAAGATCTGTTCTACCTCCGGCGAAGCAGTCATCCGATCAGTCGCTAAATCCCGCCGCCATAGACCAATATTTGCTGCTCCGATGGTCAACTGGAGTTCGATCGTGCGCTCTTGTAATTCTTGATAATTGCGCTGGATTGTGCGCCAGCAAATGATCGCAACTAAGCAGAGGAGAACGGCAATGCTAGCGATTCCGACCATGAGCAACGGAGGAAAGGGCATCGGTCTACACCCTCCATCAGGTAGTGATTCTCCTAATCATAGCGCCATCCAGCTCTTTGTAAGCGGTGACGAATCCGGGTGACTAGTTCTGCTGGTGGTGCTGTCTTGCAAATGTAATCGTCGGCTCCGGCCGCAAAGGCTCGATCTAGCTCCTGTGCACCGTCATGGACAGAGAAAAATAGGACGGGCAAATGCCGCCAGCGCAGATCGTTGCGAATGGTCTGGCAAATATCGATACCGCTGACTCCGGGCATCTCTAGATCTAGGATCAGTAGATTGGGGGCGATCGAGTCCAATGTATCCCAGAATTCTTGCAGATTCGGTACCCCAAACACTTCTAGCCCCACGGGCGCGAGCAAATTAGTGAGGACGGCGGCCACCGCTGGATCGTCATCTACCACCAATACCCGATTGACATGGTCTTGCTGAGATAGGGCATCTTGGACTGCTTGCAAGATGGCATGGGTCGGTAGTGGTTTGTGCAGAAAGACGCAGCCACCCAGTTTAGCAACTTGGAGCCGATCGGCTAAGTTGCCTCGGCCCGTAAAGGCCAATACGGGGATGGGCGGCTGTAGTTCCATCACTTCCGTGAGCAGGGAGATCCCATCGTTCGGGCCAGGAAAATTCAAGTCGAGCAGAATCACATCAGGCCGGTGGGTGGCAATTACATGGCGGGCAGTGATTAAATCTGCGGCAATTTCCACCTGAAAGCCCCAAGCTAGGGCTTCGATCCGCAAGCGGCCGGCTAACACTCGATCGTCGTCAATAATGGCCAGGCGGGGCTGGGGACTTGATGGGCTATGGGGTGTGGCCATTGATGTTTCCATTTGCATGGCGGCTCCGAGCTGCCGGACTAAATTGGCGATTTCCACGGGCTCCGGCGGCACTAGTTGCCACAGCTGTTCTAGCTTGCGGGCTACCACCGAACCTTCCATCAGGCCGAACATGCCCAAGGTGCCAGCTAATTTATGGGCTTCTCGCTCTGCCGCTGCTTGGCGATCGGCGGTGATCTGGCCCTGGGCCAATTCTTTACTGATAGTTTCGATGATCTGGAGTTGGTTTAGGAACTGAACTTTGGAGGTTTCCCAAATTTTGGCCATGCTAGCGGCTAGTTTATCGGTAGTGCTCTGTTCGTTACTGGGAGCGGTTGTTTTGGGTGGTGTGAGATTTGGTGGTGGGGTGACTGCGCGGAGGCGATAGCCGAGTCCATAGACGGTTTCGATCGGGTCTGGGGAACCCACGGCCTTCAGTTTTTGGCGCAGGCATTTAATGTGGGTGCTGACGGTTTCTTCCCCGGGAGTTTCGGCCACATCCCAGAGGTGATCGAGGATCACGCTGCGGCTGAAGACTCGCTGGGGGTTTTGCAGCATCAGTTCCAGGAGGCTGAATTCTTTGGGGGTGAGGTGGATGGGTCGATCGCCATAGAAAACTTGGTTGCTGTAGGGATCCACGCTCAGATCGGCCCAATGCAACTGGGAGCCGATCGCTTTGCCCCTGCGGAGTAAGGCGCGCACCCGCGCTAGCAGCTCTTCCATATCGCAGGGCTTGACTAGATAGTCGTCGGCTCCAGCATCCAGACCGAGAATCCGATCGGTGCGGCTATCTTTGCCCGTGAGCAACAAAATTGGAACCTCGTAGTGAGCAGCGCGGAGGTGCTGGCAAATGGTCAGGCCATCTAACTGGGGCAGCATTACATCCAATAGGATCAGGTCGAACTGGAAAGCTTCGGCCATTTCCAAGCCCATTTTGCCATCTCCTGCTACTTCCACACCGTAGTGCTCGCCAATGGCGGCGGCTAGTGCAGCTCTGGCGATGGGATCGTCTTCTACGATGAGTATTTTCATTGTCCCTGCTCTATCTATCCCTAAGACACCTGTCATTTTACAAGGGAAGGGGACTTTGGATGTTTTAGGCGATGGCTAGTTAAGCCATATCTGATTACAGATCTGCGGCCAGTCTTCTTTCTCTACTAAATAGATCGAGATGTTCGTGACTCCCAAGACCTGCCAAGCATGGTTGCGGAGATTGGCAATATCCGCGAGCAAGGTGTTGATGATCGCTGGCTTGGGGCAAAAGATATTCAGTCTGTTCTGTGGATCGATGTATATGGGCAGTCGGGATAGGCTTTGGGCAAAGAGTTCCCGGAGCCGTGCTAGCCGCATCTGCTCCAGTAACTTCATTTCATGGATGGTGATGGGAGTAAATGTCATGGTGCTAGCTCTCCTGTTCGCTAGCTTTGGTCTCAGCTTGCCTGGCTTTCGCAGTCATCATATCAAAGCCTAGTGAACCGTTGATGGTTAGTAAGATTTTATGGAAAATCGCTAGATCTGAGCAGACCCCTTGGGATCGGCGGCGATTGGCTCTGGCTGAGCTATCATAAGCTCTTTTTCGGTCTTATTTGGCGGTCTGTTGGATTTCTCCAAAGGTATTATATACTACTTTTTGCAGTTCCTCAATTTGTCTTTCCAATAGATCTGCCACCTCCGGTAAAACGAAGGCAGATTCTTCCTCAATGTTCAAAATATGTGCAGCTGGCACAAAAGATCGCTGGCAATGGGGATCCGTGAATATGCCGCCAGCCGCTTCATAGCCTTCTATTTTGCCCGTCTTACCATCGAAATATATGTCCACGAGCATGCCTAAGGTACGACCATCGAGCGTAACTATCCGCACTGATTTCGGTGCATCTCCGCGCTCCAAAACCCCCTGAATCGCCGGGAAAGCACTGGCGCATTGGATGGCACTACCGGAGGCTGTGGTGATGGCGTCGCGTACGATCTCTTCCATGAGATGCAGGGGTAAGACTTTGGCGTTACTGAACCAGCCACCTCTATCTAACAGAAACCCTAGTAACCGATGTTCTTCTCGGTCAAATATTAAATCTACTACTGTCCTGAGGGCTTCGCCTGTATCATGGGTGACAATTGGCCTGCTGATTAGATCTTTGCCTTTGTACATAGTCGCTACCAACCCAGTGATTAAATATCATTGATCGAAGTCTTCAGCCATTGGGCCTGATTAAATTGATTGATTTTTGAGAAAGTGATAAGAATGCTGCTCTACAAGTACAAACAACATCCTTATCCCTAATAAGTATTTACCTACATATGCTACTTTTCAGCCAGTCTCACTCTCGATCTTGATCAATGATCGGCTCGGAGCTATCCTGACTTTTTGTTTGCAGCCGCACCATATTATCTCCAGTGGGAGAGTTTGGTAGTTCGGCTAGATCGCCCATGCCAACGATCTTTTCAATTTCCTGGATAGTTTCTGTAACTTTGTTTTTTAAAATCATTTAGTGCCCCCCATAACAAGAAAGGGTTGGCAAGCCAAGGTAATTATCAATCCAGTCTACCTAGCCTGCCAACCCGTAGTTTCACTTGTTAATATCGCAGACCAGCGGTTCATTTGTCGATTGATTTGGTTGATTTGATTATCTTTGGTTACAAAAAGCAATAATTCTCATTCCCCTTGCCATTCGCGGTCTTCGAGTTCTCGCTGCGGTAGTAATAATGTGGCCTCGATTTCTTGACGGATGGCTGCTGTGACTTCGCAGTTACTATTGAGGCAATCTAGCAAGAGCTGATTGGCATCGTAATAGCCCTGCAATAACTGTTGTTGCTCCGGGCTAAATTGCCAGCAATAGTTCAGATCCCGATAGTGGGCGATCGCCTCCTGAAGCCGCTCGAACCATTTCGGATGCTTAGTCTGCCACCAGATCGACACTTTTGCCCAAGATTGGTGGAGGGCTGGGAGTTCGTCGTGGAGTTGTTGCAGGGATTTATAAAATCCATCATCATCTACAACTGTCCCCAGTATTTTGCTGAGGGACTCTCGGCAAGTGGTGATTTGGAGGGAGTCGGGGCTACAGGGCAGCGAACATTTTAATTGCAGGTTGTCTAAGACTGCATCTAGGATAATCCCCTGATCGAGCGTGCTGGCGAGGGCGAAATCCGATGACTGGCGGGGATCTTGCACTAGAGCTAAGTAAAATGCGCGGGAGGTAGCGGCGCTGGGTTGGGAGGGGATTGTCCGGGATTTTTCGCTGGCCCACACCAAGAATTCTTGGAGATAGGGATCGGCGGCCACCAGCACATCGATTTCTTGTTTCATTAATTGCACGAGCGAATCGGCACTCCGGAGCATGGCCACTGTTAATAAAAAGACTTCTCGCCAATGGGGATCCGTAATATGAGTGACCAATCTGCCCAGAGAACTTTCTAAGGAGTGTAGGTTATGGCTGGCCACAATTTTTCGGGCCGTGAAGTATTCTTGGAAGGCCAAATAGGAAAACGAAAAAATGCCGTGGGCCCGCTCGATCAAAAAGCCATGCTGGGCTTCGATCGCCTTAAGTACTGCTTCGCTTTTGAGCTGGAGCTCTTCGGCCCCTAACTTAGCACCGGGTAGTTGTTGCAAATAGTCCCCGATATAGCGTTCGATATCATCTTGCTTGAAAAAGTATTGACCTTGTTCGAAGGTGATCGCCGCCAGTTGACTGAGTAGCCGCAGTTTTTGGGGCAACAGAAATCCTCTATATAAATCGTCCCGTTCGACCCCTCGGGCCTCATCCCATTTGCAGAGTAATAAATCCAACCCCTGCTTGTAGAACTCCGATCGCTTGGTGGGGAATTTTTCTTGACTGTGAAATACCCAGCAAGCCATATGTAAAAATAGGGGAGTCACTACTAGCTGCCGAAACTGCCAGTTCTCCGGTAATTCTAGCTTCCGAATAAACTGGATCGATGTATTTCGTCCAGAGCGAGCATTGGTTTTGGTCAGTGCCGTAAACCACTTACGAGCAAAAATGGTGATTTGTTCTTGGGTGAAGGGGGCAATCTCCACATCGGTAAACCCATGCAGTTGGAGTTTTTGGGCGGCGGTGCGGCAGGTGACTAAAAATTGATTTTTATGATATTTTTCGGAGAACTTGCGAATTTCCTTGAGCACGGCCATACTGTCTTGGTTCAGCACTTCATCCAAGCCATCTAGTAATAACAAGAATCTACCGGCTTGAAGTAATGTTTCGATCGCGGCCAGATCTGGGATTTCCGATGAAAATGCTTGCTGAATATATTGCAGCAGGCTAAAACCGTGATTATTTCTTGATTCTTCGGCAAAACTGCGGAGGGTAATAAATACTGGCACTTGATGAGTGGCGAATTCGCCCCGGTTGCAGAGGATCGCTAGATGCTGCAAAAAGGTGGTTTTACCGGCTCCTACTTTGCCCAGCAACCGTAGTTTACTGTAGGTTGCGACTGCTTCCATGCCAGGGATTTGGGTGAGATCGATCGCCCCTAGGCCCACTCGATCGAATTCCACCGGATTTATTTCTTGAAGATCGGTGATTTCTAGCCATTTGTGACTGGCAATTTCTTCTAGGATATTTACGTCTACATAGATATCATCGATGCTCACCGGATGGCTGATATCCAGGAGCTGCAAAATGCCACATTGATTTTCGATCGCTTCTCGATGCTGCGCTCGAATCTGCTTCACTAGCTCATCAATATCTATGGGGATGGCCTCCTTGAGGACATTTTTCGACAGTAAAATTTCGCGATCCCGCAGGACTCCCGTATCGATAAGCTCTGCTGGTGGTGCGGCGGCAATTTCTCGCCAGTCCAAATCCAAGACCGCACAAATTTCCTCAAAAACTTGCCGATCCACAGGTCTGCCGGTCAAAAATCGCCAAATTGGCTGGCGGGTTTTGAGGTTGACCTCTGCGGCTAAATACTCCTGAGTCCAGCCTTTCATCGCAAAGGATCGTTTAGCTCTTTGGATCCCAGCGGGTGATGATTGGATCGATCGCTTGGCCATAGGATAAAATACTCATGATGAATCTCAAAATTTAAATTTGTGTGGACAACACTGCGATTTTTATTATTAGCTTACATGGTTTTCTCGAATTGTTTTATTAGTCGAGCTAGGCCAAGTCGTCTAATTGGGTAGGTGAGAGTTGATTTTAGGGGCTGAGGTTGGCTGCTCAGCACAGTAATCGGTAGTCTAAGATATTGAATGTTAGCTCTAGGGACTAAGATAAGTATTAATAAGGAAAACAAGAGCGGCCACTCAAAGCCAGATGTTCCTGAAGATCGATAAGCAAGTATACCTAAGCATCTCTTTGCTTCCAGTCTCTCCATCTCCAAGTTTAAATACCTACTGCCCATGAAAAACATCGATTGATCGCTAACTGCTGACCCCAGGCTCTAACTCGACATGAACCTAGCCTAAATTCACGTTACAATGGAAAGCTCAGATCTGATGCCACCATCCATTTAGATGTAATGCAATCAACCATCACTACAATACTCGCTGAATTTCTTGCCCAGCCAAATATAGAGGCTTCTCCGGCATGGGAATTTATCAATGGCACTGCCCGCCAGAAAATCATGCCCACTCTCTACCATTCCCGCCTTCAACGAAACTTAGTGAACTGGATCAACCAGAGTACTGATCAATATGAAGCTATTCAGGAACTACGCTGCATTATTTCCCCGATTTCACCAGTTCCTGATATTGCGGTAATTGCGATTGATCGATTGCCTCAAACTGATGGCCCTTTTGCAGGTGCTCCTGATTGGATGGTTGAAATTAGATCGCCTGATCAAAGCATCCTCGATTTGCAAAATAAAATTCTCCACTGTCTGATCAATGGTACTCAACTAGCATGGCTGATTGATATTCAGCGCGAGCAAATTTGGGTATGGCAAGCAGCAGAACTACCGATCGTTTATGCTGGCACCAATATCTTGCCAAGGTTACCTGGACTTCCCAATCTTGATGTTGCTACAGTTATCGCTATGACCCAGCAGCGATAATATCTACCAAGGGGCAAAAACTTTTTCAGGAGAGAGGACGATGGGCCGATGTTGACCATATATGTCGATTCTTATAAGTCGTCGGAAGAATTTGATCTTGATGGAGAATTTTTTAATGAACAATTTTTGAGTTTGAATTATTCACCAAAAAATCAGCGATCCTCCGCACATGGATGCTTCTTTTTACAGCTTGATGGTTGATAATGAAAACTGGCTGACTCGACGGATATTACCAATTCTCGGAATATTAACATCTTTACTTGTTCTTCCAGGAATTAATGGTGCTTGCAACACAATTGATATGTGGATACTTAAACAGCGCAAGCTACTATTTGACAATAATTAAGGATGGACAACTGAATGAATTTATAATTAGCCGTGATGAAGACAGGGTGCTTAGTCGTTAATAGGCTACTAGTTTGTCTAGAGCGATCGAGGTGCCCGTAGCAGCTCCGTTCTTCTGGCCAGTGACCCGCACTTTGATCGTGTGGTAGCCACGGCTCAGGGTTGCGCTCTGATAGACAGTGGCACCAGAAACCGAGCTGGCACTATAGAGATCGCTGAGCACTTCTGCCCCACCGTCGATCGAGATGGCGGCGATACCCCTTTGTGCGCCTTTGGTGCCAAAGAGTTGGACGCGATCGCCGTAGAACTGGACTTCGTAGGTATCGTTAGTGGTGCCAGAAACGTGGTTGTCGCCATTCAGGGAGCCGGACTCGGCGACGGACTGCCAAGAGCCGACATATTTCACCGTGGCTACACCGGTACCGGAAGCAGTATTCCGATCGTCGATGGTGGTGTTGCTAATGCCGATCGTCGGCTCGATCTTGTCCAGCAGCAAACCAGCTAAGGTCTGGTGCCGACTGGCCGTGGGGTGTACCGCATCCACCGCAAAGTCCGCGATATACAGAGAATCTTGATAGGGTACCGGTAGCCCCCTCGCTCCTTCAGCGCCTAGGTTCAGGGCATGGACTTGGCGATCGGCTGGAAAATCAGTCTGATAGCGCACGATCGCCTGCCGTAGTTCGGCATTTTTGGTCTGATTGAAAGGATATATCACGAAAATCTCCGCTCCCGGCACCCGCTCCCGTGCTGACTTGATCCAGTTATAGGCCGTATCAGTTACATTGAAATTGAGGCTATTTTCGCCGCTATTAAAAGGCGTATCATTGGTACCCAAATTCACGAAAATATAATCCGGTTGGGGATTGAAATCGCGGGTAGCACTGCTCTGGCCGTTATAGCGCAGCCAGCTATCAGCGAAAGGCGGGTTGCCCGTGGGCGTATTCGGCCGCAGCCAACCGGAGCCGCTCCAACCCACTTGGCCGTAGTCTACGCCCAGCAAATCCCCGAGACGTGCCGCATAGGTTTTGTAGGCAGCATTGTTGGGGACGTTGGCATAGGGATAATCCACCGGTCGATCCGGCGCAGTGGGTTCAAAGACCTGGGGGCCTCCTTCCGTAATACTATCGCCGAAGAAAACGGCAGTTTTATCGCGGCGGAAGGTGTTTTCTAAGAAACCAGTTCCCCCATCTACGGTGACGCCGGTTACTCGTAGGTGCTCCGCATCCGTAGACCAGTCATTAATCTTGCGGGCAGCCACGTTGGCATTTGCGCCATCAAAGATTTCTCGGCGACGGAAATAGACCACTACATCGTGGTTGCCAGCGCTGCCGTTATAAATGTTGGCCTGACCATTGGTGACATTTTTCAACCAGAGTTGGTCGGCGACTTGCTTGCCATCGACAAATACATCTAGTAATGGGAAAGAAGTCAGACCGTTGTTATCCACATTTAAGGTGGCTTGGGTGCCATTGAAGCGGAACTTCAGATAGGCTCCAGCGTTGCTGGTTTGGGCCCCGTTACCCGTGGCTGTCCAGGTATAGGGCGAGAATAGCAGGGCATTGCTGTTGGCATTGATCGTAGACAGATCGATCGAAGCAGTCTGACTGGAGGCCGCCCGGACGATCGGGGAAGTAACTTCTAGGGCATCGATCGAAATCATGTGGTCGCCGGAGGTGGCGCTTTTCTGGCCAGTCACGCGCACTTTGATGGTATGTTCGCCATCGGCGAGGCTGCTAGTTTGGTATAGCACCCGATTTCGCCAGTCGGTGCCATAGGTATCTACTAGGGTCTCCGCACCACCATCCACACTAATGGCTGCGATGCCGCCCCAGGGATTGCTGGTATTATAAAGTTTGGCTTGGGTGCCGGAGAATTTCACCTCGTAGCTGGCACCAATTTCGTTAGTCCAGCTAGCGGTTTGCCCGTAAGCATTGCCTTCTTGGGCACGATTCCAGTTGCCGCCGTATTGAAAATGATTTAATCCCGTGCCCGTATCCCGATCATCGATTTTAATGGTTCGAGTCGTGGCGGTGGGATTGGTGATCGAACTATCCAAAGTAAATTGCAGAGCAGTTTGGTTGGTATCACCACTCCGAGATACGGCTTTGAGGTCTAGTTGATAATAGCCATCTGCTAGATTGCTGCCAAAAACCTGTGCTAGCTGGGAGCGGCTGAGTTGAAAACGCCCATCGGTGCCCAGGGAGCTAGTCAAATCCCAATATTCCGTTTGATTCTTGAATTTGGCCAGCAGTTGATTTACACCAAAATAGGTGGCGATCGTGCCGGTGACAGCTGGATTGCTGGTTATGCGATCCGTAAAGCTCAGTCCATCATCTTTGGCCAAAAAGGCAATCAGCGGATTGGGGGTGCTGCCGCGAATCAAGGCTTGGTTGGCTCCATTGATTTTGGCTAACTCGCCGTCAATCACTACGGTGTTGGGAATATCGGTGGTGGTGATCGCCGCAGTGTTAGTGGCCGCAGTGCGGATCATAGGGGTGCTGATCTCTAGGGAGTCGATCGAAATCATGTCGTCCCCAGCAGCGGCGTTTTTCTGCCCGGTGACCCGCACTTTAATGGTGTGATCGCCAGCAGCTAGTTGATCGGTTTGATACAGGGTCCGATTCTGCCAGTCGGTACCATAGGTATCTACCAAGACTTCTGGGCCACCATCGATGCTGATGCCGGCAATGCCGCCCCAGGGGTTGCGAATACTAGCAAGCTTGGCTTGGGTGCCATTGAATTTCACTTCATAGCTGGCGTTGTCTTCATTAGTCCAGCTCGCTGTCTGGCCGTATGCATTCCACTCTTTGGATTGATTCCAATTACCATTGTATTTGAATTGATTGGAGCTATTCCCAATATCCCGATCGTCAATTTTGGTGATGCGGTTGGTAGCTTGGGGATCGAAGATCGAGCTATCCAAGGTGAATTGCACCGCTGTTTTGCTGGTGCTGCCATTGGGCGAGACTGCTTGTAAATCTAGCTCGAAGGAGCCATCAGCCAATGCTGTGCCGAAAATTTGGCCTAGTTTTTGGCGATCGAACTCAAATTTTCCATCTGACCCTAACCTGGTAGTTAAATCGGTGTACTCCTCCTGGGTCTTGAACTTGCCCAGCAGTTTATCGACATTCACAGCGGGATCGATTTTCCCAATGATATCGGGAATGCTGGTAATGCGATCGGTATCGCTATCTCCATTGTCTTTCAATAGAGCTGCTGATAATGCTGCTTGAGTATTGGCCGTTGTTGGTACTAATCCACTGTTTAATCCGTTGTCAATTGGTGTGACCGGCAATATTGTAATCGGTGAACTGCTGGCGAGGCTGGGTGGCAAAGCGTTTGCGGAGCGTTCCTGTAAGGAAATCAGTTCTAACCCCAAACCACTGAGAGGTAGAACTGCTGAGGAACTGACCAACGGATCGATGGCTGTGGGGAGGAGGATAGAGTCCGGCATAGTTTTTGGGTCAAAGCAGTGATGTTAAAACCGTGTTTTCGATTGCAAAAAAAGTGATAAAAATTCGGACAAAATTAAAATGCTTGAGGCTTTTTTGAGATTTCCATAGACCCATTGCACGGACTAGCTCTAAACCATAGTACTAATGGAGCTATTTGGATAGCAATCATTAAAAAAGCTATTAATAATCAAATCAATCAGCAAAATGGCGGATTGCAGAAGATTGATCATCCATTCCACAATCCGCCAGTTAGCTGCTGCTAGCGGGTTTTAGTAAGAAGTTATCAGTTGTTAAGATCTAGATCTACTAAACAAGTGACGCTAATCACATACAAAAAATTAGAATGATTTAGGGGCTTTGCGGAGGATGGCGGCTAGTAATGATCCGGCCCCAAAGCGCACCGCGTCGGTGCAGGGTAGGCCGGTTTCGGCGGTAACTTGCTCCATGTATTGTTGCAGGTCTTGATCGGCTAATTCTCGCCCATTGAGGGCGATCCCCACCACGGGGGCAGGGGCAAAGGCTCCCCCAGCCGTAGCGAGTTGCTCGTAGAGCTGAATCACCGCTGGTAGGGGGGGGATCGTAACATCCGGGCAGTTGCGGATGGTGGTTTGACCGGCTTTGTGTACCAAAATTAGCTGAGTGGGTTGACTGCCGCGCAGCAGGGGGAGGGTGGCAGTGGAGCCAGGATGCAGGATGGAACCTTGGCCTTCCACAATCAATAGATCTTGGCCGGGGGCATGGTCTAGGACGGTCTGCTCGATCGCGCCTGCGGCATGGTCTACTTTGATCGCATCTAGGGCGACGCCGCTCCCCGTAATCATCAGACCCGCTTGACCGGTGGCGACAAAGGTCGATTTTATGCCTTGGGTCAGGCAGGTTTTTTGTAACTCTAGACCGGCAGACATTTTACCGATCGCCATGTCTGTCCCGACCATGAGCACCCGCTGGCAGGGGAGTTGCTGGGCTGCACCACTGCCGATCCGGGTGGTGGCGGGGGGCTGTCGCACATCCCAGATCCATTGGTCTGGTTGTAATGGCGGCAGTTGCGGATGGCCAGCTAGCTTAGTATGGAGTCCGTTGACGATCGAGATGCCAGCGGCCACGGCGGCCCGCAGCTCCGGCCACCATTCATCGGGTACCAGGCCGCCGGAGGGGGCAATGCCAATGACTAGGACATCGGGCTGGTAGGCTAGGGCCGCTTCTATATCGCCGACGATCGGGGCAGCTCGATCGATACCGGTATTTTTCAGCACAGATTCGCCGCTGGCTTCGCGATCGATGACCACAGCTACGGGGTTGGGGCTGTAGCGTAGGACAGTCAGTCCAGTTTTGCCCTGTTGGCCTTTGATGCCACCATGAAGAAGGATAGCGAGGCGGTGGTGTGGTAGCAGCATTGGAAAATCCCTGAATTCTTAGGATCTAGTGTACCCAATCGTTGCCTTGGTGCGGGTGAACTTATTAACGCTTGGGATTATTACTAGCTGTGGGTATTGGGAAGACCGATGGACTGCTGGTATTGGGTGCAGGGACTGTGGTTGGAACTGTGGTTGGAACTGTGCCACTCGGTATCGAGAAATTAGACTGGGTGGGATTGAAAGTAGACCCGCTGGGAGCTGGGCTAGTAGTGGCTACTGTGGGATTAGCGGTGGCTAGGGCGACATTTTCACCGGCGATTTGCCGCAGCATATCCAAAATCTCCATCACGCGCTCGTAGCGGACTTGCTTAGAGGCATAGAGCACCACGGAGCCATTGGGTTTGTCCACTCGATAGCCCTGCACCCTTTGGCGGAGGGCATCCTGAAGATAGGGTTGTTGATCTACAAAAATCCGTCCTTCCGCATCCAAGCCCACGATCAGCATTTCGCGGGTTTGGGTTTCGGAAGTTTTGGCCTGGGGAATATCGACGTTGATCGCCTGCTGGCGGGCAGTCTGAAGTCCAGAAAGCAGAAAAACTGTCAGAATACAGAAAATAACGTCAATGAGCGGCACCACTTCTACTCTGGGCGCATTATCGCCACCATTGTTCAGATTGATTTTCATAATAGTCCTGTTTCTTCTTGGGGGCTGAGTTTACCGCTGGTGTCCCACTGGCCAGCGGATTTTAGGTAGCGTTCCCGGTGGAGCAGTTCTAGCTCGTTGCCAGCCTTGCGAAATAGGGCTACTTGCTTGAAGAGGAGACCTTGAAAAAACCAGTAGAAGGCCACGGTGGTGATCGCTACGACCATGCCCGTGGCGGTGCTGATTAGGGATTCGCTAATCCCTAAGGTGACTGGGCTGCCGGTGCTATTGGTGAGGTCCGAGAGCTTAATGCCATTGAGGGAGCGAATGAGGCCTAGGACGGTGCCGAGCAATCCGAGCAGGGGAGAGAGGGCGACGATCGCCTGCAAGGTTTTTTCGCCCCGCCGCATGGCGGCGAGTTCGTCTTCGGCAGCAGCTTCTAGAGCCAGCTTGAAGGTTTCGGGGTCGGGCTGGGTGCGCTTGAGGGGAGCATAAAGGAAACGACCGATCGGGCGGTGCCGCTCTTGACGGGCCACTTGGATGGCTTGATCCCAGTGGTTGGCGGAACCGGCATCGATCACGCGATTGATCGTCTGTTGCTCGCGGCTGAGGATGCTGACCCAGAACCAGCACCGTTCTATGATGGTGGCCAGAGACAAAATCGACAGAAATGCTAGGGGCCACATGGCCACCCCACCTTTCTCAAAGAGTTCGGCTATGGTCACAGTTTTTCTCCGAAAATTTTACCCGAATTGCACGTCCATCATAGATCGAATCGAGTTCCATGATTCTAGCGAAACAATCGATTTCCCCCAAAGGAAGGCTGTGCCACCGAATTCCATGTCTTTAGATCGCCTTCCAGCAACCTAAGAGCAAAACATGGCTTGTCCCCTGGCCCCAGAGCTAGTGGCGGAAGTCATTTCGCCCGTTGATTAAAATTGATTTCAGTGACCGAGCAGGAAGCGAAAAGCTTGACAGCCGGCAATGTAACCAGCACCCAACCCTGCCGACATGGTGACAAAAATTGATAGAGGCATCTGTCCCATCACCACATGGCCACCTCCATAAATCCTGGTGACTAGCCACATCAACCCTGCGGTTAGCAATGCTGTAGCTGGACCGGGGGCTATGGATTTGGCCAGTTGGAAATAGATAAATGAAGCCACTATTCCCCCAATGAAATTCGTGAGAATGTAGTAGGGTGGCGTGAACTTGGAGGGGGTTAATCCTTGTCTGACTAGCTCTGCTTCCCACTGCTGAGCGGCGAACAAAAGAGTACAAGCAACATCAACGATGTTGACAATCATTCCAGTGACTAGAGTGTAGGCCCAAGGGAAACCATCTAGCATTCGATCCTCCATCGCGTAAAATGTCTCTAGTTTAACTCAACCCCCAGTGCTTTTGTCTGTTCGTTGCATTTGATTTGTCAAGCCACATTCATTCATTCGCTGGCATCACTTCGCGTGATGCTAAGAAAGCAAGGACAATTGCCACCAAAATCATTGCTGGAACATCACCAACAAGATGTCCACGTTCCGCTGGATCAATAACTGCTTGTACCGCCATGATCAGCCCATGGACACCACTTGACCAGATAGTAAACCAGATTAAACTGAGATGGTCTTCTGGTTTTCGAGAAGCCCATAGTAAAAAGATGCCGAGCGTTGCATAAATGCCGATAATCATCTGTAGAGATTCAGATTGATCGGGTTGCCATACCCAGCCTGATACCCAGATTTTTGTCAACGGATAGATCAGGAGAAAAGCGATCCCAACGACAACAAGGGCGATTCGCAAGTACTGATTTTGCTCATTCATAGCTCCAACCTCCTAATTATTTTTCAGAATAGTCTTTACCAATGGAACGCATATTTGTAATAGTATGCCTGCTACTAAGATTTAAAGCTTGGAGGGTTAAAATCTTAATGTCTTTCGTGCTTCAAAGTTGGCTCAATACTAAATTATCTCATCAAAAAATCCAAAACACTATTTCACTCATGACTACATGCTACTTCGATTTTAGGTGCCAACAGATAACTTTACGGCTGCGCCCTCACTACGAATTGATCGGTCTAACGTTCCGGTTGAGCAGCTACCGATCGACCTTGCGACAAAAATGACTAACTTCGCTAGTCCGCTCCAACCGGGTTGTTATGCTGCGTATCCACAAGTGGTTTCTTGCCTCTTGAGTCGGATTCAGCTTTGCGGAATAGCATTCATTTGATGTTGAAGTTGTTGGACTTCCTCGATCAATAGCCCTGTTCCACGAGCAACAATTTCGATCGACAAGCCCTCTCGCAAAAGATTAAGTGCAATTGCCCGATCTCTTTCGTCTTGGACTTCTCTTTGGATCGAGCGATAAACGGTGGATTCTTGCATGATGTCCCTCCGCACTATGCGGTAAATTACGTCCTCCTCTAATCTTAACCCAGCTAGGATCGCTGAGGCAGCCATCAGATTTGCTTGTGTTGTTGGTTCCTCGATCTGCTCGACAATCTGAGTAGCTTGGCGCAACATCTCGGCTGGACTTTCGCTCTGGCCGAGTGCCGCGAAGGGCAAGAGTCCTGGATATTGCAGAAAAAGAGCAGCAGGTTGTTCCCACAGCCGTACCACGTCAAATTCGTGGTGGGTACGTTCCAAATCGTAACTGGTTTGATAGGCGAGTTCGGAGGTGGTGGGCTTGAGGTAAATCACCACTTGGCGCATGGGCTTCCCTTTGTAGCGTCGATTCCCACGTACTCGGTAATCCAGCATCCGAAATGGGATGTTCTCTTTGGGGATTGTTTGGAATTCGATGTGCAGGATGGAGTCCTCGGACTGGAGCAGAATCATGGCATCTGCCCGAATGGGGTCAATGTCAATTTGATTGAAATAACTTCTAATTGCCTCTCCTCATCCGCTGTAATAAATATCTACGTCACTAGCACTTGGTACATTCTCAGTGGGTGCTTGAAAAGAAAAAACTACGGTGCCGCCAACTAAAAGCTTAAACTCTGTTCCCATCTCACCGCACGAGAAAAAGTTTTTGTTACACCGCAAATTCATCTTACCGTCATAGCGCCCGTCTTCAAAGAATGTCAAATAACCTTCGCGCCACTCACAGTCATCTAAACGACTGCGTCCCCAATTAGCAGAAATAAATTCTTAGCTACTTCGGATTGAAAACTTTCACTCGGAGTTGCAGATTCACTTTCAGTGCAAGAAAGTTTTTGTTGGGTCTGTTCCTTATTTTCGTCCATGTCAAATTCCTCTCTAAAGTTTATTAATCTAAGCCCCGCGTCCATCGCTACGTTAAGTAGGTGAGCCGCATAACGATTAAGTTGAGTAGTGACCATGAACTAGGTCGAAGCAACAAATCTTTAACATCGGCTCCAACGACTTGTTAGACTGCCGCCTATTACTGTTGATCGACCTAATGCCAAGCTTTACGCTTATGATGCACCAAAAGTTGGGGGTATTGCGCCCCACGGAGACGGTTTAAGGCTCCAGCCGCTCTAGCCAAGCAACCACATCAGCCAAGGTTTGCCACTGGAAGATTCCCGTGGCGATCACGTCTAACTGCTCACTAGTCAGCACAGCCATTCGTTCCACTACAGTTTCCACTTCCGGTTGTTTGCCAAAGCGTGATCGTACAAGTAAACTCACCGTCTGAAACTTACCCTGTTGCTCACCCAGCTTCAGCCCTCGCTGTTCCGCAGCAGGAAGTTCCACATCAAAAAAGGCATCTATTTGTTCTAGGGTTTTCATGATGGCATTTTCCTCATTTGTGAGTTCTTGGGGATTTCGTTCTTTTAAGTAGGCTGCGTACTGGGCACATACCCTGAGTATATCGTTTCTCTCTCGACGACTGCCAGAGAGTTGCTCAACAGCGCTAAAAGCCTGTTGGCAGCTCTGGCTGGAACTCAACATTTTTAACCACAGGGTCTCTGAACCAGCCGGGAGTTCTTCTAGAACCACAATACCCATCATGGTGGCTGGGGGCAGACGGTAAATTCCTTCGCCTAGTTCGGGTTCTGGTTGGGCAGCCCATTGGCGTAGTGTGTTCTGGCTACAATTCACTGTGAGAACCCATGTAAAGGGCTTTTCGCGTTTGAGGGCTTCTTGGTATGCAGAGCCGCTTTTTAGGGTCTGCTTTAGCTCTTTTGATCGCTCCTGCCAGTGCAGGTTTCGGCGAGTTTGGCAACGATCGAGATGGTCTAGGCTCAGGTACGCGCTATAATGCTCGACGATGATCGCGGGATGCACGGCCATGAGTTTATCAAACCAGACGAGGTCTTCGGTTTGCCATGCGAGGCTCTGGGCATCGGCGATAAAGAGCAAGTCGATCGCGAGGTCTTCATCACGGCGGACTGGAATGTTCTCGCGGACGTTGCCTTTGGTTTTATAGAGTGCTTTGACGTAGAGTTTGGCGAAGCGATCATGTCTGTATTGACTCACGGGAGTTAGTCCGTTGCTGCTCACCTAACTTTATCAGAATTTGGAGATGGTCTGTTGTGACTTGAGGACTACTTTTCGATAAAGATCGCGGCAAGCAAAGGTAGCTATAGCAATCCTAAATGGCTTGACGAACAGGATGGTACAAACGAACTTTAGGGAAGTCAAATTTTTGTCCGTCAGTAAAAAACTCAAATAGTACTTTAACTGCCTCGAAAGACCTACATAGGTGCCAGTATTTTCTTAAGAGATTTTTAGCTTGTAACCAAACATCTTCTATTGGATTTTGCTTGGGAGCATTAGGAGCAAATAGAATACAAGTAACTAGCCAATCTTCCGGAGCAATTCCGTCATTAATTGTTGCTAAATAATCTCGAAATTCTCCAAACTTGTGGTAACTGGCTCCATCCCAAATTAATATGATCTTCTTTTGTCCATACCTAGCTTGTAAATGCTTAACAAATGCAACTGTTGATTCACCATTTCCAGCCGGATATGCTTGAACAGTGAGTTCTTGAGTTTGATAATTTAGCGCACCATAATATGTTTGATGATCTTTTTCATTTTTGATGGGAATCTCAGTACGTTCATTGGTCTTACCCCAAACATATCCACAGATATTTCCATGAACCAAATGACATTCATCTTGGAAAAGTGCTACAACCTCTCCTGATTCAATCTCTGACTGCTTTTCGGCCAAAATGTTGTTTATCTCATCAGTCTTTTTTTTTACTAATGCTTCATCAAATTTAGGGTTGTTTTTTGAGATCTTTTCCAGCTAATTTTTGCTAAATCAAAAAGATCATAATAGCTTTGCTTCGACTTGTATACAATTCCATATTGGTTATCCAAGTGATTAATCAACTCGTCTAAATGCCAGTATGGTCTATTCCTTAACCATTCAGATATTTCAACTATTTGTTCAGGGGTTAAGTACTTTTCGGATCCCTTATATCCTAATTTTATTCCTTCGATTCCATTGGCTTTAAACTTCTTTTTCCAATCACCAACAAAATCCTTGCCAACTCCTAATAATTGTGATATTAGTTTATGAGGATGTCCCTCGATAGCCATTTTGACAGCTATCGCTCTCTTGAGTTCTCTAGCATCTATGTCGCTTTTGATGAATGATTCTAGGCTGGAAATTTCCTCGTCTTTTATCTTCTGTTCTAGCAAGAAGTTATACATTATCTACACCTACATGATTAACCATTAAATATAATTGTATCACAAATCGAATTATGACTTAGGACTGCTATAGTGCTAACTTCGCATTAAAATATCTTTCTTTTGAATTAGGATGAAGGATTTTTTCAATCCACTCGATAAAGCGCGGACTATACATAGGCAACTTTTTTAATAATTTATTAACTTTGTTTGTAGCTGGGTCAATGATATTTATCATCTCATTGGATTCTGTGTTGGTAAGCCAAGAAACTATGGTTAAACCTAAGCTGTAAATATCAGTAGTTTGATTGAATATTGAAAGTTTTTGTTCTGGAGGCATAAAACCCAATGTACCAACAACAACTGTTGTTCCTCCTTCACCTCCACTTATTTTTGCTCCACCAAAATCAATTAGATAAGGATTGCTATAATCATCAATTAAAATATTAGCTGGCTTAATATTACGATGAATCAATGGTTCTGTGAAAGTGTCTTGTAAGTAGACTATTACTTCTAGTAATTTACAAATAACAGCTTTTACTTGTTCTGGTGTATATAGCTGCGGACTTTTCAAGACATCTGCTAATGATCGAGCATCGATATATTGTTGGACAATACAGTAACCGTCTGGAGTCTCTAGCCTAGTTAGGTATTTGGGAATATTTGGATGTTCCAATTGTTTCAAGATATCAATTTCACGCTCAATTGCCTGACTGCCGCCCATTACTGTTGATCGATCTCAACTGTCTCAACTTAAAGTTAGTATTCCAAGTGATGGGTTTTGGAAAAATTTATGAATGTCTTGAGCTGATGATCGAAGAATGGTTTCAATTTCTTTGGTAGAACAATTTCCCCGCCGAATCCAAATTACTTTTGGCGGGAAGCCTCGAATAAGACTCAGATCGTTATAATCTGAGTCACGAGTAACAATCACATAGTCATTTTGAACTGCATAGTCCCAAATGAGGCAGTCATCATCCTGATCCATTTGCAATGGAAAGACGTGTTGAGAATTGGGATAGAGATCGGCAAGAATAAGAACTAGGCGAGGTGAAAGATTATGGTCGAAGAGCAATTTCATGCTGCGATAGTAAGGGTGAGCTGTTCTCGATCAGCGGCGTAGCTAAGGCAGGCAAGAATATCAGTGGCGGTAAGGTAAGGAAAGTCTTGTAGGATTTCATCTTGGGTCATACCAGATGCTAGATAGGACAAAACATCGTAGACGGTAATTCGCATTCCTCGAATACAAGGTTTCCCGCTACGTTTTCCAGGTTCCATGGTGATAATACTTTGGTAGTTCATTGGTATTCGAGTCGCAACAATAAATTCATTTTAGCGCAACGTCTCCTCTCAATTCGATCAATTCTGTAGATGACCAATCACCAGACAGGGCTTTTTATGCAACTCGCCGACTACTGAGTATTGCCCTTACACAATGGAATGGCTATACCGCATGTGCTGTAATGAAGTAATATGGACTCATTTTTATTGCCCAGCCCAGTTTAAATCCTCTCGATTGACTGACTCAAGAATCCGGTATTTAACTGTTAATTTTGCATCAATGCTTCGCTCCACTTCCCAGGATTGAGCATTTTCAGAATATTGAGCTGATTCAAGCCACTCTGCGCTATGTAATAACAATTTTGTCAAGCTCTCATAATAAACCTTGTAATCCTGACATTCCGGATCGTAAATCCTCACGGAGCTTTTCTTCTCATCACCTAAAACTACAACATAAAATACACGATCGCACCAAAGCTTAAAAGCTGGGAACCAACTCGGATCATCCTGCCAGGTATCATCTCCATAATTTAGGCCATACCGATCTTGTCGAAGGTTCACTGCCTGCTCAAGAGGTAATAAATACTGTTGGTGAAATGCAATCGCATCTGAGTCCTCAGATGAACCGTTACACCACTCGTAAAGCTCACATAATTCTTCAGGGACTGAGAATGGCAGGTCTTTAACCAGATTATTAATAACATTGCGAGGAAGTCCTGGTTGAAAGACAGACCTAGTCTGTTTCTCTTGATACCATGCATTTATTCTTTCCAACGCAGAAGTTAATTCAGACATTCGATTAGTAAAGATTCAATGGCTTACTCATTATGGACAAAGACCTTGAAGTGCAACCGCAACAAGATGTTGAGCAGTCTAACTAGTGGTTGGACTGAAAGAATTCTGCCTAATCTTCTCAAGAGGTGTATAGGTAGAAAAATTTCCGCCTATACCCAGTAGAAAGGGTGATTAGCCCGAAAAATTTCCGTCTAATCCCCTAAATTGGGTGTTTAGACCGAATTCATTCAGCCTAAACGCTGTCGCGATCAACTAGTATAGTTTTTAATATTATATCACACAATTTACTTTTGCCATAGTCCAACGGTATGGGTCAGCCCGCACTCACGTTCTCGATCGCAGTGGGCGTGGTGTCTTTGTGCCTAGGAATCCTGATCGGCCCTCGCCTTGGGCGAATTGCATACATTTAACTACTGCACAGCATCGGTAAACTGTTCGATCGACCTTGGCACCTGGCCTTTCCTGACTTCCAGCGGCAACGCCTGCCACATCTGCCACAACAGCGGCAACCCCAAACTATAGTCTGGCAGACCATCCAGCCTCTTAAACACCTCCAGCGTCTCCCCTTCCAACAGCAACTGCCCCCCATCCATCACCATGACCCAATCCGCCCACTGATAGACAAAATCCAGATCGTGAGTGGCGATTAGCAATGTCGTCCCCGCCTGCTCGATCGACTCTAGTTCCACCAATAAATTGCGAGTTTGCACCGGATCCAAATAGGCCGTTGGCTCATCCAGCAACAACAAATCCGGGCGTAAAGTCATTACCCCCGCGATACTCACCCGCTTCTTTTGGCCCAAACTGAGATGATGCAGAGGCGATCGAGCCAGCTCCGTTAACTGAAAATCTGCCAAAGTCTGCTGTACCCGCCGCTCCACTTCCGGCATCGGCAAGCCCTGATTACACAGACCATAGGAAATATCAGCCTCCACCGTCGGAGCCACCAACTGCTGCTCTGGATCTTGGAATACCAAGCCCACCCGCTGTCGCCAACGATTCAATGTGGGTCGATCGAACTTTAGCACTACTCCATCTAAACAGATCTCCCCTCGCTCCGGGCGACAAAGACCATCAGCTAACAAAAACATGGTGGACTTCCCACAACCATTGCGTCCGATCAGCGCCGTTCTGCGCTGGCGTGGAATGCCAAAGCTCAACCCGCGCACCGCCGGGGCCGTGGCCAAGGGATAGGTGTAGTACACATCCCGCATTTCCAGTAGTTGATCGGGCATAGCTGTTGCGTAAAACTCTCCCAATCATAACCGCTAACTTGCTGCAACTCGATACGGGAGTACCCGTCCTCCGGGACCAGAGCCTCTGGAAATTGCCTGCTGCTTAGATTTCAGTTAGCTACGCCGCAGCATTGGATCTTCGGATCTGCCAAATTACAGCCCGTTCCTGTCGATAAATCTGAGCGGCCCTTTGCAGATCTTGGATTGCTCCAGGGCGGTCATTGAGCTGGTTTTTCTTCAGCCTGGCTCGGCCCACATAGGCTGCGGCCATTTGGGGTCTGAGTTCGATCGCCTGATGATAGTCAGCTACAGCACCCTCCAAATCATTCAACTGCTCGGCTTTGAGCTGACCGCGATCGCTGTAAGCTCCGGCTAGCTTGGGATTTATCGCAATTGCTCGATCGAGATCGGCCAATGCTCCTTGGGGATCATTCAGATGCTTCGCCTTCAGATATCCCCTGTTACCGTAATCTCCTGCAGGCCGAGGATTTATTGCAATTGCTCGATCGAGATCAGCCAATGCTCCTTGGGGATCATTCAGATGCTCCGCCTTCAGCCATCCTCTGTTACCGTAGGCTTCTGCCAGCTCTGGATTCATCGAAATTGCCCGATTATAATCTGCCAAGGCTCCTTGGGGGTCTCCCAGCCGCTCGGCCTTCAATATCCCTAGATTGATGTAATCTTCGGCTGTACTGGGTTCCAGATCCAGCGCTTGTCGGTAGTCTAGGGTAGCTCCTGAATAATCGCCTAGCTCTGCTTTTAGCACACCGCGCAAGCCACAAATTGATGATGCTTGGGGGTTCAGGGTAATCGCTCGATCGCAATCGGCCAATGCTTCTGATAGATAATTCATATTCTGAAACTTTAATATGCCACGATGTTCGTAAGCAGCAGCGAATTCAGGATCTAGAATAATTGCCCGATCGTAATTGATCAATGCGCCTTGGATATCGTTTAGCCTAGATATGCTGAGATAACCAAGACCCAAATAAGCTGCCGCCGTTCCAGAGTTAACTTGAATTGCTTGGTTGTAATCGGCTAATGCTCCTTCTGGATCGTTCCATCGGCGATCTTTCAAGGAGGCGCGTCCCACGTAAGCCGCAGCCATTCTAGGCTCCAAGGCAATTGCTCGATCGTAGTCTGTGAGAGCTGCCGTCCGATCGTTGAGATGGAAATCCATCAAATAGGCTCGATGATAATAAATCTCAGCTCTGTGGGGATCGATCGCAATGGCTTGGCTGTAGTCTGCTAGAGCTCCCTGGGGATCGTGGAATTTAGAATTTTTGAGATGACCTCGGTAATAGTAGGCATCTGCCATGGTGGGCTGGATGGCAATTGCTCGATCGTAGTCTGCTAAAGCTCCTTGGGAATCTTGCAATCTATCATTTCTTAAGTAAGCTCGATGAAAATAGGCTTCGGCCATGGCCGGATTGAGGCTGATGGTCAGATCGTAGTCCGCCAAAGCACCGGGGAGATCATTAAAGCCGAAATATTGCAAGTAGGCTCGGTTATGATATGCATCCGCCATCTTGGGATCGAGAGCGATTGCTTGGTTGTAATCCGCTAACGCTCCGCGCAGATCTTGCAACTTGTGATATCGGAAATAGCCCCTGTTGATATAAACGTTGGGTGACAATGGATTGAAGAGCACCACCCAATTGTAATCGGCTAGAGACCGAGGGTTGCTCCGGCTGCGATCGTAGGCGTGCAATGCTAATAGAAACAACAGCAAAACGACACAACCCAGCATCTGAGAACTCATCGGGAAAACCTTGTCAGCATTAACTTTAGAATCCTTCGGCGATCGCCCTCAGGAACCCGGAAGAAAATAAATTCGATACAAAACTTCGGCCAATACTAGCAACAGACAACCCCCGATCGCTTCCCCTCCATAGCGGGCCGAAAACTCATATTGCTCCGACTGCCAGAACCGAAACTCTTGATTAAAGCCCCGGGCCTGAATGCTGATGGCCAACTGCTGGTAACGGTGAGCAGTGCGCTGGATCAGTTGGCGGATCAGCAGACTGACGCTATACATCGCCCGGCGATGAGTCCGATAACCGCCCCGAGACTGCTGGGAAATCGACATTTGCTGGGCCACCGTCGTCAGCAAAAAAATAAAGCGGTAGCAGAGCTGCAACAGCTCCGTTAAAATACTCGGCGCGCCGATCTTGGTCAGCACCATGGCCAACTCCGCGAAGGGCACCGTCAATACAATGAAAAATAGCGAAGTGGTACTGGCCAGCGATCGAGACAGAATTCCACCCACTTGTGCCAAGGCCACTGGACTAATATAAACCTGTCCGCCGCCCACGGACCAGCTCCACAGACTGGGGATTTTTTGCTGATGAAAAGCAAAGTTAATCAGGATCGCTGGTAATCCCGCTGCCAAAAAAGAAAATACTCCCAGGAGCAGACTCAAGTAAAAGCGCCAAGGAATTCCGGCATAGACTACTGTCCACCAGATCAGCCACAGCCCGATCGCTACATGCACCGGCCAATGGGCAAACAGCGCGATCAACAAGGTGCCCAGGCCCAGGCTTAGTTTTTGCCAGGGCGGCAAGCCCCGCAATTTGTTGCCATAGGCCAGGGTATCTAAATGGTAGTTCACGGTCGATTCTCAAGAGGAGAGGCTCCGCCAACGGGATCTGTTGGGGGGGATTTCTTCCCTTCCGAGCGGCCCTTGTATAACCCAATTATATAACCGATAGTTCCGGCTCCTAGGGCTGCTTGGGTCGCAAATAAGAGCGAAGCAATCTCGGCGCTAGCGGGCTGCAGAATAGACTGAAACCAAGGCTTATAGCTGGGTTGAATATTGGTGATAGCTTCTTGGCCTTGGTTATCGGAGCCGCCGAACTTACCATCTTTGACAATGATCAGGGGCAATATCGTTAGCCCCAGGACACTGCCAATTAATAGCCAGTTTTGAATTTTCTTACTATCTGCAGGGACTTTCATATAATTTATCTATCCGAATACTTAACTAATCTCAAAGTCGCTAATTCTTCGTTGTTATAAGCTTGTAGCCAATTCCAGACCAGCACCGTCAATAAACCTTCACTGATGGCCAAGGGCACTTGGGTGGTGGCAAAAATGCCAGTGAACTTGATCAACGAAGCCAGAATTCCGCCGCTCGGTGAGGGAAAAGCCAGCGAGAGTTGAATAGCCGTCACTAGATAGGTTGCTAAGTCCCCGAGGGCTGCCGCGCAGAAAATTGCCAAGCCCTGGCTGCCCGTCAGCCGCACCGCCGCGTGGTAGAGCCAGTAGGCAATAAAAGGGCCAGCGATCGCCATCGACCAAGCATTAGCCCCCAGGGTACTCAGTCCGCCATGGGCCAGCAGCAGGGCTTGGAAAAGTAGCACCATGGAACCCAGCACGGACATCACACTCGGCCCAAACAAGACTGCTCCTAGGCCGGTACCGGTGGGATGGGAGCAACTACCGGTCACCGAAGGAATCTTCAGGGCCGATAGAACGAAGGCAAAGGCTCCAGAGAGAGCCAACAATAGCTTCAGCTCGGGATTTTGTTTGGTAATCAGGGTGAGCGATCGCAGACCCCAGAAAAAGAAGGGGAGGAAGGCCAGCCACCAAAAGAGCGCCCAGGCCGGAGGCAGAAAGCCTTCCATGATGTGCATGGCCTGGGCTGGGGCTGCGCCACCTAGTATTAAGTAAGTGCTAAGACCGGCCATGGCTAATAGGTGCATGGCTCGGTTCCGAATTTTCGATGACATTCTGTACCTCGCAGAAACGACAGGGCGGCCATAGGGTGTTCTGACTGCAAAAGCTATGGCTTTTGTTCACAGTTGCGGGACAGTGACGGAATCTCGCCGTTCTTTCCCCTTTTTGACAATTATTGCCAATTCAGCTCGCTAACCTCAGGAGTTTAGCATAACGAACGCTAGGAATTTTTAGAAATGTTACAGAGCGACGTTTCTCTGGGCTGCTTGCCGATCGACTTGCTGGATGAAGGCATCTTTGCCATATATCCTTGAATATCCCTGGGGAACTTAGCAGCCAGTGATCGCTTTAAATTATCTACTCTTGGGCAATTTTTTTCTACATCCTAAATATCTCCGGTAACTAATGGTAGACTACTGGCCGATTGCCGAGTGTGATTCACCATCATCAATGTGTAGGAGAGGAAAATGCCGATCGAAGCCTGGTTTCCGCTGGCTATTTATTACGAAGATTTGCCAGCCGCCGCCGAGCATCGGCAATCCTTGCTGGAAACCGTCTTGCAGCTAGAGCAAGCGGGCGACGATCGCCGGGCTTATCCAGAAATGGCTTGGACTGGCGACTTGCATGGCGTGCAGCAAATTCATCAGGATCCGCGTTTTGCTTGGGTGGTGGAGCAGTTGCAGCAACAGGCGGAGATCTACTTACTAAACATTGGTGTCGATCTCAGCCAGATCGAGCTATATGTCCAACGGGGGTGGCCGATCGTCGCTCGCCCTCAACAACAGGTGGGCCCCCATTGCCATAACAGTGCTCACCTCAGCGCCGTCTACTACATCGCTATTCCCGAGGTCGCCAGTTTAGATCCAGGCAGTCTGGTGTTTTTTGATGATGCTAGGGTCAATGAAGTCTGTCCCGGCTTGGGCAGCGAGAACACGGCGATCGTGGATGAAGATAACTATTTCAATCAGCTGCAAATTGCCTACGAACCGGTGGAAGGCCGGATGCTACTGTTCCCGGCCAAACAACGCCACGCCGTTACCACCAACGAAACTGCGGAACTACGGGTCTCCCTTTCCTTCGATATCGTGCTCACCGCCGCCCCCGGCGCACCCTCCGGCTCCTACGAATTCCTCACGCCCCCACCTCAGCAGTGGCGACGGCTGGGGCCAAAATGCTAGATTGAGTGCAGCAGTTCGAGGATTTTTTATGGTCAATACTAGTGTAAAAAAACTCTCCAAGTCAGAATTTTGGGCATTGACGGCTACGGCTGAGGACGTGACCTATGAATTGATTAGTGGAACTGCAATACCCAAAATGTCTCCCAAGTACTTTCACTCTCGATCGGCGGGCAAAATTTTTATGTTGCTCCAAGCTTGGGCAACATCCTATGGTCGAGTGGGCATTGAATGGGCTTTTGAACTCAATGATGACTCGACTCCCGTCCCAGATTTAATTTATGTTTCCTTCGATCGCCTCTCGCCAGCTTGGAATGAAAACACTGCCTGTCCGGTGGCTCCAGAGCTAGCGATCGAAATCATCTCCCCCGGCCAACCCATGGAACAGATGGCTCAAAAAGCCCAACTTTATTTAGCTGGAGGTGTCGATCGGGTTTGGGTCGTCGATCCGGTACAGCAAATCATCACCATCTTTGGCCCAGATGATGCTCCGTTGAACTATCGGGACGATCAAGAAATTTCTGACCCCCTGTTTCCGGGCCTGTCGATCGTCCCTAAAAATTTGTTTGTGTGAGTTTCCAAGAGTATATCCCCACGCTCAGCGCCGGGATGACACAATTAATAACAATTATCGACCACCCTCACCCCTTCGGCTCGCTCAGGGCAACGCCCAGCCCTCTCCCAAGTAGGGAGAGGGAGCAGCGAAAAATCCGGTCTTGGGGTTTCCCCTGCTTGGGTTGATTGCATGGTCGGGAAACCCGACCGCATCAACTCCGCAAGTGGAGGACTTTTTCAAGACAAGAGACTTCGCTTGCGTTCCGGCTCCCCTCTCCCCACCTGGGAGAGGGGTTGGGGGTGAGGGCTTCCAATGGATGCATTGAATTTCAGTTAAATAATGAATCTTATTCCTAAGGGTTGCGGCTCACCGATGCGGGTCGGAGATTCTGGAAGAGATTGACAGCGCTTTGGTAGGCAATGTCATTGCTAGAACCAACGATTTCGCTGGAATCCCCGCCAAAAGCGCGCAGGCCACCATCATCCACCCGAATATCTGGTGCAACGCCTTTGTGGCCGATGTCGGTGCCATTGGGCGTAAAGTAATGGGCCACTGTCACGGCCATCCCGGAGCCGTCTTTCAGGCCATGGACGGACTGGACTAGGGCTTTGCCAAAGGTTGGGGTGCCCACAATAGTGCCGCGCTTATTGTCCTTCAGGGCGCCAGCCATGATTTCGCTGGCGCTGGCTGAGTTACCATCCACCAACACAGCCAAAGGCAGCTCGGTGATCGCCGTCTGATTTGCTCGGAACTGTTCATTGCTGCCTTGCCGATCGACGGTCTTCACGATCACGCCGCTGCCCAGAAAGAGGCGAGTGATTTCAATGCTGTTTTGCAGCAGGCCGCCGGGATTAC
The DNA here is from genome assembly GCA_031375385.1 of Synechococcales cyanobacterium OTE_70_metabat_200. Lineage (GTDB taxonomy): Bacteria > Cyanobacteriota > Cyanobacteriia > Cyanobacteriales > Chamaesiphonaceae > JAAFHZ01. Next base: position 4,243 of record JANMHS010000033.1, on the reverse strand, counting down.
CCCGTAAGTCCAGGATAAAAGCATTGACCTTTTCGCGGTTCAGCGTTCTGATGGCATCCTCCATTTGCTTGGTAGAGTGGGAGCTGAATTCCACGAGCTTAATGTAGCCAACTTTAACTTTGTTTTCTTGCTTCACCCGATAGGAAACCGAAGATACTTCGATCTGGGTACGCTTCAGGCTCACCTCGAAGGGAGTCTTGCCCACCCGCGAAATCTTCAGCTTCAGGGAACCGCCACCTTCACCTCGGATCAATTTGGCGGCTTCGTTGACGTTCAGTTGCTGGGTGGAGCGGCCATCGATCGCCAAGATTTGATCTCCAGACTTCAGGCCAGCCAAGGCGGCGGGAGATTTTTCTACTACCTCAGAGATGGTTAGCTTGCTAGCAGAAGCGGATGTTTCCTCGTCTTGCAGCTTGATCCCAATGCCACTGACTTCCCCATTGGTCTGGGTAGTTAGAGCTTGGTATTGCAGGGGATCCATGAAGCGAGTGTAGGGATCGTCCAGCTTGCGTAGGGCCTGACGGATGGCGCTGTAGGCTTCTAGTTTGTTGCTGTATTGGCGGTCTAGCAGTTCCCGGCGTACCTGTTGCCAATCGTTTTTGTTAAAGGTCGGGTCTACAAACTCGCGGTTCACAATCTGCCAAGCTTCGTCCACGATCGCCTTGGGATTGTCTGTAAACTTAGAACCAGCAGTAGCCTCGCGCAAGGGGGTGGCCACCGCCATAAATGCTGTATTAGATACGACTAAACCACTCAACAGTGTTGCTGATAGCCCAAACAGTTTCCGGGAAAATGGCTGCATAGTATTTTTGGTTGCGATTACTAAGTATTTTAGCTGTCATTAGTCTTGATTGCAAAGCTAACATACCCATCCTTGATCGGGCGGGAATAGCTAGCTACAATTCTTTACTGGTTGTGCCTACTTTTGGTGACAGGCGGCACAGCCATTCGTTGTCGCCTATGGTGAGATTTCGGCGATCGCCTCAATTTGTAGTTGTTCTAGGGCTAATTCGCTGATGGGTTTGGGGACTCGATCGCAGCGCGCCGCGAAGTGACAACTTTGGCAGAGGCGCGATTCGGGTTCTACCATTGGCAAGGCTTGGGGATAGGCATTTAACCAGGCCGTAGTCTTGGCCAACAGTGCTTCCAGATCAGCAGCAGTCTGAGCGTGCAGGGTGGCATTGTAAGGGAAGGAAACAGAGGTGGGGGGCTGGCTCTGCACGAACCAGTAGGTGAAAGAGATATCCGCTGGTGCATAGTCGCTGGTCTCGGCCAACAAATACATGTACAGGCGAGTTTGCCAATCTTGGGCCAAGCGCTCTGGTTGGCGCGGTTGGCCGTGGGTTTTCCAGTCGATAATTTGGGCTGTGTCGCCCAAGATAACTAGGTCGTAGATGACCGTAAAGAGGTAATTATCACCAATCAGGAGGGTCCGTTCCTGCTCACTGTCCCGATCTCCTAGGACGGGTACTCCTGTATCGGGCAGGGGTGAAAGCTGAAAAAGGTGGGGCGCGACTTTCTGGAGTCCCGCCATGGTGGTACCCAGTTCGGGATTGCTGATCAGGAATGGCTCGATCGGCATGCCTAAGGATTGCTGGTGCATCAGTCGATGGAAGTCGCTGCCTCGCTGCATGTTTTGGTACTGATCGGGTTCGGTGGGGCTAAACAAAGAATCCAGGTAGATGTACTCAAACTTGCGTGGACATTCGCTGAGTACTTTCAGGTGGCCTTGGGAGAGGCGCTGGAGCTTGGTCATAAGTTAATCAATCCTTCGTCAAAACAAAAACGCTACCTTGGTTGCCGCGACTGATCCGTAAGTCTTCATCCAAATAGGTGATATCCAGCCAACTATTGGCTTTGGGATTGTTAATGGGGAAGTCCACTGCGAGCATTTTCTGGCCGGAGTTGAGCTTCTCGATCCAAGCTGGAAGCGAATCATAGGCGACGATCGATTTTAGTCCGGCTACGGAGCGCCGAAAATCTACTTTGACTCGTTGGTCATTCATGGGTACAAAGCTGGCGACCACGCTCACTACGCTACTGAGATAGGGCAGGCTGCGGATTTCGGCGATGTTGTAGATGCTGCTCTGGGCGATGCGGATGCATTGGTAGATGTTGCCCAGTTGGGCCAGGGGTAGGCGATCAAGGTTGAGCAGGCTGGCACTACTGGTGTACAGCAATCGCCAATCTCCTTCCAGGAACTCGGTCTGCTGCAATGGCTGGGCGGTGGGATTCAGGGCTTCGATTTGGGCGATCGCCTCACCAATTTCCTGTTTTTCTATGTTGCTAGCCTGTAAGCCCCGGTTTTTATCCGCCAGAAGTTGCAGTAGGTCTGCTTTTACCATGGGATTACCTGTATTTGAATCGAAATTTTCCAGAAGCAGTTTGGCTCATTAGCTATAATCCTAACGCAGTTGCAAAAACTTTTCCTGGGCAACTATTTCAGTCCCTGCAAGGGCTTGAGGGGCTTTATGACGTCATCAGCAGAGTACAAACGTTTCAATCCCTGTAAGGGTTTGAGGGTCTTTGTGACCTTGCGGCATTATGCTGGGGTCTCTCGGGATCTGGGTTTCAATCCCTGTAAGGGTTTGAGGGTCTTTGTGACGGGTTAGATCTTGCTGACTGGAGTCGATTGAATCTGTTTCAATCCCTGTAAGGGTTTGAGGGTCTTTGTGACGCCATCGGCTTGCACCGTGGCGTTAGTCGGGATTCTGTTTCAATCCCTGTAAGGGTTTGAGGGTCTTTGTGACGGGCACCCCAAATCGGAGCCGGCGGAACAGAGTGTTTCAATCCCTGTAAGGGTTTGAGGGTCTTTGTGACAGTGAGATTATAGTCTCAGATGATCATAGGAAAAACTTAAGCGTTTCAATCCCTGTAAGGGTTTGAGGGCCTTTGTGACTGCAGCCATCGAAACAACTGCCGCCTTTTCCGCCTCCAGTAGTGTTTCAATCCCTGTAAGGGTTTGAGGGCCTTTGTGACATCCTAACTCCCCATAATCTAGTTTCAATCCCTGTAAGGGTTTGAGGGCCTTTGTGACGCAGCAGCACATACTTGGGTTCGGTGCTGGCAGTGGATTCGTTTCAATCCCTGTAAGGGTTTGAGGGCCTTTGTGACTTGCGCTGGGTTTATCCTTTAACACTGCGGTGTATGTTTCAATCCCTGTAAGGGTTTGAGGGCCTTTGTGACGACACGTCAATTTTTTGCATGGCATGGAGCAATCACGGGTTTCAATCCCTGTAAGGGTTTGAGGGCCTTTGTGACTACTGAATTACATCGGTGATACTTTTGGTTGCGAAGCAATCACGGGTTTCAATCCCTGTAAGGGTTTGAGGGCCTTTGTGACGCCTAGTGTAGGATCTTTAGTAATTGCCAGCGGTGAACTGTTTCAATCCCTGTAAGGGTTTGAGGGCCTTTGTGACGAGGCGCTGGCCTAGAAGCTTTTATGTCGCCGCACTGGTTTCAATCCCTGTAAGGGTTTGAGGGCCTTTGTGACTTCGGCCACAAACAATACATGGCTCTCTTTTGCTGTTTCAATCCCTGTAAGGGTTTGAGGGCCTTTGTGACGTTGTAAATTGTACGCATACAGTAGCCTGTTTCTTGTTTCAATCCCTGTAAGGGTTTGAGGGCCTTTGTGACCGCAAGGCCGCTTCGGCTGCTGGTTTATCTAGCGCTGTTTCTTGTTTCAATCCCTGTAAGGGTTTGAGGGCCTTTGTGACGGCTGGGGTGCCCGATTATTTTCTGCCCGTGGCTTCTGTTTCAATCCCTGTAAGGGTTTGAGGGCCTTTGTGACTGACCAGCATTACGAGAGGTTGCCGCCGAAATGCAGCGTTTCAATCCCTGTAAGGGTTTGAGGGCCTTTGTGACCCCCGGAAAGGGCCACTTAATATCCTTATGCTGTTTCAATCCCTGTAAGGGTTTGAGGGCCTTTGTGACATCGCGTCCTTGGCGCTGTACCCCATGCGCTGATAGGAGTTGATGTTTCAATCCCTGTAAGGGTTTGAGGGCCTTTGTGACCGGCGGATATTATCAATTTGCAGCAATAAACGGATCAAATAGTGTTTCAATCCCTGTAAGGGTTTGAGGGCCTTTGTGACGTGACTATGGTTAGTGGGTTTGGCCAATTGGTCAACTCAATCGTTTCAATCCCTGTAAGGGTTTGAGGGCCTTTGTGACGCTAAATGGAGGAGGTTTTGCCAATCTATTTTCCGTTTCAATCCCTGTAAGGGTTTGAGGGCCTTTGTGA
>JANMHS010000012.1:0-71188 GCA_031375385.1 Synechococcales cyanobacterium OTE_70_metabat_200 | reverse complement strand
CAGCACTAGAGGGAGCAGCGGAAAATCCGGTCTTGGGGTCTCCCCTGCTTGGGTTGATTGCATGGTCGGGAAACCCGACCGCATCAACTCCGCAAGTGGAGGACTTTTTCAAGACAAGAGACTCCGCTTTTGGCTCCGGCTCCCCTTCTCTCAAACTTGGGAGAAGGGGTTGGGGGATGAGGGATTTCAAGGATTTTAGTGAAATGATCGATAGATTCACATATTTTTGTTATGGAACAATCAACCTCATAAGTAACGCTATCAGTAGCTTCATTATTCGCTACGGTGTAACTACTGGGCTTGTTATACTGATTGGTCTTTGTTGCTTCTCGAAAATCAATTTGTTTTGGGCAATCATTGGATTTGTTGGATTGATTGTGCTTGGATTTTTCAAGTACTTTCTTTACGAATTTGGTCAAGGGATGGCTTCTTCTGGCCCTTTTCCACCTAGCCCTGCAGAAGTCAAGGCCAAAAGCACTTTGCTGGGAAGACTGCTGTGGTACACCAAAATAATTTTGTTTGAGAGTTGATAGGGGTCTGATAGACAGATGCAAAATATATTCTTCTATCCAGCCTGATTGACTGACAAAAGTCTCAACTCCAAATTGATGACAAAGTGAGATGGTGCCGTGGTTAGTGTGCCAAGCGCGGCTAGGCTTTGAAGGTTAAGATCGGCTGCATTTTGGCAACTACCTGTACCAAACCAGCTTGCACCTGAGCATCAATTACTGGCGTAATTGGTTTATATGCCACTGGAGCTTCTTCAATTCGCCGCTCCGATCGCAGCGTAATGCAATCCACCCCAGTCAAGCCCAACTGCTCCTCGCTTTCTTTGTTACCTTGGCGGTTCAAATCAAAGCGCGATCGCAGTCTCCCGGCCCCATGAGAAGCCGAAGCACACCAATCTTCATTGCCCATACCCACCAACAAGTACGAAGGCGCACCCATGGATCCAGGAATAATCACTGGTTGCTCAGCATGTGCTGGACAAGCCCCCTTCCGCGTTACCCACCCGGCCCCTGCGGGCAAGGTGATATTGTGGGGCAAATCGTAAACCAATGGAGCTGCTACATCGCCATAAACCTGTCGTAGTCGCAGGCGAAATAATTCTGCCAACAACAACCGATTTACAAAGGCATAATTAGCCGCTGTGGCCTCGGCTTCTAGGTAATCAGCTACTAGCTCCGGATGACTGGTGACAGAAAGCGGAAACAACCGGGAATCAGGATATTTTAGATCCTTGCTCCAAGCTGCTTTCGATCGATCTCGCCACATTCCACCCACATATTTGCCCACGTTCCGAGAACCGGAGTGAATCATAAAGGCTAATTGTCCGCGCTGGACTCCCCACTGGTAAGCCAGTGAGCGGTTCTCTATTTGCTCAATCCATTGGACTTCGACGAAGTGATTGCCACCCCCGATCGTCCCTAAGCCACCATCGCGCACTAAGCCATCCAGAGGAACTAGTTCTTCTGGTGCCCAACGGGTATGTCCGGCCATGGAGCCATTGAGGAAGGTGCGATCGATTTCTTGGGCCAGTTGGTCAAAATCAGATTTCACAAAACTGCCGGTGGGATGATCGATCATGGCATCTAACCAACCAGTGGCACCATGTTGAAATAGTGCCTGCATGGTCTGAGCGGTCATGGTGACATCCCGCGTACCAAAGAAAAAATCTCCTTTGATTAGTTCGACGAATCGATCGCGGTGTTGCAAAAACTGCTCTACGGATAAATCGGCAACGTGCAGTCTCATCCCACAGTTGATATCGGAACCAACTGCTCCGGGGATCACTTGCCCGGTGGTTTCAATGATCGACCCGATCGCTACACCCGCATCCCCAGGATGAAAATCGGGGGTGGCACAAACTCGGCAAACATGGCCACCCGCCGGATGTTGGGCCGTTGCTAAGTTGGCTAGTTGCTTGAGGGCTTTGGCTTCGATCGGAAAGTCGGCGGGCAATAAAACTTCGGCAATGGGGGCATCTGGCGAATTGCTCCAACGCACGGAATAGGAATTATTGTGACGCTGAACATCTAGCCCCTGTCGAGCTAAGGCTCGCAGTAGGCGCAAAATATTGTTTGGCTGCATAGAAGGCTAGTCAAAAATTTGGATGGGTTATTTTTGAAGCGATCTCGACTTCGGTTCAGCAGCCGCAGTCTGGTTTCTATCACTGCAATATCCATGGAAGCTAGGATGTTGCAGTGATGATGTAAAGATCTGGAGTGTAGTGACGCAGCGGAGGCCGGGTACTTATCTCTATGTATATGAATAACATGACTTTCTCAAGAATGGCAAGTGGCGATCTCCAAAATCGGTCTAGGATTGAGTTGGCTCAGCATCTTCTACGGTTTTTCAGTAAATTTGTTCGTTGGCAACACCTCAATAGAACGACCACTAGGCCGTGAAGAAGATCGAACAATCTGCTCCAAATTATGGCAACCAGTCGAGAATCCACGAAAATCTTAAGTAATTGCTGTTTCCTGGGCATCGGCGAAGATTTTTTGGCAGAATTGTATGGATAGCAGTTTGGGTTTGGTGGTATGGAACGACAGGAACTTTTGGATTTGATTGATCGAGCGGCATCTGAGAAATGGTCAGCGCTAGACCTATCAGGCTTGGAGTTGACAGAGTTGCCCGTAGAGATCGGCCAACTCCAGCGTTTGATTAGACTTGACATCAGTAGTAACCAAATCCAAGAGATACCAGCGGCGATCGGCAAACTCCAGAGTCTGACTGCACTTGACCTCAGGCGCAACAAAATCCAAGAGATACCAGTGGCGATCAGCCAACTCCAGAATCTGACCAGACTTTACCTCGGGGGCAACCAAATCCAAGAGATACCAGTGGCGATCGGCGAACTCCAGAGACTGACTAGTCTTGGACTTAGTAACAACAAAATCCAAGAGATACCAGCGGCGATCGGTCAACTCCAAAGTCTGACTGCACTTTACCTCAGGAGCAATCAAATCCAAGAGATACCAACGGCGATCGGCCAACTCCAGAGTCTGATTCACCTTGACATCAGTAGTAACCAAATCCAAGAGATACCAGTGGCGATCAGCCAACTCCAGAGTCTGACTGAACTTTACCTCGGGGAAAACCAAATCCAAGAGATACCAGAGGAGATCGGCGAACTCCAGGGTCTGAATATCCTTTACCTCAGTAGTAACCAAATTCAAGAGATACCAGAGGCGATCAGCCAACTCCAGAGTCTGACTGAACTTTACCTCGGGGGCAACCAAATCCAAGAGATACCAGCGGCGATCGGCCAACTCCAGAATCTGACTTTCCTTAAACTCGAGAGCAATCAAATCCAAGAGATACCAGCGGCGATCGGCAAACTCCAAAGTCTGACTGCACTTAACCTCAGGGGCAACCAAATCAGTGAACTAGAGAAAATACCAGATTGTTTAGAAAAGCTACCCCAACTACATACGCTCGATCTCCGGCGCAACCCTCTACCCATCCTCCTTGAACTACTCGGTGAAGAAGACGGTAAGCCAGCCGACCTTTTTGATTACCTACGGCGCTTGCGGAGTGGGGAAGCGTCACCACTGAAAGAAGCCAAAGTACTATTGATCGGAGAAGCCGAAGTGGGTAAAACTTCCGTACTGCAAAGACTCAAAAATGACTGCTACAATCCACAGCAATCCCAAACCCATGGCCTAGAAATCACCCATTGGGAAATGGCTATTAATAACCAAAACATTAAATTACACCTTTGGGATTTTGGAGGGCAAGATATTTATCATGCTACCCACCAATTTTTTCTGACCAAACGTAGCCTCTATATCCTAGTCATCAATTGTCGCGATAGCGACGACAAAAACGAACTAGCACACTGGCTGAAACGAATTACCAACTTTGGTGGCGATTCTCCCATCATTATCGTTGGCAACAAATGTGACCAACAGGCCCTAGATATCAACCGTAGCAACCTCAAACAAAAATATCCTCAGATCAAAGCAATTATTGAAACATCGTGCGAAACCGGTGCTGGCTTTGAAGAACTACGCCAAACTATCGATCGCGAAGTCGCCAGACTCCGGGAAGTATACAACCTGCTTCCCCGGAGCTGGTTTGAGGTCAAACGTTGCCTAGAAAACATGCCCGAAGACTTCATCAGCGCAGGCCGCTACGCCACCATCTGTGCCGAACAGCAGATTACCATCGAAGCAGATCAACAAAGACTGCTGCGCCTAATGCACAACTTGGGTCTCGTCATCAATTTTCATGATCATCCCATCTTGCAATCCACCAACATTCTCAATCCCCACTGGGTTACCGAAGGCATCTATACCCTGATCAAAAATGATGACCTAAAAAGAGAAACCAAGGGAATTGTCAATAGCAGTCACCTAGGCCAGTTACTCAATGCGCAGCGATATCCAGCTGATCGCCACCACTGCCTCATTGCCCTAATGGAATCATTCCAACTCTGTTTTCCCCTTGATCAGCCCGCCAAGCCCCCCTTCCTCATTCCTGGCTTGCTCCCCAAAGATGAACCTGCCGACATTAATATCGGCTCAGATCCTCTCTGTTTTCAGTATCACTACGAAGTCTCACCAACAACGATTATCTCTCGCTTTATCGTCCTCAGACACCAAGAAATTCATCAATCCACCTACTGGCGATCGGGTGTGGTTCTGGCCTACCAAGAAAACGGCAAAACCTGCAACCTTGCCTGCATCAAAGCCGACCTAGACGACCATAAAATATTTATCGCCGTTGGTGGCAACCCTACCACCCGCCGTAACTTCTTGGCCATCATCCGTGACACCTTTACCAAAATTCATCGCCACCTTGGCCCCACAGAATGGGTACCCGTCCCCGGCTATCCCGAAGCTGATCCCCTAGAATATGCCGAACTCCTTGGTCTAGAAAAAATGAAAAAAACTACCAAAGACATTGGTAAACTAGGCATTACGTTAGACCTGCGCCAGTTACTCGATGGCTACGAATCGATCGAAAATCGCCAACAATATCGAGACAATCCTGAAGCCAATGCCCGAGCTGACCAGGACATGGCAGAAATTCCTAAAGCAAGAAAAACCACCATGAAAACCAAACAAGTCCTCCGCATCGTGATCGCTTCTCCCGGCGACGTGCAAGCCGAACGAGATATTTTGGCCGATCGGGTCATCCCCGAACTCAACAAAGGCGTCGCCAAAAATCTCGGTATTATTTTAGAACTCGATCGCTGGGAAGACTCCCATCCCGGCTTTCACCCCGATGGCCCCCAAGGACTCATTGACGAAATTCTAAAAATTCCAGACTGCGACATTTTTATTTGCCTATTTTGGAAACGCTTCGGCACTACCCTGCAAATCGGCGATATCGGCAAAACCGGCACCGAACACGAATTTGCTGATGCCCTTAAAGCCTGGAAAGCCAAAGGCACCCCAGAAATCATGATGTACTTCAAAGAACAACCCTTTCTACCGACCGAATCAGATATAGAACAATGGAGTAAAATCCTGTCATTCAAGAAGAAATTTCCGGCTGAAGGCTTGTATTGGAAATTTCAAAACGAAGCTGACTTTGAACGCCAAGTTCGGCAGCACCTAGGCATAGTATTATCCAAGCTAGTAGCCAAGACAAATTAAGCAAAAAATCACTAAAGTGGTTCGCAAACAAGAAGTTACCCGAAGATGTGGAATAGTTGGAGTTAGGAGCTCTCCATTAATCCTGCTACCAGGCAAGCAAACTCGCGATCGGCAGCAACAAACTGGCTCCAAGTACGGTCACTGTCAGACCATGGAAAATATGTCTAATATACTGAATCTAAATGAAGGCAAAACGATCGAGTTCAAACGCGATCTATCATCGCCTAAGAATTTGCTGAAAACCTTGGTGGCCTTTGCTAATACCACCGGGGGCAAAATATTCGTGGGGGTAGATGACCAGACCAGGAAGCCTCTGGGGGTAGAATCACCACTGGATGAAGAGGAGCGGTTGGGAAGCTTGATTGCGGATTCAATCGCTCCCCGCTTGGTGCCAAATATAGAAATGGTGACAATCCAGGGTCAGACACTCTTGATTATTGAGGTTTACCTAAGCAATTCTCGGCCTCATTACTTGCGATCAGAAGGTGCGGAAAACGGTGTATATGTGCGACTGGGTTCTTCTAATCGGCAGGCTGATCGGGAGTTGATTGGGGAATTGCGGCGATCAAGTCAAGGGATTTCCTTTGATGCCATGCCGATGCCAGATGTAGCGGAGTCCGATCTGGATCTGGCTGTGGCTCAAAAGTGTTTTGGCGATCGGCGAGAATTAAATCAGCAGGGGCTTTTGACACTGCGGTTATTATGTCCAGATCAAGGGAAGCTAGTGCCAACTAAGGGAGCCATGGTTTTATTTGGGAAAAATCGCGAGTTTCATTTACCCGATGCTTGGGTGCAGTGTGGACGTTTTGTGGGTAAAGATAAGGCGGCGATTTTTGATCATATTGAACTCTATGACGCTTTGCCCCAGATGGTGGATAGCATTATGTTGTTTCTCAAGAAACATGCGATGCGTGGCGCAGATTTCTCGGAGATTCGCCGCCGGGATGTTTGGAGTATTCCGTTGGGGATTTTGCGGGAGGTGGTGATTAATGCTTTGGTGCATAGTGATTATTCTCAGCAGGGAGCGCCGATTCGGGTGGCTTTTTTTGATGACCGAATTGAGGTAGAAAATCCGGGGATTTTGTTGCCGGGGATGACGATCGAGGATATGAAGCAGGGTATTTCTAAAATTCGGAATCCAGTGATTGCGCGGGTGTTTCGGGAGCTGGAGCTAATTGAGCAATGGGGCAGTGGCATCCGTCGAATTTTCCGCGAAGCGGAGGAGTTGGGTTTGCCAGCGCCGCAGATTGTGGAGTTGGGATTGAGGGTCAGGGTGACGATTTTCCTGGCGGAACATGTGGTGGTGAGTCGGATAAAGGCACAAGTCGATGCAGTGGGGCTAGAGTCGGGGCTAGAGTCGGGGCTAGAGTCAGAAACGTCTAAGGGTGTTCTGCTGGCGCTGGTCAAGCAGCCGTTGCAGCGAGCTGAGATTGCGCGGGCGCTGGGGCATGATGGTGTATCCGGGGCTGTAAATCGATCGATTAAGGAGCTATTGAGTAAGCAACTCATTGAGTACACGATTCCAGAGAAGCCGAATAGTCGGTTGCAAAAGTATCGTTTGACGCCTAGGGGTCAGGCTTTACTGGCTCAATCAGGAAAATAGTTATGAATAATGAAACGTTGCTGCTATTGGATAAGCATTTTGATGTGGCTTTCGCTGTGCTCGATAGAATCAAGAAGGGTGCAGCTCTTTTGGAATAACGTTTTTCATTGATGAGAGCAGGTTCTGGGAACTATTTTCGAGGAAATTTGGGTAACAGACCGATTTACTGAATGCACTGGCGTCACATGTGTAAGAGCGGTTGATCAAATCCCAGGAAAATGATAAAATAGATGTAATTGATCGCAATATGTTAGCCCGCCTAGGTGATATTATGACCACACTCGATCTGGCATTAGAAACAGTCATGCAACTTTCCCTAGATCAGCAAGAATTATTAATCGAAATCTTGCGCCAGCGACATATCGAAGCCAGCCGAGATGAAATTGCCAAAGATGCCAAAGAATCGATCGCTGCTTTCAAAGCGGGCAAACTAAAGTCCCAATCTGCCGAGGCTGTCATTGCTGAGCTTCGCCACTCTCTTCATAACGACCTAGACGAATGAGAGAGCTAGTTCTGACCCCCAAATTCCAAAGAGCATTTCGGAAATTTGCAAAAAGAAACCCCGAGCTTCAACAGCGTATTGAAGAAACTTTACTCCAGATGCAATTGGATGTTTTCGCACCTGAATTAGAAACACATAAACTAGTTGGAAAGTTAGCTGGCACGCGAGCATGTTCTTGTGGCTACGACTGTAGAATTGTTTTTTCCATCGAAAAAGTTGAGGATGTCAATACCGATCTAGAGGCCATTGTTTTGATTGATGTTGGCACTCATGACCATGTTTATTAGAAACAGTAAAAATTGTTTGATCGATTTATGAGGATGTGCGATCGATTATTTGCGTTTAGTCTTTTTGCTGGGCTGGGGCGAGGTTGTTGGTGACGCAGATGGCGACTCACTGGCGCTAGGTGAAGTTGTTGGTGACGCAGATGGCGACTCGCTGGGGCTGGGTGCAGCGGTTGCCGATAGAGACTTTTCCTGGGGACTGGGTGAAATGGTGGCAGGCTGAGTCGTACTACTAGGACCGGCTGAGGTATTTTTAGGGCTAGTCGTGGCCGTGGGGCTAGGCGAGGTAGTTTTAGTCCCGGACTTGATGACACTAGGAATTGCCTTTGGTAGAACTTTCAGCTCTGGCTTATTGGTAGCCGATGGGGATGGCGATGAAGATGAAGTGGATGCAGCCGGGGAAGGGCTGGGGGAAAGCTTTGCACTGGCCGTAACCGTCGGTGATGGCCCCGGCAGGGATGCTGAGGGACTCGGTACGGATTCACTGGGAATGGCTGCTACAGGACTTTCCGTTACTTTTGGTTGGTCGGCCTTCTGAGCATTATCGGTGGTTGTCTGGCTGCCGGAGATTGGAATCAGTAGGAGCAGCGCGTGCAACCCAAGAGCCACAATTACCGATGGCCGCATGAAATTCATCCAAGACCCGGAATTTTCGGCCCGATCGACCCGATCAAATTTATTAAACATACAAATGATTAAAATTATTGGAAACCACTGAGCAAAATTGCCACAGCCTAACATCCGATGTAAGCCAGCGGTTTAACAATTTTCTCGCAATTATTTCCAGCCACCATTGCCTATATTATTAGCGAAAGGTTAAGTTGAGATTATGAAATCACTAAATCATGGGAGGTCTGGCGATCGCCTTAACTACGCTGTTCAGATCTTCCGCATTCCCGATCGGGACCAGCTCCCGCACATAGGGACGATATCGAAACAGCTCATAACCCAAACCAGTAAGGAAATCGGCCACCTCAATATTTGGTTCTCCATTAAACAAATTTTGATAGAAAATCTGCGGATGAAAAATCTCGATCGACCGCTGACAGCCCCGCAGCACCGCCAATTCATGACCTACTACCGACACCTTTAAAAAATCCAGCCGTTGCAGATTGCTCTGGGCAATCAAAGCATCTAGCTTAAAAGCCCGCACCGTCTCCACTTCCCCGGCCCAATCGGGCTGCTCGATACCCACCCCCAGCACTTGATGGAACTCCGCCGGGGATTGGAGATAGAGATTCATCTGGCCCAGTTGATCGCTCGCCGCTCCGCCAAAGACCTCTAGCCAATCATAGCCATTCAACTGGGCGCTCTCCTTCAAGCAAGCCACATGGAAACTACTAGGTTCGATCGCAATGACCCGGCCCGTCTTGCCCACCCGTTGAGCTGCACTGAGTGCAAAAACACCCACACTAGCCCCCACATCGATCGCGGTCATTCCCGGCTCCATTTCCTGCCGCCACAGCTCCAACTCCTGCTCGTACCAATCTCCCGTAGTCAACAGGGAGCGGGTACTCAAGCTGCGCAGACTGGGTTCGATCGCCATTACCCCTCCATCGAAAGGCACGCAGGTAAACCCCGTATCCTCCACCAAACTAGTCCATTGCCAAGGTCGCCGATCGGCCCGCTGTGCGCCGTAATCCCGAGCCGTTTCCAGCCAATGCTGGCTGGCTGCCGGATTTTCCAGCTCCTCATAGGCCAGATACAGAGCATGGAGAGCCATTGGAGCATCCAAGACCAGCTCTTGAGCGCGATGCAAATATAGTAAACCCTCTAATTCCTGCAAACCGATCGAGTGGATTCCCAGGTGTAAATTCCCCTGAAAGCTACTGGGCAACATTTGCACCAATAAATGCAACAGTCTCAGCCCATGGGGATTGTCTACGATCAACTGGGTACGGCAAAGGGCTTCTCCTAACAAATAGAGCGCCTGCCAATAACCATTTTCCTGACCGAGAATCTGGAGCAAATATGACCGACGCTGCTCCCCTAGGTCTTCACCACTTTGGGTCTGGGGTAGATAAATAATTCCCTGGGGTGCCTCACTATCCGTATAGGTAGGATGCAAAGTCTCTAATAGACAATTGAAAGCCAAGTCAGCAGCAGTTTCAAAATCTCCTAAGCTGTTATATAACAAAGCCAAGTGAGCTTGGCAAAGAGGATAGTCGCCCAGCTCTACTCCACTATGCAAAGCATTAAAAGCCATTTCGATGTAGAGACCGCGAGTCAGGCTATTAGTACTGTTCTCGGCCTCCACCAAAGCCGCCACCGCCAAATTATTCCATTCCCAAGCATTCTGGGGATCGTCCCAATTGCATCCATCCAAACTGTTCTCCAGGGCCCGAAAGAGCTTAGGATCTAGCTTGGGAGCCTGGGCACGAAGGTAGGAAAAAAAGACTTGGCGGGGATTAAAGTCGGTCATGGACAATTAGTTGACGGCATTGCTCGATCGATTTGCGGTCTTCTAAGGCAGTCGCCAGGGCATCTAGGATCGGGCGATGGGCTACCAACTGTTGTTTGGCCTTGATCAGAGCCATATCTTCGGCCCGTCGCCGACCGGCCACATCGAAGCCCGCTAGTTTTAACATGCCCCGTAACTTCAGCCGATCATCCGATCCGCCCTGACTATCTCCATAGATTAATTGCTCTGCTGCCACCCCGGCCATCCAGACCATGCAATAGGCATCCAGTTGGCTGGCCGTCAGTACATCTGGTGGGGGTACAAAAGCCACGCCGCCGCGCCCGGTTTGCCCCTGCTGCCAAGCCTCCCAAGCACTCAAGGCATAGCCCGTCACCGGGATCTGCCCTAATTGGGCCACCAGGAAATGTCCGGCCTCGTGGTAAACCACCCGCCGTACGTAGGCTGGATTCCGTCGGGCGATCGAATCCACCACCAAATCTGCACCCCGACTCTGGTAATAAAAGCTGTCCAAGCAAGTCAGCACTAATAATCCAAACAAGAACCCCGAAGGCAGCAGCGGCGAAACATTCACCAATGGCCCTACCAAACTAGTGATGGATATAGTAAACACTGACAGTGCCACAATATTGAGCGCAATGTCTTTACTGGGGTTGGGCGAAGACATAAGAAATCATTGAGGGTTGGCTGAAGGTTGATTTTTGCGGGCCTTATAAAAAGTTTCCAAACTATTGCTGTCACCCACGTAGCGCCAGTGCCACGGCTCGTAGCTGACCCCCTGGGCATTGTCTTGGGGAAAAGATAGCTCGAAGCTATAGCGGGCTCCATTGGCCTGTAGCCATTTGTAGGCCGCTGTCTGGTCGAAGCCCCGGTTCAAATTGGCTTTCGGGGCATTGCCATCGCCCAAGTCTACCGCATAGCCCGTATGGTGCTCGCTGTGGTGAGGCGGCGCGCTGACTTCGGCCCGCTTCGTCGTCACCTGTGCTCGTTCGGCCTTCACATCAAAAAATAAGTGCTGTTGCTCGGCCACCGAGCGAAAAGCCGAAATCGTAGTGATGTTCACCCCAGCCGATCGAGCCGCCGTGACCATGGCCTGGAACTTATTGGCCGCCGTCGATCGCAGCTTGAAGCTGCCCCCAATGGACTTCAGTTCCGGAGCGGGAGCTTCTGCGTAGCGGAAATGCCCTAACACCGCACCGCTATCCTCAACGGTCGCCACCGCTCCATTGCTGCTGGCTACGAGATTGTTCGACTCTGGCCCGCGACTAAAGTAGAAGAAAGCTAGGGCTACTAAGGATGACAGCGCAATTCCCAGGGTGAGAAACATGGCCCGCGCCATGTGGTTCCGCTGGCGACGCAGGCCGGTCATGGTGGTGACCGCTGGGGTGAAGCGATCGCGCTGGGCGATCGGAATATCATCTACAGACTGAGCCGCGTTGCGGCTGCGACCGGCAGGATGGGACTTGCGCAAAGTTTACCCCTGGTTTGGCGAACTAAATATTATCTGGGCTGCTTGGACAGCGCCCCTATTGTGACACATTCTGGAGCGAGCACCAAAACAACCACAGCCCGCTTCTAAACAGCCTTGTAGACCACAGAGCCGTCAGAATCACGATTGTGGATTTGCAGAAGATCTTCATGGATCAGATTACGGATTACCGCCTTGACCTCTTTGATCTCTGCACCGGTATCGATCACGCAGTCACTAAGGGTGGCTTCGCCTCGATCGCGGCAGATCCGTAAAATGGAAACTTCCATTGATTCTGTCCGCGCCGGAAGTTGGACTCGATTAACCATTACTATGGGATTCTGACCTTGGAAAGAAGGCCCATAACCAACTCCACCGCTGAGCGCCAGATACTTCAGGTTCTCTTCATCTACCATTCCTGGGATCAGGAACAAGTCCAGCAACTGACCGATGCCCAGGCAGCCACCAGTCGCTAGATACAGCACCCCTGTAAAATAGCGACCCAAATAAATGCGTTGCAGACCACAGCAACCCACGCAACCAGCGATCCAGAAAAGGTAAGAAATACTTTTATCTTTGGGTTCTTTCATAAGGGTTGAGATTAGCTCCTCGGGATAAATCTAAGTTCGTCAGTATCCGTAGCTCAGACTGGCTTGTGGAGTGGGGCTTCGGCTGCTAAATCCGGTTGAGAAATGTTTTGCGCCCACTGGCTATAGTCTACTAGTAGCTGGTGGGTCAGTCTTTGCTTCACCGTCATCAAAACACTGCGGAGTAAACCATTACCAGCGGCCTCTAGGATTGGCTTGGGCGTAAACCAAAAGGCCGGTGGCAGATCTACCTGCACGCTCAGATCGGCCCGACCTTGCAGATCAGATTTCCCCAGCACACTGGTTGGTACTAGCTTACCCACTAAATCCAGATGAAAGCGTCGATCAATGTAGTCCACACCCCGAATTTCGCAGGCGGTGGAACGGATATAGAGGGTGCCATCGGTCTCTGCCCAGACTTGCATCTGTACCATGGGCTGTAGTGTAATGTGGAGAAAATTAATGGGGCGCATCTTCAGACAAAAGAGCTGTTCGCCCAAATACTCGATCTGGCTGGGATCGACCAGGGCATTGACCAACCTGCGGG
Organism: Synechococcales cyanobacterium OTE_70_metabat_200; assembly: GCA_031375385.1. Lineage (GTDB taxonomy): Bacteria > Cyanobacteriota > Cyanobacteriia > Cyanobacteriales > Chamaesiphonaceae > JAAFHZ01. The sequence goes on along the minus strand of JANMHS010000012.1, from coordinate 58,169 downwards.
GTTGGCGCAGATAGTGACTAATGGGCACTCCATGCTCGGCTACGGTCAATTCTAAAGACTGGTGGGCAATGAATTCGACTTGCATGTTCGCGGTGCGGGATCTCCGATCGGTCTGCTGACTATTTTAACCCAATCGTCAGTGCTCTGAACAGCGCCGAATAGCCAATGACCAGCTATGATAGTATTCTAGACTACCATTTTAAAATTATGGCTTCTTTGACAATTGCTCATCTCGGCCCCGCTGGCACCTATGCAGAGACTGCCACCATCGCCTACATAGAATCCACTCAGCTGGATGCTGAGCTGTGTCCCTATCCCACTATTCCCCAAGCGATCGAGGCCCTAGAAGCGGGTCAAGTAGATCTGGCCGTAGTGCCGGTGGAAAATTCCCTAGAAGGCAGTGTGAACACTACCCTCGATAGTCTCTGGCGATCCACTCAAGATTTGCAGATTCAGCGCGCATTGGTATTGTCGATCGAGCACCAGTTAGTCACCTTAGCCCAGGATTTCAGCCAAATCCAAAAGGTCTATTCCCATCCCCAAGCTCTTGGTCAATGCCAATGGTGGCTCGATCGGCACCTGCCAGAGGCCCAACGGATTTCCACTAACTCCACCACGGAAATTCTGGCCCACCTAGGCGAGCTGCCCAAGGCAGCGGCCATTTCTTCACCCCGTGCTGCCCAGCTTTACGGATTGCCGGTCTTGGCTGGCCCGATCGGCGACCAACCAGACAACCAAACGCGCTTCTTAGTTCTGGGCTACCCACCGGCCACCATTGGTACCCATACATCGCTGGTTTTTACCCTGCCGGCCAATCGGCCCGGTGCACTCCTGGCCGCCTTGGAGCAGTTTGCCCGCCGTAATATCAATCTTAGCCGGATCGAATCCCGACCTACGAAGCGCTCTCTGGGGGAATATCTATTCTTTGTGGATATCGAAGCTAATGGCAGCGAGCCGCTCCTAGCGGAGGTTGTACAAGAGCTGACGACTTGTGTAGAGAAAATTAAGTCTTTTGGCAGTTATCATATTACGACCATCGATTAAGTTCTTGTAGAACTTTGTGGTTACCTAGATCCTATTTTTCCAAACAAACAGCGAATTTTGTAAATTAGTTATGCCAATTGTATTTACCGCTAGAGTTTGGTCTCTGGCTTTGCCAGCCATCAGTCTGCCAAAGTTGCCAGACCTCACCCAAACCAACCAACTGATTTCGATCGCCAGCAGCTTCGGCCTGGGGCTGGTGGTATTGGCTCTGCTGGTGATCGGCCTAGGCATGGCCTTGGCCTTGATCAATTTTGGCCTCAAGCCCAAGCAAGTTTCTGCAGTGGTCGTGCTCGATCGCTGGACGATTCGCTATACGGAGCTGCTGCAACTGCTGCAAACTGCTGCTCTCATTGCTATCCTCAGCGTCGGACTGTTCCTCTGCTGTGGTACCTTGGCTAATCGTTACCAAGTTTGGGAACAGACTAGATTTGGTGGCCCGGTGGTCACTAGCGCGATCGAGCAGGCTGCTCCCCAAATTGAGTACACGGCTACGGAACCCTATAGCTACAACACCCAGCTCGATGGCAAGTTAGTGAAAGTCCAAGACAGCAAGGCCGTGAAGAAAATCATGTTGCCCAGTGCTTCTAACCTGCGCCTGAAGATGATTGCCACTGAGAACAGGAATCTGGCGGAGATTGACTTTGCCGGTAATTATCAAATCAAGAATACGGCTAGCGCTGCGGCCAACAGCACTCTACTCTTGCAAATGCGTCCACCCCAAGGTCTGGGGGTGGTGGAAAACTTTACGGTGCAAAAGGATGGCCAACGGATCTTGCCCCAACAGGGCAGCGATTACAATTTCCCGCTCACCCTAGCACCCGGTGCTACGGGCCAAATTCAGGTCAACTATCGGGGGCAAGGTTCGCCCCGCTGGCTCTATCGCACTCAGGGCCAACTGCTTTCTAAACTGCAATTGGCGATCGAGACTAACCTGAAGAATGTGGATGGCATTGGGAGCCTGATGCCGACTCAGGTGGAGAACAAGGGTAGCAATAGGGTGCTGACTTGGGTCTTTGGGGATAATGCTGCGGTCGATCGGCCCTTTGGGGCTGGCACTAAGATGGTGGCCGATCCGCAAGCGGGTATTTTGCCTGGATTGTTGTCGATCGCTCCGGCGCTCTGGCTCTGGTGGCTGGCCCTGTTGCTCATGGCGATGCCTTTGGGCTTGCGGGACATGACGGCTAGCGCGGGAGTCTTCTTGGCCTTGATTTCGGCCCTAACCTATGGCAGTCGGTTGATGCGCACGGATTATGTGTTGCCTTATCTGACTCCCCAAACTCTGTGGTTGGGTTTGACTGCTCTGGTAATTGTGATGGGGATTGGTTTGGCTCGTCAGCGGCAGGTAGCAGCCAATGTGGCGCTGGCTGCTCTAGTGGGCTTGGTGCTGCCGGTTTTTGGGTTGCTGGGCCAATACCGGGGACCGATCATTGGGCTGGCGGCGTTGATGTCGATCGGCTGGTTGGCTACGCCGCGCTGGTATGGCCGGACTCGCCGGATTAAGCTGGCTCAGGAGATCCAGCCAGAGCAACCCTTGTTGGATGGGGCTGACCTGGCTGGAGCCTCTCACTATGAGAATCGCCCGGTAGCGGAGGCGGAATCGCGACTCTCCGAACAGACCAAGCCTAATGTGTCAGGCCCGGCGACTAGTCCGGAAGCGTAGACTAACCTGCTCTTCTCCTATGTCGAAAATTCCAGATTATTGACCATGCTCTAGCTGATAGAGATAGTTGAAAAAGCAAGCTAAGTGCTGATGGGGCTTCCCTTCTTGACGAGAGTAAAATTGGCGACCGATTTTTAGGGCAATACCTTCTCGGAACGATCGCCAATCTTCCTCGCAGTTTTCTGTTGATGGTTCATCCCCTGGATGAATTTGCTCCCAGTAGGGTTTGGCTTTGCGGATGGAGAGCAAGGCATAAATGAGTTGATGCAATCGATCAGGATCTTGTATTGCTTTTGACCATTGAGTTTGCCAAGATTGTTGTAGTCTTTCTGGGCTATCGAGTTCCAGCCCATTGCAATGCCTGATGCGATCTTTAGCCCGAGGCCAATTTCTGGTATTGGCAAGATCTTTGTCTTTGCTGATGTCTTGGGCTATGTGTTGATAAATATCATTTAAATCCAAGGGGTTATTTTGATAGGCACAGTTTTCATCATGGCTGACACTTTTCAAGTCATTGAAGAATTCCTGAAGCTCTGGAGCTAAGAAATAGGCTTCTTTGTGAATGAAGCCTGTAAACCAGATTTTGTGGTCTTTGATGCGATCGATGTTGACCCGACCATGGGTAAATAAATCCTGGAAAGCTTCGTCAATGCTAGCGAATAGGTAACCGCTCAGATCTTCGGATTGCAAATCGATATCCAAGAGTGCAAAGACTTTGTCCGGGGTGAGATATGAGATTCCGGGATTCTGCGAATGAATTTCTGTGATGGATTGGTAGGTTTGGATGACTTGCGATCGGCTACCTGAGTTGACAAAAATAGGGAGCCGATTTCTCCATTGTTGTGTCAGACAGGCTTTGTAAAAGTTTGCATCGGGTAGATGTTCGTTTTTGGCATAGGCAGAGGGAGATAATCTAGTAGGATCAAGGGTGTCACCTTCGCATAGAATAATAATGCGATCGCGAATCCGAGGTGATTGAATGATCTTGAAGCAGTGCTGTTCGATATCCATGATCGCTATTGAGCCTTCTGAAGCTCAGGTTTCAATAGCTTCGGTTCAATTTCTTTGACATGGGCAGGGCTAAGGGCACTGCAAACTTCATAGGAATGGGTCGCCAGAATATATTGATTACTTGGCTCCCAAGTTTCGAGATCTCGAACAATTTGATATTGCCAATCAGGATGCATCCCAATTTCTATTTCATCTATCAATACAATAGAATTTTTGATCTTGTTGGTTTTTAGCCATGCATAGAAAGCTAGTCGTCTCAGCTCCCCATGACTCAAGTCAATTGGATTAAGTTCTACCTCCTGGTCATTGCTATCTCGTTGCCCAATAATTATTCGAGATAAATCCTCAGATGGCTGAATGGTTTTTCCATGGAAAAAATTCTTTAGGTCATCAAGGAGTGATGCGAATTCAGTACCATAGGTTCCGCCACTCTTAATGGCTTGTGCTCTATCATTCTCGAATGCCTTGCCGAAAGCATCAGTCAAAACTTTTACCATCGAGAATTCATATAGAAATAAATTCTTAATGGCTTCTTGCTTTTTTGTTAGAGCATTGTAATATTCGTTTGTTCCTTTGAATAGTAAAGCCAAATCTTCTGGAGGGAGGAACAAGAAAACTTGACTACTAGGCGCAGCCATGAATACATGCTCCGAAGTCTTCTTTAGGGAATCAATAAGATCGCAATCCTGATTGTGGCTGGTGCTTTTGCAGACCAAGTTCATGCCATCTTTAGAATAGATGATATGGATACCTTGAGACAAAAGCATTGTCTTTGCTTTGCTCAAAAGGTCACGAGACAACTCAATTTCTCTTTGTAGACTTTGCAGCTTTGCCTGGAAACTGTTGATACGTTGTTTGATTGATTCTATTAGCTGTCCTGGTGATTGATTATTGAGGATATCCTGGAGGACTCCTCGTGGCATATTGGGTGCTAACGGATTAGTCCTCTGTTCTGATTCTAGTCTCTGCTTGTGATCTTCTATCTCTTTTTCTAATCTTAGAGTGTCATTTACTAGTGAATCAACTATATTACTATATCTATTGATTCCATTTTCTCTGAGTTTGTTTATTTGACTCGCTTCTGCATTTTTATTTAATTCAACTAAAAAGTTATCATGGAGAGTGATGTTGTCGTAGAATTCAAAATCGAGCTTGACGAGATTTCCGTTGTCTACTAATTCGATAGTTGACAACTTAGAGCTATTAATGAAAATCTTTCTTTCGGAGTTGAGCAAGAGATTCTCAATAAGTCCAGCTTTATCACCACCATCAGCCAATAGTGCGAAAATCAGTTGTAATAGAGTGCTTTTGCCACCACCATTCTGGCTAGCTAACGGAAAAATCTGCGGAATGCGATGCTGCTCAAAGGTGATATCAATGTCTTTGAGGACTCGGAAGTTAGGGACTTGAACTCTTTGTAAGCGCATAGTATTTTCAACGATCTGGAGATTCCAAGGTGGCTGAGATCAATCCTCGTATTGAGAAGCTCTGCCGATATCTCCTATTGTACCATTAGATCTTTAAACTCGTGTTCGAGGCTCTACGCTGAGGGTAAGGCGGGGTGTAAGACTGCAATCTCAATTCAGTGGAAAGAAGCTGACAAAAGTGAATTTTGTCAGCCGTGTCGCCCAAGGCTTTCCGAAAAGACCTGGAATCGGAGGGCTTTTGGGGTGGATCTGAGATGAGCGATACTGATCGCCTAAAACGCTGGCGACTAATTTTAGGAGGAGCTAGTGGCTGTACAGCGGAACTATCCACGGACGAGCAGCGGATGGAACAAGCCCTGGCGGTCCTCTACGAACAGGATCATGGTGATCGCCATCCCTGCGGTCATGGTAGTTTTTGACATATCCAAAGGCCCTGTTGCGGAAGCGAAGACCCAGCCTAATGCAACAGGCCCTGCGACTAGTCCGGAATCTTAATGGATTTGTCATGCTCCTAGGTGTACTAACTTTGCCAGCTATGAATTTTTGAATCATAAATTAAAAAAATCATAGTGTTTGATCGCTTCTAAGATGCCCCAAGCGTGGGCACCTTCTGCGAAATAAACCCGCTCCGTATCAGTCAACATCGATAATTCTTCGTGATGGCGATTTGCCACGACCACACCAAGGGTGTCACCTCTGAGCATGTCTTCATCTCCACCAGAACCACCATTTACTAACAACCGCTCTAAAGGAATGTTCCACTGTCTAGCAACATAGCGTAAGGCCAGACCTTTGGATGCTCTAGAAGGCACAAAGTCGAGATATTGACCGAAGGAGAGAGTAGTGTTGACTGATATTTCCTGTTGCCGCAAGATAGTCAAAATTTCTTCTAAGGAGGGTGCGACATTGGCATCGTAATAATAAGAAATTTTAAACTGACTTTGTTCTCTCTTCGGTTGCAGTTTCAAACCAGGCAGCGGGTCAATAATCCGGTGCAAAACTTTCGGAGTCCAGCCTCGATCAATATGATTTTTCCAAGCAACATCGGCTCCCAATTCGGGAAGGTAATAAATCTCTGTACCTAGGCTAGTAATCAGCACATCTGGGTTGGGAATATCATGATGTTTGAAGATTTTCAGGGCTGAATCTAACCGCCGCCCCGTAGCGATACCAAACAAGAACTTGCGCTGCTCTTGACGGGCAACTTGCACAAACTGCTCCAAGCCCTCATTATCACCTAATAGGGTATTGTCGAGCGCTGTAAATAGTGCCCGTCGTCGATATTGTCCGGCTTTAGGTGATGCTGCTGGCGTAGGTGATGGTATCTGCCGTAATATCAAGGACTGGACTTTTTGTAAATAAGATTTAGCATGAGCATCCCAGGAATAGAACTTAGCAACATTTGTTAAGCCGTTTCCTGAGAATTGCTGCCACAGCGTCGCATCTTCAAGAATAGTTAATAATGCTGTTGTAATTGTCTGTTCATCTAATGGATCAATTAATAAACCATTCTGGCAATTGCCAATAATATCTACCGGGCCACCATTCTCCGTCGCTACCAATGGTAATCCACTTGCTGCGGCTTCTAACAAAGTCAACCCAAACGGTTCAGTCAGAGCCGGATTGACAAACACCCCTCTGGATGCCGACGCTAACCTATAAATATCTGCTACTTCACTGGATTTGTGATGTTTGGGAAGTGCCACCCGCCCATACAGATCATAGCGATCGATTACTAACAATAGTTCAGTTAAAACACTTTGGGCACCTTCATTTAGTTCGCGAATATCATCGCGATTACCTGCAATAATCACTAAATTTGCTAATTTTTGCAATCGAGAAGATTGGCCATATGCCTCCAGAAGTGACACAATGTTTTTTCGCTCATCTGGTCGGGATAAAGCCAAGATAATTGGTTTGTCCGGGTCGAACAGAAACTTGGCCAATGTTTCTTGAAAGTCGATATCTTCGGCCTCGCCGACAGGTGGATGAAACTGGTCTAAATCGGTTCCTGGTGGAATGACTGCCATTTTCTCGGGCGTATAATAGTCATATAATTTGTATTGATCTTCAATTTCATTGAAAGTGCTGGTGATTACCAGCTCAGCTGTACTTAAGGTGTTTTCTTCGGCACTAATCCGCTGGAGCATATGGTAGCGTTCCTCAATTTGCTCCATTGCCATCCCCAGAGCCAGCAATCTGCGGAACTTGTCACGTCCGAGCGAATGACCCGTATGAACGAGGGGTAATCCGGTTAAATGGGACAAGCGTACCCCGACATAACCAGCATCTGCATAATGACTATGCAGAATATCGGGTAAGCGAGATTGAGTATGTAACCAAGTAAGTAACCGATCGGTAAAACCATCCAGATGCCCCCATAATTCTTCCTTGGGGATATAAGCATTAGGCCCCGCTGCGATCCGTACTATTTGAGAATTATCGCTGAGGGCCTCAGTTGCAGCCCTGTAATCGGGACTGACCGTATCATCAATGATTTGCCGTGTGACTAAATTAACACATTCTACATTTGGTTGTTTGGCGAGAGCTTTAGCCAGTTCCACTACGTATTTGGTTTGTCCGCCTGTATCGGCATCACGACCTAACTCCAGATCATAGCTGCGAATCAGTCCGTGAATACTGATTAGTAAAATAGATAATGGTTTTTGGTTGGTTTTTTCTAGCATGGTGACCGAACTACTGAATGGCCAGGAACGGAATTCTGGAACCATGCTAGCTCAGATGGGGGTGCAAGGTTTCACGAATCAGGTTAATCTGGTTCCAGGATGGGATAATTTTTAGTAAATTTTTTGTCCTCTCCACTCTGTTGGCATAGCCTGCCGGAGGCATTAGAGATGGAGTTTCTAAATTGTCGAGCTTTCCTGATGAGCGATACCGATCGATTAAAACGCTGGCGACTAATTTTAGGGGGAGCTAGCGGCTGTACAGCGGAACTATCCACAGATGAGCAGCGGATGGAACAGGCCCTGGCGGCTCTCTACGAACAGGATCAGGGCAACCGCCAAGGCAACCTCGCTCGCTCTGCCCCCAAGATCGCCCGCTGGCTAGGCGATATCCGCAACTACTTTCCCAGCTCTGTCGTGCGGGTGATGCAACAGGATGCCCTAGAGCGCCTGAATTTACAACAGATGCTCCTAGAGCCAGAGATGCTGCAGGCCGTGGAAGCCGACGTGCATCTAGTGGCCAATCTTCTGTCTCTGAGTAACGTGATGCCAGCTATCACTAAGGAAACGGCGCGGTTGGTGGTGGGCAAAGTGGTCGCAGAACTCCTGCGCAAACTCCAGAACCCCATGCAGCAAGCCGTGAGCGGCAGCCTAAATCGATCGACCCGCAACCGTCGCCCGCGCCACACGGAAATCGACTGGAACCGCACCATCCGGGCCAACTTGCGCCATTACCAACCCGCCTACCGCACCATTATCCCTGAGACGCGGATTGGCTATGGCCGTCGCCGATCGGCCCTCAAAAATATCATCCTCTGTGTGGACCAAAGCGGCTCCATGGCTACCTCGGTGATCTATGCCAGCATTTTTGCTGCGGTGCTGGCTAGCATCCCTGCCGTCAAAACCCAGATGGTGGTTTTTGACACCGCAGTAGTAGACCTGACCGAAATGCTCCAAGACCCCGTGGATGTGCTCTTCGGGACTCAGCTCGGCGGTGGCACCGATATTCACCGGGCCCTCAGCTATTGCCAAGGTCTAGTCCGCCAACCCCAAGAAACGATCATGGTGCTCATTAGCGACCTCTATGAAGGTGGCAATCAAGCGGAAATGCGCAAACGCGCCGCCGCGATCGCAGCTTCCGGTGTCCAGCTAATTACTTTGTTAGCCCTGAATGACGATGGCGCGCCCTGCTTCGATCGCGAAAACGCCAGCTTCTTTGCTGCGCTCGGCAGTCCGGCCTTTGCCTGTACACCCGATCGCTTCCCCGATCTGATGGCCGCTGCCCTCAGCCGCCAAGACCTCAGCCTCTGGGCTGCCAAGGAAGGATTGACGACGGTGCGTCAGTAGCAGCTATGCTAGCGTTGGAATAAGATGGAATTCCACTGCAACTGCTCGAACTCCCAGCTACCCAATGCCCAACCTGCGCCAACTCCAGCAATATAAGCAATCCAAACAACCGATCACCGTTCTTACGGCTTGGGACTATCCGATCGCCCAACTCTTAGACCAAGCCGGAGTCGATATCATCCTAGTCGGCGATTCCTTAGCGATGGTGGCCCTCGGCTATGACAGCACTCTGCCGTTGACATTGGATGCCACAATTCACCACGCCCAATCGGTGCAGCGTGGAGTCAAGAATGCCCTGTTAGTGGTAGATTTACCTTTTTTGAGTTACCAACCGAGTATAGCCACGGCGATCGCCTCTGCTGGCCGGGTGATCCAAGAGACGGGAGCTGCGGCGGTCAAGCTGGAAGGTGGCTATCCGCGCATGGTCAAGACCGTGGCGCGGTTGGTGGAAATGGGGATTCCGGTGATGGGTCATGTGGGTCTGACACCCCAGTCCGTCAAACAATTGGGCTTTCGGCAACAGGGAAAGGAAGTGGCCGATCGAGAGCGCATTTTAGACGAAGCTTTGGCACTGGAGGGAGCTGGGGCTTTTGCGATCGTGCTGGAACATATCCCGGCCGATCTGGCCCAGGAAATCACTGGGCAGCTGAAGATTCCGACGATCGGGATTGGGGCTGGAGTCCACTGCGACGGTCAGGTGCTGGTGACGGCGGATCTGTTGGGTTTGACGGAACGGCGACCACCCTTTGCCAAAACTTATGTGGATCTGCGATCGATTATCACCAATGCGGTGCATGAATACCAGCAGGAAGTAAGGACAGGCAGGTTTCCCTCGTGAATTGGTTGGAGCGGATTAGGGCGGAACGGGCGATCGCGGTGGTGCGGGGCCATACTTTTGCCCAGGGCTATGGGATGGCGCGGGCGGTGGCGGCGGGGGGTATGGGGTTAATTGAGATTACGGCAGATACGGAGCGGGCTTGGGAGTTGATCGAGCGGCTGCGAGGGGAGTTGCCGAACTGTGCGATCGGGACGGGGACAATTTTGACTTTGGCCGATTGGCAGGCGGCGGCTAGCAGTGGTGCGCAGTTTATGTTTAGTCCCCATTTGGATCAGGATTTGTTGGCACGGTCGCGGGCGATCGATCTGCCGATGATTCCGGGGGCTTTGTCGCCGACGGAAATTGTGGCTGCTTGGCAGGCGGGGGCGGCGAGTGTGAAGGTGTTTCCGGTGAATTGTGTAGGGGGGGTAGCTTACCTCCAGGCGCTGCGGGAGCCGCTGGCGGGGATTCCGTTGATTCCTACTGGGGGGGTGAGCTTGGAGAATGCGCGGGGGTTTCTGGCTGCTGGGGCGATCGGGGTGGGTCTGGGCAGCTCGCTGTTTCCACTAGAGCTGGTGCGACGCAGTAATTGGGATGGGGTGACGGAGTTGGCCCAAGGTTTACGCCGGATCCTGTTCGATGATCCGGCCAGTGCAAAAGTTGGCGGTGATAGTTGAATGAAAACTATGTCTGGCAAGTTTGGTGCGTGATGCTATCATAGCGCTAAAATATTTCCGACCAATTATGAAGTTCAAGACTCTAGTGGGACAATCCGGGAGCTGGTGCATCGTTCTATTTGGATACTTGGCGATGCCACCGGTGTTGGCCGAGGTGCAGCCGATACGGGAGTACCCGTCCTACGGGATCGCTTACCAAGAAATTAAGCCAGTTCGCATCAAAGTCAATTTAGCACAACTCAATATCGAGAATGCCCTGATGGATGATCAGCGCAATATTGATAACGCCCATAATTGTGCCGTAGTCGCCAAAACTCTGTGTGTGGCGATCGGCAAAGAGACCACTTCTGCTGCCTATGGCTTGCGATTATTTTTAATCGAAACCAACAATGGGGTGTCGGGGGTTCGCTTTAAATCCACTGGCAGCATGGAGATTTGGGGGATAAAGCCCAAATTTTATCGACATCCCCAGCAAGGTTCACTAATGATTCTGGCTGAGGAAAACTTCGATGATTTTGCTGGGGTTCAGGTTTTTTCCTTTCGGCAAAACATGATGAAAGCCGTGGGCCATTTACCAGTAAATCTGGTAAAACAAAGTATCTTGCCCCATGTATTGGTTGCCCAAGAAGGCAATAAAACCACTTTTCGCTTCAATCGTGACCTATACCGCGAATCACCTCCCGGCTTTGAATTGCCAGCAAAGAAGTATCAGTACAATCGAATTTACTATACTTATGATGACAAGGTATTACAGGAATTTCTAAGTGATTCGCCACCCAGCCCACTTGCGCAAAGTACCCAGATATTTCCCGACCAAGTTTTTGCCTCACAGGCTATCACCGGTAGATTTATTGGCTTAGTAGAAGGTGATTACTTCTATGCAAAGATCCGCACAGCCGGGGGCGAAAAAACTTTTTTAATAGATAGCAATGAGCATTGTTTTTTGCAACAACACCGCCAAGAGTCGTTGAAAATTAATTATGATGTGGTCGATCGCTATACACCTCAGCTCAATGGCTATCGGCGGGTGAACATTATTCGTAATATTATTAGCCGCCGGACTAATCTCCAAAAATGGCGGTGGACTGCGGCCAGAAATTGCTAGCAGCTAGGCAGGGCATCGAGGAAGGCTAGCCGCATTGCACTACAGAATTCCAGAATTTCGATGCATTTATCCAGGGGCTGCTGATGGCGAATTTTGGTTTCTTGGAAGTGGGCACGCAGTTCTACCATCGCCGGTAATAGGTTTTGATGGAGTTGGTAGCCCGCTTCTAAGCATAGCCGGTGATAGTCTTCATCTCCGGCCTGCCAACGGTCGCCACCGCGCCGTAGATAGCCACCGATTTTCTGAACGACAACTTGGCTCAGCTCCTCACTCCAGACCATTGAAAAATTAATTAGCAAGAGCAATATCGATCGCTCCACTTCCGCCGAGGGTCGATCGACCCTCAATAAACGCAGCAAATAATGCTCTCGTTCCTTATTATTCGGCAAAGCTGCCAACAACTTCAACAGATCTGCCTCCGGCAACAAATTCCCCCCCGCATCCAGCAAAGCCCGCATCCAATCCAAGCGCTGCTGCTGAATCGCCGCCGTTACCCAACCGCTCAGAATCAGTACATTGTGATGGCGCAGATTCAACACTGCCCGAATCAACGATTCTGGGGTCACATCCAAATCTGTTCCCCACCGATATAAATCCGTCGAAATCAGAACCTGCAACAACAGCCAGCTAGGCACATCGGTCACCAACAAACTATCCTGGGGCGGTTGATCGCTCAAGCCCTCTTCCAGCCATTCGGGCTGCACCGTCTTCGGCAGGGTTACCTGCGCCCGACAACCCTGTTCTCCAGCCTCAATATGCAGCCACTGCACCGCAATTTGACCGATCCGGCGGCGGTAGCGGCTGGGAAACTGGCCCAACAGACTGGCCGCCTTCTGACGTACCCCAACGGCCCGATCGGACAAAGCCTTTTCCAGAAATTCCTCGTCCTCTTGGCTCAATCCGATCTCTAGCACTGCTAAATAGCTCTGGCGATCGCCAGCCTTTTCTTGATTCCAACACTGACCCAGAGCTTGCCGAGCCTCATTGGGCTGCTCTCTTCGCCAAGCTTGGAGGGCTGCCAGCCGCTCGTTGAGATGGCCATTCTCCCATTGCTCCTGACGGGCGGCCAGATCGTTGGGCATGTCCCCTGCCGCCCGCCCATAGGCCCAGCGAGGATTTTGGTCGGCCAGCCACCGACCACGATTGCCCAAGATTGGCAGGATCGCCGATCGCAAAACGGGTTCGCTGTGCCCCCAGTCCAGCAGCGCAGGCAATAGTTGGTAGGGAACCGATCGATTGGCCTGGCCCAGTAATTCCAGCAATTCCGGCAACAGTTGACGGCTCTGGGTAGTCCCTCGCTCCACCAATACTGCTTGACAGTAATCAGCAGCCCGATCCTCGCAGGGCGGTAGATCTTGGGGAGCCGCCGGGGCCAGTTGAGATTGACCGGTCGCGAGCTGGTGACCGGCTTTTTGATAGGCCGATAATAGGCTGGCGATCGATAACAACTGGGTGCCCGGTGGCTGAGCCTGCAGCTGTGCATGGTAGCTCTCGGTCGCTGGATGGGGCGGATTAATATTCGGCAATTGTCGATTCACCCCTATCAGGGCCGTAGCTACACAAGTTTCCCAAGAATTCATTCTAAATCATCTCCTTCAGCCAGTCTTGGCCCTATGTTTTGATCTTGTAACCAGATACGTAGTTCATTAATCAAATTATTATGGTTCTTGGATTGCTTTCCACGCTCCAGAAAATTTTCCAGGATTTCCACTGAAAGTAGTTCAAAGGTTAAGCTATATTTACACTCAACATATTCTCCCTGATGCAATTGCAAGATTGTCAAACCCTTGCGATTATAACGCCAGATTTCTGGCACACCCATGGACTTGTAGATGTTTAGGCGCGACCGCGATGAACTAGTAATATCTACTTCAACCACTAAATCAGGTGGGAAATCTTGTGGAGGAGCATTGTCTTCGGGATTGACTCGATCAGCATTTTGAATGTAGAAACAAGAATCTGGCTCAACTCCTCGTTCTACCTCCTCAGAATCAAAGGTTGTTGACCCAAGAGACAGCACATTCATCCCTAGTTCTTCTGTTAATGTGGTGATAATACGTTCTAATAGACGATTTATCAGCTCGTGTAATTTTGATGGCATCTTAATTTCCAGGGTGCCGTGATTGTAGGCAAGGCGAGCAGAACGGTGTTCTCCCATATCAGCAAGGAGTGCCTGATAGGTTTGCCATGTGACATTATGAAGAATAACAAAGGGAAGTTGTAGAACTCCCCCATCATTCGTAGGAAGGCGATTTGTAGTTTGCACTGAGTTGACCATCAGGGAATAACCTCTCGTGATTACGATACTGTACGCTGACCTTTCACTAAATAGTGAGTCTCAATCTCCTCTTCTGTAACCGGTTCACTTACTTTGCCAACTTTATAAACTTTAGCATGAAGGCATGAACTGATGGTTGAGTTAATCGCCGATCACATAATAGCTATTGTTCACCCAGCTTCCTAGCGGCTTGAAATTATAGCTATTCCAGATGCCGCTGAGTGCCACTGGCAGACCGCCGCTCAGGGCTGCCAATTGCCAGCCGCTGCGTTCTTTGATCTGCAAAGGAACTGTGATGCCAGCCCGATCGACAATCCACCATTCTTCATCCCGCCGATAGGGAATCACTCCAGCACAGAAACAGGGAAATATTTCCAACCAAGGATTGGCGATCGCTGCTTGGTGATGGCGATGGAGGGCTTGGCTGAGATTAGTATCCCCCATTGGCAATGGCCCAGAACTGTCCTGGCGATTAATAGCAATCGCCCGCAGGGTTGCGCTACTTGGATAAAAAATCAACTTAGCCGCCACCACTGTCCCAGATTTCCAGCTCAGATCCAGTGGCGCTTGACGATAGACAAAATTCAGAATCAGGGCAAAGCGTGACTGGCCCCACAGCCAAATCCTCTGGGCACGCAGTCCGCCATCTTCTTCCGTAATGGTCTGGCCCAGCACTAGCCAATCCCCCTCGACCATCTCGGCCTCACCCTGGGCCGCCAAGTCTATCAACTCATCCTGAGAGATCGTCCAGCCCACTTGCGTCCGTACTTCCGATCGCAGACCGCTGGGCATTTCGGTGAGCCGATCATAGCCCCGCACCAGCAAATGCAGCTTACTCAATTCGGTCAATAATGTCGCCACCCAGTTGGGATCGCCACTGTTGGCAATACCCGCAGCTTCCCGCAGGCGACGGGCCAACCCCGGTGCTTGGGCATCCACCATGCGGGCGGCCATCCCATCCCAAAAGTCATAGGACTTGGCGGGCATTTCTGCCAACCCTTGGCTGATCAGGTCTTGGAGCCAGCGATCGAGTTCCCCCAAGCCAGCGGTGATTTTCTGCTCCCGCTTTGCTTGGCGCTGGGCTTGGGCGGCGGGATCGCTGGGAGCCTGCTGTTTCTCGGTTTTTTTCGTGGCCGATTGTTCACGCTTGAACAGCCACTCGGTGACCCAGGCCGGACTGACGGATTCCGGAAAAAGCTCTGGTTTGTCGGCATAGAGCAGTAAGAGTCCCAGCCCATGCTTGCAGGGAAATTTGCGGCTGGGACAGCTACACTTAAATGCTGTTTCTTGCAGGTCGATCGAGGATTGGTAGGGATTCTTGCCGCTGCCTTGGCATTCGCCCCAGATCGCCTGGTCGCTAGCTCCCAGGTTTTGCCATTTACTGGCACTAGCCAAGGATTTACCACTTTTGATAGAGCTATCATCGGGAGCCAAGGCTAGCACCTGTGCGTTGGTCCAAGTTGTTGTGGCCATACTGCAATGAGAATTTTTGCTCACCTTAGCATAGCGGGCCACGATGATGGCGAGAGTCAAGCCAAAAGCGTCGTAGCGATCGCCTCCGAACTCCAGCCCGCTATTCCCCCAGATATTTTCAAACGTGTAGCAGTCTACACAAATTAGCGCTGTAGGGGTAGTTGCACCGTGAATATACTACCTTTGCCAATTTGGCTTTTTACCTGAACAGTTCCTCGGTGGGACTGAACGACGGCTTGGACGATCGGTAAACCCAATCCAGTTCCGCTAGCATACTTGGATTGAGCGTCTCCCTGGTAGCTACTCCGAGCGTTCTGTACTCGATAGAATCGATCAAAAATCCGGAATAAATCCTTGGGGAGCATCCCAATGCCGTTATCTATCACAGTAACTATCGCCCGCTGCTCCTGAGCACTCAGTGTGACTCTGACGATCCCAGCCTGTTCGGTATATTGAATAGCATTATCAATTAAATTCGCAATTGCCCGATAGAGCTGGTCGCTACAACCAATTACATAGATGGAATTGCTGGGTACATGGATTTGCAGGTCGATATTTTTCTCCATTGCTAGCGCAAATAATTCATCGCCCAAATCGTTAACTAAATCGTTCATACAACAAGATTCCAGCTCCGTCTTACATTCTGCACTAGTCGAGCGAGAGAGCCAAAGTAGCTCTTGAGATAAGCGACTGAGATTGGTGATTTGGCGCTGCACTATTTGCAAATAGTTACTGATCTCTGGGTCTAAAGTCGGCGACTCGATCGAACTTTCGATAGCTGTGCGAGCCACAGTGAGTGGAGTGCGCAGCTCATGTGCCGCATCCGCAGTGAATTGCTGCATTTTTTCATGGGATTGACGTACTGGCTCCATGGCCATCCAGGCCAACCACCAACTGGTGGCAATGATCGACAGAATCAGTAAGGGCACCCCCCAGAACATAATTGAGCAGAGTGCATTGTGATATTCATAGGATAGATGGAAAGCATGGCTGACTTGTAAATAGCCCCAATCCTCTCCCTGCTTAGTTTCGAGCGCAAGCTTGCGACTGTAAGTTGCCGGACTAGCATTCTGGGCCATCATCGCCATATGGTCCTGGGGCGTATGATTACCAAAGCTAGCCAATGATACTCCCTGTTTATTCAGCAAATTCAGGGAATAATTCTGTTGACTGGCAAGTTGGTGCAGCTGGGAATTGTGCTTAGTCGTCAGGGGTGGACAAGCTTGGCCTTGGAAGCAAATGCCTGGGAGGATTTTGGTAACTTCCGGGTCAACCACGCCTGGGGTGACCAGAACTGCTTCGAGAGCGTGATGGACTGCATCCACTTGGGTTTCCGTTGCTAGCTGTTGCCGCAATGCATTATCAAAAGCATGGGTCATGACGCAGTGAATGGCATAGCCAGATAGGGACACGATCGACCCGATGGCCATCCCATAGCAAGTGGCCAAGTGAATCCTGGTGCGATTGAAAACTTTATTACTCTGCATGGGGCTGTATTGGTGGAATAAAGCGATAGCCAAGACCGCGCACTGTTTCGATCGAGTTTTCGTAACCTAATTCGGCCATTTTCTTACGCACTAACCGAATCTGGGCCGCAATAATATTGCTAAAAGCTTCGGAATTCATTTCCCAGACACGATTGCGGATTTGGTCATGACTGAGTAGCTGGCCGGGATGTTGGAGAAAGTATTCTACTAGTTGGAATTCTTTCGCACTGAGATTCACCGATGCCAGATAACCTAATCTGGTATCGGCAGTCCGCAAAGCATTGTTGCCATAATCCAAAATCAAGTCATTAACCTGTAAATTTGGCGGTTGAAAAGCATTCGATCGCCTTTGTAGGGCACGTAATCTGGCCAAGAGTTCTTCCAGACCGAAGGGCTTCACCAGGTAGTCATCGGCTCCTGCGTCCAGACCGAGAACCTTGTCTTCCATCCGATCGCGGGCGGTCAGCATCAGAATGGGGATAGTCTGGGCTGCACCCCGGATTTGCTGGCAGAGTTCCACTCCAGACATCCGGGGCAGCATCCAATCGACGATCGCCAGACTGTAGTTAGCTTGGGAAAAGGTCAGTAAATTCCAGGCTTTTTCACCATCCTGTGCCCAATCCACCACATATTGATGATGAGTCAAGTTTTTTTGCAGCAGTAATCCCAAATCCGGCTCGTCCTCTACCAATAAGATTTTCAACTGCAATCCTCGGCCAATTAATATAAAAATTCTATATCTTTGGTGAGAAATGTCTTGCGGTCTACTCTCCTACCAATCAATTGGGAAGGATAGCATAATCTTTGACATTCTTCTCGGCCTGTATGCACAGGGGTTTCAATCTATCCGAATGGTGAAAGGTACGAGTAATTTAGTTATGCGCTGGTTTTTTTGGATTCAGCCAATCGATCGATGATGCCCTGACAGCCCCCTGGCACAGTCGATCGCGTTTTTTCGCCGCCCCACATGCAGCAATAACATCGTTGTTCTTCGCTCATTTCGGTCGCCCCACTAAAATCCGCATTTTCCACCACGGCTCCTGTAAAAGCACCTATTTCGTAGTTAGATACTTCGCTCTTACTGCGTGGACTAGCTGTGGCTACCTGGCCATAGAAGAACATCGTCCCCTTCAGATCCGCACCGCTCAGATTCGCGCCATACAGAATCGTGCGCGATAAATTGGCCCGTACCAAATCGCAACCGCGCAGATTGGCCCGAATCATATTGGCATCGCTCAAATCTGTCCAACGTAAATCCGTATGAGCCAAGTCGGCCCCGGCCAAAATCACCCCCAGATCGATCACCCGCAAGCCAGCATCCCGATCTTCGGCATAGCCCCCATCCCCATCGAACATTGGTCGCCCTAACCGCCGATCGCGCTTGAGGGGACTGAGCAACTTGGATTGGGAGAGGAACCGTAACACCTTTGCCTTACCATTGGCATCTACGCTGCTCATCAGTGCCGCAGTCCGTCCCACCGCAAAGGCCTGCTCCTGGGGCCAATCTTCCAAAAATCCTTCGTCATCCAAAGCCAAGTCCGAAATGCCCTGGAAATAGGTATCGATCGTCTGTTGCTGTGTCAACACATTTTGTTGGGTGGTGAGGCGGTTCTGCTCGATCGTCAAGTCCCGCGAAATCACATATTGCCGCCAAGCAATATAGACTGCCAAAATTGCAATCAGCACCTGGCCCAAGGCTCCGGTCCATTCCGCCAAGCTCCCGGCAATATCCCAAGGAATAGTCTTGGCCCAGCGACCAATATCCTCCACTAAGCCCGTAATCTTCGCCAGCACCACCAAGGAAATTAGCGTAGTGACGATCGCCGCTACCTGACGGCGCTGGGCCGGGTTCAAAGAATCCAAAAACTCCTGCTGGATGGCCCGCACGATCACCGGCAGCGACAGCACCAGGGCTAACATACAGCCACTAAAGGCTAGCCACCAACTACTCCAGACTAAACCGGCCACCATCAGGGCGATCGACAGTAAATTCAACCAAGCCATAGCAAAATGCGCAGAACCAAAAGTAAACCTATCATAGAGGAGAGGAACAAAATGTGGACGATTGCCATGCCAAACCAAACTTTCCAGGTCAGCCGCTGGGTCATCTGCTTCCTACTCATCGCCCCCATCGGGAGCACCCTGATCGCCTGTGACAATCAGGAAACCCAGGTACAGGTGGAAAATGACTCCACCGAGGCCAGAACTATTAAAAGCCGCAGAAAGCAGCGCCTGCGCCAACAACGTTGCGAACAAGAGGCGATCGCCAAACTCCAAGCAGTCCAAAGTAAATTGGTTCTAGAGCGAGCTCGTTATACCTCAGACCACCCGATCGTCCGAGATTTGGCAGAGCAAGCAGCAAAACTCACGGCTGCTCTAGAAAACTGCAAGAACTAGCCATAGGGGTAGTTACCAATGACGACCCTGACGACTGCGCAGCACGGCGAGCAGTTTCTCAAAATGGGGCGGCAAAGGAGCTTCTGCCACTATTTGTCCTCCAGACAGCGGATGGGTCAGCTCTAGCTGCCAAGCGTGCAGGGCCTGTCCTGGCAAATTGACCTTGATCGAGCGGGCATTGCCATAGAGCGGATCGCCGACGATCGGATAACCCAGGCGAGTACTATGTACTCGAATCTGGTGGGTGCGCCCCGTCGCTAGCCGAAACTTTACCAGCGTAAAATCACCCAGCCTTTCTAGCACCTGCCAATGAGTCTGGGCCGATCGACCACCGGCCTCGATCGGCAGGATGCTTTGTTTTTGGCGATCGATCGGATGCCGCCCGATCGGCAGATCGACAATTCCCTCCGGTTGCTGGGGCGCACCGCTGACCACCCCCAAATATTCTCGCCGCGCCACCTTCGATTGAATCTGGGCCTGCAAGTGTTGATGGGCAAAATCCGTCTTGGCCACCACCATCACCCCCGTAGTATCCCGATCGAGCCGATGGACGATGCCGGGTCGCTGGACCCCACCGATCGCCGACAGCGGACAATGGGCTAGCAGCGCATGAACTAGGGTTCCCGTCTCATGGCCTGCCGAAGGATGTACCACCATCCCCGCCGCCTTATTCAGAATCAGCATTTGCTCATCTTCATAGAGAATATCTAGGGGAATATTCTCGGGCACCAGATCCAAGGGTTGGGGCGGTGGTATCCGCACCGAGAGCTGCTCGGTGCCTTGGAGCTTGTATTTCTTATCCCGAGGCTGACCATCCACCAACACTTGACCCAGCTCGATCAGTTTCTGCAAGCGCGATCGAGAAAAGTCCGGTAGTTGCTCCGCCAACCAAGCATCCAAGCGGACCCCGGCTCCATTATTTGTAGCCCATAGCTCCACCAGTTCAATATCATCATCAACGGTCGCGGACAAATCCTGATTCATAGCTAAGCGGTAGTATTGCAAACGCGATCGAAAGAAGCTTCCATGTTAGCTTAGAGCAGTCTTTGTATTCCTCGATCGGATAATGGCAGTCAAAAAACCCTTTCGCCGTCCACAACTAGTCCAAATCAAAAACCGTGATGGCAAGTTCGAGATTCCTGGGATGGGTGCTTGGTATAGTTACTGGCGGGATCCCTTTCATTTGTTTTTGACCATTCCGTGGCTGGGCTTCGTAGGCATCATTGTGCTGGCCTATTTCCTGATCAATTGCTTCTTTGCCTCTGCCTATCTGTTGGGTGGCAACTGCTTGACAGGAGCGCGACCGGGAAATTTTGCGGACTACTTCTTTTTCAGCGTCCAGACTTTGGCCTCGATCGGCTATGGCGTGATCCATCCCAACACCTTCTATGCCAATTTTGTGGTCACCTTAGAATCGATCGTCAGTCTCTTGCTGATTGCTATGGTCACTGGCTTGGCCTATGCCCGCTTCTCCCATCCCAAAGCCCGAGTACTGTTCAGCCACCAGGTGGTGATTGCTCCCTACAATGGTATCCCCACCCTGATGTTTCGGATTGCCAACGAGCGCCGCAATACGATTATTGAGGCCCAGCTCCAGGTTTATTTGTTGATCGATGAAGTGACTCTCGAAGGCCAGCGGATGCGGCTAGTCAAGGAACTCAAGATGGTGCGCAACCGCACTCCCGCTCTCAGCCTCACTTGGACGGCTATGCACCAAATTGATGACCAAAGTTTGCTCTGGGGATATGACGAATCATCGCTCCAGACGGTCAATGCCCAAATCCAGGTGTCGATCGTCGGCATTGACGATGCGGTGGCCTATACGATCAGTGCCCGTCATACCTATGCCACCCATGAAATTTTGTTCGACCGCAGGTTTGTGGATATTGTGGTGCCCCAGCCCAACGGCGATCGATTCATCGACTACCGTCATTTCCATAGTACGGAGCCGGTAGAGCTAGCGCCTGTTTTTGCGGACAACTAACTACTAGCCCAGTGATCGGCCACGGCCAAAGCCACTGCTACCACTTTGAAATGTTTGTCCTGCTGCAACTGAGCAATCAAAACCTTGGTATCTGAATTTTGCAGATTTTTGAGCGCACTGGCCGCCCACATCCGTTTCTGCCACTCTGGGTCTGTACAAAGAGCCGCCAGTAACTCCAGAGCTGACCGTTGCACTGGTGATTGCAATAGCTGGCCGAGACCCATAATTGCTACTTCCTGGACGGACTGCACCGTGTCTGCCAAAGCTAGCCGAGCTACGGCCAGCAGTTCTGAATCACACTGGCTATCCAGAAACACGGCGATGATCGTATGGCGCAACAACCACCGCCCCGTTGGCTGAAAAGCCTCCAGTAGTAGGGGAATCGCCCTCGGCCCAAATTCAAAGATACAATCGGCTACCTCGGCCACCACACTGGTATCTTGCTCCTCTGCCAAAGCTTTAGCCAGCAGTTGAAAGGCTTCCTCAGTTTGGTGTTTCTTCAGTCCCATGGCGGCCACCCGCCGGTGCAAAAAATCTGTGGATTGGAGCAGGCGGGCTAGCATTGGCACTACGAATGACCCTGGCAGCGTAGCTAGCTCATCGATCGCGGCCTTCTGGATATGCAAAGCACGCCCCCGAAGATCTTGCTCTAGCTGGGTTAACCGCTGCTGAAGTTCGTTGTGATCATCCATAGCAGATACTTGATTTACTTTTTCTTCTAGGTCACAACGATGTTTTTCATCTACTAATCAGTAGCTGACTGAGCTTTCCGGTGATGACTGCGAATGCAACTCGATCTTAGATGCCAGAACCATCCAGAAACTGGCGGATTGCCTTGTCTTGGAGTTGGCAAGTGGTCGGTGTGGTCAGGGCCGAGACAGCTTCGGAGTTTCTCGCCACGGATGGTGAGAGCTGACGCATCTGGCTTTCCAGAGCCTCAATCCGATCGAGCAAGGCCCGAATCACTTCCGCTTCCGAGTCCGGTAGGCTGTTGTGTTCTAGGGGATTAATCTTCACCCCAGATTTATAAATAATTCGGCCCGGCACTCCTACCACTGTACAGTCCGAAGGTACATCGCGCAGCACCACCGAACCAGCCCCAATCCGGACATTGTCACCAATTTGTAAGTTGCCAAGGACCTTCGCACCGGCCCCGACCACTACATTGCGGCCCACGGTGGGGTGGCGCTTGCCGGTTTCTTTGCCAGTACCACCGAGGGTGACTCCTTGATAGATCAGCGCATAGTCACCGACGATTGCCGTTTCTCCGATTACCACGCCCATGCCGTGATCGATAAACACGCCCTTCCCAATCCGGGCACCGGGGTGAATCTCAATACCCGTCAATCCACGGGCGATATGGGAGAGTAAGCGGGGGATAAAGGGCAGGCGCAGCCGGTAGAGCAAATGGGCAAAGCGATGAGCTACCAGAGCTTGCAAGCCGGGATAGCAGAAAACCACCTCCAACCAATTGCGGGCGGCGGGATCTCGATCGAAAATAATGCGAAAGTCTGCTACCAGATTAGACAACACGTTTTTAAACCTATTTTGGAATTTCACCAGCCCTTATTTTAGCGATTTACGACCCGCTTAGGGAAGCAGGGTAATCTCCCCAGTCACAAAAATATGGACTCCCGCAGTTCGGTAAAGTCCATATTTTTCTTGTTGGCGATCGGATCGATCGGATCGGATTGGAGGGTTTGACTCTATTTTTCGCTCATGGTCAAGCTGTAGCCCCAACGTTTGTTAGGTTCCATGCTGCCCACCCAGACTTCGTATTTACCAGGCGGTAGATTGGTGGTGCTAATGCTGGCATCCTTTTTATTGCCAGTATCGTCGCCACAAAGCACTTGGCCATCGGGAGTTTTGATCAACAAAGTGGTGTCCTTCCCCCGGCTATTAACTTGGAAAGTTAGCTTCGGAAAGCCTTGGGTCAGGTTAACCACATGGTCGGCGCTCGAAGAAGAGTAGCCCAAGCAAGGATTTTTTTCTCGATCGAACTTGGCAATAGTGCTGAGCGAATAGCTACCACTGGTGGAACCATTGACCACCCCATCCTGACGGGCAAAGCCCAAAGATAGTTGAAGGGGAGTGCTGTTCTGGGCCAAGGCTGGCAGAGCCACGAGGGGCAACAGTAGGGCTAGGACAGATAATTTTTTCAGCAACATGATGGAAAAACCAAACTGGTTTGACGCGGTTGAAAATTAGTGAGGTATTGAGCGCCTCTGGATTCATGGTCTGGTTGTGGATCCAGAAAGTTCCAGCAGCAGGGCTGTCAATGGGATAGAATTTGGAAACTTATAGGACAGCCGAGCGCCGCCATGACCAATGGGCCCTTTGATGAGATCAGTGTAACTGAGCTAGCCACGCGGATGGCAGATGTTGATCACCGCCAGTTGGTAGATGTGCGTGAGCCTCAGGAATTGGCGCTCGCCAGCCTGCCCGGATTCGTCAATTTACCCTTAAGCGAATACGAGCAGTGGTCTGAGGATATTCTGCAACGCCTCGACCCAACTTTAGAGACCATTGTGCTCTGCCACCATGGGATGCGTTCGGCCCAGATGTGTGGATGGTTGGCCAGTCAGGGTTTTGTTAACCTGCACAATGTAATTGGAGGAATTTCTGCCTATGCCCAATTGGTGGATCGATCGGTGCCCCAATATTAGAATCCGTTAAGAAATTGTTACGCTTGATACCCGAAAATTAACTTTTAGTTTCATAATTGGACAAAATTGTCTTTTTCTAAATCCTTTTTGCTGGCCTGCCGTGTAGTTGGGCTGCTTGACCCGAAATGAACCTAAATCCACGACAGCAAAAAATTCTCTGGGCGACCATCCGGCACTACATTACTACCGCCGAGCCGGTGGGTTCTAAGGCGCTGGTAGATGAATATGATCTAAAAATTAGTCCGGCGACCATCCGCAATAGCTTTAGCTTGATGGAAAAGGCCGGACTGCTCTATCAGCCCCATACTTCCGCCGGTCGGATACCTTCGGATTCGGGCTACCGGATGTACGTAGACCAATTGCTGCGCCCGGATCCGGTTGCTGGTCAGCAAGTGGAGCAGCAGCTTTCCAGCCAGCTAGATTGGGAAAAGTGGAGCCTGGAAGCACTGCTGCGCGGTGCGGCCCAGATCTTGGCGACCCTCAGTGGTTACATTGCGATCGTCACGCCACCGACGGCCCAAGATTTGACCATTCGCTATCTTCAGTTAATGGCCATGTCAGACAATCGTCTGATGGTGGTGGTGGTCTTCGATGCCAACCAAACCCAATCGCTCATCCTAGATTTGCCCCCGACGGAGCTGGACATCGATCAGGTACAAGATGAATTGCGAGTACTATCTGGGTTACTAGAACACCATATCTATCATCATTCCCTCCAGGCGCTGGAGGGGCTAGATTGGAGCTTTGTGGGCCCCCAGCTGCAGCGCTATGTGTCGGTGCTAAAAAGCACTTTGGCCACGGTGCAACAGCGTCCGCGCACCCAGGTGATGATGCGTGGTTTTTCTGAAGTGTTGCGCCAACCGGAGTTTTCGGAACTGGCTCAAGTGAAGACGCTGCTGCAATTGTTGGAGGCGGAGCCGGAGCAGATTTGGCAACTAATAGTGGCCGATGGCACCGCACCGGCAAGATTGGGCAGTCTGGCACCCGGTGGCTCGCGGATCTCGATCCGGATTGGAGCGGAGAATACTTGGGAGCCGATGCATATCTGTACGCTGGTTTCTAGTAGTTACTGCTCCCATGGCCAGTCGATCGGCAGCGTCAGCCTGTTGGGGCCCAAGCGGATGCTCTACGAAAATGTGATTCCCTTAGTCCAAGCCACCGCCGACTATTTGGCCGAGGCTTTTTCTCCATCCACTTCATCGTGATTCTATGCTAATTTTTTGGCCGATCTGGGTGGCTTTTGTCGCCTACGCTTTTCTATTGGCTCCGGCAGATAGCCCCACTACTTGGCAGCTGATCGTGAATCTTTCGACCGGTCAATGGACGGACATCAATCCGATCGTCATTGCCCTGTTTAATTTAATGGGGATTTGGCCCATGGCCTATGGGGCCGTCATGCTTTTCGAGCAATCCGAGCGGTTCCAGCCGGGTTGGTTCTGTGGGGCTTCTTTTGGAGTGGGAGCCTTTGCCATTTTGCCCTATTTAGCTTTGCGCAAACCTCGGGCCGAGAGTGCTTTGCCAACTAAGCCTTTGCTCAAGATTTTGGACAGTCGCTGGCTGGCGATCGCCCTGATCCTCGGCTCGGTCATCCTATTGACCTATGGCATTACCCAAGGTGATTGGGGGGCTTTTGTTCAGCAGTGGCGATCGGAGCGGTTTATCCATGTAATGAGCATCGATTTTGTGATGCTGTGGTTGCTGTTTGCGGTGCTCGCAAAAGATGATGCCCAGCGCCGTGGTGCCAAAGCTAATCTCTTAGTAGTATGTTTGGTGCCCCTACTGGGGGCCTTGGTCTATTTACTACTAAGACCCCAATTGTCAGCTGCCTCCGCAGCGGCCCCACGCTCTACGTGATTGGTAGGTGGGGGGAACCAGTACACAGCGGATTTTGGATTCCCTTGCGCCAGATTAATCCGCCCGTGTAAAGTGAGCTTTAGCGCGCTCCAGGTGTGTCTCCCAGCGTTAGAGCAGCCCGAATGCGAGGTGTTTTCAGGAACTTGGTCGTATCGGTCATCAGCTTCTCGCCCCACAGATTTTCCTTCAGGTATTCCAAACTGCCATAGCGACTATCATTCCGCAAAGCTGCTACTCCTAGTCGATAGGCTTCCTCCTGCTTACCCTGCTGGAACAGCGCCACTGCCAAAGCCAACTGTGGTTCTGCGGCCTTCTTATCGATGCCGATCGCCTGTTGCCAATACTTAATGGCCTCGTTGAGATTGCCGGTTTCATAGATAATTAAGCCAATATTATTCAGAGCGGGCCAGAAATCCGCCTTCTGCTTCACCGCTTGCTTGTAGGTAGCGATCGCCTCCGCATAGCGGCGCAGGCGGTAATAGGCATTGCCCAGATCGAACAAACCAGAGAGACTGGTTGGCTTCAGCTTCAGTCCGGCCTGTAACTTTTGCACCGAGCCGTTGTAGTCGCCCTTCTGGAACAGCGCCGTGCCCAAAGAAAGCAATATATCTGCATTGCTGCTGCTTAGGGACTGCGCTTTTTGGAGAGTCTCAATGCTCTTGTCGGTCTTTTGGGTCTGGAGATAGAGCTGGCCCAGCAGCAGTAAAATATCCGACCGCTCGGGAGCTAGTTGGCTGGCCAATAATGCGCGGGGAATAGCTAAATCGAACTGTTGCAACTGGGTTAGAGCAATGGCACTTTTGAAGAGTCGATCGGCCTCTTTCTTAAAATCATTTTTTTCTGGCTGTGGCACATAAGGTAAAAGCGCCTGAGAATTGGCGATCGGAGCATTGAGCGCCATTCCACCAAGCAGGAAAACCAAGGAAAGTGCAAATTTTTTGGCCACAGTATTTTAAGTTTAGGTAGGATGTTTGGGAAAGGACTTCACAACCCTTCGCGGCTAATTCTAACATCGGCCAGCGGAACTAGGTGGGTATTTGTACGTCCAAGCAAAAAGTGGGTATGGTACTCACCAGCTAGAAACCATTCGAAAAGGTCTTACCATGAAAATTTTACTCAGCATCTTAACCCTTAGTATCTTGACCGTCGGCGCGATCGGTCAGCCTGCCTGGAGCAAGCCTGCTGTGGCTCCCGCTACAGCTAATAGTGGCAGCAGTACCAGCAGCAGCCCCCTCTTGCGCGGTGTAACTTTCTCTCCTGAGCAACGCGCCAAGATTGGAGCCATCCAGACCAGAATGAACAACAAAATGGTCTCTCTGTTATCTCCGGCCCAAAAAGAAACCATGCGCAAAAGCGGTGCTGGCTCAGTGCAACTGACCCCTACCCAAAAGACTCAATTCCAACAGATTATTTCTTCTGCTAATGCGGAAATTGAGGGCGTGTTGACTCCGGCCCAGATCAAACAGATCAAAGCCAACATTCAATCCATGCAGCAATCCAATGGCCAACAACCTGCTGGCCGTCGTTAGGATCCCTGGGGCGGGGGAAGATTTCTCGCCCCCAATTAATCCAAGTTGCGCTCCTAGTCCTTGGCACCTTTTGCAGCTGGGAAGATATCTTGGCATACATTTCGGTAATCAGTATCTGCCAAGAGCTTGGGTATCTTTGTTACAGTACGTAAAGTAAAGGTATACCACCGCTAAATCTCACTGCGATCGACAACGAGCGGTTTTTAGTGGCTACGCGCTTGTTAGCGCCCCAGTGTATGGAAGACTCATTGCCCATTGTGAAATCCAAAAATCGCCTGCCGCTGTTTGCAGCTTTGGCAATCGGTGCTCTCAGCCTCGTGGGTCTAGGTGCCTATGCTTTTAGTGGCCTCCAATCTGCTGGCAAAGTCGATCTCAACAAGCTGACCGTGGTGGCCAAGGCCGAAGATGTCACCTTGAAAATTTCGGCCAACGGGTCGGTGCTGCCCGGCCAGACGGTCAACCTCAGCCCCAAAAACTCCGGGCGGGTGGCTCAGGTCTTTGTGGAACAGGGCGATGTGGTGCAGCAAGGACAAAAAATTGCCCAGATGGAAAATGCCGAGCTGCAAGCCCAACTCCTAGAGGCCCAGGCCAACGTCCGCCAAGCCCAGGCCAACCTGGCCAAACTCAAAAACGGCAGTCGGCCAGAGGACATCGACCAGTCCCAAGCCAAGCTGGATGCGGCCCAGGCTACCTTGGATCGCTCGCGCAATGGCAATCGAGTCGAAGAAATTAAGCAAGTCCAAGCCAAACTGGACTCGGCCCAAGCTAATCTGAACTTGTCCTTGTCGATCGGGCCGGAGCAAATCAAGCAAGCCGAAGCCCAACTGGCTGCGGCCACTGCTAGGTTACGACTCTCCAAAACTCGCTTGGAGCGCTACACCAAGCTGCTTAGGGAAGGAGCGGTTGCCCAAGACCGTTTGGATGAAGCCACCGCCGACTATCAAACCACTAGTGCCAACTATCTAGAAGCCAGGCAGCGTGTCCAGCAAGTGCGCAATAACTCCACCCAGGAAATTGCCCAGCGCCGCGCAGTGGTGGCCGAAGTGGAGCAGAATTTGCAGCAGCAAAGATCCGGCAGCCGGGTAGAAGATACCCAAAAAGCCGCAGCCGATGTGCGTCAGGCCCAGGTGGCCCTGCAACAGGTCAAGAACGGTGCCAGACCCGAGGAAATTGCCCAATTGGCCGCTGCTTTGGACTCGGCCCAAGCCAGACTCCGAGCCATCCAAGTCCAAATCCGGGATACGGCGATCGTGGCTCCTTTCGATGGGATTATTACCCAGCGCTATGCCAGCGTGGGTGCTTTTGTGACACCCACTACTACTGCTTCTAAGGAAGGGCAGGCCACTTCTACTTCGATTGTGGCGATCGCCAAGGATCTGGAAGTTAAAGCCAAAGTGCCCGAAGTGGATATCGGCAAGGTGCGCGTGGGCCAAAATGTCGAAATTTCTGCTGATGCCTATCCCGACCAAAAGTTCAAAGGCTCCGTCAAGATTGTCGCCCCCGAAGCAGTGGTGGAGCAGAATGTGACTGCTTTCGATGTGCGACTGATCATCAATGACGATGGCAACGGCAAGCTAAAATCGGGAATGAATGTTAACGTTGCTTTTGTGGGCGAACAAGTGCCCACGGCCTTGATGGTACCTACGGTAGCGATCGTCCGCGATAAGGGCAAAGATGGGGTGCTGGTGCCCAATAAGGATAGCCAGCCAGAGTTTCGGGAAGTGTCTCTGGGCTTTTCGGTGAAGGACAAAACCCAAATCACCAACGGCATCAAGTCCGGCGATCGGGTGTTTATTGATACACCAAAAGGTTTCAAACTTAATAAAGATAAGGAGAAATAGGATGGCCAAGTCCAAAAGAAGAAGCGGCATAGACCTGGCAGAAAGCCTAAAGATGGCCACCTCCACTCTTTTGGCAAATAAGCTGCGCAGTGGTCTCACCATGCTGGGGATTATCATTGGCAATGCTTCGGTGATTGCGATGGTGGGTATTGGTCAGGGCACCCAAAAGCTGGCCGAAGAACAATTCAAATCTCTGGGTCCTAATACTCTATTCATTCTGCCCGGCGGCCCGAATAGCCAACAAAACCGGCTGGGGCTACCTCGGACATTGGTAAGTGCCGATGCCCAGGCGATCGCTCGGCAGGTGCCTAGTGTGGCCGCCGTCTCGCCCCAGCTGCAATCTAGCCAGCCAATTAATTACGAAAACAAGAACAGCACTTCTCAGGTGGCCGGTACCACCCCCAGTTTTCTGACCGTGCGCAGCTTTGAGGTGACCAAAGGTCGATTTTTTAATGATAAGGATGTTAAGAATGGCAGTCAGGTGGTGGTACTAGGGCCGGACTTGGCGGAGAAGCTATTTGAGGGCCGAGAACCATTGGGCAGCAAGATTCGGATTAAGAATACTTCTTTTGAGGTGATTGGGATCATGGGTGCTAAGGGTTCTTCCTTTGGCAGCAATCAGGATGATGTCGCCTATGTACCGTTGACGACCATGAGTCGGCGGTTGATTGGGCGCAGTTCGCCTTTTGGTCAAGAAGTTTCCTTTATTTCGGTTGCGGCCAAGGATGCTGATAGTATTGGGGCGGCGGAATTTCAGATTACTAATCTGTTGCGCAGACGGCATAAGATTGTGAATGATGATGATTTCACGGTGCGGAATCAGAAAGATGCCTTGCAAATTGTGGGGACGATTACGGGTGCATTGACTTTGTTATTAGGTGCGATCGCTGGTATCTCGCTCTTGGTTGGGGGCATTGGGGTGATGAATATTATGTTGGTATCGGTCACCGAACGGACGCAGGAAATCGGTCTGCGCAAGGCGATCGGGGCCACTCAAGGGGATATTCAAGGGCAGTTCATTATTGAGTCGGTGATTTTGTCCGCCGCCGGGGGTGTGATTGGTACGTTGATTGGTGTGGGGGCGGTGTTGGTCGTAGGCGCAGTGACCCCTTTGCCGGCGGTGGTAGCACCGGCCTCGATCGTGCTGGCGGTGACCGTATCGGGGGCGATCGGTCTATTTTTTGGAGTGGTTCCGGCGAAGCGAGCAGCGCAGCTGGATCCGATCGTGGCTTTGCGCAGTGTTTAGGGTTCTCGATCTAGAGGGGTGCGACATTGGCTGGCCCTCACCCCAGCCTTCTCCCAATTCTGGGAGAGGGGGTTGGGGGATGAGGGCAATTTGTAATTGCTGTTGTATCATTCTCTTGACTACCATTGTTTTCCGATAAACGCCAAGAGGCATCCATGTCCCGTTCTCCAACTGTTTTCATTAGCTATAGCCATGATTCTGCTGAACACATTGATCGTGTTGAAGCTTTGGTTGATCGATTGACAGCAGATGGAATCGATTGCATTGAGGAGCAATCGATTCCTCTAGGTACAAACTGGGAAGTATGGATCTCGGAACAAATTGACAGTGCGGATTTTGTCTTAGTGGTTGTCCGCCAAAAAGCGTCTCGGGATCTTGGGTTCTTAAGAGAAGAAATGATAAATCGAAAACTCTATGAAAACCCCAGAAGCGATAAAATCATTCCGATTGCATTTGCACGGAGAGATATATTATATTTGCCAAGGATTTTACGAGATCGCCAAGCAATTCTATTTCCTCGTGACTATGATCAACTATATCGCTTACTGAGTGGAAAACGTGCGCAGGCGATCACAACTATTAATGAATTCAGAATAGATCGGCTAGAAATCAGAAACTTCAAAAAATTCCCAGAATGCACCTTCGACTTCTGCCCGCAATTTACGTTATTGGTGGGTAATAATGGAACAGGCAAAACCACAGTATTAGATGCTTTGGCTGTTGCTGCTGGAATTTGGTTGATTGATTATCCTGATACAACTCTGGCCAGCAGTGGGCGCAATATTCTGCCCCATGAGATCCGGGCTGAGACGATCGAAACCATCGATTCTTTCCGACTCGCCGATTGCAAGCCAGTTGAAGTTAGCGCCACCGGTGTTATTGGGACTGAGACTGTCAGTTGGCAGCGAAAAATTTCTTTGAAAGGTTCCAGAACATCCAATTCCGACAGTAAACAAGTAATGCAAATAGTTGCTCGACTCTTTGAGCAAGATCGAATAGGAGAAAAATCTTGGTTTCCAATTATTGCTTACTATGGAGCCGGTAGAGCTTGGTTACCATCAAATAGTCGGGACAGAAAAACCAAGTTAGCCAATGAACCTGCTCGTCGCTGGGATGCCTTCTATGATTGCTTGGCCGAACGAATTCGGATTGGTGATCTGCAAAATTGGTTTCATAGAGAGGCGATCGCCGCCCTGAACCGTCATGGTGAAATGCGTATGGCCTATAAGGTTGTGAAGTTTGCGATTCTGCGCTGCATTCCCGAAGCCAGTAATCTTTGGTTTGACCCCGATCGCCTAGAGATCATGCTGTTGATTGATGGTCAGGCTCTGCCCTTTAGTAGCCTGAGCGCTGGACAAAAAATGATGGTGGCGTTGATTGCAGATATTGCGATTAAAATGGTCACTCAGAATTTTGCTTTTTTGGCTGAGGAATCAGAGCTGGATTATCAAACCTTACCCCAAGTCCTACAGAAAACACCAGGCTTGGTGCTAATTGATGAATTAGATGTTCACCTCCATCCCAAATGGCAGCGCCGAGTTGTAAATGACCTTAAAACCATGTTTCCCGCTATTCAATTTGTGTGTACATCCCATTCTCCCTTCATCATTCAATCTATTAGTCCAGGGGAGCTGAGAAGCCTTGATGTTGAAGATTCCCAACCGCTGCAATATGCAAATCAGTCGATCGAAGACATTGCCGAAGACATTCAATTGGTAGATATGCCTCAACAAAGCCTGAAAGCTCAACAGCTAGCCCAGGCTACAGAGCAATATTTTGCCCTCCTCCAAAACCAAGAGGCTGCTGATTCTGATGAATTGTTAACTGCCGAAGCCAATTATCGGCAAGCACTAGAACCATTCTCCGATGATCCAGGCTTAACAGCTTTCCTGAAATTGGAAGCAATGGCCAAAGCCAAGGAGCAAGAAGCTGAATGAGGCCATTAGACAGGGGATTAGCACCGCGCAGCTATCCACAATATGAGGATGCCATTGAAGATTTGACCGCATAGCTGGGAAAATACTGTAGCTATTGCGAACGCCATATCCCCATTGGTTTAGCTGTCGAGCATGTGTTGCCCAAAAGTTTGCATCCAGAGCTAAAAACAACATGGACTAATTTCCTGTTGGGCTGCACTAACTGCAATTCAGTTAAAGGTGCTCAAGATATTGGAATTAATGATTCTTTATGGCCCGATCGGGATAATACGTTTCTCTCAATCTGTTACACTAGGGGCGGATTTGTCATCCTAGCCAATGGGCTGAATACCACTCAGCAATCGAAAGCACAGACATTATTGGATTTGGTAGGTTTACAAAGACATCCAGCGGCCAGCGGGACGCAACCAGCCCGCAGAGACAAACGCTGGCGGGATCGGGAAGAGATCTGGAAAGCCGCCGAAAGATGCAGAGAAAATCTTGAAAAATCGGGGCAGACGAAAGAGGCCAGAGAACTTGTGCTGGAGGTAGCAAAGGGCTATGGATTTTTCTCGGTGTGGATGACTGTGTTTGAAAATCACCCTGATGTCAAAAGAGAACTGATTGAATCATTTCCTGGAACGGCTACGGTCTGTTTCAACCGAAATGGAAAACCGCTCAATCGCCCGGGTGGAAGTGTTTAGCCATTCTTGCCCAGCCTGATGTAACAAAACCTTGCTCATGTTAGAACTTTGGTCGATCAATTGAGAGTGCATAGGATCAATTAATTGGGGCTGCATTTCTCGCAGGTATAGCCATTTGAGTCGTAGGTATAACCATCAGTGCCTAATTTAATTACCCGTTTGCATTCTATACACCGGGTAGGCGCATATTTGGGCGGGTTCGGTAGTTTTTCAAAGTTGTAATCATTTGTCCCGAAATAAACATACATCTCGGTTTCAAATGCACCTCGGCACTCTTGACAATCTTGCCACTGATCGCTGTGCTCTTCGCTGTAATGCCCACCGCAGAGGGTCAGTCGTCGATGGTTGCGATGGCAGCTATTCCGAGCGAAGGAAAACACCCGATATTGGTCTTCATCATCGCAAATCCAGTTGTTACAACATTCTGTCTTGGTTAAGTTTTTGGTTTTGCCGCATAAACCACATTGGGGAGCATCCCCTTTTTTGCTATGGGAGATATTTTTCCCTTGATCCAGTTTTTTGATTTGCTTTAATCCTAGCTTTGCCATGTTATTACTGCCTTATCAAATAGTTCGACTCTATGTAAAATCTATAGTACTGTACAGATCGGCCAAGGAAACTTGTGTCTCCAGAGACGTCAAAACCAACTGAACATCTAGGCGATCGTAACTAGCAAACAGCCATTGGTTTTCAGACTGCTTTACATAGTGTTCCACACCAACCTTAGCTTGATCGATCAATAAATACTCTGCAAATCCGGCGATCGTCCGATAAGCCGCAAACTTATCAGTGCGGTCATAAGCCTTCGTTGA
Source organism: Synechococcales cyanobacterium OTE_70_metabat_200 (assembly GCA_031375385.1). Taxonomy (GTDB): domain Bacteria; phylum Cyanobacteriota; class Cyanobacteriia; order Cyanobacteriales; family Chamaesiphonaceae; genus JAAFHZ01. The sequence goes on along the minus strand of JANMHS010000012.1, from coordinate 24,210 downwards.
ATCCGATAACACCTCTGCCACAAACACCGGGTTCATTACCGTATCACGCCGTCCAGCCTGAAACACCAGCGGATCTCTGGTCACCATGATATCTGGGTAGGTATGGATATTAGCTGTCGGAATCCATAACCGTTGGTCAGTCATAAACAAATTCAAAGGCTGATCCCGGAGAGCAAACCACAGCAAAGCATTCAAAGCACTTGCCAGCTTGTTATGAGCAGGGGTACCACCGGTCATCGGGACAATTTCTCCATTTCGATATTCATTACGAGTCTCTGACTCTATCTCTAAAGCCAAATACTCTTCAGGACTGATGGTAGGAACGGGCAAAAGGGAGATCGACATATTCACTACCTAAAGATTCTAAGCAGACACAACTGACTCAATACTACCAAAGTGACACTTCCCCATTGTAACTCCCAAAAGTACCAGTATCAGCCAAGGTTATTTCATCGATCTGCACAAAAAGCCGTGCATCTAGAGAAGAGCCAGGAATGTTGCTCTGGAGGCTAGCTCAGATCTGGGCTCAAGGCTTGAGAAATTAGGTTAACCTGGTTCATAGCACAAAGTGGGATAGTTCCTAGTAACTTCCATCCAACCTGTTCCATCCAATTCTTCTAGCTTTTTGTTCCGTATTGAGGAATTCTTCCCGCAAATCTTTTATCCCCAACCCCGATCGCCATGCTCACTACCTCAACCACCGCCCCCATCCAAGATAGTCCGACGGAGCCAGTGATTATTCGGATGGAAGCGGTTTGCAAACGCTATGGCATGGGCGATACCCTCGTCAACGCTTTGGATGACGTGAATCTGATCATCGCCGAAGGAGAATATTGCTCGATCATGGGTCCATCTGGCTCTGGCAAATCTTCAGCCATGAACATTATTGGTTGTCTTGATCGCCCCACCAGTGGCCGCTACTACCTCGATAAACTGGATGTTTCGACCCAGCCCGATGACAATTTGGCTCATATTCGTAATCGCAAGTTGGGCTTTGTCTTTCAGCAATTCCATCTCTTGCCCCAATCTACGGCGATGGAGAATGTGATGCTGCCCTTGATCTATGCCGGCATTCCGGCCAAGGAGCGGACGGAGCGGGCGGCGGCGGCGCTGGAGCGGGTGGGATTAACGAATCGCCGCAACAACCGGCCCAATCAGCTTTCGGGCGGCCAACAACAACGAGTGGCGATCGCCCGCGCGATCGTCGGGGAGCCAGTGCTGTTGTTAGCCGACGAGCCGACGGGAGCGCTGGATTCTAAGACCACCCAGGAAGTAATGAATATCTTTACGCAACTGAATGAGAGTGGCATCACGATCGTGATGGTGACCCACGAGCCAGATGTGGCTCGCCAAACCCGGCGGATTGTCTGGTTTCGGGATGGTCAGGTAATTTATCCCCATTTGACTCCAGATCAGGTGAATGAGGTGGCGATTGGTTGAGAGATGGTCTAGGTAGGCTCTTCCCTACGCGAGAGCACCTACACTTCCGCTACAGAAGTGCAGGTGCTCCAGAGCGGCCCCGATCGTCCAAGCTAGACGGCGTCGGTGTTCTTTTCGCCGGTGCGGATCCGCACCACACTGTCGATCGGACTGACAAAGATCTTGCCATCACCAATTTCGCCGGTGCGGGCCGCCGAGATGATTTTGTCGATCACCATGTCCACTTGGGCATCTTCAACGACAATCTCTACCTTGAGCTTTTGTAGAAATTCTACAGTGTACTCGGAACCGCGATAGCGTTCGGTTTGGCCTTTCTGGCGACCGAAGCCACGCACCTCAGAAACAGTCATGCCAATGATGCCCGCATTGACCAAAGCGATTTTTACTTCATCGAGCTTAAACGGACGGATAATTGCTTCAATTTTTTTCATGGTTTTTTCTTTACCTCGGTGCTATTTTAAAATTTCGCTAGTAGGGGCTGCAAGTTTTGTATCACTCTTATCAGTAGGATTTTTGTGACATTGGATACATAAACGATGAAGTTGTCTCTGGGAATAGATTTTGGCACATCTGGTGCTAGAGCGGTAGCGATCGACAACGATCGTAATATCCGCTGGACTACTAGGTTGCCCAACAGGCAGCCAGATCCGCACCGGTGGGCGGCAATCCTAGCCCAACTGCTAGACCAGATTCCGGCAGCAACCAAAAGCCAGATCGATCGGATTGCCATCGATGGTACCTCTGGTACGGTACTACTCTGTGACGATCGAGGCCAACCCCTCGGCCCTGCCCTCATGTACAACGACAATCGGGGCGGGGCGATGCTAGATCGGTTACGACAGATCGCCCCAGCGGGGCATGGGACGATCTGTGCCACCTCCAGTTTAGCCAAGCTCCTCTGGTACTCCCAGCAGCCCTATTTTGGAGCGGCCCGCTATTTGCTGCACCAAGCGGACTGGCTGGCCGCTTTGCTCCATGGTCACTGGGGCCTGAGTGACTATCACAATGCGCTGAAGCTGGGCTACGACCCCCAGGCTTTAGCCTATCCAGATTGGTTGGCGACGGGTGCCTATCAAGATTTGTTACCGGCAGTGCGGGCACCGGGTGCCCTGATCGGCTCCTTGCTCCCCGAGTGGATTGGTTTTGGGGCGGATTGCTTGGTCTGTGCCGGAACGACCGATAGTATTGGGGCCTTTGCAGCGGCGGGCGCAACGGAAATCGGTGAAGCGGTGACTTCCCTCGGTTCCACCTTGGTCCTGAAACTGCTGTGCGATCGACCCATCAACGACTCGGCCAGCGGCGTTTACAGCCATCGCTGGGGCGACCTGTGGCTGGCGGGCGGAGCCTCCAATAGCGGCGGCGCAGTTCTCCACCACTTTTTTACGGATGAAGAACTCCAGGCCTTGAGCGAGCGGATTGACCCTGATCGACCTGGAGATCTTCGCTATTACCCATTACTCAAAGCGGGCGAGCGATTCCCCACTAACGATCCCCAGCTGCCACCCCAGTTAGCCCCTCGGCCAGCTGCGGACTCGGATTTTTTGCAGGGCTTACTGGAGGGCATGGCTCGCATCGAGCGGCAGGGATTCGATCGCCTCCAGCAACTGGGGGCAAATCCAGTCACTAAGGTCTACAGTGCCGGTGGCGGAGCCCAGAACTTAACTTGGCAAAAAATTCGCCAGCGCCATCTGGGTGTAACAGTCATCCCTGCCGCCCAAGATGAAGCTGCCTACGGTACGGCGCTCCTGGCCCGCTGGGGAATATTGTCCCCCTAGCCCTAGGGGGTGGAGGGGCCTTTCAGACATGGGGCAAGATCTGAGGCGGTTTCCAGAAATAAAATTTCCTATGAAGGTCAAATTCCAATGATCCCAAAGGGTAGGGGCACGTGGACACGTGCCCCTACCCTTTGGGATCATTGGAACCGTGTTTTGTCACCAGAGCCATTGTTTCATTGACCTCTGGCGTGAATATTAGAGACATTGAGATCTTGGAATCCATTGGTAGGGCACGTGGCGACGTGCCCCTACCCAATGGATTCAATGCAAATCCTTAAACATCTTTGGGATATTTTTTCATGGAAACGGCCTGAGTTATTCGATTTCCCAGATACGGATTTCGCCATAGCCACCGGTAACCAGGAATTTGCCAGCTTGGTCAATGGCCAAAGCTAGGATCGGACTGTTGTGGCCGAAGAGATTATTTACCAAACTGCCATCGGTCATGCGCCAGACCTTCACGGTCTTATCATCGCTACCAGTGATAATCGATCGACCATCGGGAGTCAGGGCCAAACAATTGATTTGCCGATCGTGGCCCACCAGCACCTGCAATAGATCTCCCGTAGCCACATCCCAGATCCGAATCGTGCGATCGACCCCCGCACTGATCACCAAATCTCCAGCCGCCGAAATGGCCACGGCCCGCACGGCCCCACTGTGGCCCTGTAGCTGATGGAGTCGCTGGCCCCGCGCTAGATCCCAGAGCAATAGCTCCGACTCACCGGCGCTGACCAATAGCTGTTCCGATCGATCCACCGCCAGCGCACTAATGGCATCATCCGTAGACCAAGAGCGGAGCAGTCGGTTTTTTTCGATATCCCAGAGCTGAATGATGCCCTGGCCGCTGCCACTGACCCCATAGCGACCATTGCCGATCGAGAGCAGCGCGCCGACTCCACCGGCGATCGGGGCGCCAAAAGGTGTCACGCGGCTGTTTGTCACATCCCAAGAGAGCAACTGACCATCGGACCCGGCGCTCCAGAATTGATGGGGATTTGGTTGGGTCACCAATGCTCGCACCGCATCCCGATGGCCCACCAGATCTTGTAATAGTTCGCCGCTGCCCAGCAGCCAGACCTTGACATTATTATCTTTGCAGCCCAGATCGCCATGGCCGCTGAAAATCAGCTTGCCATCGGTGCTAATGGCTAGGGCATTTACCTCACTGTAGTATCCGGTCAAACAGCGATCTAAGGACATCGTATCGTAATCGATATTCGGTGGAATTTCGATACTGCTGGGCGGCTGAATCGGTGGAGACATAGGCAATTCCGGTGGTGAAGGGGCCAGCTCACCAGCAGACCTTAAATCCGCAGACACCGTTTCTGGAGATAAACGGTGACTATCTGTTACCGGACCTAGCACATCAACTGGCGGCACGGACTGCTCCAAGGGGGCTACCGGCGGCAGCGCTCCTAGATCGGACCATTGCAAATCCCGTTCCGGATTGCCCGTTTGGCAGAGCAATGGCAACCAGCTCGCTGCCGGAAACACCCGCTCTATTTCTTGCAGTCTGGCGCGCGCCGCTTTCACGGCCAAAGGCAAAGACTGGCCATCGGCCATGAGCTTCATGGTCAGTTTCAATAGCTCATTCACTACTCGATCGGGCAGTGGTTCCCTGGTCACCAAAATATAGGGCACCCCTGTCTCCGCTAACAGCGCGGCCATTTCTAGGCCATCACCGCCATTCCAAACCAGTAACTGGAGACCGCGTTCTACCGCTCGGCGCAGGGCCTGTTGGAGATCAGCGATCGGCAAACTATCGTTGGCATTCACCAGCACCCGCTCCCGACTACCATAGCCAGAAATATAACTACTAATAGCCACTACACTGCCGGTTTGGCCGATCGCCGCTAACACTTGGTGGGGCGAAGATTCCAGGAGCATTTGGCAATGGGTTTCCGGTAGCGCCTCTAAATAAGCTTGGGATTTTTCGCCATCAATACCCGCCCCACTGGCCAGCACCACAGCTACCTGTACTTGGTGAGCTGGAGCGGGTGGGGTTAATTGAATGACCGTCTCCGCTTGGGGATAGGCTGCCAGTAAAGATTGCAGGCAAAGATTCCAGGGCAGCTTCAGCAATGAAGGTAGATCGCTACTGACTAACACTTTCAAGGGAGCAGCCGCTGGCACTAGGCGCTGAATTTGTTCCTGAATTAGCTGACAATCTTGGCACCAGTCATGGAGCTTCGCTACCAGTTCTTCCGTAGCCTTCAGACATTCATCGATCTGTGCTGGGGCTGGCTCTTGGCCTTTTCCGACTAGAGCTAACTGTGGTAAGCTGTTTAGGCGGCGATATGCGGTCTGCCAATTGGCATAGTCGCGAATAATTTGGAGGGGTAGACTAACGGTGGTTTGAGCCTGCTTCCGTCCTTCCAACGAGATTTCGCAGACCACTCGGGCCTGCTGTAAGCTGGGGGCCTGAATTTTGAAATAAATAGAGCGAGTTCGGCGATCTTCATTGGGATCGGAATTGTGTTCGGAGCCGCCAACGGTAGTTGATTCTGGTATCTCCAAAGTTTTAGCGGTGGTGATTTCCTCCGGAACGAGCATCGGCTCTGCTCCGATTGCTGCTGCCTCAGCATAAAGTGGTTCCACCTGATCGCAGATAGCATTAGCCACCGTATAATACTCGCTACTATGGTTCAGCCGAATGACCATCTGATAGAGAGCATGCTTGAATTCCACCAAGGTTGGGTGCAGATCGCAAAGCATTTGCAGACACTGTTGAAGTTCTTTGCTAGACATGGCTTCGGCATCTTTACTCCAGCGACTATAGCAGACACAGAACAGCAACTTTTTGATTCTGGTAATCTGGGAGCTTGTTTCAAGCTGACGAGTAATGGTATCCAACATTTATGGCGCGCCCAATCTGCGCAATTTTAGTGAACTAACGGCCTAGGAATTCTGGAGGCGTTTGATACCAATGTGTCCGCGCTCTCAAATGTTTGCTAACAGCTAAGTTTGCTAATAGCTAACTGAGCTGCAAGGTTACGACTGCGAACGTGATTTGATATTCTGAAGACAAAAATTTCCTAGCTAACGCCTTTCATTCATTATAGCGATCGGTTTTTGGGCCTGAGAGCAGTCAAATAGCGGCATTTTTTAGAAATAGATTCAGAGATCGATCGCCCCTTTTTGAGCTCGTCTGCGCAGATCTATTAATTGCCGACCGATCGCATTGGGATCCACACCCCGATCGAAAGTCAGCAGCACATGCTGGCGCTCGCAGGGACTGCCCTCTACCCCACCATCTACACAGAGCACCGGATAGCCATTGGTAGTACCGCTGCGCATAGATTTCAGCCTGCCACTATCGTGAAAAATTGTCAGACGGAGGGAAGTTTCGCGGCAACGCTGTACCGGATTGTAACCAAAACCATTGAAAGTCTTCTTCACCCAGCGAATCATCGGAATATTGCCTCGACTGGTTTTGACCAAGGTCACCGGCACTGAACCGCTGGTATCGCAGAAAAATTTGCGCTCCCTGGCCGCCAGCGCTCCCGTACCGGGGAACAGCAGAGTGCTCCAAATCGGTATTACCGCAATTTTGGCCCAGGGTTGGGGCATCCTAAAAAAAGTAAAAGTCGGCTGCATGGCCTAGATGGTAACTGGTTCTTTCTATCTTAGCCAGCGGTGAAGCTAGCATTGACTACGAAGATAATGGAGATAACAGATTGGTGATGGTGTTTGCCAATGGCGGCCAACATCACCAGAAGATCGGCAATTTCATCCTGTCAATAGAATACATCTATCAATTATCGTAAAGTTCAGAACCCCGCTTTTTCCTATTTCTTCTTTGATGCTGTCAGCGTCACAGCTCACACCTATGCAAGGCAGTAAGATTCATGCCCACTACGACATCACCAAGTTTCTAGGACTTGGTCGATTTGGGGAAACCTATCTGGCCAAAAGCAAAGATTTGCCTGGTCGTCCGGACTGCGTGGTGAAGCGCTTTTGCTTTCAGTTCGGTCGGGTAGCATCCTCGCTGGCGAATCGGGCTGCCAATCCCCTGGCCCTGATCGCCAAGAGCTTCGACGAACAGGTGGAAGTGCTATATCGCCTGGGCCAGCACGATCGGATCCCCACGGTTCTGGCCCAGCTGGTGGATGGCGAAAATTTCTATCTGGTGCAGGAATACATTGATGGCGAACTGCTCGGCCAGGAACTGAAACCGGGCCAGCCTTGGAGCCAAGCCCAGGTGATCGAGCTGTTGCAAGATACCTTGGGCACCCTGGAATTTTTGCACCACCAGAACTTTATTCACCAAGACATTAACCCGGCCAACTGGATGCGTCGCTGGCGGGATGGCAAGTTTGTGCTATTGGGCTGTAGCGGAGCCAAAGACAAAGCCAGCATTTGGCAGCAGCCCGTGGATGATCGGCCCCTAGAACTGGTGGGTACTCCCGGCTATATCCCCTTCGAGCAAGAAGACGAAAACCCCCAGTTCAACACCGATATCTATGCTCTCGGGGTAATTGCCATCCAGGCATTGACTGGTACTTTTCCGATCGAGCGGCACCCCGAAACCTACGAACTAGCTTGGCGGCACCTGACCGATGCCAACCTGAAACTGGTGGAAATCATCGATCGGATGGTGCGCCCGGATTACCGCAATCGTTACCAGTTAGCGCGGGAAGTGCTGGAAGACCTGGCGAAATTCGTTACCATCCGGCAACAGCCCAGCCACTGGGATAACCTGCGCCCCCACTTGATTTTTGGGGCGGCGGCGGGAGCTTTGATGCTGGGTTTGGCAATTCCTAAAATATTGCCGATGGTTAGCGAGCCAGTGGCTGCACCGACACCGAGAACGGCCAGTCAGCCAGAACCATCTGGCCAATCCGTAGAAGCCAATTCGGCCCTGGTGGCTCCCGGCAGCTGGCTCACCCACCAGGCCGATGGTCTCCAGATTGCCTACGATCCCCAATGGGAAAAGCAAGAAACTCCGGATCTATTGACCGGCGAGCGGGCCACTTTTTTTAGTCCGGCCAGCAGTGGCGGCCAGCGCGCCCAGATTTCGCTGCGCGTAGAAGAGCTACCTCCCACCACTACTTTGAGTACCTATACGGAACAGTCGATCGCCGAAATCAAAAAATTCTTGCCCAATGCCAAGATCCTAGAGGCGGGCAACAGCAAGCTGGCCGATCGACCGGCCTATGTGGTGACCTATAGCGGTCTGATCGAGGGCAAAGAAGTCAAGAACCTAGAGATCTGGACGGTGGCCGCTGGGCGCGCTCACATCGTGCAGTACCAGGCTCCAGCCACAGACTATTACCAGCATTTACAAACGGCCATGGCCTCGATCGGTACCTTTAAAATTGATGCCGGAGGCAAAAATTAACCAGCAAGGCACCCAGATCTCCGCTACCATTTGGGAGAGGATTGCAAAGTATCTACCACATCATGACCCAAAATTCTAACAACGGCTCCGACAGCCCCAAAAGCATTTCTAAAGTGGTTGGCCAACATGCCGATCGGGTCATGGATGGTCTATTTTCGGAAATTGAAGACCTCCTGAGCGGCGATCTGCAAGAACAGCAGCCTCCTAAGTTGAATGCCGCCACTAAAGCTCCCCATAACTTAGAATCCAATCGTCAGCCAGTTCCCCAGGGTCTGCCGGAGCAAGCTGCTCCAGCCCAGCGCCCGATACGGGAGTACCCGTCCGGCGGGATCACCTCGCCAGGAGCAGCTTTGCCCCCCGCTCAACCCGCCGCACCCCAGGCGCCAGCGACTCGCCGCTGGCCCAAATGGTTGGCCGTGGGTGGTGGTCTGGCTGTCTGCCTCGGGGGTGGCCTGTGGTGGCTGCAAAGCCAAGGTAAGATCGACCTGACGGCCTTGGGCCGAGGAGAATCGCCGATCGTCCTCAGCAACAATTCCGATGTGAAGTTCTCCGAATATCTGCGTAACTCTCTGACCAAGATCGATAGCAACAACTCGGTGGCCAGTACTGGTGGCACCCAAGTTTCCATTCCCAATCCACCTTCAGCCACTACTGGCGCTGCTCCAGCGGCGATCGGTAGCCCCGCCCCCGCCATCGATGCGACTTTAGTCAAAATCGTGCCGGGCAACCCACCGATCGTGGAGTTTATGATTGGTGGTCAAGTCCAACAGTTCAAGGGTGGCGACCAAGTTGCCAACAGCGGCTGGATCGTCACCAATGTGATCAATACTGTGGACAACGAAGTGATCCTCAAGCGGAATGGTGAAAGCCGCAGCCTCAAGCTTAACGACAAGCTGTAATTGCCCTCACCCCCAACCCCTCTCCCAAGCTTGGGAGAGGGGGGCCAGAGCCGAAGGATCTGGCGGGGTGAGGGCAACGCCGCCAACTAATTTAGGAGAAACCGGGCAATGGGACTATTCGATGACATGAAGCGGTTTTTGGAAACCCAGCTAGACGACTTCATGAGCAAAAATCCGCACCTGCAAATCCAGGTGCTGGAGGAACAGCTCCAACAACAGGAGATGGATTCCACGAGCCTATTGCTAGATCTGCGCCAGCAAGAAAAACAGCTCCAGGCGGAGGTGCTGAGCACCGGCCAAGAGATTAAGGGCTGGCACGATCGCATAGCCAAAGCCCAGGCAGCGGGCCGTACGGATTTGGCTGCGGCAGCCCAGGAACGGATGGATGGGCTGCTGCGCCAGGGCAATCAGCTCTGGGGTAAGATGCAAGGCATCAAAGAACGCCAGGCTCAGGCTACTGAGCTGATCGAAACCATTAAAGTCCGCCGCACCGAGTTGCAAAAAAAAGCAGCGGAAATGAAAGCTACCTCCGCCAGCAATAAGGTCTGGGAAAAGCCTTCGATCCCTTGGAGTAACGAAACTAGCCGGCCCGACCGCAGCGATCCGCTAGAGGCAGAGTTCTTGAAATGGGAGACCGAGGAAGAGCTGTTGCGCTTGAAGAAGAATTTAGGCAAATAGATATTCTCATCTTGTCTGTGGGTACGATAGTAGAGATTAGTGAACACCGATCCCTGTCTATGTCTTATTCTGTAAATAGCTAAGGCAAGCGATAAATCAAAAAGGAATTAAAGGCTCCAATGCTCTCTACCCGCCCGGAAAAGCTGAGCTGCGGAATGGATAAATCGGTGACATAGATACTGAACAGTAAGCAGTCGTAACGCTTGGTGCCAGCAGATACCAATGGCTTCAGCGTCTGACTAATGTAGGGTTCGCCCATCGCAGTCATGGTGCGGCAGGTGGTATTGGCCAAAGCTCCCAATAAGCTGCTACCTGCTTGACTGCATTCTGCTTGCAGCCGGTTCTTAAGTTGACTCACTACGAAGTCTTCATACCGCTGGGGGCCAGGATTGGTGAAAGCCATGGCCAATCCGCCGATCGCCAGACCCAAACTCGCCCCGAGTGTTACGCTTTGCCATTTCTGCATATTCAAATTCACAATTCCACACCTCCTTCCATCTTACATCGCTGATATTGACGCGGCAGTGGATTTCCAAAGAAGATTGTCGATCGCCTTGCCATGGTAGTTCACCTTGAGGTAAGATATCAATCCGTGGCGGGTGTCGCCAAGTGGTTAAGGCAGTGGCTTGTGGTGCCACCATTCGCGGGTTCGAACCCCGTCATCCGCCCTCAGGAACCAAAAAGCTGGTCAGAGATATTTCTCTGACCAGCTTTCTGCTTTTTTTATTGCTATTAGCGCTTCTTGGAATTCAAGACTTTGATCTTGGTGACCAAGGTGCTCTTTAGCTTTTCGTAGTCCGTAGCCGAACCGCTGTTGGGCTTGGGGAAAAAGTCCGCAGCGCCAGCCTTCATGAGGTTATAAATATTATCCATGTCGGTGGGATGAACGCTGTTGCTGATCACCAGTACCGGAATGGAACGCTTGGCAGTCAGCTTTTGGGTGAATTCCAAACCATCCATGTTGGGCATCACCAAATCGGTGCAAATTACATCGGGATTGGTGCGATCGATCACGTTCAGAGCTTCTGCGCCATCGCGGGCCGTACCGACCACATCGATTTCTGGCGCGGAATTGAGCAAGCGCTCCAAAACTTCTAGGGCAACAATAGAATCTTCGACTAAAACAACTTTGATGGGGTTCATGGCTTACTTAATGAGTTGGGAAAGGGTTTGCAAGAGTAGAGACTGGTCGAAGTCTCCTTTAGAAAGATAGGCACTAGCGCCGATCGACATGCCGCGTTGGCGGTGTTCTGGCCCAGCCAGCGTACTGACCAAGACAATTGGGAGGTCTTGATACTCGGGCCGTTGGCGAATCTCACCGGTCATTTCCAGACCCGAGAGATTGGGCATTTCGATATCGGAAACCACCGCATCGAAGCTGCCAGCCATGAGCTGACCGAGGCCATCGGCACCATCCACAGCGGTGGTTACCTCATAGCCTGCACCGACTAGAATCCGTTGCACCTGAGTGCGAATCGGAATGGAATCTTCTACCAGCAAGATCCGATTGGCCGGTCGGTCCGTAACCAGGATCGGTGCAATAGTTTTAGCTGGTTGGCCGCTGGCCGTCTGGAAAATTTCCAGCAGGTTCAGCACCATACAGATTTCGCCATTGCCTAAAATACTGGCTCCCGAGATGTTGCGGACATTTTGGACGAGCTTGTTCGGAGCCTTCACTACAATTTGTTGTTGTTCCAGCAGCTCATCTACCAGGATGCCCAAATATTGGCCATCAATCTTTACAAAAACGCAGGGAATTTGGGAGCGCAGTTTTGCGATCGCTGCACTGGTATTGGGGGCTTGCCAATTGAGTTCCAGCAGATCGGCCAGCCAGATCAGAGAAACGCTTTGGTCTTGCCAATGTACTGCCAGCTTGCCATCGAGCGTAAAGATCTCGGAGCGAGTGATAAATTGCATGGTTTCGATGTTGTCGATCGGCATAGCGTAGGGCAAGCGATCCACCCGCATAATCAGGGCATCGACGGTGGCTAAACTGTTGTTCAGCAGGATCCGGAAGGTACAGCCTTGGTCGGGCAAGGACTCGATCCGGACAGTCCCCTTGATTTTTTCGATGTTGGTACGGGCTACGTCCAAGCCCACGCCCCGTCCAGAGATTTCCGTAATGGTAGTGCGGGTGGAGAAGCCCGCCGCAAAAATCAAGGATTTGGTCTGCTCCTCGTTCATTTGAGCGAGTTCGGCGGGCGTATGGAGTCCCCGCCGCAAAGCGGTCATCCGAATTGCATCAAGGTCGAGACCCCGACCATCGTCGATCACCTGAATCTCGATTTGGTTACCGCGTTGGATCCCGCGTAGGCGCAGCTTGGCCATCGGGGGCTTGGCTCCGCGCTCGGAGATCGGTTCGATGCCATGGTCGATCGCGTTGCGTAGAATATGATTCAGCGGATCCTTGAGGGCTTCTAGGATCTGTTTATCGGCGAGGATTTCGCCGCCTTCGATCGTAAAATCAATGCCCTTGTTCTGTTGCCGCGCCAGATCTCGCACCATCCGAGGGAATACGGCAAAAACACTCTGAAGCGGTAACATCCGCATCTGCCGAATGCCACTTTCCAACTCGTTGGCAACGGCCAGCAGACGGGTGGTATCTTCTGCGGCGTTCAGGCGCATGCGGTTCAGAATTTGACCGAATTGCTGCACCTGAGGGTCATCGCTGGGCAGTTGGCGGCTCCATTCTTCCCAGCGGCGGTAGAGCGCTATCAGCTCTTCTTGGCCTTGGGAAATCCGCAATTTGGCTACGGATAGTTCGTCGGCCTGAATGGTCAATCGCTCTAGGCGACTGGCTTCTACTTTGATTGTAGAAATTTCAAAGTTGTCAGCGGGAGCTGGCTCGGGCTGAGCCGGAGCTACCAAGTCCAAATTGACTGGCTTTGTGGTTACTGTTTGCAGGAAAGACAGATCCTGCATCGCTCCAGCCGCCGAGCTTTCCTCGGCGGGAAGAGAGAATTTTGGCAGATCTAGGGTATCGTCGTCACCATGATCTCTGAAGGATTCAGTGGTAGCTGCGAGAGCATTGCTGAAATCTAGATCGCTATGATCGAAGGACTCGGTGGTAGTCGCTAGAGTATCACTGAAATCTAGATCGCTATGATCGGCAGTCTCGGCAGTAGCTGTGGCTAAGTAACTACCAAAATCCATCTTGTCTGAGCCAGGGCTAGCCCCGACCAGGGCGCTGAAATCTAGCTCGCCTAAGAAGCCGCTGATTTCACCGGGATCGTAATTACTTTCCGGTTCTGGGGTGGACAGATCTGCCGGAATTTCTGGTGGCTGATAATTGCCTCGGATCACAGCAACCACCGCAGCTAGATCGAGGTTGGCAGGTGGCCCGCCGATCGCCTCCTGCGCAATTTTATTTACAGCATCTAAGCCTAGATAGAGCTGATCGCAGAGTTCCGGAGTCACTTCCAGATCCGCTCGATCGATGGCCATCAGGATGTCTTCCATCTGATGCACCACCTGCTCGGCGGCAATGACCCCCAGCATCCGGGAATCGCCTTTCAGGGAATGGGCCTCCCGCAGTAGGGCTTTCAGGGGCGATCGATCGGTGGGATTTTTTTCCAGTTGCAGGAGTCCCGCTTCGATCGCCTCAATATGTTCGGTGCTGGCAACTTCGTAAAGACTGCGCAGCTCTTCATCTTCAATGAACATAGTCGTTATCACATCAGGTGTGGGGTCAAAGGGCGGCGGTTAAACGAGCGCTTGCAGTTGGTTGGAGGTGGTTACCAGGTCGTTGGTCGCAGATTTTACTTGGGCTACTCCAGAAGCAGTTTCTTGGGAGCCTAAGTTGATGGCGTTGATCGCTGCTACGGCCTGCTGTACGGTAATTGCCTGCCGCTTGGAGCTGATTGAGATATCTTGGGTGTTGGCAAACACGGAGTTAATGGCTTTTTCAATCCCCGCGAAGGCTTCGGCGGTATCTGCTGCTAGGTTAATGCCCTTCGCCGCCGTCTTGGTGCCTTCGTCGGTCACCATTACGGTGTTGTTAATGGAAGCTTGAATTTCTGCAATCAGGATGTTGATTTTTTCCGCAGACTTTTTACTTTGATCGGCTAGTTTCCGTACTTCCCCGGCTACCACCGCGAAACCCTTGCCCTGTTCGCCAGCGCGGGCGGCTTCTACCGCGGCGTTCAGAGAGAGCATGTTGGTTTGGTTCGCAATGTCGGCCACCAGATCCGATACCGTCGCAATCTGACCGGTTTGTTCGCTCAGTTGCATAATCTTGCTGGCGATTTCTTCTACCTTCGCCCGTAAGTCCATAATACCGTCGATGGTCCGAGCTACTGTGGCAGAACCAGTTTCTGATAGATTCAAGGCTTTTTGGGCTTCGGAGGCAGAGTTTTCGGCCTTCATGGCCGATTGCATGGAAGAAGAACCCAATTCTTCAATGGTCGTGGTAGTTTGGCGGACGGAGTCAGCCTGTTCCGAGAGCAGCCGCTCCTGAAGTTCTACGGTGTCGGCAATTTTCTGGGAAGTACTAGCAACACTGGTGGTGGAGTCATTCAATGCTCGACCAATTCTCTGGGTTACCAACAAAATAAAGCCCAAGGCCAATAAGTTGGTGAATAGCACGAAATACTCAATGTTTTTTGCTCGGTCTACGTTGGATCCACCGGCTTTGTCAGCTGCCGTTACCGCTTCGTTGGCGAGGTTATACAAATTGTCACTGTCGGCCAGCAATTGGTTCGCTAGATTGGGATTGCTGCGGTGAGCGATCACCGTACTTTTTAGTTTATTCCAAGCTGTTTGTAAGGTTTTTAGAGATGCCAAAAATTCTTTGTTATCGGCAGCCGTAATCCCCATGGCACTATCGCCCTTAATTAACCCCACTAGGGTGCTATCAATTTTTGAAATCAGCTCATTATCTGGAGTACCGGCGAGTTCTAGCTTTGCCACCCGTTGGGAACTCCCCCGAATCACACCGGTAGCGTTTACAACTTTCGTATCATCTTTCAAAGCGTTAATCCCGGACTGTACGGAGATAGCACCAAAAACGGCGATTCCTGTCAAACCGGCAACAGTTAATTTAAGGCTGGTAGTAATTTTCATGGTAGATAGACTCCGTAAAAAAGGTAGAGGTGAAAGTTTAAATTAGGCTAGTTCCAACAGTTTGGGGAGGTCGAGCAGGTTCAGCACCCGATCGCGGTAAGGAGTGGTGCTTTGGACATAGATGCCCCGACCGTTTTTGTTGGCCACGGGCACCGGATCGAGGGCCGCCGGATCCAGATAGAGGATATCGTGCAGCTCGTCGATCGAAATCCCGGCCACCACCTCGCCGATTTGAGCCACCACCGCTTGCTGGTGGGGTTCTTTCCGCCGGGGGAGGTTCAGGGCCAGCCGCAGATCTACCATGGTCATGATTTCGCCGCGCAGATTCATGTTGCCGATAATCCGCAGGGGGGTGCAGGGCATTGGTTGAATGTTCTGGGTGGTAATAAATTCCCGCACCAAGGAGAGGGCTAGGCCAAAGTATTCGCCGGCCAAGTCAAAGACGGCCAAGGGAATTTTCTGGCTCTCGTCGCTTTCCTGAAACACCGATCGCAACTCCGCAGCTCGGGACTGCAAGAGCAGTCGCTGGGCCGGGGTGGCCGTGGGGAAATAGCGATCGTAGAAAGTGGCGGTGGTCGAGTGCTGGACTGCTGGGTCCATGGATTCGTTGTTGTTTTCCACCGCCCACACCCAGTCCGCCACTTCATCGGCCAGGGAGAGCAAGGCCGTGGGGTTCAGCACCATCACGTTCTGGCCCTCTAGATTGACGATGCCGCTCAAGAAAGCCGGGTTGGTGTGGCCTTGGCGACCAAAGGCCAAGTCTTTTTGGATAGATTCTGGTGGAATTACCAGCACATCACTGGCGCGATCGACCACCAAACCGGCCCGTTGTTTCTCGGTGGCCATCATCACCACCGTATCGATCGCCGTACAAAGGGGCGTGACCCGGCTGACCCGCTGGCCCAGATGCAGCACCGGCACCAAAGTGCCATGCAGATCGAGGGTGCCTAAGATATCACCAGGGGTCTCCGGCAGGGCTTGCAGCTCTGGTAAAGGAAAGATTTCCCGGACAAAGTCGGTGGGAATGGCGTATTGCAGATGCTGCAAATGGCAAATCAAGTAGGTTTGAGAATTCATAGGTAGAGCTATCTAGCAACAGGGGCTTTAGAGATGTACTTTTCCAACGTGGGTAATAGCTTTTCGCGATCGACTGGCTTGGTTAAGTAGTGGGTGGAACCGGCGAACTGGCTCTTGATTTTGTCGATCAGCCCATCTTTGGCTGTGAGCATCACGATCGGCAAATCTTTGAATTTATTAATGGCCCGAATATTCCGGCATAGCTCTAAGCCATCCACATCGGGCATGGTCACATCCAACAGCATCAAGGAAACCTTTTGGCGGTTGAGTATCTCCATGGCATCCAAGGCATTCTCCGCCAGCACTACGTTGTAGATATCGCCCACGGCTTTTTTGATCATTGTCTGCACAATTTTGCTGTCATCTAAGCTCAGAATGATCGGCCGTCGATCTTCGCCCGGATCTACCTGGTTATCTACTTGGAGCACCGTGGGAGCCGATCCCGCAGGACGGGTACTCCCGTATCGTACTGTCTGGCCCTGGCGTAGTTCGATCCAGCCCTGCTCGGCCCACAGTAAATAAGCTTGGGCTAGTTGCAAGGGGTCTTCCCCGCAGGTAGTGGCAATTTCTTTGATCTTAAATTTGCCATTGGCCCATTTTTGTAAATGGGGCAGCACCGAAGGCGTGATTTTATCCGATTCCTCCAGGCGCAATAGGGGTGTAGTCTGCGGCGAGATGTTGGGAGCTAAGGATTTCCACATTTGTTGGCGCTGGTTCAGGGCTTTGCGGATGCTTAATAAGCTCAGGCCGTGGCGATCTTCGCCATAGGATAGGTCAAAGCCATTGCTGCTGATTTTGTCGGCAAAAGCTCCGGGGTAGAGCATGAGCTGCTCCATGATAATGGCAATTTCTTTGTGCATCACCATTTCCAGGTCTTCCCAACGCACCAGACCAAAGCGCGAGATGAAATCCAGTAGCTCGCGTAGGGAGCTTTCATTTTTAATCCGGGAAGACACCACATTCAGGGTGGATTCTAGATGGTGCAGCTTCATTTTGCTGCGCATCCAGTTAGCAAACTCCATGGGGGTTGGTAGCTTTTTGCCCACGTAAACGATCGAGCCTTCATGGAAGGCGAAGATGTATTTGGCGGAATTGAGCAAAGTACCGGAAAAACTCTGCTCCGTATTTTCCGCCAAGCTCTCAAAGTTCGCGGTGCCCGTGAACTTCTCATCTTGAATGGTTTGTAAAGCAATAAAGATTTCGCCAGCTTGAATCTTCATATATTTAAATTTGTACCTTGTTCAGAACTGCCAAGAGCCTGACTTGAGAAACTGGAAACTACAGATTAAATATGCCCAATGTTGGTATAAAAATAATCACTAGGTTGGATATTTTGCAGGCTCTCGGCAATGTAGGATGAACTAGGCATTGTAAGAGCCGAGGAGAAAAATCTTGGAGTCCGCAGTCTCATCCCCCGATTGGCAATGGCGTTGGTGGTGGCCCGTGCCCCTCTATCCCTACGGCCAACGCCGCACCCTCCGCCAAGCCATTGTCCCGGAGTGGGTGTGGGTCTGCGAGCAAATTCAAGGGGTGCTCTATGTGGTCACGCCCCTGCGCATGACCGTGCTGCGCCTGAAAACTGGCGGATTGCTAATCTACGCTCCGATCGCCCCCACGCCCGAATGCTTACAGCTAGTGGATGAACTAGTGGCTCAGTATGGAGATGTTAGGCATATTATTCTGCCCACCATTTCTGGCCTAGAACACAAGGTCTTTGTCGGGCCTTTTGCCCATCACTATCCCAGCGCCACTGTCTATGTGGCCCCGGAGCAGTGGAGCTTTCCGTTGAACTTGCCGCTGAGTTGGCTAGGACTGCCCAGGGGGCGCACTCAAGTTTTAACCGAAGACCAACATCCCTTTGGCGATCGCTTTGATCTAGCCATCCTAGAACCCATTCATCTGGGGATCGGCAAGTTCTCGGAGGTGGCACTGTTCGATCGAGAGTTCCAAATCCTGCTGACCACCGATGTGATCGTTTCCGTGCCTTCAGAACCGCCCCCGATCGTCCAGCTCGATCCCTATCCCCTCCTTTTCCACGCCCGGGAGCGCGGGGATCAAGAAATTATAGATACCCTGGAGAACCGCCGCCGGGGCTGGCAACGAGTCGTACTCTTTACCTTCTATTTCCGACCGGACTGTTTGGAGATTGCTCGTACCCTGCCCATGTTCCAGGCCGCTGGCTCCGCGTCCGATCGCTCTCGCCGAGCCTTTTTTGGTCTCTATCCCTTCCACTGGCAAAACCAATGGGAGCAATCTTTTCAGGCCATTTGCAACGAAGGTCGGCCCCTGGTTGCCCCCATTTTACAGCAGCTCATTTTGAATCGTAGTCCCGACCAAACCCTGGCTTGGGTGGAACGGGTGGCAGCTTGGGATTTTCAGACGATCATCTCCTGCCACTTGGCGGCTCCCATCACCGCCGATCGGGATGACTGGCGACAGGCTTTCGGCTTTCTGACCAAAGGTCGCCAGTTGCCCGCTGCTGACTTTGCCCTGTTGGAGCAGATCGACCGCACCCTTAGTCGCAGTGGCATTTTGCCCAGCTAGTGCCGATAGTGCCCATGGATTTGGCCACGAATCACGCGCCCGGAGTCGCGGTATACTAAGGAGCCACATCCACTAATCAAGCTTCAATAATGGATGGAAAAAGAGCTCTCCGTGCCATCGAACAGTTTCTAGAAAGCAAGAAACAGCCTAAACTCAAAGATGTTCAGCAAACGGTGTTGTTGGGGGTTTGGGAGCGAAAGTCCTACGACAAAATAGCTGAAGAGTTAGACTATGATGCGGGTTATATTAGGCAGGTGGCTTCCAGTCTCTGGAAATATTTTTCCGAGCTGACTGGCGAAAAAATTTCCAAAAGCAATCTGCGATCGATCATGCAGTCTCGCTGTGATGCAAAGATTGTAGATTGGGGTGAGGCGATCGACGTACAGCAGTTCTATGGCAGAGAACAGGACTTTACAACCCTGAGCCGGTGGATTTTGACCGATTGCTGTCGGCTGGTGGGAATATTTGGCTCTGGCGGTATGGGCAAAACCACGCTCTCGGTGCGAATTTCCCAGGAGGTGCGGTGCCAGTTTGAGGTGATGATCTGGCGGAGTCTGCGGCAAACACCCACGCCCCAAGCTTTATTAGACGAAATACTACCAGTTTTGACCGGTGGCGATCTAGGACCAGAGAATTCCCTGGCTTTGTTGATGCAGCAACTGCGGGAGCGACGTTGTTTATTGGTATTAGACAACGTAGAATCCATTTTGGAGCCAGGTGACCGGAGCGGTGAATTTCTAGCCGGCTATGAAGCTTATGGTCAGATGCTGGAGCGCATTGCCGATGAAAGCCATCAAAGCTGTCTGATTTTGACGGGGCGGGAAAAGCCTAATGGTCTGACCCTGCGTGCAGGCAGCAATCTACCTGTGCGATCGCTGCAACTAGTGGGCCTGTCGATCGAATCAGCCCAATGTATCCTCAAGGACAAAGGTCTAGAAGATGCTCCCGATCGACAGCAGACTCTGGTGAACTACTTTAGCGGTAATCCCTTGGCCGTGAAAATTGCCGCCACTGTGATTCAAAATCTTTTCTCCGGCGATATTCAGGCATTTCTAGAACAAGGCGTGGTCTTTGGTGATCTCTGGAAGCTATTAAATCAGCAGTTTGAGAGACTTTCTACTCTCCAGAAACAGATTATGTATTGGCTGGCGATCAATCGGGAAAGTATCACTCCAGCTAATCTGAAAGCCAAGTTGTTAGGGCCAACCAGTACTGCCAAGCTGCTGGAAACACTGGAAACTCTCCACGAGCGTTCCTTGATTGAAACCGATCGGCGAGGTTTGACTCAACAGCCCGTGATTATGGAATATATGACCGAGCAGCTGATTCAGCAGATTGTGAGGGAAATTATTCAGGGAGAACTAATCTTTTTTAAATCCCATGCCTTGATCGAGGCTCAGACTAAAGACTTTCTGCGGGAAACCCAGATCCAGTTGATTCTGAAACCCCTGGTGGAAATGTTGCTGAATCACTTTGGCGGACAGTCTCAAATGGTCGCATATTTGCGCCAACTGCTCTCCACCTTTCGGTACCAAAATGCTGCTAATACTGGCTATGGAGTTGGTAATATCATCAATTTGTTGTGCTACCTCCAAAGTGATTTGACGAGCTGCGATTTTTCGCACCTGAATATTCGTCAGGCATTTCTGCGTAATGTCCTACTCCATGATGTGGATTTTCGGGGGAGTCACCTCAGCCAGACTGTTTTTACGGAAACCTTTGGTGATATTTTAGGAATTGCCTTTAGCCCCGATGGCCAAAATTTGGCTACCAGTGATAACAAAGGGGTTGTGCAAATTTGGGATGTGGGAACCGTAGAACAAAGGGTCTGTTGTTCTGGTCATCAGCATTGGGCCTGGGATATCAGTTTTAGCCCAGATAGCCAATATCTAGCCAGCGTGGGCGATGACTATTTACTCCGGTTGTGGGATGTGCATAGTGGTGAGCTGCTGTGCCTCTATAGCGGCCACAGCCGACCAGTGAATACGGTAGCATTCAGTCTCGATGGTCGGGTGCTAGCCACTGCTTCCCAAGACCATACCATTCGTCTCTGGCAAGTTCACCCCAATGGTAATCCAGAAATATTTACCCTGGCCGGTCATAATAGTCGCGTCTGGTCGATCGGCTTCAGTCCCGATGGTCTGACGCTGGTCAGTGGTGGCGAAGACAATATGGTGCGGCTCTGGGATGTGGCGACGGGCGAATGCTTTTTTAGTTGGCAGGCCCATGATAACTGGGTCAGAGCCGTTGCCTTTAGTCCCAATGGCCGATCGATTGCTACCTGTAGTTATGATCGCACCATTAAAATTTGGCCCTGTCCGCAGCTCGGCCAAAGGTCGGATCCGCAGCCACTACATATTTTGCGCGGCCACCAACAGACCGTGAGTGACTTGGCCTTTAGTCCCGATGGTCAGCACCTAGCTAGCAGCAGTTTCGATCGCAGTATCAAGCTCTGGGAAGTGAAAACAGGTAAATGCCTGAAGACGCTGTTGGGTCACCGCGATCGGGTCTGGAGCGTAGCCTTTCATCCCGATGGCAAGCTGATTGGCAGCGGTGGTGACGACCACAGCACCAAAATTTGGGACCTGGATTTGGGCCGCTGTATTAATACGATTGTCGGTCATGCCAATGGGGTGGTGTCGCTGGATGTTAGTCCGGATCGCCGATATTTGGTAGGTGGATATGAGGATACTACTATTCGTATTTGGGATATCTATACGGGCAAAATTGTCTATCATCTCCGGGAGCATAGCAATCGCATCTGGTCGACTAAGTTCAGCCCCAATGGTCAAATCTTGGCCAGTAGCAGTAGCGATTACAAGATTAAGCTGTGGGATTGGCGAGCTGAAAAATGCCTGAAAACCATCGAAGGCCACACAAGTTGGGTCTGGATGGTCGCTTTTAGTCCCGATGGCCGGTGGCTGGCTAGCAGTAGTTACGATCGAACCGTGAAGCTCTGGGATGTGGATAGTGGGGAATGTCTGCTAGTCTTGTCAGATCGGAGCAGTCCGGCGGTAGCTGTGGCTTTTAGTCCCAATGGTCACCTGTTGGCCAGTAGCGGCTTCGATGGCACAGTCGAGTTTTGGGATTGCCATAGCGGTGAATGCCGCAGAACTATTCAGGCTCATGGCAATAGCGTTTGGTCCGTGAACTTTAGCTCCGATGGTAATTGGTTGGTTAGCTCTAGCTACGACCAAACCCTGAAGCTCTGGAATGTATCTACGGGAGAATGCGTGCGCACCTTTGTAGGCCACCAAGCTCCAATTCTCAAGGCTTGCTTTAGTCCGGATGATCTGGCGATCGTCAGTGGTGGTTTAGATAGTGTGCTGAAGGTTTGGGATGTGGCCACTGGCGAATGTATCCGGACCCTGGCTGGTCATCAGGGTTTGGTCTATGCCCTGGATGTGGTTAATGTGCAGTTATCCGAGCATGGGCCGGAACAGTTGGTAGCTTTTAGCGGTGGCTCCGATGAAATTATTAAGGTCTGGGATCTGGAAACCGCTGCATGTTTGCATAGCTGGAAACCCCTGCGTCCCTATGAGGGGATGAAAATCAATGATATCAAAGGCTTGGCCGATGCTCAGCTGGCTACCCTGAGGGTCTTGGGGGCGATTGACCGAGAAAATGGGACTCAAGCCCCGTCCTTCTAGGACGGCTTTTTATTTTTGAGCTTACGAATAAGCTCTTGCAGCACATCTGATTTTGAACGGCCAGACTCTAAACAGTAGTCATCAAGTATGGCCAACCCTTTTTCTGTCAACCTAAAGAAAGTACTTTTTTCACTTGATTTGCACATTGATACGCTGTATCATATTAACATGAAACTAAGATACAACTACCGAATCTATCCAACTAAATCTCAGATGCGGCCAATCGCTCAAATG
Organism: Synechococcales cyanobacterium OTE_70_metabat_200; assembly: GCA_031375385.1. Taxonomy (GTDB): domain Bacteria; phylum Cyanobacteriota; class Cyanobacteriia; order Cyanobacteriales; family Chamaesiphonaceae; genus JAAFHZ01. Next base: position 1,508 of record JANMHS010000012.1, on the reverse strand, counting down.
TTTGGCTGTGCCCGAGTGGTGTGGAATGATGCTTTAGCCTTTTGCCAACAGCAATGGGCTTTAGGTATCAAATATGCTGGTGCAAACCAGTTAATGAAACAATTCATCACCAACGCCAAGCAGATGGAAGAACGGAAGTGGTTAGCTGAAGTTTCTAATATTCCTTTGCAGCAGTCTATTCAAGACTTAGATGTTGCCTACCGTAACTTCTTTGCATCGGTAACTGGTCAGCGTAAAGGCCAAAAAGTTAAGCCCCCAAGGTTTAAAAAGCGCTCAAACGCTCAATCGGCAAGATTCCGCATCGGTGGATTCAGCCTGAAAGGAAACAAAATCTATCTGGCAAAAATCGGGAAGCTGAAAGTAAAGTGGTCTCGACCACTACCGGCTGAGCCTAGTTCAGTCACTATCATCAAAGATGCAGCCGATAGATATTTCCTGAGCTTTGTGGTGGAAATAACACCCCCCACATTGCCAATCAATGGAAGCAGTATTGGGGTTGATTTGGGCATCAAAACCTTTGCCACGTTAAGTACTGGCGAAAAAATAGATGCTCCCAAACCGCTAAAAGCCAATCTCTTGAAGCTTCGGAAGGCTCAGAGAGCGGTAAAGAACAAGGTAAAAGGCTCGAACCGAATGCGTTTAGCTCGAAGAAAAGTAGCCAAAATCCATGCCAAGATATCCGATACTAGAACTGATTTCTTGCACAAGTTATCTACTAGATTAATTCATGAAAACCAAGTGATTGCGCTAGAAGATCTAAATGTGTCGGGGATGGTGAAAAATCGGAAGCTATCAAAAGCAATCAGTGATTTGGGTTGGAGAGCTTTTCGTACCATGTTAGAAGCAAAAGCTGAAATGTATGGACGAGAAGTACAAATAATCAGCAGATGGGAACCAACATCTCAAGTTTGTTCCGGCTGCGGCGAACGATGCGGAAAGAAAGAGCTTTCTGTTCGAGAGTGGGAATGTCTTTTTTGTGGGGCGACTCACGACAGAGATATCAACGCAGCCATTAATATCAAAGTCGCGGGCGGGCAGTCCGAGACTCTAAGCGGACGTGGAGGCCAGCGTCAGACTTGTTCGCAAGCAGCAGCCAATGAAGCGTCAACCCATTGGATAGAGATTCAACAATTATGTCTGAATCTTTAGGTCAGGAATCCCCGTGCGTTTACGCCGGGGAGGATGTCAATAGCGCAATGCAGGTACCATTTTAAGCCGGAATACATTGAAAGCCCTCACCCCTTCGGCTCGCTCAGGGCAACGCCCAGCCCTCTCCCAAGCTTGGGCGTGCAGGGCGAGCGCCTGAGGTTGCCTCTGCGCAGGCAGACGGTTCCCGAACAGGCGAAACCCTCGCAGCACTAGAGGGAGCAGCGGAAAATCCGGTCTTGGGGTCTCCCCTGCTTGGGTTGATTGCATGGTCGGGAAACCCGACCGCATCAACTCCGCAAGTGGAGGACTTTTTCAAGACAAGAGACTCCGCTGTTGGCTCCGGCTCCCCTTCTCCCAAA
>JANMHS010000134.1:0-3133 GCA_031375385.1 Synechococcales cyanobacterium OTE_70_metabat_200 | reverse complement strand
AAACTAGAAAGTCATACGGTATATCCATATCTTGCCCCCACATCCCTCAAATCTTCAGACTCCATTATGACGAATGTTCCTGTCTCGCGAATTCGTAACTTTTCGATCATTGCTCACATCGATCATGGTAAGTCTACTCTTGCCGATCGATTATTGCAGGATACAGGTACAGTCAGCAATCGGGAGATGAAAGAACAGTTTCTCGACAACATGGATTTGGAGCGAGAGCGGGGAATTACGATCAAGCTCCAGGCGGCGCGGATGAACTATACGGCGCTGGACGGGCAGGAGTATGTCCTAAATCTGATTGACACACCCGGACACGTAGACTTCTCCTATGAAGTGTCCAGAAGCCTATTAGCCTGTGAGGGGGCGTTGTTGGTAGTTGATGCGTCCCAAGGGGTAGAAGCGCAGACATTGGCGAATGTATATTTGGCATTAGAAAGTAATTTAGAGATTATTCCGGTTTTAAATAAGATCGATTTACCTGGAGCGGAGCCGGAGCGAATCCGCGCGGAGATTGAGGAGATCATTGGTTTAGATTGTAGTGGGGCGATTTTAACTTCAGCAAAGCAAGGGATTGGGATTCAGGAGATTTTAGAATCGGTGGTGCTGCTAGTTCCACCACCTAGGGATACTATTAATGAGCCATTACGTGCTTTGATTTTTGACAGCTATTACGACAGTTATCGGGGTGTGATTGTCTACTTCCGCGTCATGGATGGAAGTGTCAAAAAAGGTGATAAAGTCCGATTGATGGCAAGTGGGAAAGAATATGTGATCGACGAACTCGGCATCCTCTCACCCACCCAAGTCCAAATAGACGAACTTCATGCGGGGGAAGTAGGTTATTTCGCCGCATCAATTAAAGCTGTTGGTGATGCGCGGGTGGGAGATACGATTACGCTGGTTAATAATCAAGCGACTGAAGCTCTCCCTGGTTATGCAGAAGCGAAACCAATGGTATTTTGCGGGTTGTTCCCAACGGATGCGGATCAATATCCAGAATTGCGAGACGCACTAGATAAACTGCGCTTAAATGACGCAGCGTTAAATTATGAACCAGAAACATCTAGCGCGATGGGGTTTGGTTTCCGGTGTGGATTCTTGGGACTACTGCACATGGAAATCGTTCAAGAACGCTTGGAACGAGAATATAATTTAGACTTAATTACGACTGCGCCTTCGGTAGTTTATCGAGTAACGGATAATCACGGCGTGGAAAGTTATATTGACAATCCAAGTACACTTCCCGATCCCAATCATCGCCAAAAGATTGAGGAACCCTATGTCAAATTGGAGATGATTACCCCTGAAGAATATGTCGGGACATTGATGGAACTATGTCAAAATCGCCGGGGTGAATTCAAGGATATGAAATATCTCACCAAAGGGCGGACTACAGTAATTTATGAGATGCCTCTAGCCGAAGTTGTAACTGATTTCTTCGATCGGATGAAGTCAAATACACGCGGTTATGCGAGTATGGAGTATCAGATGATTGGCTATCGTGAAAATCATCTTGTCAAACTCGATCTGATGATCAATGGCGATCCTGTCGATGCGCTAGCGATGATCGTTCACCGCGATAAAGCGTACAATGTCGGTCGGGCGATGACTGAAAAATTAAAAGAATTAATCCCCCGTCACCAGTTCAAAGTACCAATTCAAGCAGCAATTGGTAGCAAGATTATCGCGAGTGAAAATATCCCTGCACTGCGAAAAGATGTACTAGCAAAATGTTATGGCGGTGACATTTCACGCAAGAAGAAATTGCTCCAAAAGCAAGCTAAAGGTAAAAAACGGATGAAATCTGTTGGTACGGTAGATGTGCCACAAGAAGCATTTATGGCTGTCTTGAAATTGAATAAAGATAGTTAGTGAATAGCTTTGGCATCAAGTGATGTAGGGTGGGCATTGCCCACCAGTTAGTTTTAGGCGATTCTAGCGACCAGATTCAGATTTATTATGGTAGTCAGACAAGATACTTTGTGGGAGCAGTTTCTCTCGCCTTTGATTCAAGGTTTGCTAGACAAACAGCAGATGAGTGATTTGCGAGATCGCATCAATTGGCATGAGACAATCGATCGATATCAAACCGCCGAGTTTAGCTATCCAGATTACTATCAAAGTCAAAACTTTCACGGCATTGAAGGTGGGTATTTGACGCAAACAGCCGCGATTTCATACGATCCAATTACTCAATATGTGTTGCCACCGTATGAGCCTTGGATTCGTCAGAGTCTCATTGATGAAATCAGCTCTCAACCTCAGCAAATTCTCGATTTAGGTTGTGGTACTGGCTCGAATACACTTTTGCTCAAACAAACCTTCCCCAATAGCACAGTGACAGGTTTAGACTTGTCTCCGTACATGTTAGCCGTCGCCGAGGATCGATCTCGGCGAGCAAATTTAACAATTGAGTGGCGACACGGTACCGCCGAATTAACTCAGTTTGAGACTGGGAGTTTCGATTTGATTACAGCTTCGCTGCTATTCCATGAAACGCCCCCCAGCGTCACTCAAGCTATTCTCACCGAAAGTTATCGATTACTAGCTCCAGGCGGTAAAATCCTGATCCTCGATGGTAACCAGCGCACGCTCCGTAGTCTGGAGCTGCTGAATAATATCTTTGAGGAACCCTATATTCAAGCCTATGCAGCCGGTAATCTCGATGCATGGCTGGGAAAAGCTGGGTTTGATCAAGTCCGAACAAAAGACGTATCTTGGTTAAATCAAGTCACTCAGGGAGTTCGGCTTTAAGTCGAGTCAGTAGGGTGGGCACTGCCCACCACCTGGGTTGTGAGCAAATAAATTTTTTATTTTTGCAAGATTAATTGGTCGCTGGTGGGCAGTCCCCACCCTACTCAATATGAATTATCAATTAATTAAGTGTGGTTTTAAAAGCAGTTTTATTTGATTTTAATGGCGTAATTATTAAGGATGAATTAATCCATCGTGAGTTAATCGATGAATTATTATTATCTGAAAATTTACCGCCACAAGGTAAGGAATTTTGGCAAGTATCAGTAGGCAGGAGCGACAAAGCTTGTCTCTACGAGCTGCTAAAATTGCGAGGGCGGTTTGTGACTGATGAGTATCTAGACAAACTAATCTCTAAGAAAGCGATCGC
>JANMHS010000083.1:0-37955 GCA_031375385.1 Synechococcales cyanobacterium OTE_70_metabat_200 | reverse complement strand
GAGCGAATGTCCATGTTTTTATACCATGGAGGTTGGGAGTATTTCCATGTGGTTCGAGTGATAGGAGCCGGATGAGCTGAGAGGTTCACGTCCGGTTCTCGGAGGGGCTGGGGGTGAAACTCCCCCGGTCTACTCAACCATATATTGCTACTCATCAAGGTTGGCTTTATTTGATAGTGGTTGTAGACTTGTTTTCTTGCAAGGTTGTTGGTTGGTCAATGGCAGATCATATGCGTACAAATCTTGTCCTGACAGCTTTAGAATCTGCCTTCGGACAACGTATCCCTGCTCAATCTGGACTCGTCTTTCATTCTGACCGAGGCTCTCAGTATGCCAGTTCTGACTATCGTAGTGCTCTCGAATTCGCTGGTATAACCTGTAACATGAGCCATAAGGGAATGTCCACTTTTTGGAGGTTAGTGCACGCTGATCGTCTTGTTGGAGTTCGGTAATGATCGATTCTCTTATCATCAAAGGCGAGGCTACTCCAACAGAGACATTATGTGAACGGCCTAAAACACTTTGCTTCAGCAAGATTACTTACGGTTATCCGTCCTGTGTTCAGTAGTTGGGTCTTAGTAAACTGTCAATAGTTTACGCCAAAACTTCAGAGTAGCAGTCAACTGCCCATAGCACAGTGTTCCTCACTGTTGATGCGAATCAGGTTCAAGCAAAACATTCATCAGCGCCAATGGAATTCGAGTCCCTTACGCCACAAACAATTAGGGAGCCTAACTCCCATCTTCTGTACATCAGTTGAAATGACCAGCAAAATTTTGGCTGTTTCCGATATTAATTTAACCTTGAAACCACAATGTATAACTTCCCCGATCGAAACAGTCCTTCTGATCAAAACAGTCCATCGCTGGACATGAATCAACTCCGCGCATTGATCCAACAACAGTCCACTCGTCGCCCCATCTTTGAAAATATTGCTGTTCTTGGCTGTGGCTATGTGGGTAATGCCTTAGCTGAAAGTTGGCAAGAGCAAGGGCATTTTGTAACAGGTACAACAACCAGCAGAGGAAGAGTTGCTTCACTTGCTGAGACCCTTTCCAAAGCAGTCTTAGCCAAAGGCGCAGACTACTCAGCAATGCAGTTACTGCTTCAAGATCAAAATATTTTGGTAGTAAGCATTGCCCCCACCGGTTTTCAGGAAGCGGATACAGCAGCTTATGAAGCCACCTACATCTCCACCACCCAAAACTTAGTCAAAGCATTAAGCCAAGCTCCCAACGTCACCCAGATCATCTATTTAAGTAGTTGTTCTGTCTATGGTGATCGGCAGGGAGAATGGGTGGATGAGAATTCTCAAGTCGCTCCTCTGGAACAGAGAAGTCAGGTAATTCATGAGTCGGAGCAAATAATTCTTCAGGCAGCTAATGAGCAACAAAAAGTTTGTATCCTGAGATTGGGCGGAATTTATGGTCCTGGTCGGGAGTTAGTCAGTATGTTTGGCGGCTTAGCGGGTATGACTATGCCTGGTAAAGGCGATCGATTCATCAACTGGATCCACCGTGATGATATTATTGGAGCGATCGAATTTGCTCGGCTAAATGAGCTTCAGGGTATTTATAATCTGGTTGATGACAGTAGACTTACGGTTAAAGAGCAAGTCTCTAGGGTCTGTGCCAGCTATGATTTGCCACAGGTAAAATGGGATCCTTCCCAATTAAGCCTACAACGCAAGAGTGTTCAGGTCAGTAACCACAAGTTCAAAGTAGCAGGGTATGAGCTAATTCATCCTCAACTTCTAGTCTAAAAGTAGCGATGAATATATTAGTTCTAACCTCCCGTGGGGCTATGCCGTCCATTTACAGCATAGCCTTCACTACTGCTATTTCAATTATTTCTTTCCGAGTTGCTTTGTCAGCGTTGAAGTCTCTGAATAAGGGACGGGCAAACCTTATCGAATTGCATCAAATCCCCTGCAATCGCTGTGCCTTTTTTACTGGGGAGTTCAACCTTAAATGCCCTGTTCATCCCTATAATGCGCTCAATGAGCAGGCGATCAACTGTCTAGATTATGAGCCAGTGATTAAATCACCTATTTAAGTAGCTAGGCGTAAATAAACTCAAAACGTTGAGTTTCGAATTTAGCTTATTCAGCGCGATGTTCTAGTCCTTCAATAATTGCGAGAGATAGCTCTTGTTCATCATTAAACATTCGACCCGCAATTTCATAAGCCTTGAGCTGACGCCATTCACATTCAATTAGATTCATTTCAGAGCAATAGGGGGGTAAGAAAAAGCAGAATAACCCCTGCTTCTCCCACTCAGGCCAACGGGCTTGAACCGCTAGCGCATGATGGGATGACCCGTTGTCCATCACTATGGCAGTCCATCGTCCTGTGGATATAAGTGTCTCTTGGGCCTGCTCTGCCATCGCATCCATAAACGCTAGGTAGTGGTGGGAATTGATACTGCCTAAGGTTAGGGCATGTCATCTCTCAAGCACCAGATTTCTCTGCATCGAGGATGCCCTTGGCTTTTTGCCAGAGCACCTCTAGCTCCTCCACAGAAAAGTCTGTGAAAGATCGATTTTCCATTGGAGAGCTTTGGGCCGCGAGCATTTTTTCCATCTGGGCCAGCCGCTGGCTAAATCGATCGATTGTCCCCTGCAAACCGCGCTCCGGATCCAACTGGTACCAGCGGGCTAAATTGACGATCGTAAACAGCAGATCTCCCAACTCCGCTTCCTGATGAGCCTTGTCCGTAGACTGGAGGGCTTCCTGAAATTCCCCTAGCTCCTCGTGGAACTTGGCCCACACATCTTCCACCTGCTTCCATTCAAAGCCAAACTTAGTTGCTGCTTGGGAAACCTTGATCGCAGCAGTGAGGGGCGGTAAAGTTTCGGCGTACTTACTGATTTTCTGGCTGGGCAAATCGCGGCTCTTACCCCTTTCCTGAGCCTTAATCTGCTCCCAGTTTTCCTGCACCTCGCTAATAGAATTCACCGACCTATCGCCAAACACATGGGGATGGCGGCGTACCAATTTCTGAGAAATGCCTTGGGCCACCTCGGCGATCGAGAAATGTCCGGCCTCTTGGGCCAACTGAGATTGCAGCACCACTTGCAGTAGCAGATCCCCCAGCTCCTCGGTGATCGCCGCCTGTTGGCCGGAGCGAATGGCATGAACTGTTTCGTAAGCTTCCTCCACAATATAGGGAATCAAGCTCTCCGGGGTCTGGGCCAAATCCCAAGGACAACCACCGATCGGATCCCGAAGGCGAGCCACGATATCGATCAGTTCTTGGAGAGCGGCAGTGTTAGCAACAGTCATGATGGGCAGCTGGGAGATTTTCTGGGGATGTTAGCACAGATCGAAAAGCGCCCGATCGGTTGATCGGGCGCTTTTCCAAAAAGTCGAGGGGCCAATTACTGCTTTAGTTCGCAGGTTAGGGGGCAAGCTGCGTAGTTGGTGTTGTTCTGCAGCACATCTCTGGTGCCATTGAGCCAGCTCAACCAACGCACCTGTTCGGGGTGAATGCCCTTAGCTGTCAGCATGCCAGCGGCGGTGACCACGGCGAAGATATTCGTGGCTAAAATGCCACCGGCTACTATTAGTACGGCACTCATGGGTAACACGGGGTGCAGAGCCACCGAAAGCAGTGCGCCGATGGTGGCCATCAGGGCTACCACTGGGAAGCCTACCACTAGTAGACAAAGGGCAAGAGCAAAACACCAGACCAGAAAGCTTTTGCTCACTGCCACGTAATTATTATTTTTGGCTGCGGAATTTTCGGTAAGTTGCATGCTCATGGCCTCCAGTAGTTTAGATGAATAACGTTAAAGATTTGACGTATTTGGTCGCTCTCGCCTCGGGGATCGATTGCTTGGTCTTCTTAATATAGAGGATAGACCCTTAAAAGTATGAGGGATCGTACAAAAAAGTTTACATTAGAGTTGGGGTGTATGAGTATAACTACTCATTACTTTCTAGGGAAAACCATTCTTTTCTAAAAAAGTTTTGGTTCATGCTAGATAATTTCCAGTCCCCATCTGTGGTGTTTTTTTGAACTTTGCCCAAATCCCGCAAATTATTTTTATTAAAATATTCTAGGGATTTATACTTAGGGCATCCGAGGCATCGATCTTGGCTCTGGCCCAGGCTTGAGGTGAACGGAGCCGCTACTACTTGCTAGGGATTTTCATCCCGTAGTTTCCCTGTAAAAGTAGAAGATTCTCAGTCTGGATTAAAGGTTGACTTGTGAGTTCACCATAACAAAGAATTTTGAAGAAAAAATGAAGCAACAGAATGTCTCGAAAATTACCAAAATCGAGCGCAAGATCCTCGCAATTAGAGTCTTAAATTCTTACCTAAAAACACCTGTAGCAGACTTTCTGATCTGTGAATTCTCATTTATTTTGGCTGGAGATCGCAGCCAAGAAACCCTGAATTTTGCTACTAGCTAACTCCTCGATCGATCCTGGGTACCTTAGGAGCAACAGCAACTTTTCACCTTCTTTCTTCTATGGCTAGCCCTCCACCCCCTCCCAGCCTCAGCTCCGAATTCACCCTCGATACTCTGGAAGTCCCGGCCTTCAGAGGAAATATTTCGCCCAATGGGGTCAGAGCCAACGAGACAACGCTCCCCTCTGGCCAGCCGACGGTCAAAGCGTTAATTACCGAAGCTTTTGAAAAGGGTTATTCCGATGTTCATTTAGGGGTGGGCGAAGTACCCCGTTTCCGCAATCGTGGTGAAATGCAGCTCACCGAATACTTGGAAACCGATGCGATGACCTTTCAGTGTTGGCTGCAAGAATTATTGACCGATGAAGAAATTCGCCAATTTGAAAATTCTTTAGACTTTGACGGTGCTACCCAGTACGACTTTGCGCGGGTACGGATCAATGTTTTCGATACGCTCCATGGCCCTGCCATGGTCATGCGTCTAATCCCGCTGCAAATCATGACGATCGAGCAGTTGCGGCTGCCCAAGATCTTTCAAGAGGTCTGCCACTTCCACAAAGGCTTGATCCTGGTCACGGGGCCGACTGGTTCTGGTAAATCCACCACCATGGCCGCGATGGTGGACTACATCAATCACGAAATGCCCCGCCACATTGTCACGATCGAAGACCCGATCGAGTTTATTCACAAGAGCCAGCGCTCTTTGATCAAGCACCGGGAAGTGGGCACCAATACCCTGAAGTTCGATGTGGCCTTGAAGGCTGCTCTGCGGGAAGACCCGGACATTATTCTGATCGGGGAAATGCGCGATCGGGAAACGGTGAACACCGCGCTCAAAGCCGCCCAAACCGGCCACTTGGTGATGGGTACTCTGCACACCAACAGCGCTGTCAAAACGATCGAAAGAATCCTGGGCCTTTATGATGCGGACGAACAATCGGCTATGCGGGTGGCCCTCTCCGAATCCTTGGTCGGGATTATTGCCCAAGGTCTGTGCCGCACCACCGATGGGAAGCGGGCTGCCTATCACGACATTTTGGTGAACACCGAAACGATCAAAGACTACATCCGCGATGGCAAATACGACGAGATCAGCGAGCTGATGCTGGATGGAGAGTTCGATGGCATGATCACCATGAATAAGTCTCTGTACAACCTCTACCAAGAGGGTCGCATTACCGAAGAAGTAGCTCTAGAGCTGTCTCCAACGACTAACGAAATGGCCATGATGCTAAGGGGCCGCATTTAGGGTAGAAGGTGAATTGCCGATGCTACTCTTAACAAAAAGCTCAAAGACGATGTAACGTAAAACTTACATCGTCTTTGAGAAACCTTACTTCCATGGTTCGTACTGCCTCCACCATGCTCCCGCTCGGCACCACTGCTCCAGATTTCCATCTGCCTAACGTAGTGAACGGCGACAACATTTCCCTCGCCAGCTTTGCCGAGAAAAAAGCTCTGCTGGTGATGTTTATTTCTGTCCACTGCCCCTTTGTTAAGCATGTCCAAACGGAGCTGGCTTTACTCGGCAAGGATTACCAAGATTACGGCCTGGGCATTGTGGCGATCAGCCCCAATGATGTGGAGAAATATCCCGACGATTCCCCGGCTAACCTGAAGATCATGGCAGAAACCTTGGGTCTGAGCTATCCGGTCTGCCAAGATGCCAGCCAAGAAGTGGCGATCGCCTACACGGCGGCCTGCACCCCCGACTTCTTTTTGTTCGACAAAGATCGGAAGCTGGTCTATCGCGGCCAACTGGATGACAGTCGGCCTTCTAATGGCAAGCCGGTGACCGGCAAGGATTTACGGGCGGCGATCGTCGCAGCTCTCTCTGGGGAAGTGATCGATAGCCAGCAGCGTCCCAGTATTGGTTGCAACATTAAATGGATCGAAGACCAAGCTCCTGTCTACTTTACGGGGGTGCGTGCGGAGGACGAATAAGCCCACCTCAAAGGGACGGCGATCGAACTCACTGCCATTTGGCTGAAGGAACTATATACTGGTGGGAGCCGACTCTTACTTCTATGGTCGGCCCGAATCTATAGGGAATTGAGTTGGCCCCTCTATTTCCCATGCTGGCGCTAGCCCATATCGGTTCTTGTATTTTTCAATACTGGTAAATGAACTATGTCTAAAACTCTCACTCCTCCATCTACCCAAAACTCCGAAACCTGGGGTGGTCTGCGTAAAGCAATCACTAACGCACCTGGTTTCCAGCATTGGTGCAGCAGCAGCCACAATGCCAACGGTGAGGAATTGGATGATCTAATCCAGCTTTACCTGCGTGAGACTCTCGAGACTCTGGCTTACTAACTGACCGCAACCCCTAGGTTAAGTCGATAATATGGTGGATAGCTGTGTCAGCTTCAGACTGCCACGGCTATTTCTGGTGCTTAGCTGATTCTTAAGGTCTTTATAAAAGCTGGCCCTATCCTTCTTCGTATGTTAAATATTTGCATCGATCGATACTAAATCGACATATTCCTAAGGATCTCTTAATATTTAATATTCCTTAACAATTACTCATCCCAATTCTGGGCCGCGAAAATGCCCTATGTCTGTCACCGACCTATGGGGGCCTTAGGCTGCAATGTTACGACTGTGAGAACGCACTCGATCAAAAGTGTAAGGACTCCTCTTGGAGCTTTGGGGCCGTGGAATTGCTGAGCTGATGACCGATCCCCCAACAAGCCGAAGCAATGCTGATGGTTCCTAGCAAGGCCAGCCATACCCCTTTTTTGCGGGCCGGGTATTGTGTTTCTGGCGCGGTGACTTCCGGTGGGGGCTCTGGTAAATTCTGCAAGTCGGCGAGGGCCGCAGTGGCCGTGGGGTAGCGATCGGCCAAGTCTGGACAAATCATTTTATCGATCAAGGTGGCCAGCTCCGGGCTGACCTTGGCATGACTTTGCCAGATGAGTTGGCCATCTAGCCGCTGGAGGCAGCTGGGGTGAACGTGGGTCAAAAGATGAATGACCGTCACGCCCAGACCATAGAGATCGCTGCTACAGACTGTTTCGCCTTGAAGCTGCTCCGGCGATCGGTAACCAGCGGTACCCAAAATCGGCGTTCTTTCGTCGTCAATTTCTTCGGCTTGGCCTAGCTCCTGGACTGCACCGAAATCGATCAATACATAGCGCCCATCCTGTTGGCGCTGAATAATATTCTCTGGCTTGATGTCCCGGTGGACGATCTGGTTCTGGTGAACGTAACTGAGTATCTCTAGCAAATCCTCCAGCAAGTTTCGGATTGTGGTTTCGAACCACATCCGCCCGCGCAGATATTGCTTGCCCAAGTCCTCTCCAGCAATAAAGTCCTGCACCATGAACATTTCCCCATTCCGCTCGAAGCACTCGCTGCTGCGGGGGATCTGCTGGTGATCGAGCTGTCCCAAGACCCGTGCTTCCCTTTTGAACAGTCTCAGCACGCTGGGATGCATCACTTTGGGCCGCAGGTGCTTGATGACACAGGGGGGATGGTTCGGCAACGAGATGTTGCGAGCCAGATAGGTGTGGGCAAAGCCACCACGACCCAATTTTTTGACGATCTGGTAGCGACCATCGAGCAAGTTATTCACAACTGGGGTGGTAATGCGGAACGAGTCTGATTGTCTCCTGAAAAACTATGGAAGATTGTATTGCAGGCAACGCTTTAGGAATTTTTTGAATAGGAAGTTCTGATGGAGATTCGTGGGTTTGCTTATGACGGAGAGAGCGGAGATGCTAGGATTTTAAGGTTTTGTTATGGAAGCGCCGCCATGAAGATTGTCTTTATCATTGACCCGATCGCCAAACTAGATCCCACCCATGACAGCAGTGTGGCCATGATGGAAGCAGCCGATCGACTGGGTCACCAAGTTTATAGCACCACGGCGCAGCAGCTGGCGGTATTAGGTGGCCGAGCGGCGGCTCAGGTGCAGGCTACTAAGTTGCGACCCGTGCAACTGGTGGCCGGTCGCTGGGTGGCGGAGACTAATTGGTACGAGCTGGGCGTGATGGAGTTGAAGTTTCTAGACGAGATGGATGCAGTCTTTATGCGCACCGATCCCCCGGTGGATGTGTCCTATCTCTATACCACCTATATTTTGGACTGTATAGATCCCCGTAAAACGCTGGTGGTCAATAGTCCCAATGGGCTGCGGGCAGCGAACGAGAAGATGTTTGCGCTTCAGTTCCAAAAATGGATGCCAGAGACGATTGTGGCTCGCGATCGAGAGATTATTCGGCAGTTTGTAGAAAAACAGGGAGCAGCGATCATGAAACCCTTGGGTGGTAAGGCCGGAGAGGGTATCCTGTACTTGCAGCCGGAGGATCGGAATATTAATTCCTTGGTGGAAATTAGCACTCAGTGGGGTAAGTTTCCGATGATGATCCAGCAGTTCTTACCGGCAGCTAAGGATGGAGACAAGCGGATTATTTTGTTGGATGGCAAACCCTTGGGGGCGATCGATCGGATTCCCACGGGCAAAGAGTTCCGGGGCAATATGGCCGTGGGGGGCCGGGTAGCCAAGGCGGAGATTACGGAGCGGGAGCTAGGGATGTGCGCGGAAATTGCGCCGGTGTTGCAAGAATATGGTCTGTATTTTGTGGGGATCGATGTGATTGGGGGTTACCTGACGGAGGTGAATGTCACTAGTCCCACCGGGATTCGGGAGATCGATCGGCTGAATGATGTTTCCCTCGGTCAACAAGTTATCGAATGGGTGGTGGCCAAGGTGGCTTAATCGGGTATGATAAGGGTGAAGTATCCGCGTCACCTTTTTTGGCCCAACGCAGCGATCTATGCAAATCCATCAATCCGTCTCTTTTGTCCGCAATCCTCTGACCCAGAGAACTGCTTGCTGCGCGCTGCAAGCCCGATGGTGGCGATTTAGCAACTTTTATTGGCTGGTTTCCTATCCAGCCTAACAGTATTTTCTGATTATCCATAAGCGGTTTGTAATGCTGCCGCTTTCTCTCCAAACCCAATCCATACCCCCCAATTTTCATAACCATGGAAGATAAGATTTCCGACGCTTGCATCGATGATGCCCAAGTTTTGGTTTCACCTACAGAGTTGAAAGCAGAGTTACCCCTGACGGCTGAGCTAGAACAACGAGTGTTGGGTTACCGATCGGCAGTGAAGAATATTCTGGATTTCCGCGATCGACGCAAGTTCATTGTGGTCGGGCCTTGTTCGATCCACGATGTGGATGCGGCCCTGGAATATGCTCATCGCTTGAAGGCTCTGGCCGATCGGGTTGCCGATAAGCTGTTGCTAATCATGCGGGTCTATTTCGAGAAGCCACGCACGACCGTGGGCTGGAAGGGTTTGATCAATGACCCAGATCTGAATGATTCTTTCCATGTGGAAAAGGGCTTTCATATCGGTCGCCAACTGCTCTTGGATATTACTAAAATCGGTCTGCCAACGGCTACGGAGGCACTGGATCCGATCGTGCCTCAATATATTGGCGATTTGGTGGCTTGGGCGGCGATCGGGGCTAGAACCACCGAATCCCAAACTCACCGAGAAATGGCCAGCGGCTTGTCGATGCCGGTGGGCTTCAAGAATGGTACCGATGGCAGCATTAAGGTGGCCTTGAACGCGCTCCAATCGGCCATGCAACCCCACAATTTCCTGGGGATCAATCAACAGGGGCAGGTTAGTGTCTTCCGGACGACGGGCAATGACTATGGCCACGTGATTCTGCGCGGTGGCGAGGGTCAGCCGAATTACGACCCGGTCAGCGTCTCCCAAGTGGAAGAATCTCTGAAAAAAGCCAATATGCAGCCTCGGATCGTGATCGATTGCAGCCATGGTAATTCCAATAAAGACTACCGTTTGCAGCCGGTGGTGATGGAAAGTGTGGTGCAGCAGGTGGTCAATGGTAACAATTCGATCGTGGGTCTGATGCTGGAATCCCATCTCTCGGAAGGGGGCCAATCGATTCCAGCGGATCTAAGTCAGCTCCAATACGGGGTCTCGGTGACCGATAAGTGCATTGGCTGGGAGGAAACCGAACGGATTATCTTGGCTGCTGCCGATCGACTGTAGTATCTAGCCTCCCCAATATTGGAAGAGTTGAAGGTTAGGAATTCTACTTCTTCGCTTTTTTGGGAGCAAGTTTGCTGGTGGGGTCAGACATTTGCTGCATTTTTTTACTGGCAGTTGCGGAGTTCTGATCCTGAGATGTTTTGGTGGACTGCAAACCCTTAACCATTCCCGTCAGGCGCTTGCCCATCCGGGTGATGGCATTGTTTTCTTCGAAATCGAAGGCAGTTTTCTTTTCAGCAGCCTTAGCAGCCCATTCCGGCGCACGGGACTTTTTGCGCTGCTGGCGACGAGACTTCTGCCCGGCCAACAGCTGTGTAGCTTTCTGGCCCATACTTTGGCCGAAGCGAGTGAGTTGGGTAAGGGGCTTTTCCTCGAAATCGTAGGTGACAGCTGGAATTTGGTGGGCTGTGCGGTAGACTCGGGTGCGCATCAAGCAAAGGAGAAATATCACCCACATAGACTTGTTGTGCCAGTAAGTGGCAGCGCCAATGGCGATGTACAACAGAGATAGATTAATTACACCATTTTCTCGCGCAGTCAGACCCCGCCCATAGACCTTAATGGCTATGATGAAAGCAGCAAAAGCCATGAAGCCTACTACCCCATTGGAATAAAGGTGGGTGAGGTAAATATTGTGAGGGTCAAATTCCAGAATTTCGATGCCATAGCCCCGACCGATGATGATGCTCTTCAGGTTGGAGAGCCATAGTTCGTAGGAGTACACCAGTCGGAACAAGCGGTCTTCGTTGGAAATCTCTCGACCTTCGGTGATGTTAGTGTAAATTTCTGATTTGTTGACTAAATTGGTCAGCTCCGGCAAGCTGACGATCACGAAGAAGGTCAGAACCGCAATCACCAGCCACATCCGATAGTCTTTGTAGTAGCGCCGCACCAAATAAATGGCAATGGTCACCGTCAGGGCGATCGCTGTAGTTCGAGAGAACATCAGGGCCAACAGGCCGAGCGTCAAAGCAACTAAGCCAAGAATTCCCAGCTTCAGTACCCGCTGTTTGGGCAGTTTTTCGCTGCTGTAGTAGGAAAAAATGCAAATTAGCCCGTACATAAAGCCAAACAGCATGATGTTTGGGTCAAAGGCCAGACCCAGTTCTTCTGGCAGGCCGAAGACCGCCCCAAAGTTGTTGTAATCGTAGCGGTTAAAGGAGAAATTATTCAGGAAAGCCATGTAGGAATAGACCACCGCCAGACCCAGCGTTGAGATAATAATCCCGCCGGTTAGATAGTTTAGATGCTTCCGCTTTGGAAATAGTACATGGGGCCAAAAGGCATTATTTAGGAAGCAAAAGAGAGTGACTACTCGCCCCAAACAGTGCGCTATGTCATGCTCCGCAAACATGGCACTCCCCAAACACATGGATAGGTAGAGAGCCGCTGTGATGAATAGGTATGGCTCGGTCTTAATACTATTGGGATCGCGGTGGCCCTGGACAAAAACACAACTCAGAATGCAACCAGTGGTGATCAGGGTGAGAGCATTAATGACTTTTTGAAACAACGGATTTTCGTCCACCCCCAAAAAGCTACTAGAGACTGGGACTGTTACTACGTAGAGTAACAAAATAACAAAGGTGATGTTCTTGAGAATCTCAACGAATTTAGGAAATTTAGGCATATATTTTTCACTGATCTCCGCTGTGCAGTTGAGATGCTTGTAGTCTTTGACGCAGTCGTTCGAAAAATTGCCAAGCTCGCATCCGATCGAGCGACAAGTGCAAAAAAACTCGCAGCAGCTTGATGCCAGTAATGATCCAGTTTACCAAACGCGGATAGCGATCGACCCGCGCCCGATAGGCTTCTAAAGTAGCCCCATAGAAATTACCGGAGACCCCGGCGGGAGAGGTCTGAGTCAGAATTTGACCCAGAAACTGGATTTCCACCTGGCCGTGCATCCGTAAGAAAAAGTCGTAGTCGCCCGCAATGCGATATCCCGTATCGAATAGACCAAGTCGCTGGTACACGGATTTCGTCACAAACAGAGCGGGCTGGTGCATGTGGCTGTACAAGTTACCTAGGCCAGCTTTAGCGAACTGGCGATGATAGAAACCATTCTTGGTCAGGGATGCAATATCACCAGCAATGGCCATTTCCGGGCAACTCTCTGGGCAGGACGCTCCGCCAACGGCTGGGTATTGGTAGAATGCCTGGGCTACCAGTTCTAGAGTATTGATTCGGTAGAAGTCACCTGCATTTAGCGTACCAATAATCCGACCTCTGGCATGGGCAATACCCTTGTTCATGGCATCGTAAATACCCAGATCTGGCTCGCTGTAGCAAAAAATGCGTGGATCTGCATAGCTATCTACTACGGACTGCCAATCGTCTGCCGAAGCCCCATCGACAATAATCAGCTCGAAATCTCCATTGGTCTGAGCCACCACACTATCGATCGTCCCGGCCAATTGTGGGGCATTGTCTTTAATGACAGTGACAATGCTAAACAACGGAGTCGAGGGTAGGCTGAGACTCACAAATTTAGGAAAGGGGGGGGCGTATTGAGCAATGGAGGGAATAGTCATCTGACGAAGACGGGGGGCTGCTCATATTCTAAAGCTCCACCGGCAAAATTCCTCTGAGCTATTCTGCTTAGATCCGCTAATTGAGTAGGGATTGGTAAAGAAGTCTGCTGTGCGTATTGCCTACGCAACTATTTAATGGGGGCAGAGGCCGAGCGGATGGCTTGGTGATAGTCTCCGAGCATCAGGGATGGCCGCCGACTGATCGGGCTGAACAATTTGGCCCAGCGATGATGCTTCAGGAGCTTTTGCTGATACCAATTCAAGGGTTTGTCGCTGAACAGGTGCAGGTTTTGGCCGTTGGAATAGAAATGTTTTTGCCAGCGGTGGGCCAAATGCTCTAGGGCGGTGGTGGTGTAGAAGATAATATGCTGGCCGTGTTCGAGTCCATAGTACTCCCAGTCGGCTAGGGCCGGAGCCGGATCGGGTAGTAGCTCCGTGCTGAACAGGAGATTGGGGGCGCGCTGGAACATGGCTTCTAGGGCGACTAATGGTTCCGGCAAATGCTCTAGTACCTCAAAGACCGTCAATAGCTCGTACCGATCGCCGGGGGGAGCCTCCCAGTGAGCCGCAAATAGGTTCGGACAGAACTCATCCTGCCAGTAAAAGTCATAGCCCCGATCGCGCATCAGGCGTACAAAGAGACCGTAGCCGCCGCCATAGTCCACAAACTTAGCAGTGGGTTGATAGCAGTAGCGCAGAATCATGCTGGCGATCTTGGCCATTTCCAGATTGCGACAAACTAGGCCGATGTCGCTGCTGGTAATCGCTTGGTCATAGGCTTCGGCCAACCAAAAAGGCGTTTCGGTACCCACGCTGCCACAGGCCGGACAGCGCCAATAGTCTACTTGATGGCGATCGAGCAAGCGGCCAGTCTGGAAAAACTCGCTGGCATGGGTGCAGATTGTACAGTTCATATTGGGGTGAGGGCGGGCCACTGTTCATCTCTGCACAAAATTATCTTCTTATCCCGGAAGATTTAACAGATTGGGGGCGCGATTGTTATTGACGTACTTCCCGGCATGAATGCGCGGGGATTCTTAAAGGCTGCATTCCGGCAGGCTAAAGCCGTGCCTTCATGCTTTCTTCTTCCTGTCTCGTTGGCTCTTAACTAGACTGTTTCCAGTCCCCGTCAGACCGCCTTCACAGGCAATTTCTTTAATGTCTACCAAGCGTCCCTCGGCGGACAATCCGCGATTGCGAATAACTTGAGCCGCTGCTATATCCCTGTGGGTGGTGTACCCGCACTCATGGCAGCTATGAACTCGATAATCGAGCGACTTTTTGCCAGTGTGAGTATTGCAACTAGGGCAAACTTGAGAGGTGTAATCTTTGTTTACTTTGTCAAAATACACGCCCTCTTTCCAGCAGACCCACTTAAGAATTGACACGAACTGGCCAAAACTAGCATCTAAGGAATGTTTGCCAAGCATTCCTTTAGCCCAAATCCGAAAGTCGATATCTTCTACAAATATCATTCCCACATCTTTAACTAGTTCATGAGCTAGTTTGAATTGCCAATCTTTCCTGGTGTCTGTTACTCGTTGATGTACCCTAGCTATTTTTTGATTCAATTTATGGCGGTTATTAGATCCTTTTTTCTTGTTTTTTAACCGACGTTGCAGCAATTTAAGCTTGCGTTGTTCAGCTTTTAAAAACTTAGGACGTTTAACCAGCCTACCTTCAGAAGTTGCCAAGAACTGATCTAGCCCCAAATCAATCCCAACAGGGAAGCCGTGAGGTACTGGACTAGGGACATTGACATCGCACTCTAATGAAAGTATTAAAAAATACCCACTAGCTTTACGAACTATTCGAGCTTGTTTAGCTACAAACCCATCAGGGATTTCTCTAGACTTAATAAACTCAACAGCACCAAGTTGAGGGAGTTTAATTGAATTTCCTTGAATGCAGTTTTTAAGCATCTGTGGAAATACAAAAGACCTCATTCGATACTTGTTTTTAAACCTAGGAAACCCCATGCCCTTGCGTTTCATGTCCACAAAAGCGGTTTCCAGTTTTCTTAAAACTTGTTGAAGCATCTGAGCATTAACTGTTTTTAGCTCAGGATATAACTCCTTAGCTTTGGTCAGTCTAGCCGCTTGAACAAAGTAACTAGGATATGGAGCATCCACTGGAATGATGTACTCGCTAACAATTGAGCAAGCATTTACCGGGCATTTTCTGGAGTTGATCCAATCTTTGCGTTCTCTTAGCGCATAGTTCCAAACCTTCCGACAGATAACTAGAGTTCTTTCTATTTCAAGAACTTGCGCATCTGTCGGTTTTAGCTTGTACTCGTAACTAAGATTTAACATGGTCTACGGTAAACTCTACAAAATACCATACCATCTTGTAGGAGCTTGGACAACATCGATTCCAAGGATTTGACTTGCAGGCCAAAACCTTCCTCTACCTTTCATCCCCGGCTTGAAAGACCGGGGGTCTCAGCATATTTCCTATAGAATAGTTAAAAACTAGTCGTTTCCTATCTACCATGCCTAGTTCCCCTTCCGATCGCTATCTCTGGGCCGCCGATCCGCAGGCTGCTTGGATTCCCACCGATAAGCTCGTGGAAAATCGTTATCATGTGATGGCTCCCCAGCTCTGGCTGGATACCAAAAGTGGCGAGCGACCAGAAGTCCTGTGGCCTCTGCCCGATCGGGCCCGTCCCTATGCTCGTCTGAGTCGCTATCGCTTGCATTTGCCCCAGCTCTATGGCTTTTGTTCCCTGGGCCGCTCCGGCCAGAAATCCGTAGATATTCCGCTGCTGGATAATATTCCGATCGAAGCCAATGGCCAGCTCATGCCCGCCTTGACCGAACTGTGGCCCCAGGGCAGCGCCCTCCAACAGGCTCACTGGCTCTGGCAAATGGTCGATCTTTGGACTCCCTTGGCCGATATTGGCGTAGGCTTCAGCTTGCTCGAAGCTAAGAATCTACGGGTGGAAGATTGGCGGCTGCGCCTCTGCGAATTGCTGCCCGATAGTCTGAATCCGGCAGGGCGAAGTACGGCGATCGGGCTGGCCAATTTTTGGCAAAGCCTGTTGGAAACATCCCAGCCAGAGATTTCTGAGGTGCTAGGGCCAATTATCGAAAAAATGCAAATTGGCAAAGTAGCCGTAGCCGATGCGGCCACTACTATCAATCAATGTTTGCTAGAACAGGCTGCCCGCTTGCCATTGACTATTACCATGGCCAGTGGCAGCGACTCCGGCAACCGTGCTCATAACGAAGATAGCTACTATCCCACTGGCCAGCCGGAGCGAGACCCGATCGAGGGACTGGCCATTGTCTGCGACGGGGTGGCCGGTCACGAAGGCGGTGAAGTGGCCAGTCAACTAGCGGTCCAGAATCTCAGCTTGCAACTGCGGGCTTTTCTGACGGAGGTGGGCCAAGAAAACCAGCCGATTTCCCCCCAGCAAGCGATCGACCATTTGCAAACGGTGGTACGGGTGGCCAATAACTCGATCGCCGATCGCAACGATCAACAGAGTCGAGATGGCCGCAGACGGATGGCCACGACGATGGTGACGGCGCTCCATTTGCCCCAATTGGTAGTCACGGAGATGGGAGCGGGGAATTCTCACGAAATTTATCTGGCTCATGTGGGAGACAGTCGGGCCTATTGGATTACCCGCAACTCTTGCCAGCTCCTGACCGTAGATGATGATGTGGCTCAGCGAGAAGTCAGCCAAGGCAAAAGCGTTCCCTGGCAGGCCCAAGGCCGCCTGGATGCTGGTTCCCTGACCCAAGCTTTGGGGATGCGGCGCGGTGAGGAATTGCAACTGTTAGTACAGCGGCTGATGGCGATCGAGGATGGGGTGTTGCTGCTCTGTTCCGATGGCTTGAGCGATCGACGACTGGTGGAAAAATCTTGGTCGGACTATGTGCCGCAAATTCTCAATGGTAAATTGCCCCTGGCCACCGCGATCGCCGACTGGATCGATCGAGGCCGGGTGGAAAACGGTCACGATAACCTTTCTTTGGTACTGATGCATTGCCGGGTTTCACCACTGGGCATAGTGGAAGAGGAGCCAGAATTCGTGCCGCCAGCCACCAGCACCCCCAGCAAGATTCCTTGGTTGCCATTGGGACTACTCTTGGGTGGGGTGGCTTTAGCTGCCCTGGGTGGCTGGTTTTGGCTTAAAGGACAGCGATCTGTGGCTCCCCTGCCCAGTGGTGCACCGATCGTCACCCCAGGCAATATGCCTTCTTTGCCTGCGGCCCCTGCTCCCTAATCTATGGGTTCTCCGATCGGAGGCCCTGCCCACACCATGCGTCAGTCCACTTTGCATCAGCTAAAAGTCTTTGAAACCGTTGCTCGTTTGGGCAGCATCACCAGAGCAGCGGAGGAGCTATCTCTGACCCAGCCAACGGTTTCCATGCAAGTGAAGCAATTGGCGAAAAATATCGGTACGCCGCTGTTCGAGCAGGTGGGTAAGAAGCTGTACCTGACCGAAGCTGGCCGCGAGCTGGCCGTTACCTGTCAGCAGATCTTCGAGCAGCTCTCCCTGTTTGAAATGAAAATTGCCGATTTGCAAGGCATGAAGCGGGGACGGCTGCGACTGGCCACTATTACTACCACTAAGTACTTTGTGCCCAGGGTGCTAGCGCCCTTTTGCGAGCTTTATCCCGGCATTGATGTGTCTTTGCAAATCACCAACCACGAGCGGATTATCGATCGCTTGATTACTAACCAAGACGATTTGTATATTCTGAGCCAAGTGCCCGTGGATATGGATGTGGCTGCCTATCCTTTTCTAGAAAACCCCTTGGTGGTAATTGCGCCGATCGATCATCCTTTGGCTGGGATGGCTAATATTCCCATTTCCGCCCTCCAAGGAGAACCTTTTATCATGCGTGAAATAGGTTCTGGCACCAGAGCGGCGGTGGAAAAGTTGTTGTTGAAGCATGGTTTAACCGTGCGCGTCAAGCTGGAGCTGGGCAGTAACGAGGCTATTAAACAGGCAATTTCTTGTGGCTTTGGGCTATCGGTGCTCTCTCGCCATACTCTGCTGAAAGATGCGGAGTCCTTGGGCCTGACAATTCTGGATATGCAACACTTCCCGATTCGCCGTCACTGGTACCTGGTCTACCCCCAAGGCAAACAACTCTCGATCGTTGCTGATACTTTTCGGGAGTTTCTGCAAACCGAGAGTCAAAAATATAATTTCACTTAAATTTAATTTAGGGCTGGCTGGCTGGGGCTAGCACCACGCTGTTGCTCAGGGCTCCAGTTTGGCGCAGATACTCCAGAATACCGGCGGCGATCGCCTGGGCCATTTTTTCCCGATAGGCCGGATCGGCTAGTCGGAGTGATTCGGTCGGGCTGGTCAGGTAGCCAGCTTCTACCAAAATGGCGGGAATTTCTGATTTTCTCAGCACCAAGAAGCGGGCACTGCGTACATGGCGGTCGGTCAAAGGAGTTTGGAGATCTTGGCCCAACATCTCAACGACTTTGTTGTGCACAGTGTTGGCTAGGGCTTCACCTTTGTGATAATGATATGTTTCTAGGCCATTCACATCAGGCCGATTATCAATGGCGTTGGCATGGATACTGACAAAGATGGTGGCACCGGCTTTTCTGGCCATCACTACCCGTTCGTCCAACCCCACAAAATAGTCACTGTTCCGGGTGAGCTGTACCTCTACGCCTTGCTGGACTAAAATTTCCGCTACGCGCAAAGAGATCGGTAAAATCACATCTACCTCTCTCAACTCGCCCAAGCCGATCGCACCGGGGTCTTTGCCACCATGGCCGGGGTCGATTGTGACCAAGGGGCGTTTTTGAGCTACTTGGGGCTTGATAATGGGTTTGGGAATGGATGGCGCGGACGGAGTAGAATTCTGGCCGGCAGCAACCTGACTAGTTTGGGCCGAGGCAGCTAGCGGATTAATGGAGATTGCGGAAAAAGATGCAGCAAGACCAAAGAGCAGACAACAAGGCTTACGTAGTAGATGAAACATTAGTTCCAGGAATTAGTGACGGTTGGTGCTGATACGGAGAACATGCCCAAACATCGCTAGTAAAATATACTTTCGATGAGGATTGGTATGAAAAAACACAGAAAAACTGTCGCAGCACCACAAACAACTTCCCGAATCTCAGTTGGGCCGGGAAGCCAAAAACCAAGTATAGATAATGATTCAAACCGGAGCCTAAAAGTTTCCGAGATTAAACTTCGGTAGCTGTAAAAATAATAACATCGATACTGAACTCCGCCCGCGCGGTAACCGAATAAGTACTTGTGCTCAGGATTTTTGCTCGCCAACTAAGAACTGACGTATTACTTGGAGTTCTTCTAAGACAATTCCATGGCCCATTTCTAGTTCTTGGTACTGCACTTTTGCGCCCCAGTCGATCAGCTGTTGCCGGGCCTGCCAAGCTTGGTCGATCGGTACCACATCATCCTGTCTCCCGTGCAAAATCGCTACGGTTGGACACTTGGCCGGGGCCGTAATACCAGGGTGGAGATATCCGCTCATCACAATCAGTCCAGCCAGCGGTAGGTGCAAGCCCACCTCCAAGGTCATGGCTCCCCCCTGGGAAAAACCACCCAGCCAAGTGCGCTCTAGGGGAATGCCAGTGCGAGCGGGCAAGTCCTCGATCCATGCTTGGAGTTGCTGGCGACTACTGGCTAGCTGCTGCTGGCCTTCGGCGGTCAAATGGCCCGCGCCAGTAAAGGAGTACCACATTCTTCCTTCCTCCGTGAATTGGTGGGCAAAGGGGCCATCGGGTAAGAAAAACTGGTACTCCGGCAGCTTCAGATAGGGTATCAAATCTAACAAATCTCGCTGATTGGCCCCCCAGCCGTGGAGTAATACTATATTGCCAATGGGGTTGAGGGCGGGCGGAGCAAGGACTTTTAGGCTCATGGGGGCGGGAGGTATTTAAAGAAAATTAACGAAATTCATTGAAGATTTGTCATAAGCTGGGGAGCAGTGCCAAACATTATATTCATATTCAGAAACTATTATTATGAGTTCTAATTTAGCAAGCAAGCTTCGGGAAGGTACGAAGAAGTCCCATAGCATGGCCGAAAACACTGGCTTTATCGCCTGTTTTCTGAAAGGGACAGTGGAAAAAAATTCCTACCGGAAGCTAGTGGCCAATCTGTATTTTGTGTATACGGCCATGGAAGAAGAAATGGCCAAGCATCAGCACCACCCCATTCTTTCCAAGCTGTTTTTCCCGGAACTGGATCGCAAGCAAAGCCTCGAAGAAGATCTGGCCTACTACTTTGGTGCTAACTGGAAAGAGCAGGTGGCTCCTTCGGCAGCGACTCAGGAATATGTGGCCCGGATTCATGAAGTGGCCGATCGCCATCCCGAGCTGCTAGTGGCACATCTCTACACTCGCTATATGGGTGACCTGTCCGGGGGCCAAATTCTGAAGAAGATTGCCCAGAATGCGATGAATTTGACCGATGGCGGTACTGCTTTTTATGAATTCGAGCGGATTTCTGATGAGAAGTCTTTCAAGGCCAACTACCGCCAGATGATGGATGAGCTGCCGATCGATGAGGCTCAGGCCGATGCGATCGTGGATGAGGCCAATGATGCTTTTGGGAAGAACATGGTGATGTTCAAGGAGCTAGAAGGCAACCTGGTGAAGGCGATCGGCATCCAGCTCTTCAATTTGCTGACCCGCAAGCGCAGTCGGAACGAGGCGGAACTGGCTACTGCTGATTAGTTTTGAAGTTCTTTGTTAATCTAGAGCGAAGGTGCGGTTACGACCGTGCCCTTGCTTTTTTTGAAAGTTGGGAGGATTTCGATGATTTGCCATTGGCTGATCAGTGACTTACCGGGCTTGGAACCAAAGCTGCGATCGGATCTGGAGGCAGCGGGCTTGCTGGATACGGAGCAGTTGTTGGCGCTGACGGCGGAGCGCCAGATTGCTTTGGCGGCCACCCTCGGTCTGCCTTTGCGGCACGTTCGGAAATTGATGGCCCTGGCCAGCTTGGCTCAGTTGCCCAGTGTGGGTTGCGAGTATTGCGGTCTATTGCTGCATGCGGGAATTGTTTCCCCAGAACAACTTGGCCAGACTTCGGCCCAGCAGGTTCATCGATCGATTCTGCGCCTCCATGTGGGCCTTTTGCAACGGCGGGATTTGACTCCCACGGTCGATCGGGTCCAAAAATGGATCCAACAGGCCCAACAGATCACCAGTGGTTGATCGATTGATTTCTCCCTAAGATGCTAGAAACCAAGATGGGGCACAATGTTTGCGCCCCATCTTGGTTATGGAGATCTTTGAATAATCCCATGGTGTCTGGGTGGACTAGGCTGCGGGGGCCAGGACTCCGTGCAGGAAGATATCCGCTAGCCCTTCGGCCATCTCGCGCATTTCATTGTGGCTGGCGTGGGGATCTAAGATGGTGTCGTGGCTGAATCCGGCCACGACGAACATGCCCAAGAAGACCTGGGCCACCACTTTGGCATTGAGCTTGCGATAAACTCCTCGATCGATCGCCGTCTGAAAGAAAGCTTCGGCCACGTCGGTCATTTTGGCCACTACTTCCTGTTGGATTTTTTCGCGGAGGTCGCTGTGGAACTGTACTTCCATAAAGCAGACCTTCATGATTTCGTAGTTTTTGCCCAGGTGCAGCATCCGTTTGTAAATGACTTGGGCGATCGCCTCGTAGCTGGCCATTTCGCTCAATTCCATCAGCAGATCCGTGAGCAGCTCCACCCAGCCATTGGTGGCTACTTCCACCAAGATGGCTTTTTTGTTAGTGAAATGTCTGAATAGGGTGCCCTCGGCAATCCCAGCTTTTTCGGCCAGTTCTTTGGTGGTGGTGCCATCGTAGCCGCGATGGGCAAATAGATGTTGGGCCGTGGACAGAATTTTGGTGCGCGTATCCTGTTCTGGCTTGACTTTGGTAAAGATGGGCATATTCGATCGGCTTTTTGATAGCTGAAGTTGCGTGTCTCCTTTATTTTGCGGTGAAATATTTAAACCAACCGAAATCTTTACAGATATTAAGATGAGAAATATGTAGTTTTCTAAGGTTTACTTGATGGAAATTTACAGTTCATTAAAAAACAGCCTTGCTACATTTGTAACAAGGCTGTACGGTAAATTCTTCATCCCCGGCAGAGTTTGCAACCTAGGCTGAAACCGATTCACGGTCTTGGATGTAGTCCACTAATTCCTGAACTGTCATGCTGTTTTGATCCATCAAGGAAATGGGAAACTCCACCTTGAATTCTTCGGACAAGTCGAAATAAATGTTTACTGCTTCCAAATAATAAAGCAGGTGGTGGTTCCCGGATTTCTGAATGCGGTAAGTGGCCAAATTGTCGATGAATTTGTTGAATTGGAATCCTTCGTACACCGCATCCTCATTGATATGCAAGTTGTCGGCAATGATCCCTTTCACCTTGGCGTAAATTCTGTCTTGCTCTCGCTGGTTTAGCATGTTGCTTGCCACCCTAAATACTCTTACTCGTTGATAAGTAAAAATATAGCCGATCGATTCGGCGGCTGTAATTGGCAGAATGTCTTGAATCTGGCTGCAAAAATCCCCGTTCTGGCTTAGATGCCAGCAACTTCTTCGCAAATCTTGTCCCAAGCGGCGCTGGGGTCTACTGCGGCGGTAATAGGGCGACCGATTACTAAGTAGTTGGCCCCTGCTTGGAAAGCTTGCTGGGGAGTCATTGTCCGGCGCTGGTCGCCCATGGCAGCCCATTGGGGGCGCACGCCGGGGCAGATCAGGGTAAAGCTTTGGCCGCAGGCTCGGCGGAGGTTGGCCACTTCTTGGGGAGAGCAGACGGCTCCCTGGCAGCCGGATTCCTGGGCCATCAGGGCCATGTTGAGGGCGTATTCGGGCAACTCTAGAGGAACATGCAGGTCGAAGGCCAGATCTCGGGAGTTGAAGCTGGTCAATAGGGTGATCGCCACAATTTGTGGGGGGCGTGGGGAGGTAGACACCGCCTGCACGGCTTCTTGGAGTGCGGTTCGACCGGCGGCGGCATGCACCGTCAGTAGGTCTACTTGGTATTTGTCGGCCGATCGACAGGCTCCGGCCACCGTATTGGGAATATCGTGGAACTTCAGATCCAGAAAGATCCGTTTCTGGCGTTCTTGGAGGATGCGAATTACTGCTGGGCCGTCACTGACGAAGAGTTCTAGCCCCACTTTCCAAAAAGAGACCTGGGGCAGCTTGTCCAGCAGGGCGATCGCCTGCTGGCTATCTGGCACATCGAGGGGCACGATAATCCGATCGGTAGGAGAGACCATGGCTGGTTATTCGTGGATTTTTAGGAATTCGGTGTTGACGCGAGATTCGCGGGTCATGGCAATTTTGCCGGTGCGGGCAATTTCCCGCAGGCCAAATTTTTGAAGGACTTGGATGATCGCCACGATTTTGCCCGGATCGCCGACTACTTCTAGGGTTAAGGAATCATCGGAGACATCCACTGTGCGGGCGCGGAAGATCTGGGCTAGGTCGAAAATTTCCGATCGGTTGCCGCTGTTGGCATTGACCTTAATTAACATTAGCTCTCGCTCGACGCAGGGCGTGTTGGTGATGTCTTGGACTTTCAGGACGTTTACCAGACGGTAGAGCTGTTTGATCAGCTGCTCCACTATATAGTCGTCACCATTGACAACCATGGTAATCCGCGAAAGATTTTCTTGCTCGCTGGGGCCGACGGCTAAGCTATCAATGTTGAAGCCTCGGCGGGCGAACAAACCGGCAATACGTGTTAGAACACCAGCTTCATCCTGCACTAAGACAGATAGGGTGTGCTTCATGGTCTGGAGTCGATGTTGAAAAAGCCAGACTATCATAGCACTACGGCTCTACTCGTGAGCAATGACTCTGGGCAGCAGAATCGCTCTTGGAACTTGTAGGATGAGAGGGGATTTTGGAATGGCAGGCGACTATGGGTATTCGGATTGGTAATGGCTACGATATTCATCGGCTGGTGGCCGATCGACCATTGATTTTAGGGGGAGTGAAGATCGAGCATGAGCTGGGGCTATTGGGTCATAGCGATGCAGATGTTTTGACCCATGCAATTATGGATGCGATGTTGGGGGCTTTGAGTCTGGGCGACATCGGGCACTATTTTCCACCAACGGATCCCCAGTGGGCGGGGGCCGATAGTCTGAAGTTGCTAGCGCAGGTGCATGAATTACTGCTCGATCGGCATTGGCACATTGTAAATATCGATTCGGTGGTGGTGGCCGAAAGACCGAAGCTGAAGCCGCATATTCCGGCCATGCGCGATCGATTGGCTCAAGTGCTAGGTTTGCAGTCCGATCAAATTGGGATTAAGGCCACTACTAACGAGCAACTGGGTCCAGTGGGCCAGGAGCAGGGGATTTGCGCCCATGCTGTGGTTTTGCTGGAAAGTGCCAGCTAGATTTTCTGCCTGGCTGCTGGGAGTACATTGGCGATCCCTTGCTCCCAAGTTCCAATTCGATCTGGCAAGTGGCTGCTTGGCGCTGGATTTTTCAGATTCCCAGACGAGCGTAGATCGCATCGGTGTGTTGAAGGTGGCGCTGGGGATTGAAGCACTCATCGATCTCGGCGCTGGACAGGTGAGCCGTGACCTGATCGTCCTTTCTGACCAGTCCTTGGAAATCGCCACCGGGCTGATTCCAGGCCGTGTGGGCGTTGGCTTGCACGATCCCATAGGCATCTTCCCTAGTTAGACCCTTGCCCACCAAAGCCAGCAAGACTTGCTGACTGAAAACTACGCCGCCGTAGCAGTTTAAATTCCGCTCCATATTGTCTGGATAGACCAGCAAATTCTTCACCAAATTAGTGGTTTCCACCAACATAAAGTGGGCCAAAATGCAGGAATCTGGCAGACAAACTCGCTCCACCGAGCTGTGGGAAATATCCCGTTCGTGCCAGAGGGCCACATTTTCCAAGGCCGCCATTGCATTAGCCCGCAGAATCCGGGCCATCCCCGTCAGCCGTTCCGATCGAATGGGGTTGCGTTTGTGAGGCATCGCCGAAGAGCCTTTCTGACCCTTCGAGAAAAATTCTTCCACTTCCAGCACATCGGTCTTCTGCAAATTGCGAATTTCTACTGCAAAGCGCTCGATTGAGGCTCCCAACAGCGCCAACACATTGGCAAAGTCCGCATGGATATCTCGCGAAATTACCTGAGTCGAGGCCAGATCGGGCTTCAGCCCCATTTTTTGGCAAGCCAAGGCTTCCACCCGCGGTTCGATGTTGGCATAGGTGCCCACGGCTCCCGAAATTTTGCCCACCGCAATGTTTTCGCGGACGGCCACTAGCCGATCTCGGTTGCGCAGTACTTCCGCCAGCCAGCCTGCCAGCTTAAAGCCAAAGGTAATCGGCTCCGCATGAATACCGTGGGAGCGACCGGCCATCACCGTATTTTTGTGCTCCTTGGCCCGCACCCGGATCGCTGCGGCCAGCTCGTCCACATGAGCGATAATCAAGTCCGTACTAGCCACCATTTGCAGTGCCAAGGCCGTATCCAGCACATCGGAGCTAGTCATGCCCAAGTGGATGTAGCGACCAGCGTCACCAACATATTCGTTAACATTGGTCAGAAAGGCAATCACATCGTGACGAACTTCCGCTTCGATCTCGAGAATGCGGTCCACTTTAAAATCTGCTTTAGCCTTAATTTCTGCCACTGCCGCAGCCGGAATGTAGCCCATTTCCGCCTGGGCCTCACAGACTGCAATTTCTACTTGCAACCAGGTCTTAAACTTATACTCATCCGTCCAAATCTCACCCATTGCGGGTAAAGTATACCGATCGATCACAGCTAGGTCACATTATTACGACCGTCGTATTGTAGCAGCCACCGTCCCTCCCTCCCAAGCTATGAACTCCCAGCCCCATCCAGAAGCTCAGTCGGACTCAATTGTCTGCGCGATCGTGACCATCAGCGACAGTCGCCAGATCTCTACAGATAGCAGCGGCCAAACTATCCAAGCGCTTCTCCTGGCCGCTGGCCACCGGGTCGGCCATTACCAAATTCTGCCCGATGAACCAGCCCAGATTCAGTTCTTGCTCCAGACCCTGGCTGACATGACCGAACTCCAAGCTGTGATCTTCAATGGCGGCACTGGCATTGCCCCTCGGGACACCACCTATGAAGCTCTGGCTGGACTACTGGAGAAGACCTTGCCGGGATTTGGGGAAGTTTTTCGCTGGCTCAGTTACCAAGAAATTGGCAGCAGAGCGATCGCCTCCCGCGCGATCGCTGGTACCTATGGCCGATTGTTAATTTTTTCCCTCCCCGGTTCGCGCGGTGCTGTCACCTTGGGGACTAGTCAGCTCATTCTGCCGGAGCTTCGACATTTAGTGCATCAGCTTCAGGCCGCATAATAGAGAGTTAAAGCAATCCCAAATCCTTCAACGAGCGGCGAGTTATTTCTAGCCTAGCCTTCGCATCATTTGGCGCCTTGATATCGATATTTGTGGCTACGAAATAGGTGTTTTGGCCCTGCTCCAGATAGCCCACAAACCAACCCACCTGGGGCTGTGTAGATTTTTTGGTGCCAAAGGCTCCACTCCAGCCCGTTTTGCCGCGCAGGGTGTACTTGGGAGTTTTTTCCAACACCATCATGTCCTTGACCGTAGCCATGGTCTTAGGAGAAAAAGGTAAATCGTTTTTCTGAAGTCGCCGTAAAAACTGAATCTGTTGCTGGGGAGTGATACGTAAATCTCCCTCTAGCCAAAACCGATCGATTTCCGCCGGTTTGCCGATTTTTTGGTTGCCATATTCTACCTTGGTCACCCATTGCTGCATTTTGGTAGGGCCTACCCGGCGAGCCAATACCTGATAAAACCAGACCGCCGAGATTTTGATGGCCTCTCGCATGGTTAGGTCCCGATTCCAGGCTGGTAGCTCTCGCTGGATGCCGTCCCAGGTCAAGACTGCCGATTCACTGGCGATCGCCCCACTCTCTAGGGCAATGAGCGAGTTGAGAATTTTGAAGGTAGAAGCTGGCAAAAACTCCTGGTTGTTGCGTTGGGGATTGTGTTGATACCAGCGCTCTCGCTGGAGATCGTAGATAGCGATCGAGCCTTCTATTCCCAATGCTTTAAAGTGACGACCGAGGTCTGGTTGCTGAGTTCTCGTAGACGGTATGGGAACTGCCGTAACTTGCTTGATCGCGACCGTTGGCAGCAACAGGCCGGATCCCAGCAAAGACAACAGTATCCAGCTAATAGACTTGTTCATTTTCCTTGGTAATTAGAAAGCCTGAGAGTATCCCACCGAAAAGGAGAGTCGGTTATCCTTAGAGGCATTGGTATAGACCAATGGCACCCCCCAATCCAGACGGGCATTGAAGTTGCTGAAATTTGCCTGGAGACCGATACCTGCCGAAGCTAGGGTATTGGGATCCACCGAGGTGATGCTGCCCCATGTGGTAGCTAAATTCAGCGAAGGAACCGCGCTGAGGGAAAAATTATTTTGTTGGACGAGCGGGAAGGTTAGTCCGGCAGTGGCATAAGCCCCATTATCGTTAGCGATAATACCGGGACTGTAGCCATACAAAAATGGCGAAGACAGCACGGATCCGATCAGTGGCCGATCGGCCAGCTGTAATCCACCGGTCAGAAATAGCTGACTGTTATTGCCCAGGTTTTTGGAGTAATAGGTAGAACCATTCCACACTACAAAGCGACCATCCAGAAATCCTTGACTATTGGTAGTTGCTCCTAGGGCATCGATGCCAATCCGTAGGTTGGAATTGAGATTGATGGCCGAATCGCCAAAGACTTGGAAATAATCTTGGGTGAAATTGAGGGTGGTAGTATTGAAAGTGCCATTGGCTTGCTGATTGACAAAGCTACTGGAATTCAATTTACTCACCGAAAAGCCAACTCCAATCTCCTCTTCAAAGTTATTGCCAGTGCGGCGGAGCAAGGGGTGGCGAATGCCTACGGAATAACTTTGATTATTCTGCTCGAAATCTAAATTGACTGGAGCGCCAAGAATCTGCCGACTAGAAAAGTTGGAGGCACTTAGACTGACTTTGGTATTTTCACCATTAATCGGTGTGCTGTAGGTGATTCCGGTGTTAAAACTACCGGAGGTATTGTTGTAAAACAGCGAGAGATTGTCACCACCGCCAGTCAAATTACCTTCATATAACTGAACACCGCGCTGCCAGTCACCAAAATCAGCCGATCGATTGTTATCAGTAGAAAGGTATAAGGACTTGGTTTTCTTTTCCTCAACGGTAACTACCACCACATTGGTGCCCGGCTTTTTGCCGGTGCGCACTTCCGTTGACACGCTGCTGAATAGGGGATCCCGTTGTAATAAGCTGACGGCCTGAATTAGTTCATTGTAGTTAAAGGGTTTATCAGAAAGGCGCAGGCGCGATCGGATATATTCATCACTCACCCGCTTGTTGCCAGAGATCTGAACTTCCGACACGGTGCTTTCTTGCACTTCGATGTTGACAATTACACCCGCTTGGCCAAGGTTTTGGGCGGGCGGAATCCCAGCCACAGTGGTTCTGTATCCCGCATCGTAATAGAGATTCTCGACAGCGACGCGCGCTTTTTCGATTTGTCCGGTGTTGCCCTGTCCGATAAAGGGCCGAGTTACTCTTTCAAAATCTGCGGCACTGAAAATGGTGCTGCCTTTGACTTGGTAGCCAGCGATATTGACAGTTCCGCTAGTTGTCTGGCTCCCAGGCACAGTTGGTGGCAAAGGAATGTTGGGCAGCGGTTTCCGCTGGGGTGTTGGTGGTTCCGGGCGCGGCCCGCGATTTCCTGGCGGTACAGCATCGTTCGGCAAGAAAGGGACCTGTTGGGCTTGGGCACTGGTCGCGGCGATCGCTAATAGTATCAAAGCACTGCTGCAACGAATTAATAAAATTTTACTCATAGCCTGATTGCTGTACATCAAAAAGTCTTGGAGAACCACCCTGATTATAGTGGAAAATTGCAAATTCCCAGGTTCGAGAGAAAAAACTTGCTAATTGTCAGGCGTGTAAGCCTTTTAGCTGAATCAGCAAAATAGGTAGCAACATTCTTTGGGGAATTCTTCTGGAAAATCCCAGATTGGGGCTGTAGTGCCAATGAATATTACATCGGCTGCTCAGGTGCCAACGGCCACTGGGAGCTTGACGGAGAAATAACAATTGGCAATGAATTTCTTTGCCGGAGTGGTTTCTACAGCTCAATCTTTTTCTGAGTGGTCATTTTCATGAAGCTAATTCCTGTCCAGATTTTATACACTCTGTTTGTGTTGCTTTTCTTAGTAATTGCGGCCCCAGCTCAAGCAGGTAATAAAGCTCATTTGCAACAGCTAATTGACAGCAAAAATACCAAGTGTGATAACTGCGATCTCTCAGGATTCAATCTATCTCAAAGCAATTTAGCTGGTGCTTCCTTAGTAAATGCCAATCTTGCGGGAGCCGATCTAGGTGCTAGCAACCTGCGCAAGGCAAATTTATCGGGGGCTAATCTCACGGGTGCTCAGATGTATCGAGTTGACCTGGTAGAGGCCAATCTGAGCCAAGTGAATGGAGTAGGTGTAGATCTTAAGGGTGCTCACTTGCACAATGCCAACCTGACCAATGCCAATTTGCAGAAGGCCGATCTGGCCCGCGCTAACCTCATGGGGGTGAAAGCTACGGGCGTACAGCTAGCAGGGGCTAATTTGGAAGGCGCACATCTGCAAATGGAAGATTTTCGGGGAGTAAATCTGAATGGTGTGACGATGCCAGATGGCAAAGCCTATCCCCGCACCCCGAAAGAAACTCGGCCTCAACCCCAACCCAGTACACCAGCAGCTACACCACGACCGGTTACTAACGTTAGACCGCAGATCGATAACAATAGTGGTGGTGCCCTTTTCTAGATAATCCAATGGTCTGCGCCAGCATAGAGATCAATTTCCACCTCATCGACCTACCATGAAAAAGCTGCTTTGGATTCTGTCGATCGGCATCTTTGGTCTGTTGGCTGGACTGGGCTACTTTTTGTGGGAAAGGGCTACGGCCGTTCCAGACTGGTATGCGGAAGCTGATGATGAGACGGCAACCTTGCCTACACCTAGCCCTACACCGACCCTCTCCTCTCCGTCAACTTCCTCGCTACCGGCTAGTGCCAGTACAATTGGGCCTAGTTCGCCGTCAGCAGCAGTGACCCCCACATCTACAGCAACGGTCATGGCCAGTCCTACTCCGACAACTGCGGCGACTCCCAAAGCTTTGCCCTCGGGCGTTCGATCGCTAAAAACCCAGGTGCAGCAAGGTGAGCTGCGCTCCGGTGCCCTAGTAGACTTAGCCGAAATGGAAACCCTGTCGCCTAGTAAGCAGACGGCCCTCGTCCAAAAATTGTTGGTCGTAATGCCCCAACTGCGCGGCCAAAAGATCTTTTTGGGGGTGCGCGGCCAGATCGTTGAGCAAAATGGCCAACGGCAACTGGCGGCCGATAGCAAACTGTCGATCGGTAAAGTAGAATTGCCCTTAGACGAAGTTGCCGCCCAGATGAGCTTGACGCGGGCCGATCTAGACCGGATGATTCTCAGCTATCTGCAACTGGATAAACCCACCAGCAAAGCTCCATGAAAGATCGAATTTGGCATGTAATTAATCTCTTCCTGACCGCCAACGTGTTTTTTGTGTTGGGAATTTTTGGCTGGTTTGTAGTGGGCCTAGTGGGTAACGCCAATCATTGGAATCTGGGACTCGATCTCTGGCGGAGCCTGTGGGATCCCTTGTTTCTGCCGGCCATCAGTGTCCTGATGGGGGGCGCGA
Organism: Synechococcales cyanobacterium OTE_70_metabat_200; assembly: GCA_031375385.1. GTDB lineage: Bacteria > Cyanobacteriota > Cyanobacteriia > Cyanobacteriales > Chamaesiphonaceae > JAAFHZ01. Next base: position 7,243 of record JANMHS010000083.1, on the reverse strand, counting down.
TCGCTAGTGGTATCTATCAAAAAGTCAACAAGTTGCTGGCGGAACGCCGATCGGCTAAGGAAATTCAATAAAAACCACTGAAAGCCCTCATCCCCCAGCCCCTTCTCCCAATTCTGGGAGAAGCGGAGCCGCAGCCAAAAGCGAAGTCTCTTGCTCCCTCTCCCAAGCTTGGGAGAGGGCTGGGCGTTGCCCTGAGCGAGCCGAAGGGGTGAGGGCCTTCAATATGTCCCGGCTTAAAATGGTACCCCTATGAAATTTATGCTGGATAGCAAACCTTGGTGCCGCCCAGGCCGCAGTAACCATTGGGATTCTTGGCGAGATATTGTTGGTGGTAATCTTCGGCGTAGTAGAAATTCGGTGCCGGTAGGATTTCTGTGGTGATTTGGTCCATGCCAGCGGCGCTGAGGGCAGCCTGATATTTAGTTTGGCTGGCGATCGCTGCTGTTTTTTGGCTCTCGGTGGTGCAATAAATACCCGATCGATATTGGGTTCCCTTGTCATTGCCCTGCTGCATGCCTTGGGTGGGATTGTGGCTTTCCCAGAAAACTTGGAGGAGTCGATCGTAGCTAATCACTGTGGGGTCGTAGACCACCAACACCACCTCATTGTGGCCGGTTCTACCGGTGCAAACTTCTTGATAGTTAGGATTCGGGGTGGAGCCAGCGGCGTAGCCCACGGCGGTCGAATAAACCCCTTCCTGTTGCCAGAACTTCCGCTCGGCTCCCCAGAAGCAGCCCAGGCCAAAAATTGCTGTTTCCATGGTGGCAGGGTAGGGCGGAACCAAGGGATGGCCATTGACAAAGTGTTTGTCTGGAATGGGCATGGTATTGTCCCGACCGGGTAAAGCTTCGTTAGCACTAGGGATGGTTAGTTTTTTGTCAGAAAATAGTCCGAACATAAGTAAATGGGGGATTCTTGCAAGATGGCAACTTCCAGGATAGCGAAATCGTTCCAGGCCGGACAGGGCGGATCCCTCGGATCTTCGATCGAGATTCGCGGTAGGATGGGTGGAGATTTTTTTAGATTTTCCCCTATGTCCATCAAACGCCTGTGGTCTCACCTGATCGCCCTCGCCTTAGTAGTAGTAATTGGCTTGACAGGATGCTCTGCTGCGACCACCCCCGGTGGGCTGGTAGGCAACTATTCTCAAGACACCTTGACCGTCATTGCCAGTCTGCGCACAGCTTTAGATGCCACGGAAGATGGCCCAGAAAAAGCTCAGGCTCAGGCGGCCGCCCGCCAGAATATCAATGATTTTGCTTCTCGCTACCGGGTGGATACTTCCCTGACTAGGCTCAGTTCTTATACCACTATGCGCACGGCTTTGAACTCTCTCGCTGCTCATTACGCCGCCTATCCTAATCGCCCGGTACCGGACAAATTGAAAGATGGTTTGGCCACTAAGTTCAAACAAGTCGAAGCAGCCCTGGAAAGAGGTGCTTAGTTGTAGTTTTTGAATTACATTAAATTCTCTAGAAACCGCCATCTGGCGGTTTTTTGTGGAAGTCCTGGAACAGTTTGCTAGAATTATCCATCGAACGAAATTGTAGGTCTGCGACGGTTTTGGCCTATTCTCAATTCATTCATCTCACCGCTCACATGATGCTTGCTTCCCTCTCATTCCGGCGTTCGTTTCTGACAGCAGGAGCAGCATGTTTAGCTCGGTCATCTTGGAGCAGTGTGCTATCTAGAATGCTGGTGGGAGGCGTGTTTGGCACCGTCCAAATGTTGAGTACGATGGCTCCCCTCCGGGCCGAAACGGTGGCCAGCGATCGGTACAGTCAGGAATATTGCTTTTTCTCCCCAGCGGAGGTCACCGAAAAAAATCGCTTGCGGGCTGCTGCCATGGGTACGGATCCAGCTGCCAAGCAACGCTACATTCAACTCATTAATCGCCATGCCAACGAATTGCGTACCTGCCGGGAAAAAAGCTGGCTGAAAACCCAGGCGGTTTGGATCCGGATGTATGCCTGTGATACTAAGCCGGGGGCGGTGGATGAGCTGATCGATCGGATGGTGAACAAGGGCTACAACCGGGTCTATCTAGCCACCTTCTATGCGGGCCAAGTGTTGTTGCCCCAAACTGCCAATAAAACTTCTTGGCCTTCGGTGCTAGGGAATAACAGCGTTCGCAATACGGATTTGCTGGCGGAGGTAATTCGGAAGGGCCGCGCTCGGGGGATCAAGGTCTATGCCTGGATGTACAGCCTGAACTATGGTTCTAACTACGGACTCTATCCCAACCGAGACACGGCGCTCAATGTCAATGGGCGCGGTGAAAAGAGCTGGTTTGTAGGCAGCGAAGGTACCCAGTCGCCCGATGCCGGTGGGCCAAATTCTATTCTGTTTGTGAATCCCCATAGCCGACAGGCGCGCGAAGATTATCGCCAGATGCTCGGTGAGGTGCTCAAGCGCCGACCCGATGGCATTTTGTTTGACTATATTCGCTATCCTCGGGGCCAAGGTGCCCAGTCGGTGATTACGACGGTGAAAGATCTGTGGATCTATGGCGATGATGCTCGCCAGCAGCTAGAGTCGATCGCCAAAAATCGCAAGGGCGCAGAACTCCTGAAAATTTATCTGGATAATGGCGACCTGCGGGCCAATGAAATTGCGGCTGCGGATGAGGCTTTCCCGGACGAGCGGGAACCACTATGGGGCAGCCGATCACCCGTTGCCAAAGAAATGACCATGACTCCGACAGCTAGGGCCGCGCTCTACCAGCGAGAGCTGTGGCAGCTAGCGGTGGATTTTGCGGCCAACGGGGTTGTGGATTTTTTGACTGAGGTGACTGGGATGTCTCGGCAGGCTGGCGTGCGATCGGGTGCGGTCTTTTTCCCCGAAGCTAACCGCAAGGTAGGCCGGGGCGGATTCGATTCTCGGCTGCAACGCTGGCACAAATTCCCCAGCACCATCGAATGGCATCCCATGGCCTATGCTATTTGTGGTCAGGGTGAATGCATTGCGGATCAGGTAGTTCAAACCCTCAAGGTAGCCCCTAATACCACCCCAGTTGTTCCAGCCTTAGCTGGAGTTTGGGGCAAGAGCTTCGAGACTCGACCTTCTTTGGAGGTGCAGATGGATGCCATTCATCGGGCCGCTCCCAACCTGACAGAACTCAGCCATTTCTCCTTTTCTTGGCAGGAGCCAGAATCCGATGCAGCTCGCAGTAGCTGCCGCCTCAGATCCTAAGCAAGGGTCTGCCAACGCCTATGGCAGCGCGCTGGGTTCGATCGGTTCATTTGGTTCCACTATGTGTTCGGCGATCGATTGGCTCCGACCATCTACTAAGCAACTGACGGTCATATCTCCCATCACGTTAATGGCCGTGCGCGATCGATCTAAGAACCAATCGACCGTTAGTAAGATTGCAATGTATTCCGTGGGCAAACCGACGGAATTAAAAACTAAGCTCATCGTCACTAAGCCCGCTTCGGGAATCCCGGCGGCACCCACGGAGGCAAAGACCGACGTGAGCATCACCATGAGCTGCTGACCCACGTTTAGGTTGATCTGGACGGCCTGGGCGATGAACAGTGCTGCCATAGCTTCGTAGAGGGCCGTGCCATCGTTGTTGAAGTTACTCCCGACCAGGGCACCGAGGGCTGCGGAGGAACGACGTAGCCCTACTTTTTCGATCAGGGTTTCGTAGGTGATCGGCATGGTGGCTGTGGAAGAAGCGGTGGAAAAAGCCGCCACTAATGGATCTCTGCCCCGTTTGAGCAGGTGGCCAGGGGTGACCCAGGAGCCAAACCGAATGCGGATCAGGTAGAAGGTGGCCTGCAATAGCAGTGCCAACAGCACGGCGATCACGAAAGAAAAGAGGGATTTGAACGGGGCGAAACCTTTCAAGGCAATAGTTTTAGCCACAATGCCCAGGACGGCCAAGGGCACCAACGTGATAATCCAATGGAGAATCCGAATCACCGTGGCAAACAATACGCCGATGACTTGTTCTACGGGTCGATAGTCCGTTTGCTGCTCTTGGATTTGGCGCTGTTTATAAAGGCGGAGGGCTACGCCAAAGGCTAGGCCCAAAATAATCAGGGAAATGACGCTAGTTTTGTCGGCGAAGGGCTTAATGATCGAGTCGGGCACGGCGCTATCCAGCAGTTGCCAAGGATCGAAGCCCTTGGATTTTTCCGTAATATCGGCCACATCTTTGGCACTAGCCTTGGCTAGGTTACTACGGCCACCGGGCTGTAAAACGTTGGCCACAAATAGCCCGATCAGAATGGCCACAACTGTATTGGAGGTGAGCAGCAAGGCTAGCTTCTTGGTGGCCCCGGCTGGAATCTCGGCGGTCATCAGGGTATTGATAATCGACAGGAAAATTAGGGGCGTAGCCAAGGTACTCAAGGCCCGAATGATCAGGGTGGCGGGCTGGGCCAAGTGGTTGATGTTGTCGGTGCCAATGCTGTCTTTGACATTACCTAACCCTACGCCCAGCAGCACAGCCAGAACCAGGGCGATGAGGATTTGGCTATATAGGGGCAACCGCAGCAGTTTTTGGAGAGGAGACATAAGCAGGAATCACTCGACGACATTGTTTACCATGGGGCGATCGAACCATTAAATTGCATGACTTGTAACCGCCGGATTCCATTAAGTATCCCACAGGCCGCTTGGTCTGGATTCCCGAGTTGGTGCTGTTGTTGGCGGAGCCTCTCCGGATGAGAATCACTCTGCTGTCTCAGTACAAATCACATATGTTAAGTGACTTGCGTGGAAACACGGATCTCGATCCTAGGATGGGATTGTTATGTTGGCGGTGATGATGTTCTCAGAAATCAGCGGCGCTCTCCCATGCTCAAAAAAATTCTTGCTACAGGCCTGTTCGGGTCAATTCTGCTATCCTTGCCTCTCCAGGCCCAAGCTAAAGTAATTCAAAATGGTACCAGTCAAGCCAGTGGCGTAATGGTGACTCAGAATTCCTTGTCGGCGAGCGACAAGCAAGCTATTCGTCAGTTGCTCCAAAAGATGATGCAAGCAACGAATAGTGGTAATTCTAAAGAAGTATTGGCTGGATTTTCACCCAACTATCAAGACAACAGTAATGGGGGCAAAAACAGTTATCGCAATATGAGATCCGGTGTGCGGATGATGGTTGCTTTCCTGAATTCCTACGGAGTGGTGCTGACTGCAAAGGACATTCGCATCAGTGGTATTGGTAATAATCAAGCATCGGTGAGTCTGGAATACAAGGTGGACATAACGCCAGAAATGCTGCAGGAAATGACTGCGGAAGAACGGACTAGTTACGAACGTAGCAAGGTGAAAAATCAGGGCAGCATGCTCTTCACTCTAGAAAAAACCAACGGTCGTTGGTTGGTGGTCTCCATGAAAGATCCTTCTAAAGACAATGCTATGTCGGTACCGGTCGGTGGCGGCAATATGACAGTGGGCGATAATAATACACCAGCTAAATCTATAAATGCTAGTGCTAAGGATCGCCAAGCTGTAAAGTCATTGTTTGCACAACACCTTCAATCGTTGAACAGAGAAGATTTAAAGGGCTATTTAGCTACCTTGGATGCGCAATCTTCTAAGTACGAACAAGTAAAGCAACAAACTGCTCAACTATTTAAGGACTACAATCTTAAGTACGAACTGAAATCGTTGGAAATTGTTTCTTTGAACGGTAGTACTGGCGTGGTTAAAATGATTGCCACTGTGAAACGAGTGAGTGGTGCTAGTTTTACTGATAGTAAAATAGTTACTTTTAATACCATTGGAAAAATCAATGGTAAGTGGCAGATCTCTGACACTGAGGTGGAAAGTCTGACTGCACTGCGATAGAGGGTTGAGCAATACATGATAGGGTGCAGCGATCGCGCCCTGGCGTATTGTTTTTGACTGGTTCTTTTTGATTTCTAGGCAGCTATGAATCGATCGCTCCTATGCCTATCAGTCTCAGCTCAGTCATCCTAGGATTTTGTTTTCAGTTGTTCAAGAGGCTGATTGTCTCTACCAATAATATGCTATCGACAAATTTCGTTTTCTTAGCCCAGTCACAGTCACCATCACCGTCTGCGGTAGGCAATGCTAGTGCCAATATTGTCATTGGCACGCCAGGTACGCCTGTGGGTATTGCCAAAGCCTTCGATGAAGTTTGGAAGATTGCTATGGATGGTAACTTGTACAGATTGGTCTGCACGATCGGACTGATGATTGCCATTTTTGCTGTGGGTTTCTGGTGTGTGAAGTTCTACTTGGCACTGGAAGAAGGTGGCTACAAACCAGTGGTGAACGAGATGATCTTCCCACTCATTTTGGTTATCCTCATGTCCAATGGAGGTTCAAATATGCGGGGTCTCACCGTGACGGTCAGAGACATCATGAATAATGTGAATGACTCGGTCAACAGGGTGATTAGTGTTGATTTGGATATGCGTAAGGCGATCGAAGCCCTGGCGATCAATCAGGCGGCCAAGAATTCGCTGGTGTCCATTTTTGAGAGCTGCGATCCTAAGTACAATCTCAATGAATTCAATACTTGCGTGAAAAACCGCAAAGCCATAGCGGATGATTTGGTGCGAAATGTCCAGGCGAATACCCAAAGTATCGGCAATGAGTCTTTTAAGGCTCAAATGAAAATCTGGCTGGCAGATTTGCAGCAAACAGTAACTTCCTATGCTGAATTAACCTCACCACAGCAGGTCGGCCAAATCTTTGGCGTTGGTACTACGGGAACAGCAGAAATGCCGACGACAGAAATAAAAATTGATAATTATCCAGTCATCACCCCTTCCCCAGCAGCTTCTCCTGCTCCTAATGCAAATGCCAAAGACACTACATCAAAGACTCCTGACCTCTTTGCTAAGTCTACCTACACGAGTAGGGCTGCGATGCAAGAGATCAATACCACGATCCTGAGTTTTCGGAAGGCATTTTTGTATATAATTGAGGTCATGCTGATAGTCACTGCTCTGATCGGGCCAATTTTTGTGGCTCTGTCGATGTTCCCGGTGGGGACTAAGCCAATGCTGGCTTGGGGTACTTCTTTCCTGTCTTTGGGCTTTTGCAAGATTTGCTTTAGTCTGATCTCTGGTTTGTCGGCACTCGCCTTTGTGTATGCTGGCCCGGATAAGATCGACATGACTGTAGTAGCTATAGTACTGGGGCTATTAGCGCCCGTACTGTCCTTCGCGATCGCATCAGGCTCTGGTCTCAATGCTCTGAGTAACGTCTCCCAGATATCTCAGAACTTTGGTCTCAACACTGGTGCTGCTTACTACGTACC
>JANMHS010000133.1:0-42551 GCA_031375385.1 Synechococcales cyanobacterium OTE_70_metabat_200 | reverse complement strand
CGTCTCCTCATACCCGTCCCATCTCCCTTGATCTGAAGATTTCAAGTCTCGTGGGACGGGCAATCGTCACCTCACCTGCTATCCCCCTCACCGCCAAACGGAGTACCGTTCTGGCGGGAGTACCCCGCAGTTCGGATGGGTGAGCTGAAAAGAAGTGATTTTTCTAGCAAGAAGCTATATAGTTAGTATTATAGCATTCTAAACCAATTCAGCAAGGATGATCGAAGTCTTCCTCCGTAACCCCTGTCGGTTGTCATCGTATTCGGCTGAGTGTGCGGTATCCCCCATGGGCATCCAAAAACGTTGAGATCGAGTTGTGCCGAACCTTGTGGAGCGACGTCCGCTTGCCCACCAGAGGATTCACCTCACCAGCCTCCGGTCACTGGTCGAAGCCAAAGCGACCAACCGTAACTGTGCCACGGATCGCCTTGATAACCTCATCCTACCCACAATCCAAAGCTGTCTATCCCGAAAATCCTCTACATTCGCCGCCACTACTTAGTCGCTGTGCAGTCCGCAGATCCTCCTTGCTGTGTACAAATGTGCATACAATGGGAGCATGTCATACCAATGGGACGATCGCAAAGCCGCAGCAAACCTCGAAAAGCACGGCATCAATTTTGCCGATGCTGTATCGGTGTTTTCAGATGATTTATCCATCACGATCAGTGATGAACGATTCGATGAAGAGCGCTTTATTACCATTGGTCTGGATGCCTTTGGTCGAGTGCTTGTGGTGGTTTATACCTGCCGTAGTCAAGAAATTCGGCTAATCTCGGCTCGGCAAGCTACGCGATCTGAACTAACTCAATATGAAGAGGGATGAGTAATGGATAAGGAATATGATTTTAGTCAAGGAAAACGGGGCGCGCTCGATCCCCTACCAGCAGGCAAAACTCGCATCACCATTAGGTTAGATGACGAAGTCCTAGAGTGGTTTCGGGCACAGGTTCACGCGGCTGGTGGTGGTAACTACCAGACCTTGATCAACAACGCTCTTTGTGAACACATCCAAAACCAGCGCGAATCCCTAGAAGTGACTCTGCGTAGAGTGTTGCGTGAAGAGCTGGAGCGAGCTGAAAAATAGCTCAAACCGAAGCAGCAACGATTATGGCACCAGGGCGCGATCGGGAATTCTGACGAATGACTAGCCATTTGCTTCATTCGCCCTCTACCATCCATTTAAAGATACCTAGAATCCGATTCAGCAAAGCTGACGCTGTGCGATCGAGCAGGTCGAGGGAATATTCAGCTGTGCTATGATTTGAGGGTCGAACACCAGTTCTCTAAATATCCTAGAGGTTTTATATGGTCGCTGCCAAAGACAGTTCTCCAAAATTTACCCCCGAGGAATACTTTGCTTGGGAAGAGCAGCAACTCCATCGACATAAGTATATTGATGGTGAAGTCTATGCCATGAGCGGTGGCACCATAATTCACAGTCAGATTGCTTCCAGCTTTAATCGCTTGCTTGGAAATCATTTGTGCGGTAGTGGGTGCAAAACTCTAAACTCCGATGCACGGGTAAATATTCTGGAATCGAGTCATTTTGTTTACCCTGATGTGAGCGTTACCTGTGACGAAAGGGATAAAACTACAGCTCAGTACATTACCTATCCCTGCCTAGTCGTCGAGGTTCTATCTCCCAGCACAGAATCCTATGACCGAGGCAACAAATTCAAGCTCTATCGGCGTAATCCTCTGCTGCAAGAGTATGTTCTGGTCGATTCAGAGGCGATCTCAATTGAGATATTCCGTAAGTCTGATGACAACAATAAATGGCAGATTATTGACCATGAGCCGGGGTCAATGGTCGAGCTAGCTAGCGTCAATTTGACTTTCTCGATCGAACAGATCTATGAAGACGTTGTATTCCCAGAGGTCATAGGGCCAGATGAGGCAGAACTTAGATCGAATATCTCATAGGCGAGAATTGACAACTCGTGCCAAAATTTGCTAGGAAATATATAATTAACCTTTACACCCCTTGCCTTCAATGAGTTCGTAGAAACTCCACTACTTCTGCGTTAGTAGGTTGACTGTCGATCGCCCCTACTTTCAAGGTAGTCAAAGCCCCCGCCGCTGTTGCATAGCGTACCATTTCTGCCACCTTAGGCCGAGGATCTAGCCCCAGCTGATGCACCAACCCAGCCACAAAAGCATCCCCGGCCCCCGTCGTATCTACCGCCTTTACCTTAAAAGCTGCCTGAGTGCCATACTCACCTAATAAATAGTAGTAACAATCTCGATCGCCATCGGTCACCACAATTCCCTGCGCTTGGGGCAACTCCACCCGCAGCAGCTCCAAATTCATTTCCCCATAGAGCAGCTCCGCTTCCTCCCGCGCCAGCTTCACAAAATCTGCCTCGCGCAGAAACTCCCGCACCGCCACTAGCTTAGGATCGTTGCTGGGATCCACCTCCAACTCTGGCCAAAAAGTAGGTCGCCAATTCACATCGATCGCAATCGATACCCGATTTTCCCGAGCTAATTTAATTGCTTGCCACGAACTATCCCGACTAGCCGGGGCTGCCAAGGCCAATGTTCCCATCACCAAAAAATTCGCATCCGTAAATAATGATCCTGGTACCTGATCTAGCTGGGCATCGGCAAAGCTCAATGTATCTAATCCGCCAAAGCCCCCAAAACTGCGATCGCCCTCCGGATTGCGTAGCACCTGCACCTGCCTGGTCGGAGCTGTTGGATGCACTTGCAGTCCATGTAAATCAACCAATTCCGATTCCAGCTTGGCCTGTAACTGCTGGCCGGCCTCATCTTGACCAATACAGCCAATAAAGCGCGATCGATCTCCCAGCTTCACTAAGCCACAGGCTACATTAGCTGGTGCGCCTCCAGCTAGTGCCGTCCATGATTGTACTTCTTCTGTCCTAGAGACCGGCTGGTCGGCCAATAGATCGAACAATACTTCACCCAGACAGATTACATTAGACATTTTTCTTGGGGGCTAGAAGCTGATAACAAAAATTTACTGCTTATTATAGTTCTTTGGATCAATCACCCACCCCCGTGCCCCAAGGATTCACGATGAATTGCCCCTCTGCCCCAATCTGGACGTGAAAGAGTGCGTCGAACCCTTCTTCGTAACTAGGTTTTTCTAGTTTCTTGAGCGTGGAGAAAATACCCACATCGGGAACTAGGGCTTTGCCGGTACGCTGGCTGTTGCGGGCCATGCATTCATCCACCACCGAAGCGAAGTAGTATCCCAGGATCTTGGCTTGGTATGCTTGGAACTGTTGGAGCATGGCGGCTCGGTCGGCCCGACTGGGATTGGTATTATCCACCACCAAGGATTTCCCAGCTTGCAGGGCCGCTTCGATTAATTGATGCTGACGTTGTTCTTTGCCTTTGCGGGGCATCAGGTCTTTGCTGATTAGCTCGTGAGTCTCGGCGAAGTGCTGGCGATAAAAGGTGCTTTTACCGCTGGCTTGGAGACCGATGAAGACGATCGATTCCATGGTGGTGATTAGTTTGAGGCGATCGACTAGCTGATTACTGGAATCGATCGTTGGCGTTTGCCCATTCTAGCAACTTCAGGTCAAAGCGACAGTAACTCAACATAGCCAGACAACAACCAATCCCACGAACTCTACATAAGTTCGTGGGGCTGGCTGTGGAGATCGAGAGCTAGACTGATCGGTCTGGCCACATGTTAGCGGCGATATTCCCAGTGACCTGCTACCCAGCGCCGACCATGGTTACCATAGCCATAGCCAACTCTTTCGAAGTGGCCGGGCACCCAAACTCTGTGCCTGTTGTGGTTACCATAGCTATAGTCACCATGACGGTTATTGCGATGGTCTCGATCGTCCCGACGGCCTTCATAGCGGCGATCGTTTTCATAGCGGCGATCAGTTTCATAGCCAGTATCGTAGCGATCGTGGTTATATTGGCCCCCATTTGGAACTACGATAATTGAGGGGGAGCGGGAGTTGCTGTAATAGGGATCGGCGGCAGCAGGTTGAGCCGATAGCATGGAAACAGTGGTACCAGCAGATGCTGCAAGTAACAGCGATGCAATAATGCGTTTCATGAGTTGAAAGTCCTGAGAATTAGAAGTAGTTATGTCGAGGCTCGACTTCTTTACTATAGGTAAGTAGAATCCAGTAGTGCCAGAGAAAAAAGTCACTAGTTGGTAGGACTTTTTTACTGGATTGTTTTCGGTAATTGGGCGATCGACTACTGAAGTTAGGGAGATTACGTTTTTGGCTAGAAGTTCCTCAATGAAAAACAAATTTGCGCTGGGCACTCGTCTCTCCTTAGTCCTAAGCTTGGCGATCGCCAGCTCCCTATTGGCAAATGTGGCCCAGGCTGAATCTCGGCAAGAGCGGCAAGCCAACGAGGAACTCAGTCGTACCATTACTAAATTAGTAGACTTAGGAGCCGATCAACAGTGGTTGGTTGAAGCTGCGTTAATTCGTGCGACCACTGCTCAAGGTAGCCGGCAGAACAATGCAACTCCTTCCATTAATCGGGGCTTTGTAACTGCTGGTGTGCCAGCTCTACCTGTGAGGCAAACACGGTAGCGAACACGTTACGGCAACCGAACAGCTCTAGGCCTTAGCAAGAGCAAGAGCGGTGATTACTTGATCACCAACAACTACCAAAAGTGCCATGGCGGAGAACCAATGACTAACCATCGCAAATCCAGACAACCTAAGTTCTTGCTATGCCCGAGTGCCGAACCAGAAATGGATGGCAGCGTAATTTTTGGAATTGTGGTAGGAACACCGGAACAGCCGGAACTCGTGCATTTGCCCCAGGCTAAAGAAATTCCACCGGAATTACTTACTCTCGAATCGCCCGTCAAGCCCACGGAGATATTTAGAATTGCCGCCAAATGTAGTGAAGGAAACTGCGCCCATTTTGATGGCAGCAAGTGTCGCTTAGTTGGTCGGATTGTCGATGGGTTGCCCTCGGTCACCGAGAACCTCCCTCCTTGCCCGATCCGGGCCAATTGTCGGTGGTGGGGCCAAGAGGGCAAAGCAGCTTGTCAGCGGTGCTTGCAAATAGTTAGAGATAACTTTAATATATCCGAAGAGCTCTTCAATGTTCTCGACCCCTCTATCTATCCGGAATATGTCCCAAGTACTGAAACATCAGATCAAACTGGGCGCTCGGTTATCCTTGGTTCTGAGCCTGACGATCGCTAGCTCCCTAACGGCCAGCGTCACCCAAGCCGAACCCAGCCCCTATCGGTGCACTCAAGTACTCAGCCCAGCCAAGACCACCCCAAAAAAGAATCGAACTCAAAAGAACAAACTCGGTCAGACCATTACCAAATTGGTGAAACTCAGTCCTATCCAACAGGAACTAGTCAATAGGGCGATCGATCGGGCCATTGCCGCTCAAATTAGTAGTGCAGCCACTGATTCAGAACCACGCACTCGTCATTTCATTGGTGCTCGGGGCTAATCGATAAAGTGATTTACGGAGATCTGCCGATCGATATAAAAGGGCGCAATAGTTGCGCCCTTTTATATCGATTTATTGAAATGGCTAAGGGTTTCAGATTAGAACAAAATCGCTAGCCGCAATGACAGCCAAGTTGCTAAAGGTAGCTATTTTGATTGAACTAAACTGGGATTGGTTGCCATCGGCATCAAAGTACAAGCTACCATTGTTCTTGTTATAGACAAACCGTTGATCCACAGTATTCGCTCTACTACCAGTGCCGACTAAGAGTTGCTTGCTCAGTAAAGCAGTACCGGCTACCAATCCACCACCAAAAGTGCTGGATGAGACCAGGATTTTATCGACTCCTGCGGCAAAATCCACGATTCGGTCTAGACCGTTACCAGTACTATTCAGCACAAAAGAATCAATGCCAGCGCCACCGGTCAGAGTATCGTTGCCCAGGCCCCCTGCCAGGTAATCATTGCCATCACCACCGGAGAGCCGGTTATTGCCCGTACCCAGACCGATAATTCGGTTGTTAGCGCTATTGCCAGTCCCATCTGTACTGTTGTACAAGCTGAGGTTTTCCACGTTGGCTCCTAGGGTGTAGCTAACATCAGAAATCACCGTATCGATGCCACCATTGGCATCTTCGATAATCAGATCGACTTGGCTGATCCGATAAGTATCATTGCCACCGCCACCGATTAATTGATCGATCCCAGCTCCACCATCCAAATAGTCATCACCGAAGCCACCTTCCAAGGTATCAACTCCATCTAGACCGGAGAGCGTATCGTTGCCAGCAAAACCTCGGATATAGTCATCCTTGATCGTACCAGTCAGGGCATTGTTGGCACTGTCCCCGTCGATTTGGGTAAAGCCTTTGTTAATAGTCAGCTTGAAGATATCTGACACCTGTGCGCCCACGCTATCGGTGACCATCACTCGCACATCGATCGCTCCCACGTCACCAGTCAAGGGAGTACCAGTAAAGGTCTTGGTGGCTCGATCGAAAGTCAGCCAAGTAGGCAAAGCACTGCCATCGGCCAAAGTAGCTGTGTAGGTTAAGATATCCCCAGGGTCGCTGTCTACAAAAGCATTTGCTGGCAGTGTCAAGGTCAGCGCCGCATCGCTCGAAATAGTTAGATCGGCTAAAGGATTCACCAAGATTGGGGCAGAATTAGCAGCACTAAAGTTAGTCAGAGTTCCATCGATCGCATATTGGCCTAAGCTACCATAGTCGCTATAGCCATTCACGCCGCTCTTACCAATACCATCGACCTTGAGGTAGTAAAGGCCGGAGTTCAAGAAGAGATTGCTAAAGCTAGCAGTCAGCAAGTCCGTTGGATTAGATTCGGCCACGAGCGTTCCATCGGCGCTATAAATGCCCGCCCAAATATCCAAGTTAGAACCACGAGCTTCTAGATATTGCAGATTGTAGTTACCCAGGCCATCGGCGAGATAGCTACGCGATGCCGCCAAAACATTCAAGGAGATATTGCCAGTGCCGGTGACAAAAGAAAACACATCTTGGTCGGTATTCTGCTCGATCGTCCCAAAAGCACTGACTTTGTTGCTGCCATTACTCAGGAGGCGGAATGAAGTACCGAAGCTATTTCCATAGTCATCAGCCCGATAGCCAAAGCCATTTTTGGTGGTGATGATGTTCAGGTCATCCTCCTGATTACTGGCTAGCTGATATTCTCCCTTGCTCCATTGGGTCAGGTTCTTACCAAATGGTGCGCCCATGATCGGCCCCCAGCCAGTGGCCCCCGTACCATAGCCCGATGAATAGCCCTTGGCATCATTGATCGTATCGGTGGGGTTGGAATCCAATTGACCGTCATGGGAAAGACCCATGGCATGACCAATTTCGTGACTGGCCGTCATCGACCCATTCAGTTCGCCCTTATTAAAAGCAAAAGCAGGAGTTACTGTGGAATAGTTGAAACTGTTTACATAGGCCACCCCACCTGCATTGGCATAGATCGGCGCGTTGTTGGCTGTGTTGATATTTTGGGTCATCATCACCTGGATGCCCCAGCGCGTATCACCGACACCAAATTTTCTTAAATCATCGGTGGGCGGAGCTTCGGTGGTCACATTCACATCGAAGGGTGCAAAGTCTTCGGAAATCTGTTCCCACATGGCCACGATCGTCTGCAATTCTGTATTACTAAAAACACCTACATTACCATCCGTGTCGTAGGCTTGGACAATGATTTCGGGGGTCGTGGCGTTATTCCACAGAGTATTAGTAATAGTTGCTCCATCAAAATCTAAATAAATAGTTTTGGTGGCGTTGGGGTTACTATGGAGCTTGAACACCTTGCTCAAATCAAAAGTCGTCAGATTGAGGGTGGCACTGAGGGTACTATTATTATTCACTATCCCAGCTGGCACCAGACCAGTACCATTGCTCGTAGGGAAGAGATCTATATGGTCATCTTCATCTCCACGGCTATGTTCGTCTTGGCGATTTGCTGTGGATAGACTAGTTGTTGGCCAAGTGAGAGAAGCTGCAGACCACTTTGGCAACACTACTGTTGGTGCAGGGATATGGTTAGAGGGCTGATTTTCCATGGGATCAGCTCCGCTACTAACCTGCTCCTTGGCCTGCCGCTTGACAGATCCAGTGATCGCCGCAGACCGATCAGTTTTCTTAGCTGTGAATAAATCCCGATCAAGGTCAGTATCGACATCTAATAAAGAACCTGTTGGAGCAAGTAGTGGGCGGAATTGAAGGTCAGCCATAGTAATTAATTATCAATTTATTTAGTCAACGATTTAATGTACCTCATCACTCCAATCAACTTAAAGGGAGAAATTACGGAGGTGTGAGAAACCCACGTTATTTGAGAATTCAGTACAATTCCGTTTTGCCACAATATATCGACATCAACAATGTTTGCCATAGCGATATCTTGTGACCTTCGACATAGGAACCTCTCGCAATCCCTTAGTTCAGCAGCCATGCCACGATCTCTACCAAAACTCGATCGGGCCATTGCGCCTGCAAGTTGTGATTGCATCCAGCTAGAATTTCCAACCGAGCTGGAGGATAAAGAGCTATCAGTTGTTTTTGAACCCTGACAAACTTAGGATCTAGCTCTCCAGCCAAAAGTAACAACTGCATAGAACTTTGGGCAAGTAAATCGCCTAAATAGGGCTGACTACCCAAGCTAAAATCTTCTAAGGCAGTGGCTAAAGATCGGGGATTACCGATCTGACGGCGCTGTAACATTTCTCTAAAACCCCCAGAGTTCTCCAGACCCCGAAAGATTTTTTGCCGATACCAAGCCTGCAAAAATTCCCCAAAGTCCAGATTTTCCTGGCGGAGCTGGCGGGCAATCGCCTCATCCGATCGGCGCCGCTCGGCCCTGGCCGATGCCTCGGCCAGACCTGCACTAGCTGAAGCTAAAACCACCTTGTGCCAACTGTTCGGAAAATGTAGCGCTGCGTATAACGCAATCCGTCCGCCCAAGGAATAACCGTAGAGATAGCTGGGTCGATCGGGAGAAAACCGCGCTTGGAGCGATCCCAAATACTCGGCCATTGCTGGCCAACTCCGCCGAATTTCCGTTGCAGCACCGTGGCCGGGGAGATCGATCGCCACGCAGCAAAAATTCTCAGTTAACTTAGGCAACAACGGTTCGAAGTCTTCTTTGCAGCCCAGAAAGCCATGGAGCAAGAACAAGCAAGGATTGGCCGGTGAACCGGTGATGCTAATAGTCATGGGCGATAGCTTCGCTTGCACCTGCGGTGATCGAGGGAGAACTCCCCTAAATCCTCCGCTAGACCAAGGAACAGGGGGACTTTGAGAAGAGGCATCAGACCTTTTGTAAGAATTCTTGGGCTAGTTTCATGAAAGCTTTGGAGCCGGGGGTACCAGGATTGTCGATTACCACTGGTACGAAGCTGTCGATCGCTCTAGATACATTCACATCCATGGGGATCCGCGTCTGGAAAATCCGTTCCGGCTGGAAATCTTGGGCTACCCGTTGCATCACTTGGTCGTAGTAGCGAGTAAACAGACTATTGCCAGATAGCACAAAAGCAATCCCTAAGAGCTTGCTGCGCATCCGGTTTTCATCTAGTTGATGGGCTTCCCGCATCGTTGTGATCCGGCGCTCTAGCAACTGCATCCCGACTAAAGACAACGGCTCCGGGCGAGCGGGCATGATGTAGTAGTCGCTGGCCATAATGCCGCTACGAGTAAGCAGGTTATAGCTGGGTGCGCAGTCCAAAAAAATAAAATCGTAGTCCGAGGCGATCGGCTCCAGAATATCCCGGATCAAGGAACCTTCAAAGCCGTTCCAAATATCCATAAAGTCCGATTTACTGCCAGCGAGTGCCTCCTGGTGCAGCTTTTCCGAAACCCAGTATTCATCATAAATATCAATATCTCCAGCCAACAGATCCAAGCTCGGAGTCTGAGCTACACCACGACTAATGGTATCCGCCGTGGTGAATTTGTAGCGATGACTGGGTTTGAGAGACTTAGCTACCAAGTAGCTGATGGTCATCTTATCCCGCCGAGTTTTAGCAAAGTCTTGCGGAGAAATTAGGCTGAGCGTTGCACTAATTTGGGTATCGAGGTCTACGACCAAGACTCGCTTTTGATGGAACCTGGCTAAGCAAGTGGCCAAGTTGACACTCAAGGTGGTTTTGCCGACCCCACCCTTCATATTGATTGTGGCAATAATCGATCCCATACTGTTTCCTTGATGCACGCCGCTAATATCATAGGCTGGCAGCGACCATTCAGAACACTATAGTTACCAGTTAATAGGGTGGGGGATCGTTGCGCCGTGCTTCCTGATTGGCCAGATAGCCCTGCTTCATTCGATCGAAATTCACCTGGAACTCATCTAGTCCCAAGAAACTACCTGACCCATCTTCCCAAGAAGCTGAAAGAATTCCATAAGTAAGGCCAATGACGCTCAAACCCAGACAAGCCAGACTGACTAATAACACCAGTTCATTAGGTAGCTTGCGATCGTTAATTGCCAGCACGTAGCCACCTACCAGGGATAACATACCCAATGCCGTAGGCGTGCCACAGCAGACCAAAGAGCGCTGGATCATCCGCTGGCTGACATGTTTTGGAATGCTACTATCGGCCAGCTTCGCCCCATCTCTCGGTGGCTTGTTCATCACAATGGGCTGGCGCTTGGGCTTGTCCGACGGCTTTTTATTATCCGCAGGCTCAAAGGGCAAAGACTTCCGAGGCTTGTCAGTCATAAAAAATTCAAAGTTAAGCAAAACAACACCGAAGAAAGGATGGCGGTGGGAAGAGTGGCAGGGTCGAGCAGATGGTGTTTCACTCTCCCAAATGCCTACTTCCCCAGCGGCTAGCCCCGAATCCCCAGCTTGGCTATCAAAGCTTGGTAGCGAGACAGTTCTTCCTTTTGGATGTAAGCTAAAAGACGCTTGCGTTTGCTGATCATGATCAACAGGCCGCGACGAGAAGCGTGGTCTTTCTTGTTGGTTTTGAGATGCAGGCTCAAAGTATTGATCCGGTCAGTTAGCATGGCTACCTGAAGGTCTGCCGATCCGGTATCGGTTGCATGGCGCTGATGCTCCGACATGATTTCTTGCTTGCGCTCTTGCGTTAAAGACATGAATGATTATTAGATTTTTGGCGAATAGTGCAACTTAAAATAATAGCATCACTGCCCTAATTTTCCAAAACCCATGGCTGGATCGAAAGACTTGAAGCAGACTGCGCCTTTGCAGCAACTCATCCGCTACGGTGCGGGCTACCGACTCTCTAGCAATCAAGCGATCGTAGCTTCGATCGCCAACAAAATTTTTGACATTGCCCCAGAAGTCCTGATCGGCGCGGCAGTAGACGTAGTGGTACGGCAAAAGCAGTCTTTCCTAGCCAGCCTAGGAGTAGTGGATGTGACCCAGCAGCTCTTCGTGCTGACTGGAGTAACGGTGCTGATCTGGGGTCTGGAATCCCTCTCTCAATACATTGCCACCCGCCTCTGGCGGAACCTGGCCCAGAACATTCAGCACGAAATGCGGCTGGAGGCGTACGCCCACCTGCAAGAAATGGATTTGGCCTACTTCGAATCCAACAACACTGGCAACCTGATGTCGATCCTGAACGATGACGTAAACCAGTTAGAGCGCTTCCTGAACGGCGGAGCCAACGAGATTATTCAATTGATCGTATCCGTACTGGCGATCGGCGGAGCCTTTTTCTTTCTGGCTCCCCAGGTGGCCTGGTTTGCCATGATCCCGATTCCCTTCATCGTCTTCGGGTCGATCTGGTTCCAAGACAAACTGGTGCCCTACTATGCGGAAGTCCGCGACAAGGCTGGTCTGCTAAACAGCCAGCTCTCCAACAACCTGGGCGGGATCACCACGATCAAGAGTTTTACCACCGAAACCTACGAACAGAGCCGGATTCGGCTGGAAAGCGAAGCCTATCGCCAGAGCAACCGCAAGGCGATCGGGATCAGTTCGGCCTTTGTGCCACTAATTCGGATTTTGGTGCTAGTGGGCTTCACGGCCACCTTGCTCTATGGTGGCTTCGAGACCATCAACGGCAATCTCTCGGTGGCTGTCTATAGCATTCTGGTGTACCTAACTCAGCGGCTCCTCTGGCCCCTGACCCGCCTGGGCGAGACCCTGGATCTCTATCAACGCTCCATGGCTTCTACCAAGCGGGTCATGCAGCTACTGGATACGCCGATCACGATCGATAACAAAGGCACTAAGCCGATCGGTAAAGTAGATGGTGAAGTGATTTTCGATGACGTGAACTTTGCCTACGAAAGCAACCCTGCTCTATTCCGCAAGCTTTCTATGATGGTGCCAGCGGGTAAAACTATCGGCATCGTAGGAGCCACGGGCTCTGGGAAAAGCACGATTGCCAAGCTCCTGCTGCGGCTCTACGAAATTCAGGGGGGCAAAATCACCATCGATGGTACAGATATCCGGGAGCTGAATGTTTACGACCTCCGCCGGAACATTGGGCTGGTCAGTCAGGATGTCTTCCTTTTCCATGGCACCGTGCGCGAAAACATCGCCTATGGCATGCCGGATACTAGCCTGGAGAAAGTCCAAGCAGCGGCTAAAATCGCCGAAGCTCACGACTTTGTGATGTCCTTGCCCCAGGGCTACGACACCCTAGTGGGTGAGCGGGGCCAAAAGCTCTCTGGCGGTCAGCGCCAGCGCCTATCGATCGCCCGGGCCGTGCTCAAAAATCCGCCGATCCTCATTCTGGACGAAGCCACTTCGGCGGTGGACAATGAAACGGAAGCGGCCATCCAACGATCCCTGGAAACCATCACCAAAGATCGAACGACGATCGCGATCGCTCACCGTCTTTCTACCATCCGCTATGCCCATTGCATCTACGTGATGGACAAGGGGCAAGTAGTAGAAGGTGGCACTCACGAAGATCTTTTAGATCAGGGCGAAATCTATGCTAGTCTTTGGCGGGTGCAACTAGGACTCTCTCGCAAATCGGCGGCTACCTAGCCCGATTGTGGAGATTAGTGAAGGGATCACCCGTTTCCGGATTATTAGGGAATGCTAGTGAAGACCACAACAGAAAATGTTTCAGTAATTATTATTTTATGGCAATGCAAATAGGTATGCTGCTGGGCTGTTTGATTTTAGCTCTGCTAATCCGCGAAGCCAGTGAGAACATTGGCAACAGCTCGGCAATTTTCGATAAACTGGCCGGTCGTCGCTTCGGTAAGTAACGCTCAAGCTCTCCGGGATCGCTGCAAAATGTTAGATTGTTGGTGAAAACTTGCTGGCGATCCCTATGATCCAGACCACTGTTCAACAGCTTTCCAAAGAAGAATTTTGGTCTTTGGCCGAGTCCGCCGAAGATGTTAGCTACGAGCTGATTGATGGGGTAGCTATTCCCAAAATGTCTCCTAAATACTTTCACTCCCACTCGGCCAGTAACATTCTGATCATGTTGAGAGCTTGGGCCAAGCTGCGGGGCAGAGTAGAAATGGAATGGGCCTTCGAACTAAATGAAAATTCCACGCCAGTTCCCGATCTTTTGTACGTTTCCTTCGATCGCCTCCCAGCCACCTGGAAAGAAAATGCGGCCTGTCCGGTAGCCCCAGAACTAGCCATTGAAATCATCTCTCCCGGCCAAACCTTTGGCCAAATGAACCAGAAAGCCAGTCAATATTTAGCCGGTGGCGTACTGCGCGTCTGGGTCGTAGACCCCGTAGCCCAAAGCGTCACAGTCCTCTATCCCGACGCAGCTCCGATCACCTACCAAGACAGCCAAAAAATTTCCGATCCCCTGTTCCCTGAGCTAGAAATTGTCACCAAAGACTTTTTCGATTGTTAACGAAAATATCCTTCTCACGCTCAGGGTGGGGACGATGCCTGGAGTAGCAGCCGCGAAAACCGTCCCTAACGAACAATTTCGGAAGGAGCAACTTGTGAGATCATTGTGCTTGGGAATTAGGTTAAAAATATTTCAGTGACTACACAACGCCGCTCTATTCTTAATTTTGTAACGATCGCCGCCTTACTCACCACGATCGGAGCCATTGCTTCTCCCTTCATCATCGCCGCCTGGAAGCAGAGTGGGCTGATCGGCGGCCTGCCACCCAGCCAAGCAGCCTCCCTGAAAACCCAAGTCATCCAGGCCGAAAAGCTGCTTTCAGAACAACCAGATAATCAGATTGCCCTGAAAGCAATCGTCAACTCCAAGCTGCAAATGGCCGACATCAAAGGCAGCATCGGCTCCTTGGAAAAACTGGCCACCCTCAATCCTCAGCACCCGGCCTACATGGTGCTAGTGGCCCAGGCCCAACAATACCTAGGCGATCGAGAAGCTGCCGTCACCAGCTACAAACGCATCCTGAACAGCGCACCCCAAAATGTTCAAGCCCTCCAAGGCTTAGCCAGCGTGCTGATCGATGGCAAAAAGCCGGAAGCGGCGATCGGCGTTGTACAAGAAGCCATCAAATTCCCAATTCCCACCGGCCAGAATGCCGATATCGGCTCCATGAAACTGTTGCTGGGCCAAATCTACGTCAGCCAAAAACGCAACGGCGACGCCCTGACCATCTATGACGAACTAACCCAAGCTAACGCCCAAGACTTCCGGCCGCTGCTGGCCAAGGCGATCGTGCTCAAACAAATGGGCAACCTCACCGAAGCCCAAGCCCTGCTCGATCGATCGGTGGAAGTGGCCCCTGCCCAGTACAAAGACCAGATCCAAACCCTGGCCAAATCCACGGTGCCTCCGGCCTTGAACAATCCGGTGCTAAACGCCACCCCCAGTGCAGTTCCCAGCGCCACCACTAGTCCGGCGGCCAGCAGCCAGCCCAGCCCTAGCGTAGCCGCTCCAGCCCCAGTCGTTCCTGCGGCTACCACTACCCCCGCCACCAAGTAAACAGATCGATTCTCCTAAGGAGAGGCTATGCCAACGGTCGAAGACTTTGCTAATCTAGACGCTGGTGCGTTGTACCTCTAAAAATTTAACCCGGCATTTATGGTAGCAGTAGCAATTTTGGCGGCAGGCAAAGGAACCCGAATGAAATCCGACCTGCCGAAGGTCTTACATTCCTTAGGCGGTCGCAGTCTGGTGGAGCATGTCTTGCGTAGCTGTGAATCTCTACAGCCAGAGCGCCAGTTGCCAATTGTGGGCTATCAGGCCGATCGAGTGCGCACAGCCCTGACTCATTTACCCCAGCTAGAATTCGTAGAGCAAGCCCAGCAACTGGGCACCGGCCATGCCGTACAACAGCTCATGCCGCACCTGGAAGGTTTTACTGGTGATTTATTAGTACTGAACGGCGACGTCCCCTTGCTCCGGCCAGAGACCCTCCAACAGCTCCTGCAAACCCACCAACAGCATGGCAACGCCGCTACCATTCTCACGGCCCGGATCCCCGATCCGAAAGGCTATGGTCGAGTCTTTTGTGACGACCAGAATCTGCTCCAAGAAATCATCGAAGACCGGGATTGTAGCGAAGCACAGCGGACTAACAATCGAGTGAATGCGGGCATTTACTGCTTCAGCTGGCCGCAGCTACGGGCAGTGCTGCCTAAGCTCCAGAGCAATAATGACCAGCAGGAGTATTATATTACCGATGCAGTTAACTTCCTCGCGCCAGTGATGGCGATGGATGTGGAAGACTTCCAGGAAATATTGGGGATCAACGATCGCCTGCAGTTAGCCGAAGCTTACACCATCATGCAGAACCGGATTAAGCGGCAGTGGCTGTTGGCCGGTGTCACCTTGATCGATCCGGCCAGCATCACCATCGACGACACCGTAGAAATTGGCAACGATGTAGTGATCGAACCCCAAACCCACTTGCGGGGCAATACCACGATCGGTTCCGGTAGTCGGATCGGGCCGAGCTGCTCGATCGATAACAGCGCGATCGGCAGCAATAGCAAAGTGTTGTACTCGGTGATTACCGATAGCCAAGTGGGCAACGATTCCAAGATTGGCCCTTACGCTCACCTACGTCAGCAAGTGCAAGTAGGAGCCGCCTGCCGGGTGGGCAACTTTGTGGAACTGAAGAAAACCAGCTTGGGCCAGGGCACCAATGTGGCCCACCTCTCCTATCTCGGGGATACCACCACCGGCACCAAGGTCAACGTCGGTGCTGGCACCATTACAGCGAACTACGATGGTGTGAACAAGCATTGCACCGTCATCGGCAACAACAGTAAAACTGGCTCTAACAGCGTCCTAGTTGCCCCCCTCACCATTGGCGACAATGTGACGATCGCCGCCGGTTCCACCATTACGGAAGATGTGGCAACGGATTCCTTGGCGATCGCCAGGGCTAGACAGGTGGTGAAACCGGGCTGGCAGCTTCCTAAAAAGACCGATAGCTAGCTGGATGCTTTACAGCTAAGATAGTTGGAAGTTGGGGGGAACTAGGATCCCCCCAGTTGTTCGATGTTTTTCAAGTTTAGCTAGCTGGCCTCTCGGCAGCTTCCCGATTTGCTTGACGCAATACTTCGTAAACGAAAACAAATTTTAACTACTAATTTCATATGGCTCGCTATACCTGTCGTTTTTCCATTCCATTGAATCTGGAAAAGATTCATAAGCCCTTGCGGGATCTGATGCTGGACTGTGATATGGAAATCATCTACGAAATCGAAGACTACCTGATGGGTCGAGAAGTACCTGGTCAAGTGGCTTTTGCTAAGTTGGCCACCACCGAAATTTTGATCGATACCACCGTTGCCACCGAAACTTCCGTGGGCATCCAAGTAGTGGTGAAAAACGAAGAATTGCCCCTCAAAGTCAATAACCATTGTCAACAGATTTTTAATTCCCTCCAAGAGAAAATTGCCGATCGCTATCCCGACTGGCAACTACTGATCGAAGAAGAAGATACCGCTAGCGCGCCCACCGCAAACTAAGAGAATTCAACACCACGCTCACGGAACTGAGAGCCATCAGTGCCCCAGCTAGTGCGGGACTGAGCGAAAGATGCCAAGGATAGAGCAATCCAGCGGCCACCGGAATTCCTAAACAATTGTAGATCAGCGCCCAGAATAGGTTTTGGCGAATCTTCCGATCGGTCAACCGGGCCAACTGCCAAGCATCTACCACCCCCAGCAGCGAATCGCGCATTAACACCACATCCGCCGCTTTGATCGTCACTGCTGTACTGCCGATCGCAATTCCCACATTGGCCAAAGCTAGGGCTGGAGCATCATTCAAGCCATCGCCTACCATGGCCACCGGGCCAGCGGCTTGCAGCTCGCTAATAATTTCTACCTTCCGATCGGGCCGTACATCGCCATAGATCTGACTAATCCCCAGTTCTCGACCGATTGGCTCGGCCACCGCTAAGCGATCGCCGGTCAGCATCACTACCGCTAGACCCTGAGCTTGCAAAAATTCCACCGTAGTCTTAGCCTCGGGCCGCAGAGGATCCTGAGTCCCGATCGCCCCCGCCCACTGGTGGTCGATCGCCACATGCACGATATTCGCCGCAGAATTCAACTCCACCTCCGGCACTGCTGGAATCCCCTGCTCCAACAGCCAGGATCCTCGTCCTAGATGGACAGCCCGACCGGCCGAGTCCGTGGCGATCGCCCCTTCCCCCGGCACCGTTTGGCTGGTCATTAGCGCCGCTGGCTCATAACCCAGTCGCTGGGCTTCACTCCGGATCCCATTGGCCACCGGGTGCTGGGTCGAGCCAGCTACCATTGCTACTAGGGGCCAAAAATCTGCCAAAGGCCAATCGATTTGACTATCGCTCACCTGGGGCCGCCCTTGCGTGAGGGTGCCGGTTTTATCGAAAACCACCGTTTGAACCCGCTGCATTTCGGCCATCACATCGCTACCTTCGATCAACAGACCCTGGCGAGCGCCTAGGGCTGTACTAACTAGGATGGCCGTAGGCGTCGCCAGACCCAAGGCACAGGGACAGGCGATCACCAACACCGCGATGCCTAGTTTCAATCCTAATAACAGTGGAGCCGCAGTAATTGCTGGATAAAAAATAGAGCCGAGCGCCCACCAACCCAAAGTAGTCAACAAAGCGATCACCATCACGCCATAGACAAAGTAGCCGGCCACTCGATCGGCAAATCGCTGAATTGGAGCCTTGCGCGTTTGGGCCTCGGTCACGCGGGCGATGGTCTGGGCCAAAATAGTTTGGTCGCCAACTTTCTCCACCCGCAGGGTGAGATGTGCTTCCTGATTGGTCGTACCCGCAGTCACCCCATCCCCAGGAATTTTCAGAACTGGTGAGGATTCGCCGGTCAACAAAGATTCATCCACCGTGCTCCGACCAGCTTGCACCACGCCATCCACCGGAATCCGGTCACCGGGGAGCACTTGGACTAGCTCCCCCACCCGCAATTGCTCCACGGGCACCGAAATTGACTTGTCCCCCACCAATAGATTCGCCCAGGGCGGCTGCATGGATAACAACAGATCAAACTCCCGAGCCGCTGCCTGGCGGGCGGAATGTTCCAATGTTTTGCCCAGCAGCATCGCGCCCACCAGCATCACCGGCTCATCGAAAAAGCACTCCCACTGCAGCTGAGGCAAGATCAAGGCCACCATGCTAGTTAGATAGGCCGTACCGGCCCCCATTCCCACCAAGCTATGCATGTTGGGGTGACCGTTCCGCAGGCTCTGCCAGCCATCGGTCAAAATAAAGCGGCCAGGGCCGAGTAAGGCGATCGAAGCCAGTCCCCAATGCCACCAGACCGATTCTAAAGAGTTGCCATGGTGGTGGGGTAAATGAGCCGGCTGGGCAAAGTGGCCCAGCACCGAGAGCACCAGGAGACCAGTGGCGATGATTAGTTGGCCGATCGGGTAGGGTGCAACTTTCGGCAAAGATTGGGGCGGTTGTTGGCGATCGCGCAGGTGACTGATAAAACCCTTGGCCGTCAATCCAGATACCAATTCCGCCGATTCAAAAATAGCTGCTTCATGCTCGACCACCGCCATGGCCGTCACCAAATTCACTTTGGCATCCACTACTCCCGGCACAGCCCGCAAATGCTTTTCGACGGAGGCCGCACAGCCCGCGCAGCGCATTCCTTCGATATCCAGTAACACCGTTTGTCGTTCCGTTGGTTGCACCGTCATTTGAAACACCCTTGATACCGATCTCGATTCTAGGAACTTTTCTTTGGTCAGAGGGAAACCAGCTGGGGATCTTCACAAATTGCAACAGTCCGCTCCCCCAGTCGGTTTTTCGCGATATCCTATTTCCAAAGCACACATCATCCCTTCCAGTACTATGCCCAGAACCCAGAAAAACGATAACTTTATCGACAAAAGCTTTACGGTCATGGCAGACATGATCCTCAAGATGATGCCTACTAACAAGAAAGCCAAAGAAGCTTTTGTGTACTATCGGGACGGCATGTCGGCCCAGGGTGACGGAGAATACGCCGAGGCCTTGGACAACTACGAAGAAGCCCTGCGCCTGGAAGAAAACCCCTACGATCGCAGCTATATTCTTTACAACATGGGCCTGATCTATGCCAGTAACGGCGACCATGCTAAGGCCCTAAACTATTACGATCAAGCTGTGGAACTCAATGCCCGCCTCTGTCAGGCCTTGAATAACATCGCCGTAATCTACCATTTCCAAGGCGAACGTGCCCAGGAAGATGGTGATATGGATAAGGCTGAGGATCTCTTCAATCAAGCTGCATCCTACTGGAAACAGGCCATTAAGATTGCTCCCAACAACTACATCGAAGCCCAGAACTGGCTGAAGACCACTGGCCGATCGACTGTGGAAGTGTTCTTCTAGCCATCCCCAAGCTAGAATGATGGACTGAACTACTATCAGTCCATCCACCCATGCTCGATTCTGCCCAAGTCCACAAAGTAGCTTTGCTGGCCCGCCTCGAACTCACTGCCGCCGAAGAAGCTCAATACGCTCAGCAGATGAGCAGCATTCTGGATTACTTCGAGCAGCTCAGCGAATTAAACACGGACAATGTGGAGCCAACCCTGCGGGCGATCGATGTCCAGAACGTCACTCGCCAAGATAACTTGACTCCCTATGACAACCTGGAAGGCATCTACCAGGCAGCCCCAGACATCGAAGGAGAGTTTTTCAAGGTGCCGAAGATTATGGCTGACTAGCCAACCATTCTAAGACGGCAGCAGCGTGGCCCTTGACTTTCACGCTGGGCCAACTGTGGGCCAGGTTGCCTTGGGCATCGATCACAAAGGTTGATCGCACGATGCCCATATATTCCTTGCCCATAAACTTTTTCAATTGCCAAATCCCAAAGGCTTCGGCCATCTGATGGTCTGGATCGCTAAGTAGTTCGATCTGGAGGTTTTGTTTGGCGATAAATTTGCAGTGGCTGGCCACGGAATCGGGACTGACCCCGACCACTCTGGCTCCTGACTTTTGGAATTCTGGCAGGAGATTGGTGAAGTCGATCGCTTCGATAGTACATCCCGGCGTATTATCTTTGGGGTAAAAGTACAGAACTAGCCACTGACCGGCATAGTCTGTCTTGGTTACTGAGTTACCAGCCAGATCGAGAGCCTGAAAATCAGGGGCTGGAGCACCGGGGGGGATTTTAGACATAGAACTGGCAATACGAGTTATTACTAATGTGTCCGATTATACAAAGCTCTACAACTCCTGGTGGATAATTATTGGTTGAACCAATTTCCATTGGCCAAACTCGATCTATCGCACTCCACAAACTTATCATGTCATCCGTAATCAGAAGCGATCATCACTGCCCCAAGTGCAACTCTAGGAATACTCACCGATCGAGGCGACGGGGCTGGGAAAAGCTTTGGTCTCTTTTCGGTTTCTATCCTTTCGTCTGTGAAGAAATGGATTGCGACAAGCGTTTTATGCGCTTTGCCAGACATTGAAATTTAGGTTTTTTTTGCTATCCTCGGAAAAACCAATGGTTTCAGGGCCTGTTCTAGGTCTGAGGCGGGTTCTTGATGCGCTCTTCGATATCCTGAAGCGTGTTCAGCACTAACCGTTTGGCCTGCAGCTGCCAGCCCCATTTTTGGAGGGCGATCGCCCCAGCTAGGCCACCAACGGTCGCCAAAAAATCCAAGGGCTGGTTCATGGCAATTCCCAACAGTAATCCCAGGCCGGCAATTCCCCAAAACGGCAAAGAAACGGACTGCCGTTGTTCTTCTACGATTTTTGGCAGACCGCCTTGCGGCAACTCTGCTTCCAGTTGTTGACGAATTTGTTCTTGATCGCGGCGCGAAACCGAGAGGCCAAATTTTTGGCGCAGCTTCTCTATCTTGCGAGCGTCGCTACTATATTCTGTTAATTCATCTTCCGCCATTAAAATCAGGCGCTCGTATTGACCCACTCGATAACCTCCGGCGAAGCATAGCTCTCGCGACTCGCAATATTCTCTATGATTGAAGAATAACAGTTTCACGAGGATCGATCCACATGCGTCCCTCGCCTTTTTGGATCCGAACAGCGATCGCCTTGGGCCTATTGCTACTGGGACTCTGGTTGGTTAACTCCATCTACAGCCTCTATATTTCCATCCAACTCCCCTGGTTGGCGAACACGGTGCTGACGATCGTCCTTAGTCTGTTGGCCTTAGGCATCGGCTTTTTGCTGCATTACGGCGGCTTTCTGCGCACTCGGGTAAAAAGCAAGACCCCAACGATTCCCACCGACTCCCAAGCTGCTGCGCAGCTGAATTTGCAAGCTACTCAGCAACAGCTCGGCCAGATTCAGGACGAGGTAGCCCGGCAGGCGCTGCTGGAAGAATCGGCCCGCATGGCCGAAAGCCTCCAGCGCGGCCCGATCGAAGTGATCATCTTTGGCACTGGCTCTGTCGGCAAGACTTCTTTAATCAACGCCTTAGTTGGTGAGGTAGTCGGTGCGGTGGGAGCCACCATGGGTACCACCACCGGGGCTACTACTCACACCATGCACCTCAAAGGCTTGGATCGCCAAATCGTGCTAGTAGATACCCCCGGCATCCTGGAAGCTGGCCTGGCGGGCACCGAGCGGGGCCGGATTGCCAAGGAACAAGCTGCTGCCGCTGCCATGATTATTTTTGTGGTGGATAACGACCTGCGGCAATCAGAAATGGATTCCTTGCTGGCCTTGGCTTCGATCGGCAAGCGCTCCCTATTGGTTCTGAATAAAGCCGATATCTTCAGCGATCTCGATCGCGAAACAATCCTGACTACCCTTCGGCAAAGAGTAGCCCAGGTGATCCCAGCTAAGGATGTGGTCGCCGTCAGCGCCAACCCCCGCGCGGTACAACTGGCCGATGGTCAAGACTATCAGCCACCCATGAACATTACGCCCTTCCTGAAACGCTTCTTGCGAGTACTGCGAGACAGTGGCGAAACCTTAGTAGCCGACAAGATTCTGCAAGAATCCCAACAACTCAGCCAAGCGGCCCGCACCCTGATCGATGAAGAACGACAGATCCAAGCCGATCGGATTATCAACAAATACCAATGGATGAGTGCCGGGGCGATCGTCCTTAATCCTTTGCCGGTGGTGGATCTATTGGCCGCCGCAGCGATTAATGTGCAGATGATCGTAGATCTTGGCCACGTTTATGGCTGCCAGTTGGATCGTTCCACTGCGAAGGAGCTGGCCATGTCCCTCGGGAAAACAGTGACAGGGTTGGGGATCCTGCGTGGATCGATCGAACTGATTACTACGGCCCTCAAGCTGACTGTGGCTACCTATTTGCTGGGGAAGGCTGTCCAGGGTGTGACCGGGGCTTATTTGACGCGCATTGCTGGTCAGAGCTTTGTGGAGTATTTTCGCCGCAATCAGGATTGGGGCGATGGCGGGATTACGGAGGTGGTTCGCCAGCAGTTCCAGTTGGCGGGCCGGGATGAGTTTGTCCAAGCTTTTCTGAAGGAAGCGATCGGTCGAGTCGTAAATCCTCTGCGCCAGACAGAAGCCAACCAAAAAGACCGCCAACGATAATAAGGCTGCCGCATCCGTAGATCCGACAGCCTCGATCAATTGGTGGTACCGCCAATTACTACATGTTGCCGCGCAGGGCCGACAAAACAAAGATCACCACGGGGCCAGCCACCATGATCAAGCCCACCATGGATAGTTGAGCTACGACTTCCCAGTTGATTGCGCCAAAAGCGCCGCTAATCATTTCCATTACAATCTCCAGATACTAATTTTAAATAGATTTTCGCCGATCGTGCCATACAATCTTAACGAGGATTGAGCCGGAAAAACTGATCCTGTTTACAAAAGTACATATTTCTTCAATTTCCCGAAGTGGTTGCGGGTTATAGATTAGCGCTATATTGGCCCTGAGTTTAGGCAAGAAAATCATGAGCAAGTGGAAATGTGTTTCGGGCTGTGGAGCCTGCTGTAACCTAGATCCTTCGAGTAGGCCGGACTTAGCGGATTATCTGAATCCCGAGCAGTTGGCTACCTATCTGAGGATGGTGGGTGAGGATGGCTGGTGTATTAATTTTGATAAGCAGCATCGGGATTGCCAGATCTATGCGGATCGACCCAGTTTTTGTCGGGT
Organism: Synechococcales cyanobacterium OTE_70_metabat_200; assembly: GCA_031375385.1. GTDB lineage: Bacteria > Cyanobacteriota > Cyanobacteriia > Cyanobacteriales > Chamaesiphonaceae > JAAFHZ01. The sequence goes on along the minus strand of JANMHS010000133.1, from coordinate 19,148 downwards.
CCAGGGCGATACGTTCCAAGCTATGTTTGGCATTGAGCCGGAGGATCTGGAGGACTTTGCGATCGAATGTTGCCACCAACAGATTGAGGATGTTTATGGCGACCAGAGCTTAGAGATGCTGAAGTTCGATCGGGAAGTGGGTTATATCACCTTGCCGTAGCAGCTTATCCCCAGGAGCTAATTACTAGTAATTCGGGGGTGGGTATTAATCGCGCACCAATGTTTGATCGATAAAGCTAGCTTTTTCCGTAACAAAGAATGGTCTGAGATGCTGTTTATCTAGGTATATAGGGCGACCATCATTTTGCACTGGTCTGCAACTATCCTGCACACACACCATATCCGCCGGGTCTAGTATTTTGAAATTGTTTCTCTTGGCTATCTCGGCCAGTTTTTTGCTGAGCTGAATTTGTGACGAATTTCTAGGAATCTGTTTAGCATAGTCACTTCTGGCTTGGATTTGGCCGAGACGAGAACCGGTCAAAAAATTCTTGGGATCGAAGCGGTTATCCTGGGGAGTATCCAGAATGATGTAGAGAACTTTGTTTTTGCTCAGTTGCCGCAAGAACTGCTCTAGGTTTGCAAAACCCATTTCCAAGCCATGGCTTTCCCGGAAGTTGCGTTTCTGCTCTCGATCGATGACGTAGGATTCCTCCGTGCCCATTACTGAAGGGGTAGCCGCGTCTGTGAAATAGCAATTCCAGCATCCGCCTACCACAATTTTCTTGATGCTTTCCTGCTGGGCCAATTTGGTCGCATAAGTTGTGACATCCGGGCAATATTTAGACATGGGATTATTTCTAAAAATACCTGGTGCGGGAGGACAGCCGGGAGCTGTTGCAAAAATGGCACTATTGGCTTTAGCCTGGTTGTTCTCGGCCACTGCCAGGACTCTTGGTATATATTGCTCTAAATGAGAATCGCCGAGATAAAGAGTCGTGTCGCTAGTCTTGCCCGGTAAAAAGTACACTCCTTTAGGAGCATTGTTCATTATTTTTACGCCCTCCCGATCTTTATGGTACTGCCAGTCCCCAACGGCAGCAGCAACGACCTGCAAATTACTACTGCGATGACGGGGCGTCATCATATTCATATTCATCAGCATGCCATAGCCCAGAAAGAGCAGCAAGAGCGCGATCAGGTATAGTGTTGTTTTTTGATTTTGGCTAGAACGTAGGGGCTTTTCGATGAATTGGTATGTAATCCAAGCCAATCCAACGGAAGATAACAAGATCGATATTTTGAGCAGGGTAGGTAAGGGATGACCCACCAGGACGTGAGCGTAGGCTAGGAGCGGCCAATGCCAGAGGTAGAGTGGGTAACTAATTAATCCAAGCCATACTAATATACTCTTTGATAAGATCTGCTGATTTAGCCATGCCTGAGGACCAGCGGAAATCAAAAGAAATGTACCAACAGTGGGTAGCATTGCCCACCAGCCGGGGAAGTTAGTGGTTTTGTCGATGGTCAACAGGCCCAAGAGAATGAGCGCCGCTCCGCCAAATGACCGAATATTTTGGTGCCGTTGGAGGATCCTCTGCTGATACAAGTGCAGGTAGGCCAGAAAACTCCCGATAGCCAGCTCCCAAAATCGAGATACTGGTGAGTAAAATGCAGCATTGGGATGGCGATCAACTAAATAGATACTAACGATCAAGGATGCAATCCCAACCACCACTATCGTGGGCCAAAACCTCCAGTTGAATCGCTTGGCTAAAGCCAGTAATAGTGGCCACAGTAGATAGAACTGTTCTTCGATCGCTAAACTCCACAAATGCAACAGTGGTTTAGAGTCTGCTGAATTGTCAAAGTAACCGCTTTCGGTGAGCAGGACAAAATTAGAGGTAAAAGTAGTACTGCCAATAATATGCTTACCTAGCTGCATATGCTCATGAATAAACAAAACATACCAGCCAAAGACTGAGCTTGCTAACAGCACGAATAAAAGGGCTGGAAATATTCTGCAGATCCGCCGACTATAGAAATCCACAAAGCTGAATTTACCTAGTTCTAAACCGGAGAAAATGATCGAGGAAATCAGAAAACCTGAAATCACAAAGAAAATGTCCACTCCAATAAATCCACCAGCCAGTCGGTTGGGAAATAAATGAAATACTATGACCAAAAAAACTGCGATGGCTCTCAATCCGTCGATGTCTGGACGATACTTCGGATGTGTTGATAATATAGAGGGGAACTTTTGCGACATTTTATCTTAGACCTTCGGGGAAACCACTGCCCAAGCAACACTCGTACATATCAAACCTATTGTATTCACTTCAGGGTAAAACTGTTACTATAAAGTCTACAAAGTGAACTCAGGTTCGGATTCAGGCTAAAATGGCCCTACTTGAAGGAACCTGCGGATTGTTATGGAATGCCCCTACTGCCAATTCACCGATAGCCGGGTGCTGGAATCTCGATCGACCGAGGGAGGCCATAGCATTCGGCGACGGCGGGAATGTCTGCGTTGCAAGCATCGCTTTACTACCTACGAACGCATCGAATTCATTCCAGTGACCGTGATCAAGCGCAACGAAGAGCGGGAATACTTCGATCGCTCCAAGCTGCTGCGGGGCATGGTGCACGCTTGCCAAAAAACCGGACTTTCCCAAGATACGCTGGAGCGGATCGTAGACGAAATCGAGTCCCAGCTCCAATCCCGCACTCACCGGGAAGTGACCACCAGCGAAATCGGCGACCTAGTGCTCGACCAACTCAAACCCCTCAGCGAAGTCGCCTACATCCGCTTCGCTTCCGTCTACCGGCAATTCCAAGGGATCAACGATTTCGTCCAAACCCTCAGTCAACTGCAGCGAGCCAACCGCTTCGCCCAAGTGGAAGCTGCTGCCATCTCCCTGCCAAGCTTTGGCGATCCAGAGTAGTTCTCTCCTTGAGGATTTTATGGTTTGTAGAGTGGTAATGGTTGGCTGTTAATCTACAGCAATTCTCTGCAGGTGAGCTTCTAGCCTATACGGGATTACCCGTCCTACGGGATCACCGCTGGCGCCAGAACCATATAGCTCTCTCGGCAGAATTTGCAGGGCTGATGCATTAGACGATATTGACAAGCAACATCACGGGACTATTCGCTGGCTCCTAGTTCGCGGAGGCGATCGATCGCATCTTCTAGGTCAATGGTTTTTCCTTGTTGTCGATAGAGTTTGGCTGCTGTTCTAAAGTCCGCGACTGCTCCTGTTCGGTCGTTCAGTTTATTTTTCTTTAGAAGCCCTCGATTGTAGTAGGCTAGTGCAAATTTAGGGTTCAGAGTGATCGCTTGGTTATAGTCGGCTAAGGCACCTTGGGGGTCATTGAGCTTCTCAGCCTTCAGAAGCCCGCGATTATTGTAGGCTGATGAATATTTAGGATTGAGAGAGATGGCTTGGTTGTAGTCGGTTAAGGCACCTTGGGAGTCATTGAGTTTCTCAGCCTTCAGAGCCCCGCGATTGCTGTAGACTAGTGCATTTTTAGGATCGAGAGAGATGGCTTGGTTATAGTCGGCTAAGGCCCCTTGGGGGTCATTCAGTTTTTGATGCTTCAGACTCCCGCGATTGTTATAAGCTGCTGAATATTTAGGATCGAGAGAGATGGCTCTATTGTAATCAGCTAAAGCACCTTGGGGTTCATTGAATTGATTTTTCTTCAGATTCCCGCGATTGTTGTAGGCTGCTGAATATTTGGGGTTGAGAAAGATGGCTTGATCATAGTCGGCTAAGGCACCTTGGGGATCATTGAGTTTCTCAGCCTTCAGAATCCCACGATTGTAGTAGGCTACTGAATATTTAGGATCGAGAGAGATGGCTCTATTATAATCAGCTAAAGCACCTTGGAAATCATTTAGTTTTTGATACTTCAGACTCCCGCGATTGTTGTAGGCTGCTGAATATTTAGGATCGAGAGAGATGGCTCTATTATAATCAGCTAAAGCACCTTGGGGGTCATTGAGTTTCTCAGCCTTCAGGACTCCACGATTGCTGTAAGTTGTCACCAATTTAGGATCGAGAGAGATGGCTCTATTATAATCAGCTAAAGCACCTTGGAGGTCATTCAGATTGTTCTTTAGAAGCCCACGATTGTTGTAGGCTTCTACAAATTTAGGCTTGAGAGAGATAGCTTGGTTGTAGTCGGTTAAGGCACCGCGAAAATCATTCTTTTCAATTTTATGTTTAGCAGCCAGGAAATAGTCGTCTGGTGTCAAAGTAGGACTTTGGATAGTGCGGGCAATCGTAGTGCCTAGGGTGATGCCTAAAGACTGGGCAATATCGGCAAAACGAGCGATCGGAATAGCAGTATTAAAACCAGTCTTAGGCCCATCTGGATTACCTGTGCTGGAATTTATTTCTCGATCGCCTTTACCATGAACGCCGACGACTTGGCCCTCAGAATTCAAAACTGGCCCGCCGCTCATGCCTGGCAAAGTATCATTGCTATAAACCAAAGAATAGCCATTTTTGAAAGACCGTTTACTGTTGGCAGTGACCTTACCCTCCCGAAAAAAGAAAATAGACTCTGAAATTACAGCTGTTGGTGCAGGAAAACCAGCTACATAAATATCCATTCCACCCTGAAGCACGTTAGAATCGCCCAGTTGGGCTAGCTGGTAATTAGAGGAGCTACGGAACTTGAGGATGGCCAAATCTACATCTCCTTGGTAGACGCGGATGGAATTGGCGATCGGCTGATAAGTGCGACCATCGGGAGTGGTAATCGTATAGCTCCGCGCATTCTTTAGCACATGAGCTGCGGTTAGAATTGTGTAAATATTGCCCTGTTTCTGCAACAAAGTTCCAGAGCCATTGCCGTTGCCATCGCGGTTGGTAGTCGAAATCTTGACAGTGATCGCCTGAGCGATATTGTTGACTTCTGTCGCTGACTTAGCCAGCACTGCCGGCTGCACTAAAACCACTGAGATCCCGATCCCCCAAGCCAACCAACTAAACCGCTCTGTACTCACGAACAAAACCTCCATCACCTGCTCTACATGTTTGGTAAAGATATTCTATCTCGAATGGGCGATTAGAGTGCTATTCCCCTCTGGGGCAGTGCATTTCTACCGCACTATTCGCTGGCTCCTAGTTTGCGGAGGTGATTGATCACTAGTTGCAAGTATGCAGTTTGACCATTTTCACGGAAGATTTTGGCAGCGGTGCGAAAATCCTGGATGGCTCCAGTTCGATCTTTCAGTTTATTTTTCTTCAGAAGCCCGCGATTGAAGTGGGCTTCTGCATTTTTAGGATTGAGAGAAATGGCTCGATCATAGTCAGCTAAGGCACCTTGGGTGTCATGGAGATCATCATTCTTCAAAACCCCGCGATTGTTATAGGCTTGTGCTAATTTAGGATCGAGAGAGATAGCTCGATTGTAATCATCTAAGGCACCTTGGGAATCATTGAGCAGATTTGCCCTCAGGATTCCGCGGTTGTTGTAGGCTTGTGCTAATTTAGGATTGAGAAAGATGGCTTGATTGAAATCAGCTAAAGCACCTTGAGGGTCATTGAGTTGATTTTTCTTCAGACTGCCACGATTGTTGAAGGCTTCTGCTAATTTAGGGTTGAGAAAGATGGCTTGATTGAAATCAGCAAAAGCACCTTGGGGATCATTGAGTTTCTCAGTCTTCAGTTGCCCCCGATTGCTGAAGGTTAATGCATCTTTAGGATCGAGAAAGATGGCTCGATTGAAATCATCTAAAGCCCCTTGAGGGTCATTGAGTTGATTTGCCTTCAGATTTCCGCGATTGTTATAGGCTATAGGAAATTTAGGATCAAGAGAGATGGCTAGGTTGTAGTCGGCTAAGGCACCTTGGGGATCATTGAATTTCTCAGCTTTCAGAACCCCACGATTGTTGTAGGCTACAGGAAATTTAGGATTGAGAGAGATGGCTTGGTTGTAGTCCGTTAAGGCCCCGTGAAAATCATTATTTCCATTTTTCTGTCTAGCAGCCAGGAAATAATCGTCTGCGGTCAGGGTAGAGCTTTGGATAGTCCGGGCAACCGGAGTGCCTAGGGTGATACCTAAAGACCCGGAAATATCGGCAAAACGAGCGATCGGAATAGCAGTATTAAAGCCAGTCTTTGGCCCATCTGGGTTGCCTGTGCTAGCATTTATTTCTCGATCACCCTTGCCATGAACACCCACAACTTGGCCATTGGAATTCAAAACAGGGCCACCACTCATACCGGGCAAAGTGTCATTGCTATAGACAAGGGCATAACCATTCTTGTAAGTGCGCTTACTGTTAGCGGTGACTTTGCCCTCCCGAAAAAAGAAAGTGGATTCTGAAATTACTGCTGTTGGTGCAGGGAAACCAGCTACATAGACTTCCACGCCCCCTTTGAGCACATTGGAATCGCCCAACTCAGCGAGTTTGTAAGTGGTGGAGCTGCGGAACTTGAGAACAGCCAAATCCACATCCCCTTGGTAGCGACGGATAGAACTGGCGATCGGCTGATAAGTGCGACCATCGGGAGTAGTGATGGTATAGCTAGCCCGTGCATTCTTCACCACATGGGCTGCGGTCAGGATCGTGTAAACATCACCCTGTTTCTGCAACAAAATCCCCGAGCCATTGCCATTGGTCGTTGCAATCTTGACGGCGATCGACTGAGCAATATCATTAACTTCCGTTGCCGAATTGGCCAGCACTGCTGGCTGTACTAAAGCCACTGAGATACCTAAGCCCCAAGCCAACCAGCCAAAACGATCTGTACCCACGAACAAAACCTCCATAACCTGATCTACATGTTTATGTTTATTGATGCTGACTTTCTTGCTCATTGTCTACGCTGCCTGCGACAGTCGGGTAGGACTATAATGTCGTACTAGCTAATCCTACGATAATTGTCAATTTAATTGTCTGCAGCAAAAGCTCGGTGCGATCGCTGGGCTTTTTGCTGCCCTTGACCAGCCACTCTGGACAAGCTCTGTTCCTTTAATCGAAAAAATCTCTCCCCAACTAATTGGGGAGAAATTTTTGATAATTAGCAAAATTATTGCTTAGTTGCCATCGCGACGGCTGTATTGGTTGGTTTGAGCTTGACGAAGGTTAGCCAAGGCATAGTTTACTTCTTGCTCCGGATCCACGACTACCCAACCATCGGCGGTGGGTACCTTAGTTTCAAAGTGCAAGTGAGGGCCAGTGGAGTTGCCGGTGCTGCCGACTTGGCCAATGACCGTACCTTGAGGAATAATTTGTCCTTCTTGAACAAAGATTTCCGACATATGTCCGTAAAGAGTTTGGAGCTGGCCGTTGCTGTGCTCGATGATGACGGCTTTACCGTAGCCACCATGCCAATTAGCTACCACGACCCGACCTGGAGCTACGGCCACGATCGGTGTGCCAGAGGGTGCGCCAAAATCCATCCCGGCGTGGAAACGGCGGTTACCAGTGATCGGGTGAGTGCGCCAGCCGAAGTTGGAAGTGATGGGAGCTGGAGTAGCCAACGGATAGATAAAGTCCGCATTGATCTGATAGTTAGCCGCCGCGATCGCCGCAGGCATCCCAGAAGCAACCTTAACAGTTTGAACCGTAGGCAGGGGAGCAATAGTAGGCACTTGGGGCCGACTGACCGTCGGAATCTGGCTGATGGCCGGAATCACATTGGTGCGCGGCAGTGCGACGTAGACCGGCACAGCGTTAGAAACCGCGGCTACTGGCTGGGGCTTATCTAAGCGTAATTGCGCCTGCACTACAGGACGAGTATTGCTTACCAGCTTCGGGAGGCGACGAGCGGGCTGCTGCTGCACAACAGGTAGGGGAGTGACGGCTGGAGCTACCTTAGTTTGATAAGCAGCTACGGTGGCGATGCGACCTTGGCTGCTGGCCTTACTGCAAAGGCTACTGACCAATTGACGGGAAATGCTGTTGCAATCGATCAACCTAGGCACTTGCATAGCCAAGGGCACGCCCGCTTTGGATTGGTAGGAGCGTTTGGGCTGGCTGCTAGGCGCAGTAAGACCCACCATAAAATTACCGGAACCGATTAAGTCGGTGTGTAGCTTCTTATGGCTTTGGGCTGCCGCGAGATCCACTGCCGAGAGAGACAGGGGCAGATTAGCACTGGCTCCAGTAACGGGAAGCGCAGGGCCTTGAAAGAAATTAGGAGTAGCGGACTGAGCCGTAATTTCGATCGGCTTGAGTTCTGCCCAAGAGACGCTGGCACTGGCCATGACGCTCAAACTGCTCAGCCAAGTTACTACTTTCAGTAGCAGCGGGTGGCGGATTAGGAGCTGCCACTGACTGGACTGGGCGAGGGATTCAGATTGCTTATTTGCCTTTCTAATCATAGTTTTTGGGTATGGCACAGATGGCGGCCTAGTCTGTGCTGAGTTTTCCAGGTAGCATCAAAAGCAGGTTGCTGATGGTTACTGGTGTGCAAGGTTTGTACTCCTATAAGATGCCCACTATCAGCTCGCCAAGCAACAGTTTGAGTCACATCAGGCGGATTTTCCGCGATCTGGCGCAAGAATCTAGCTGTGTCTTCGGACTTATGGCGGGATCGCTCGCAGCATCTAGGAAATAGCCGATTTTTGACGGATTTTCAAATCTCTCAAAACCTCTGAGCGTAAGGTTCTGAACAGGCAATTGCAATCTTTAATAAACCTTAAGCTTGAGATCCTTTGTGATTCAAATCACAGACTTTTGCGATCTAACATCTTGCAATTTTTCGCGAAATTCCACTACTTTGCCAATCACAATAATGGCTGGAGCACTAAAATTGCGGGCGATCAACTCAGCTTCTACCGTAGCCAGAGTGGCCATTAATTCTTCCTGAGCGGCGGTGGTACCCCAACGAATCAGGGCGATCGGCGTATCTGGGGGTAAGCCCCCTTGGAGCAGCTGGGGCAAAATTTGGGGCAAATTGTGAACACCCATGTAGATCACGATCGTCTCGGCACTTTGGGCGATCGCCGACCAGTTCACGGCTGGCCGGTACTTACCGGCGGATTCGTGGCCGGTGACGAAGGTGACGGAAGAGCTGTAATCCCTGTGGGTGAGCGGAATCTGGGCATAAGCTGGAGCCGCGATACCCGAAGTAACCCCGGGCACCACTTCCACTTCGATGCCGGCGGCATTTAAATCCTCTAGTTCTTCACCGCCCCGACCAAAGACAAAGGGGTCGCCACCCTTCAGCCGGACGATCGTCTCAAATTCTGCTGCTTTGGCCACGAGCAAATCGGTGGTTTCAGTTTGCAACAGGGAATGTTTGCCCATCCGCTTGCCCGCATTGATCGCTTGGGCAGTGGGGGAAATTAATTGCAAAATAGCCGGACTAACCAAGGCATCATAGACCACTAAATCAGCCTGGGCTAGCAATCGTGCCGCCTTCACAGTCAACAGGTCGGGATCCCCCGGCCCTGCGCCCACCAAATAAACTTTTCCCATTATCTTCTTGTCAATTCCACGAAATCTTGGGCCGCAGGGGAATCTTGGAGCATCACTTTGTTCTTGTTCTACGCTGGTGCGGCTTGGAACAACTCCACAATTTTGGTAACAAGGGCTTCGCCAGTGGCCAAAGGAGGGGTGGTTTGCCATCGCACCTGCGGGAATCGCAATCTTAGCTCATTTGTGTGCTCCGTAATGGCTGTGGTGATTTTGCCAGGAAAGAGGAAATAGAGGAGAATGCCCACTTCCGGAAAATCGGCCCAGGCCGTGGCACAGTCTGCAAAGCTGGGAGCCTGAGCCGTAGGAATAGCCCAGTAGGCTAATTGACAGTCGATCGCAGCGGCTAACTCTGGCAGAAAAGGGCTGGAACTGCGACTGCCATGAACGAGCAAAATCGTCTGGGGGGGTAAGGTCGATCGAATGCCGGCCAGGATTTCTACCATACTGTGACCGATCGGCTCTAGGAGTTTTAGTTGGCAACCAATGGGGAGGGCAGTAGCCGCAATCGCCGCTGGAATATCCTGACTGGCATGAACGCCCGGAGCTAGGAACAGGGGCAGGATGCACAGATCCTGACAACCTTGGGCTAGGGCCTGCTGGGCAAAGGCGGCGATTTGGGTCGCCAGATCGGACTCGGCTAATTCCAGATAGGCAGCAGAGAGGAGCGTGCCCGGTGGGAATCTGCGCTGACAATCTACGACCAAGCTCCCTAGCGACACCCCATATTGAGGGTCGCGGCTGCCATGAACGACCAATAGATAAGCTAAAGTCATATTATTTATAAGCTATTTTTATGGGAGGTGACCGCTAATATTTTTCTATGACTTCCTTGTGGGCTTAATTCACCTACAACCACATCAATACTACCCTGTAGTAAAGGTTATGGAAATCATTTCAGTCGATCGCTGCCGGTCGCAAATTGACCAAGACTTAGACCTTGGATATGCTGATTGTAAGAAAATTGGATAATTTTAAAAAAGTTTTGCAAAGTGAAAGTGGAAATTTTTAATAGATAATCAAGAATTTGCTAAAAAGAGTTGTACTATGTCATCGTTCGTTCGGACTTGTTAAATTTTCCTTTAGCTAGAACATTGGCCATGAATTCTCTGGATCGCTTCAGGGCGGACTTTTATTTATCCGAATAAATTTCCCCCCATTAAGAATTCCTGTACTAATTAGTCTCCTGGTTTTTTGTTTGTGATTTGGATCTAGCCTTTTGGTTATGAGTATCACAAATCTTTTCCTAGGATTAGAGATAGGCTGATTGAACTTTCCGTCGCTGCTGCATCGAGACTCGTTTCAACTTCTACCATATTTTTTTACAAGGACTAGGGCTACCAACTATGCTAGGTAAAATCTGGCGCATTACTCAGAACAAAAAGCCCAGCGTAGCTACGCCAAGTTCTGCGCAAGCATCGACACCGGGGGATTATGAATTTTCCTATCCGGATTCTTTGACCGCCACCGATCGCATGATGGAAGAACAGATGATAGAATATGGCGCGCCAGTAGATACGAACGATCCAGCAGCTTGGTACCACCAGGGAAATCTGTACAGAGATGCGCGGCAATACGATGCAGCCCTTTCCTGCTACAGTCGCGTGATTGAAATGCAGCCAGAGCGAGTGGAAGTCTGGCAGAACCTGGCCTGGACGCTGGTGGGATTGGAACGCTTGCCAGAGGCCCAGAATGCCTACAACCAGGTAGTGCGCATGTCCCCACGCAACACGGAAGCATGGGGCAACTTAGCTTGGGTGCAGAACCAGTTAGGACAGCACCAAACCAGCCTAGATAGCATCGACCAAATTTTAGAGATCGATCCCCAAGATGCCTTTGCTTGGGAACAACGAGCCCAGGCATTGATGGCTCTGCGCCTTTACCCAGATGCACTACTAGCCCACGAGCAACTATTGGCGATCGACCCACAGGATTACCGAGCTTGGAGCAATCGGGGCTTAGTCTTGTTCCACCTCGGGCGGTTGGTGGAATCGCACCACTGCTTCGAGCGCAGTTTGGAAATCAATACCCAAGATATTTATGCCTGGAACAACTTTGGCCAAGCCCTCTGCCAGAGCGGTGAACTGTCCAAGGCCGAGGATTGCTACCGACAGGCGATCGAAATTCAGCCAGAGTTCCATCAGGCTTGGAACAACTTGGGCGTAGTGCTATTCGAGCAGCGACAGTTCCAAGCATCAGTCGAAGCTTATCAGCGAGCCTTGAAGATTCATCACAACTTCCCAGAAGCCTGGGCCAATTTGGGCAAAGCCTACTTCTACGTCCAGGACTTACCCCAAGCTCTGCATGCTTACCAGCAAGCCGTAGGTCATCAGCCAGATTTTCATCAAGCCTGGCACTATGCGGGCAATCTGCTGGTACAGCTCGATCGACCAGGGGAAGCCTTAACCCACTACGAACGAGCCACCAAAATCGCGCCCCAGTTTATGGAAGCTTGGAAGGCGCGGGGCGAACTGCTGGCCAACATGGGGCAGCAGCAACAGGCGCTGGAATGCTTCGAGCATGTCAACGCATCTCAAAATATCGATCGAGAGAACTTGTACAGCCAAGGCAAAGCTCTGTTCCAACTAGAGAAATACGAAGAAGCCTTGGAATGTTATCAGAAACTGCTAAATGCAGAGCCGCAGTATGCCGATGCTTGGAACAATCAAGGCAAGACCCTGTTTCAGCTTGGTCATTACCCAGAATCCATCCACAGCTACCGGCAGGCGATCGAAATTCAACCCGATCTGCACAGCGCTTGGAATAACCTGGGCGTAGCTTGCTTCCAGATGAGCGACTACGATGAAGCTATCCAACACTACGACCATACGCTGCGCCTGCAACCCCAGTTCTATCGGGCTTGGTACAACCGAGGGATGGCCCTATTTCGGCTAGAACAGTTCGATCGGGCCAGACACAGTTATGAGCAATGCCTGAAGCTGCGCCCAGACTACTATCCGGCCTGGAACAACCTAGGATTCGTCCAAGCCCATCTGGGTCAGCACCAGGAAGCCGTAAACAGCTACAACCAGGCCCTGCAAATTCAGCCGGACTACTATCCAGCTTGGTACAGCCGGGGCAAAGTGTTGGCGGAAGTGGGCCAAATGCAAGAGGCGCTATCCAGCTTTGAATCGGCGCTGGAACAGGAAACTAACGACCCCCATCTCTGGCATGCCTACGGCTTGTTACTGCTGGAGCTGAAATCTTGGGAAGGTGCCTTGGAGAGCTTTGACCGAGCCTTGACACTCCAGGAGCGAGATGCGGAATTCTGGTACTGTCGCAGTCGAGCGCTGTCCTACCTCGATCGGCACCAGGAAGCTCTGGTGGGTTATCAAAAAGCCATTAACATCACCCCGGAACGGGCGGATTTTTGGTACGAGCGCGGGCGGGAACTATCCTACTTGGGCAACTACAACGAGTCTTTGGCCAGCTTCGATCGAGCCTTGAAGCTGGAGCCACGCTTCCATGAAGTCTGGTACGAACGCGGCAACTCGCTCTGTGCTTTGGGCCGCTACGAATATGCTATTTCCAACTATGACAAGGCGATCGCGGGCAATCCACACCTAGCGGCGGCCCATCGGGGCCGAGGGGGCGCGCTGATGCAGCAAAATCGCCCCGGAGATGCGGTGGTTAGCTACGAGCGGGCTTTGAAAATTTCTGATCGGGATTATGACGCTTGGGGCGAGCGCAGCGCGGCCCTCTGGCAGTTGGGCCGTCAAGAAGAAGCCTTGCAGGGCTACATGCGTGCCATTGAAATCGATCCAGACCGGCAGACTGCCTGGTGCGAACAGGCCCACGCCCTCCGGCAGCTCGATCGGCACGAACAGGCCTTGAGTTGCTATAACCAAGCCCTGACTATTTTGCCCACGGACTTCCATTGCTGGAACGATCGAGGCTTGGTTTTATTGGCCATGGGTCAGCAGCGGGAGGCGATCGAAAGCTATCGGCGGGCCACTAACTTACAGCCGGATTACCATGCGGCTTGGCACAATTTGGCCAATGGTCTAACCCAAGCAGGCGAACTAGACGAAGCTATGGACTGTTTCCGGGAAGCAATTTCCCATCAGCCCCAGGATGCCAATACCTGGTTTGGATTGGGTCGGTTGATGAGCCGCAAGGAAGCCTGGCACGATGCGGCCACCTCCTACCAGCGGGCCACCCAGATCGATCCGGAGTTCGGCAATGCTTGGTATCGACAGGGCGAAGCCTTAGCTCAGCAACAACAGTGGTTAGCGGCGACTAAGTGCTTCGATCGAGCGGCCCGCTTGTTACCCACCAACTATCAGCTCTTTTTGAACTATGGCGAAGCCTGCGCCAAAATGAGCCGGTGGCCCGAAGCTCTTTCTTGTTACCAGAGCGCTGTGGGCATTGCCCAAAAGACACCCCAACAACCCCAGTTGTTATTTGTGGCCAGTTGTCACCAAGGCCAAGTATTGAGCGAGATGAGCCAATGGCCAGAAGCGGTAGATGCCTATCGCCAAGCCCTCAAATTGAACGGCAGCAACCCAGATGTTTGGTATCGCTACAGCGTGGTATTGGGCAAGGCCGAGCGGTGGGGGGATTCTTTGGTGGCCATTCAGCAGGCCCTGAGCAATACGGAGCAGTCCAGCGACTACCTGCGCCAGCAGGGAATGGCCTATTACCATCTGGGTCAATTCAATGAGGCGATCGACAGCCTGACGGGGGCCAATCGGCAGCAACCTCAGCAATCGGTCACTTGGCAATATTTGGGCTGTAGTTACTTCCAGCTGGGCCGACTAGTGGAAGCCACTGCGGCCTACCGCCAAGCCTTAGAAATCGATCCAATGAACGGTTGGGCTTGGTTCCACCGCGGCGACCTGCTGGCGGTTTTGGATCGCCACGAGGATGCCCTAGCTAGCTATGACAGGGCCCTACGCTGCCAGCCAAATATTCACTTAGCATGGCATCAGCGAGGCAACATTTTCTTCCAGCAACAGCGCCTCGAAGAAGCGATGGAATGCTATCAGCGCTGCTTGAGCATCGATCCTACCTACCATCCAGCTTGGTATCAACAGGGCAATATTCTGTTCCAATTACAGCGTCTAGAGCAGGCGTTGGCCAACTACCAAAAGGTACTCAGCCATTCGCCCCAAGACTACTATGCTTGGAATAATCACGGTAATGTCCTGGGTTGCTTAGGCCGTTATCACGAGGCGATCGACAGCTACGATCGCTCTTTGGCGATCCAACCGGACTTCTATCAGGGCTGGAACAATCGCGGCAAAGCGTTATTCCATTTGGGGCGCTTCGCCGAAGCAGCAGCAGCCCATGGCCGGTGTATTGGGATTCGGCCCCAAGATTCCAGTGCTTGGAGCTATCGCGGACTGGCCCTCCAGCAACTCAACCAATGGCAAGAGGCCATGGATTGCTACTCGAAGAGCTGCGAACTGAATCCCCACGACCACTTGGTCTGGATGAATCGGGGCTTGGCATTAGGTAATTTAGAGCGCTATGAAGATGCCTTAGTCTGCTTGGATAACTGTTTGACCATTCAGCCCAATGCCGCCCAGGGCCACTACCAGCGGGGCAATCTGCTGCAGAAGGCCGAGCGCTGGGTCGAGGCGATCGAAGCCTACGATAAGGCCTTATTGCACGACCCGAACTACTACCAATCTTGGATCCAGAAGGGTCTGGTACAGATTCAACAGGGCGATGTGGCCAAAGCCCTGAATAGCTATCGACAGGCCACCAAACTCTCACCCCGCAGTCCTTTGGCCTGGAGTAGCTTAGGCGAAATGTTCGAGCGGCTAGAGCGCCACAGCCATGCATTAGCTTGCTACCAGCGCAGCCTGAAACTAGATAGTCGCGATCGGCAGGTTTGGTATAGCCAAGCCAAGGTGCAGAAAAATCTAGGTCAGTCGGCGGAAGCCATTGCCAGCTTGGATCGGGCGATCGAACTACAGCCGGATTTCTGCTTGGCGCTTATGGAACGGGGCCATCTATTGATGGAAACTCAGCAGCCGGAGCAAGCCTTAGTCAGCTACGATCGGGTATTGCAGCTCCAGGCCGACATGCCAGAGGCTTGGAATTACCGCGGCAATTGCTTGCTAACACTAGAACGCTTAGACAATGCTCTATTTTGCTACGAACGCTCGATCGAAATTGAGGCAGAGCAGCAAGATGCCTGGTTCAACCGGGGCCGAGTACTCAGCAAGCTAGGCCGGATTCCAGAGGCCCTGGCCTGCTATGAGCAAGCCCGCCACTGGACTAAAAAAGTCTGGTAAACTCAAAGCTCTTCCCGCCAGCGTTTACCTATGGCTCGCCGTTCTTCTTCTCAAAAAATCTCGCCGTCACGATGGCGCAACTTGCTGCGCCGCCGGCGACGGCGAGTACAGCCGAAGCAGGTGATCAGGCGGACTCGCAAACCCATCCGCCGCCTGAGTAAACCAGTGATCAAGGTCGCGCCGGCACCTTGGTACGTACATACGGCACGGATCTCGATCGTGCTGCTGGGGGCCGGTGCGATCGCCGGTACCGCCATGTCTTGGACCCAATTGCCGGGGCAGAAACCGGCCGCGCAACTACCGGTAGCTAAGCAAAAGTCTAACCCGCCCCTAGGGAGCTTGGCTCTCGGCAAGCAGAATTTGGGTCTCCAACAACAGATCCAAGCTCTGGCAGCGCAATACCCCAACCTGGAGCTGCATCTCCTGGTAAAAAATTTGGCCGATGGCGGATATGTGGATCTGGGAGCCAGTCAAGCAGTCGCTGGAGCCAGCACCATCAAAATCCCAATTGCGGTGGCGCTCCTCCAGCAGGTTGACCAAGGCAAAATCAAGCTAGAGGAGCAATTGGTCTTGAAAAAATCGGCGATCGCAGCTGGCTCTGGCACCATGAGTAGCATGGCCCTCGGGAGCAAAGTCACGGTGCGCGAAGCACTCCAGGCATCGATTACGATCAGCGATAACACAGCGACCAATTTGCTGATCGAGCGGCTGGGTGGCAGCGAAAAGCTCAATCTCCAGTGGCGGAGTTGGGGATTAGTCACCACTACTTTGCGATCACCCCTACCGGATTTCACCGGTACCAACCAAGTCAGCGGACGAGAGCTAGCGATGGTTTTACAGCAACTAGAAAAAGGGAATCTGCTCTCACCCACTGGGCGGCAGACCGCTTTAGAAATCTTCCGTCAGACCAAGCGCAACCACCTATTACCAGCCGGACTGAACGACCCGAAAGCCAAAGTCGCCCATAAAACCGGCGAATTGGATAATCTGCTGGCCGATGCGGGGCTGATTGAATTGGCCGACGGTAAAAAGTATATTGTGGTGGCGCTGGTGAAGCGCAACGCCAACAACGATCGAGCTGGAGAACTAATTCGCCAGGTGGCCGCAGCGATCAAGAAGAACGCCACGGCTCCCTAGGAATAAGAATTGAATAAGATCCATTATTTGACTGAAATTCAATGCATCCATTGGCAGCCCTCACCCCCAACCCCTCTCCCAAGCAGGGAGAGGGGAGCCGGAGCGCAGGCAAAGTCTCTTGTCTTGAAAAAGTCCTCCACTTGCGGAGTTGATGCGGTCGGGTTTCCCGACCATGCAATCAATCCAAGCAGGGGAAACCCCAAGACCGGATTTTTCGCTACTCCCTCTAGGGCGTGCAGGGCGAGCCGAAGGGGTGAGGGCTTCCCAAGGTGTCCCTTGTTAAATTGTCACCCTTGGCCATTATTAAATTCTTGCTCCTTAGTCACACCAAAATTCTTAGTAAATTTCCTATGACCACAGAACCCAAAGAATTCTCGATCGGCAGCACCGTCCGGCTCAGCCTCGCGCCGCCCTATTTCAAAACCGCCGAACCCATGCCAATGCTACGCCCGCCCCAGCTAGTTCCCGTGGGCGAAACCGGCACAGTGCTAGAGCGTCGCCCCGCCGAATATTGGGTAGTGAAATTCCCGCGAGGCAGTTTTCTCTTGGATGGCAAATATTTAGAATCCGTAGGAGAAGATACAAAAATTCATGCTCCAGCACCCTAAGCACCACCGACAGTTTTCACTACCGGCAGGGGCTGGAAAACTATCTTGGCGTTTGCGGACAACCACTGTAATCTAAAATCTGGAAACCGGTGGCAATCTACAGAGGATTTGTTTTTTTTATGAACCTGCAACTGCAAAAACCCTTGGTAATTGGTGGTCTGGCCCTATCGGCAGGACTCTTAGGGATGGATGTGATTCATCACGCCCTGACCGATGTGGGCGATCTGTTATTGATGGGTACAACCATTGCGGGTGGTGGCTATTGGTGGTGGTCGCAGAATCGATCGGCTGCGCCTAAAGCAATGCCAGGCCCAATAGACCAAGCCGGGTTGGAACAGGCGATCGCCCGCGTCCGCACGATCGGCGAGCGGCTGACCGCAGCGGGGCTGGATGCCACCGAACTCCAAAAACAATTGCAGCAAGCCCTAGAGCACCTGAGTTCGCCCCACTATCGGCTGGCGGTGACGGGGCCGGGACGCACAGGTAAGACCAAATTGATGGAGGTACTGCCCAGGGCGATTCCCTACGGGATAGCTTCGCTTCACGGCGAGCGATCTGTAGATACTACCGAGACCCCAGCACTCTTTGCCCCAGGGGCCGAAAATCGGGATGAGGAAATCGATGAATCTTTGATATTGGCGGATTTGGTGTTGTTTGTGATCAATGGTGACCTGACGGCTACGACCTACCAATTTTTAGCAAAGCTGAGCCAACGCCAGCGATTGCTGTTAGCCTTCAATCAACAGGATCGTTATTTGCCGGTCGATCGAGAAACGGTCACCCAAAAAATTCGGAGCACCGTCAGCGGTCTGGTGGCTGGGGTTGACCTGTTGGCGACCAGCGCCTACCCCGCAGCCATTAAAGTCAAGGCCATGCAAGCGGATGGCTCTGTGGTGGAATCTCTGGAGCAACCGCCGGTGGTTGTGGAAAGTTTGACCGATCGATTGCAAGGGGTCTTGGCCGCCGAAGGGCCACAGCTGAGAATTGCCAGCACCTACCGCCAAGTGGCCAAGCTGGAAATCTGGGGACAAAAACAGCTCAACGATCTACGGCGGGCGAAAGCGATGCCAGCGATCGAGCAGAGCCAGTGGATTGTGGGGGCAGCGGCTTTTGCGAATCCTTTGCCTGCTCTGGATTTACTGGCCACGGCGGCGGTAAATGTGCAGATGATTATGGATCTGGGAGCGATTTATCAACAAAAGTTTTCTCTGGAGCAAGCTCAAGTAATGGCTAGCAATTTGGGCGGTCTGTTGCTGAAGCTGGGTTTGGTAGAATTCTCCACTCAGACGATCGGCCAGATTCTGAAGACCAACCCAGCCACCTATGCGATCGGCGGTCTGATTCAAGGGTTGAGCGCGGCGTACTTGACGCGGATTGTTGGTTTGGCGCTGGTGGAATACTTGGAGGAGCAACCGGAAAATGTGCCGAGTGGCTCTTGGAATCTGGAACGGTTTAGCTCGATCTTGAGCGGTGTGTTCCAGGCTAACCAGCGTTTTGTGATGGTGCAGGAATTCGTTCAGAATGGCTTGGGTCGCTTGGGACCAAGTTCTACGGCGGTTTAAGAATCCCATTCCCATTCCATTGGTAGGGGCAGGTTTGAAACCTGCCCCTACCATGGGGATTAACCAAATTCATTGTTAATTTAACGTGAGTTCGGGATAAGCTATGGAGCTGCAACCTACTTGTAGCTTTGTATCCGGTCAACTTCGCCCCCCTAACCCCCCAATTCTGGGGGGAACCGGAGAAGAATGAGAATTTTAGAGGGATCAGTTTAGAAAG